>JAFSTE010000028.1 GCA_017450645.1 Eubacterium sp.
GATTGTCAATATTGTTTACGGCATTATCCTTAACCTTCGTATGGCAAAAGCATACGGAAAGGGTACGGGATTTGCTATCGGATTGATTTTGCTTCCGAACCTGTTCCAGCTTATTCTTGCCTTTGGCAGTTCAGAATACGTTGGACCGCAGGGTAAGAAAAACTGATTATGCAAAAATGAAAACAAAAAACACCAAAAACTCCCCATCCAAAAGGGTGGGCAACTAAGGGATTTAACAGATTTTAAAATGTTATTTTCCGCTATAACGGCTTCAAAACAAGGGTTAAGGCGTCAGCCTTAACCCTTGTTTATTCATTGTTATAACAAAAAATTCCTATCTCAAAATTGCTATGCACCTCAAAATATCAGATTTTTGTGTAAAACAAGGCAAAAAGCACAGGAATAATTTGTTTATTCCGAGCATTTTTAACGCAGTATTACGCAAAAAGATGTTTTTTGAGGCTGTCAAATCCCTTAGTTGCCCACCCTAATGGATGAGGAGTTTTTTAAAACCGTCAATTTGTACTGCCTCTGTATTCCACGCAAAGCATGGTCAAATCGTCGAACTGTTCTGCATCTTTGACAAATTCATCAACATACGTCCTTACGTTCTTTAGTATTTGTTCGGGCTCGACATTCGGATTGCTGTTCAGCGCCTCAAGCATACGCTCCGTACCGAACAGCTCGCCTGCGCCGCTGTTTGACCACGGTAACTCCCTGTTCAACTTTGCTGGCAGAGATGACTTGGAAAGCTATGAGAAGCTTTCACAGTATGCGGACACCTTGCTACCTTGCGTTTATGATGACTATATTGGCGACGCAAAAGCAGTTTTAACAAAGGCGCACAAGGATAAATTAAGAGGTTTGCTGAATTTCAAATTCAAAAAGCATCCACGCTATAACTTGCCTGATGGACGATTGAAATATCTTGAAAAAAAGGTTCAGGAAAGAGCAAGATTATTACTTGAATAATTGTATTTTGGAGGAGGGGAAGCCCTCCTCTTTTTAGTTATCTGCAAAAATTCTTTTTATCTCACATAATTCGACAAATTATGATAGACTATATATTATACTATTGTGCTGAAGGAGGTGAGAATATGAATTATAAAAGGATGCTGCAACTGGTGGCGAAGGAATATCACACAACGCCCGACGAGGCGGAAGCGGAAATCAAGGAAGCCATCAAGGCGGCAGGGTTAGATATGTCGCCGCAGCTGTTTATTTCCCTGTGTGTAGCAAAGGGCAGAAAAGACTATATATCGTAATAAGTATAATATATAGTCTGCGAACTCCTATTGAAATTGCTATCATAATTTTGATAGGAGTGATTAATTTGACTATTGCAGAAGCAACAAAGCAAAGAATCGCAGAGCTATGCTATGAAAGAAAGATTACTTATTGCAAGCTGGCTACCATATCGGGCATACCCTATACCACGATTAAGTCAATCATTTACAAACAAAGTAAAAATCCGGGTATCACCACCATCAAGAAAATCTGTGACGGTCTGGACATCACCATTACAGAATTCTTTGATACAGATACCTTCAAAAATCTTGAACAGGAAATAAAGTGAGGAGTTGCATCTACGCAACTCCTCATTCTTTACAATACTATCTAAGAAGCATTGTCAATTATGCTTTTTTGAGCATTTAAGTACTCAGTTAGATTTATTATGCTGTTTTCATGCTTTTTAGGCAATGATAGTTTTACATTATAATTATTTGCCTTAGCTAAAGATAATGTGTAATGGTAAATACAGTTAACTAAATCAAATAATTGTTTTTCGTCTATGTTAATATTAATGTTATCTGTATTGTTTTCGTTAAGAACACATATTAACTCATTAATAACATCTGCACTGATATTACCACTCTTTGCTTTTTCAATATAATTGTTGAGTGCTGTAATAATTATTTTATTTTGTTTTTTATTCTTCTCTTGTTTTAATACCGCTATAGTTGTTGTGGCACCAATACCAATAGCTAATAATCCTCCGACTAAAATAGCTGTGCCTTTATGTTCTTTAATGACCTCAATTGCTGTTTTTGTTCCGTCTTTTCCTGCTTGTATAATTGATGGAATGTGTTTTCTAATACGATGGTTATGGTCTTTTGCCAATCCCATTATTTCAATAGTACCATTTAAGAATTCTCGGTATATATCGTCTGGAACATCAAGTGCCACTTGTACTATTGCCATAACTATACTCCTTTTTCGACTTTTATAAATTATTTCTATTTATTCGGTTGTTCTAATAGGTCTTCAATTTGACACCCTAATGCTGTGGATAGCCTGTATAGTATTCGCCCTTCAGCTCTGTCGATATTGTTTTTGCGTTGTTCATACATTTGAATGGAACGAAGGCTGACTCCTGAAAGGGCAGAAAGTTCTCTTTGTGAGATTCCGTTTGCCGCTCTGATTTTTTTCAAATTAGTTTCTTTAAAATGAATATCCATCAGGGAATCCATTGTTTCACGGAATTGGAAAATATCCATTTCATGATAAATGCCATACATATCTGTTATTTCGGACATTTTGATTCGATCAAAAATATGATAAAAACTGTAACAGCTATACCACTGATAATCTGCAAGTGTCCATCCTGCCCAATATTCAGGAGTTCTGTCTATAGGCTGTGTAGCAGGAATGTAGATAGGGTTGTTATAAGCGTATTCAATTACTCTGTTTGCTAGTTCAACTCCGGACATTCCTGAGATAATAGCGGGATTACCTCTTCCAAATTGTCTTGCATAACCCGATTTTACAAATAAATCTGCAAACCAGTCAATATTGTATTCGCAATCATATACTATATAGTCAAACATTGTTGCGAGCGTTTTTTGTGCATCATTTAGATATAATTCGCTGTATGCGTGGATCATCGTTCTTCATCTCCTGCCTGATAATATCAAGTACAAATATTTCATCAGTAATGCTAATTTGCCCGTGAACGAGTGAATTTCTGTATTGTTTGTAATCTTCTCTTGCTTTTAAATCTCTTTTAGTGAATTTAGAATAGTATATCTTTTTATCAACCATTTCAGAATTATTGAAAGAGATGTTATTAAATGCTTTTTCCGAAACTAACGCAACCTGCTCTCCAAGATTTCCAAGGCGTAATGCTTTATTTAGTGTACTGAGGGGAAGGGTATTACTGATAAACGACTCTGCGAATGAGAAATATGAGTCATCGGCACGATAGCCAATAATAATATCATAATTCGTTGTGTCTATGGAGAAGTTATTAATAATATAATCTCTTGCTTCTCTTTGGATTTCGTTATCAAGCGTAAATGTTCTGTATTTCAACAATAACGCAATCCAGTTTAAAATAGTATAACCGTTTGAGTTCAGATTAAGAATCGCTAAATCGGCAGTATTAAGTTCATATTCGTTTACAAATCCCTCTTGACCTGTTTTGCAAGCCCATTCCTTTGCGAGTTCCAAATCTTCGGTGCAGTAGAAGCCCTGACCATAATCATTATACTTTTTACCTTTGTTAATATCCGGTTTTTCTATTATATGGTCAGAACCATGATAAATTGTTAAATTGCTCATAAAAACACCTCTGTATCATTGTGATGTTACACTTTAACTATATCATCACAATGATACACTGTCAAGTGGAAAATTTTTCCAAAACTATGCAAATAGCATAAATTATTATGACAAAATATGACGAATTGCACAAAAATATCGTCTAACCTTGACAATGGCACCTGCTGCGGCGAGGACTATAAACGATTTTTTGACCGATACGGGTACGGTTGCTGAGGATTACGACCTTATTCTTACGGGCGATTTGGGCTATACGGGTACCGAGCTGTTGCACGAGCTGCTTGATATTGAGTACAATAAAAACATTCAGAGCGTGCATAACGACTGCGGGCTAATGATTTTTGACCTGAAGAAGCAGGACGTAAACTCGGGCGGCTCGGGTTGCGGCTGCAGCGCGTCAGTGCTGTGTTCGCACATCATTAAGCGTATGCGCTCAGGGGAACTTAAGCGCGTTTTGTTCGTCGCGACGGGCGCGCTTATGAGCCCGACTTCTACAAAGCAAGGCCAACCCATCCCCGGCATCGCGCACGCAGTTTTGCTTGAAAAATAATTAAAACCGGACTCGCTTGAGTTCGGTTTTTTGTTGTGGTATAATGAAAAAGGCAGGCGCGTTGTAAACCTGCCTGAATAAAGGATTGCAGATTTTGTAATTAAATCAGTTAATCAGCCTGCGGGCTTGATTATATAAACGACAAAGATAAAAACGCAATGCGGCAAAACAGATGAAGCATACCGGTATCGGTACTAAATCTCAGCAGGCGTTACAGTTGCAGCGCGAAGCAATGAAAGCCGAGCGCAAGCAGCAGAGCCGAGAACAGAAAGAAGCCGAAAAACAGCGACTTTTTGACCTGAAGCGGCAAAAGCGAAAAGAAAAGCATCGGGGGCATTAGCCCCTTGCTTTTCTAACGCGTTTCAGTGAAGACAAATCAAGTTTGCGGAGGTGAGCGATTTGATAATAAGAGAGTATAACAAAAACGACTTAACGGAAATGATAAAAATCTGGAACGAGGTTGTCGAGGACGGCATCGCATTTCCTCAGGAGGAATTACTTAACGAAAAAACGGGGGCGGAGTTCTTTTCCATACAGAGTTACTGCGGTGTGGCGGACGATAACGGTAAGGTTGTCGGCTTATACATTTTGCACCCGAATAACATCGGCAGATGCGGGCATATCGCCAACGCGAGCTATGCCGTTAGCTCCTCTTGCAGAGGTCGGCACATCGGCGAAAAGCTTGTGCTTGACTGCCTTGAGAATGCAAAACGCCTCGGCTTTAAGATTATGCAATTCAATGCCGTAGTTGAAAGCAACATCCACGCAAGGCATTTATATGAGCGGCTCGGATTTGTTCAGCTCGGAGTTATTCCAAACGGGTTTAAGATGAAGGACGGGCACTTTGAAAACATCTGCCCTTACTATATTGAACTTACAGACTAATCGTAATTTGCCAAGATAAAAACGATTTCGGAGGAAAGAATATGAAACCAAAAGTTTATTTTACAAAAGAAATATCACCCCAAAAGGTTCTTGAAATGTACCGCCTTGCAGAAAAAGAGCTTGAGGGAAATGTTGCCGTAAAGTTGCACTCCGGCGAGGAGGGGAACCAGAACTTCCTTAAACCTGAATTCTGGAAGCCCGTTATCGAAAGCGTCGGCGGCACTGTTGTTGAGTGTAACACCGCTTACGACGGCGCAAGGAACACTACCGAAAAGCACAAAGAGCTTATAAAAAAGCACGGCTGGGAACAGTATTTTAATGTTGACCTTATGGACGCAGAGGGCCCCGATATTGAGCTTGCAATTCCAAACGGAAAAGTTATCAAAAAGGACCTGGTCGGTAAGAATATGGCTAACTATGACTCGATGCTTGTTCTCTCTCATTTTAAAGGGCATCCTATGGGCGGTTACGGCGGCGCGCTCAAGCAGCTGTCAATCGGATGCGCTTCCTCCGACGGAAAGGCGTATATCCACTCGGGCGGCAAACAGTCGACTCAGGTCGGCTTGTGGGATAATATCTGCTCTCAGGACGAATTCCTTGAAGCGATGGCGGACGCTGCCTGGGCTGTTGCAGACTATTTCAAGGGCAATATTGTTTTTGTTAATGTAATGAAGAATATGTCAGTTGACTGCGACTGCTGTGCGGTTGCCGAAGACCCGTGTTTAGAGGATATGGGAATACTCGTATCGCTTGACCCCGTCGCAATCGACCAGGCTTGTATTGATAAGGTGTACGCCTGCGACGACCCCGGCAAAGAGCGTTTTATTAAAAGGGTGGAAAGCAGACACGGTATTCATACGATTGAAGCTGCTGCAGAGCTTGGCGTAGGTTCAAGAGAGTATGAATTAATAGAGGTATAAATGTAAAGGAAAACAGCGAAATTATGGTACTTTATGTTAACAGCTGCGTTCGCGAAGACTCACGAACCGATAAAATCGCAAGGGCGGTGCTTGATAAAATCGGCGGTGAAAATACCGAGGTTTACCTGCCTGAAAAGGAGCTTATGCCGCTGTCGGAAGAGCGACTTGAAAAGAGGACGAGGCTGATTGAAGCGGGAGATTATTCAGACGGTATGTTTGACCTTTCAAAGCAGTTTGCTAAAGCGGATAAAATCGTATTTTCCGCACCGTACTGGGACTTATCGTTCCCGTCGCTTCTTAAGCTGTATATCGAAAATATATTTGTTAATGGTATCGTTTTTGAATATGATTCAAACGGCGTGCCGCACGGTTTGTGCAAGGCGGACGAAGTAATCTATGTAACAACCGCAGGCGGCCCGTATATTGCGGACTACAGCTTCGGCTACATAAAAGACCTTGCAGTGAATTATCTGGGCATCCCGAACGCCACGCTGATTAAAGCCGAAATGCTGGATGTCGAAGGCTTTGACGCAGACGAAATCGTTAAAAACACAATAGCTAATCTTTAAAAAAAGATTACTAATGACAGCGATTTAAGAAGCTGGATAATAATTGGTCGGACTGTAAATGATAAAGGCAGAAAATATGAACTATTATATAGGAATTGACCTTGGCACCTTTGCAGTTAAGCTGATTTTAATTTACGAAAACGCTCTTTGAGGTATTGCGTTACCTCGGTATCAGTGACATAGCATACAATCAGCCAAAATCATCACCATATAAAACCGAAAACCCTATGAATAGAAAACCAGCCGATAAGACACAAGTCTTATCGGCTGATTTTGTCTGTACAAGAAAAGTTTTTATCGCTTGGTTGTTACTGTTTTTACAGCACTCCATTTAGAGTAATATCTTTTTCCGTTTATCCATTTGTATGCGCGTATTCGGACATAGTATTTTCTCTTAGGAGAAACGCCTTTAATTTTTTTCTTTTTTGGTTTTTCACCTTTAATAGTAACGACTTTACTGTTTTGGAAACTCTTATTCTTGCAGTAATTAATCTGATAACCGCCGACATTTTTGACGTTTTTCCAGTATACTGTAAGCGTTATTTTTCCGGCTACTAACCTTTTTAGCTTAGGTTTACCAAGCTTCTTTAGTGTTTTTTGTTTTACTAATACTTCTTTGCATACAGAGCAATGAGAGCCTTCTGTTTTGCCCGGTCTTGTAAAAGTAGGAGCAACAGCCTTGTCTTTTACAATTTTATGACCCGTTGCTTTAATGCTTATTTGTTTAATAATGATTTTGCCGCATACAGAACAGTGAGAGCCTTCGGTTTTACCGCTTTTTGTGCAGGTTGCCGGTATTGCTTTATCAATAACTTCTTTGTGCGGTAATTTATTAATGGTTTTTGTTTCGGACGATAAAACCTTACCGCAGGTTGTGCAATAAACTACTTCATCGTATGAACCTTCTGCAGAACAGGTAGCGGGTACTTTGTTCTCTATTTTAGGTTCACCCGGTATATGCGAATGGGCTAACGGCTCTTTGGTCTTAACGGTTATAGAATCCTCAAAGTCGTTTGATTTAACCGTATAACGCGTTAACTCCGCCTGGTTTTCTCCTTGGCTTTGTACTGCTTTGTACTCTGACTGAACAGTTTCGGTCTTTGTATGCGATGCATTATAGGAGCAATAAAAATCAGCTTCAACTTTACCGGTCGAGGTGTCAAGAGTGTTCCAATTAACCGAACTGATTATATACTTATGGCCGTGCGGATTAACACGCTCGGCAATATAACTGTCCCGGCAACGCGTACAGGTATATGTTGTATAACCTTGCTGAGTGCAGGTTGGATTTGTTACAACTCCTTTGTAATCATGTCCAAGCGCGGGAATTGTTTCGGTATCTGTGTAGGAACATTGCGTGCACTTGTATAACCTGCTTCCTGGCTCGGTACAGGTAGGCGCTGTATATGATGTGACTTCAAGAGCGTGTTCGCCGTCTGAGCGAATACTGAGCGTGTAGAATTCATAATGGTCTGTACATTCTAAGTTAGTATAGTTGTATATGTATACATAATATGTTCCCGCACTTACAGGTACGCTTATAGTTGTTCCTGCTTGCGTGTAATCTGAATAGATTTCGTTACCGTTTTTATCGAATACTTTGCAGGATAAATATACGTCCTTAATACAGTCACTGCAATTATACACATTATACGGCGAAACTTTGATTTTTAATTCAGTTGCTTTATTCGGCGTAACCTTGAAAACATCGGTATCCTCGTAATAATCATCACTTGTGGGATATGATACAACGGAGCAAATCGTCGACGAATTGACTGAACAAACTGTATCGGCGGTTCCCATTGTACCGTTAAACTCACTTTCAACATCGGCGTGGGGAGTGTGCGATGTTTTCAGAACGTATCCAATGTTATCAGTATCTTCTCCGTAATAATATTCTGACCCGCCCCATAAAACCAGATAGTACTGAACTGAGCTGTTAACAATAACATTAAGCTCGTCAGAATTGTAAGCACTTTCGGCTTTTCCGCACTGCAAAAATGAACCGTCAGCGTTTTCGGCAATAACGGCTATATGCGCATAGTCGGTTGAGTAATTCTTGAACTTGCTTATTTTTGCATTCAGAATACCGTTATCCATTTCAGGCAGTTTGAAAACATCAATATCAAGGTCATATTCGTCATATTCGTCGTTGTAATACCAGTTTTCTCCGACAAACAATGATTCCATTGCCTTGAACTCTTTAGCAGATGCGTGGTTAAACAAAAGACCTTTTACATCTGTTCCTATTTCAAGCTGATTTGCATCTGTTATTGAATTGTTGCTTTCAACTTCGCAGCTTTTATCAACAATGGGCGTCAAAGTGTTTGTCATTATGTAATAATCATTTTTTATAGAATGCTCTAATCCGTTGGTTAATAGCGGCTCTTTATCATATATTCTATATGTTTTGTAGTCATATAATTCTCCGCACATCGAATCTGCGTTGTGAGAATCCAACACAAAATAATATGTTCCCGACTCAAAATAACAGTCATCTAAATTAATATTGCCTTTGTTGTTTTCGATTTCTTCCGATTCAATTTTCTTAATAAAAGTATAACCTTTGTCGGTTTTTCTGTATACAGACAGTTGAAAACGATTATCACTGTTTCGTAATACGTCAAGGCTTAATTTGGACGGCTCATCGATATTAAGACTGTAAACATCCCTGTCCATAAGATAATAATTATCTTCATTGTCGAATTGAATAGTCGTCAAAAAATTACCTTTAACGTATGAATTCGGGTCAAAGATATTTGCATTTTCAAAATCGTCGTTGTGCTCAAATTCGGTTGAATTATCGTTTGCGCCTCTTTGTTCGTAATTAATCAAAAAAGTAAATTTTGCCGGGATGTGAAAATCATGAGAAAAATCTAAAAATTTAGAGGCACATTCATGGTTGAGCAGTATATAATAGCGGCCTTTTTTTAAATACATATTTGAGGATGTCCATTTATCATTTGCTTGCAACATATTAACATTTTGAATCAAAACCGCTTCATGCTTTTTGTGGTTTAATTCACAGAACTGAATATTGTATCTGCAACCATTGCAAGCGTTTGAGTGATAAGGAAGCTCGGCAAATAGGCTTACAATTCCATCGTTTTCAATATCAAAATAATAGAATTCGTCTTTTGAAGATTCACTATATTCTTTGTATCGAATGTAAAGTTTTTGATTAGTAGGAAGCTGTTTACTCTTGTGTAAGAAACTATAATATAAGCTTTCTTTGTTATCACCCAGGTTTAATTCTTCGTAATAATCTACTCCTCGTGTGCACTTGTCTACTGCTTTTCTGTTGCCTTTTGAGTCGGTTTCGTAATGATTTTCTTTGGAATACGGAGAATTATCAAAATCGGAGTATCTATATTTGAAAAACTCCTTGTTGTTTAATTCCAGACTGAATTCGCCGTAAAGATATTGAACATACTCTTCACAGATTTTAGGTTCCTCGCCGTCGTCATACGCTCTGATATCACTAATCAGTCTATATCCGCAATCATTACTAACACCAAATTCAAGGCAACTGTATTTTCCTGATAACGAGATTTCAACACCTAATTCTCCATTGAGGTTATATTTAAAATCCCCTGTAAAAGAATTATCGGCGGTGGTGACGACTTTTGGCTTTTTTCCTTTAGTAATTTCTCCGTTTTTTATAATTAACTCATATTCCAAAACATTAACGAAGCTAATGTTTCCTGACCCTTCAACATCAATATGGGGGCTGATTTCAAATTCGGCACCTTCCAGTCCGTCAGAAAAAGCCATTTTGCAAACTTCAAATTTTCCGTGTTCCGAAACATCTTTAAGCTCTCCGTTTACCGCCACGATAGATTTGAACGAAATTGCTGTAGAATAATCCTCACCGTCAGTAACTCTTTTAATAGTTACGCCGCTGAATTTTACGTCGAAATGGATACGTGATTTATCTATGGGGACTGTGAAATTAAGTTGCTTTAATCCATTGTTTTCACTTATCTGAGTGTTAAGCTGTTCAGCATACTCCGTCGGAATATACTCAAGCTGATCCGAGGTTACGGTATGGTTTGTTGTGGATTTTACGAATATTTTAGCGTAGTCGGCAGAATCAACAACAGGACAAACATGATATTCGCTCGCCTGTTCGTCTGTATCGTATGCCGAAACCACTTTATAGGCATAATAGTCTTTGCCGTTTTTTACAGTGAACAAGTCGTCGGCATTTAATTCGATATTGTCTTTTTTAGGGCGAAGCAATTCGTGATTGCTGTAAGTGTCAATAGGGTCGTAGCTGAAATCGCTTATGTCAAAATGCTTTATTTCGGGGTCGTCTGTAAGTTCCCATTTTGTATCAGAGTCATCTATGTTAATAAGCGAAAGATAATCCTTATAAACATCTAATAATCCCTTTGCGTCATAATCATTATAATTATCGTCAAAAAGAATGTTTTGGATGTAGTAGTTGTCTTGATATGACTCTTCAACCCATTTCTGTTCAATAGCTACCTGAATATCATCGGTGTATGTGTAGCTTTCGGGAGATTCAAAACTATAAGGATACTTTCCGTTTTCTTCTTTTTCATTGTTTAAATCAAATGACAAAACAGAATTAAGGGTGTGTACAGCGTACTCTATTGTAACACTTTCGTCGCCGTTAAACATGCCGCTTTCATCCGGCTCAATTATACCTTTGTCATATGCAATTAAAACAGCATTGTAGTAATAATTCAGTTCATTAACATCGGAAAACGGATTAGCTATACCGCTTATTGAAGTATTAATCTCGCCCGATGTTAATACAAGGTCATAAATCCATTCTGATTTAGTTAAGCTGTTATTGCTTTCGTAGCGATATCCGTCAGAACTAACTATAGTGCTTGCAAGAGCGCTAAAGCACGATACGGAACAAGCACTTATCATAATAATCAGTGCCAACATAAACGAAACGGTCTTTTTCACAAAATCTCTCCTTAAAATTATTTTAGTATAATTTTTTTCTGCTATTTTAATATAACATATTACTGACATATGCGCAATGGCAGCTATGTGTTAGTAATTTAAGTTGTGTAAGTATCACAAAAATATTTACAAAAAGCCAACAACCTGCACAAAAACTACCCGTTTTTGTTAACTGTTATGAATAAAAGCCTATGATTTTTGGCGGGGGTGTGATATATTAAATGTGTAACAGTACAAGGGGGGGAGTTTGTTTGAAAAAGATTGCGGTTATCGGCGGTGGCGGCGTTCGCTCGCTGTTTCTTGCAAAAAGCCTTGCTCAGCGTTCTGAGGAGCTCGGCATTTCTGCGCTCGCTTTTATGGATAATGACGAATCAAAGCTTAATATCTACGGCAGGATGGCTAAGGTGACCGCGCTTAAGATAAATCCGAAGCTGGATTTTGTGCTGACTACTGACGCTAAAGAGGCTGTAAGCGGCGCCGACTATGTTATCACCACTATCCGCGAGGGTAACGACGAAATGCGCGTAAGGGACGAAAGGATTGCCCTTAATCTCGGTGTGCTCGGTCAGGAAACTACGGGCGCTGCGGGCTTTTCGTTTGCGATACGCAGCGTAAACGCGCTCTCAGAGTATTGCGAGCTTATAAAGCTCTACGCAAAACCCGAGTGTAAGGTGTTTAATTTTACCAACCCCGCGGGCGTTGTAAGCCAGACTTTAAGGGATATGGGCTACGATTTTACCTACGGCATCTGCGACGCGCCGTCGGGTATGGTGCACTCCTTTGAAAAGCTGTACGGAGTGCCTGAAGGCTCAATGCGCGCCGAGGTTTACGGGCTTAATCACCTGTCGTATTTTGAGTCGATAATTCTTGACGGTAAGAACATTGTGCCCGATTTAATCGAAAATGATAACGCGTATAAACAAACCGATATGCGCTATTTTGAAAAGCAGCTTTTGCGCGAACGCGGCTGTATTTTAAACGAGTATTTGTATTATTTCTACTACCGCGAAAAAGCGCTATCTAATATCCTTGCAGCAAAAGAAACGCGCGGCGAGCAGATACTCGAAATTAACCGTAAAATGACAGACGAGCTAAAGGATATTGATATTGAGGCCGATTTCGATAAGGCGCTCAGCATTTTCGAGCGCCGATACGGCGAGAGAGAAAATAACTATATGGCGAGCGAAACGGGCGTAAAGCGCGAAAGCAGCTGGAAGTTTGATATTAACCAAAAGGACAGCGGCGGTTATGCCGGCGTTGCGCTTAAGTTTATAGAAATTCAGCAAAGCGGCAGCACCGACAGTATGGTGCTTTGTACCGCCAACGACGGCGCTATAAGCGGCTTGCGCGACGACGATATTGTTGAAATAACCTGCGATGTTTCTAAAGACGGAGTAACGCCGCACCGCTTTGATAGCGTTGACGAGCAGCATCTTGAACTAATAAGACGCGTAAAAATATATGAGCGCCTTGCATCAAAGGCTATCCGCGAAAAATCCGTACAGACGGCTGTAGAAGCACTGACGCTTCACCCGCTCGTGAATTCTTATTCGCTTGCAAAACAGCTTGTTTCTCAGTATCTCGAGCTTAATCATAAATACACAAAGGGGTGGAAATAATGTCCTTTATTGCAGGCGCAGGCTTAACTAATATCGACCTGCTTTATACCGGCGTTGAGCGTATTCCCGATGTCGGCGAAGAGGTGTACTCGAAGGGCTTTGAGCTTCGCCTCGGCGGCGGGTTGCCCGCTACGCTTATTAATCTTAGCAGGCTCGGCGTACCCGTTAAGCTCGCAACGGAGCTTGGCGCGGATATGTTCTCGGCTTTTGCTAAAGAGGAGTTTAAAAAGAATAATGTTACGCCGCTTAATCTTTACAGCGGCGACGAAATACCCGTTAATATCACCTCGGCGATTATTTTAGAAAATGACCGCAGCTTTATAACTTACGGAAAGGGCGGAATTCTGCCCGACGACGGGGCGGTTGAGCGCTTTTATAACTTTGCTCGCGGCTCTAAGGTTACGCTTATGCAGCCCTGCGGTTTTTTAGAAGCGTACAAAAGGCTGCACGACGAGGGCACGATTTTAATACTCGATACGGGTTGGGACGACGAGCTGTCTATCGATAAGTACCGCGAGTACCTGAAAATAGCGGACTACTATACGCCGAACAGAAAAGAAGCGCTTAAAATTACCGGTACAAACACGCCCGACGCGGCGCTCGAGGTTCTCGGAAAATTCTTTAAAAAGCCGATTATAAAGCTCGACAAGGACGGCTGTATAGGCGTAGAAAACGGCAGACAGTTTTTTATAAAAAGCCTCGATACATTTAAAAATGTGGACTCAACGGGCGCGGGCGACGCGTTTCTTGCGGGCTTTGCGTACGGAGTGTTTAACGATTATGAGTTTGAGGAATGTATTTTGTTTGGCAATATTACGGGCGGCAACTGCGTTACAAAGGCGGGGGCGCTCACCGCAAGCCTTACTGAAAACGAGCTGCACGAATATGCAAGGGGAGTAAAAAATGGCTAAAAAAGTTTTTACAGTAGCTACGGCACATCTTGATACAATCTGGAGCTGGGATTTTGAAACAACTGTAAGGGAGTACATATATAACACCATAGTTGATAATATGAAGCTCTTTGAAAAATACCCCTCCTATAAATTTAATTTCGAGGGAGCGTATCGCTACGAGCTTATGGAGGAGTACTATCCTCAGCTTTTTGCCTGCGTAAGAAAAAAGGTAGAAGAGGGCAGGTGGAATGTAACGGGTTCCGCGTACGAAAACGGCGATGTTAATGTGCCGTCGCCCGAAGCGCTGTTCAGGAATTTCCTCTACGGTAACAACTACTTTAAAAGCAGGTTCGGCAAGACGAGCGCGGACATCTTTTTGCCCGACTGTTTCGGCTTCGGCTACGCGCTGCCGAGTATTGCGCGCCACGCGGAGCTGAAGGGTTTTTCCACGCAAAAGCTTGCCTGGGGCGGAGCGTACGGCGAGCCGTTTGATATAGGCAAGTGGTACGGCGTTGACGGCAATTACATTTACGCTTCAATCAAAATGCAGCCCTATGTTTACACCTTTAAAAAGATTAGAGAATTTGACGTTATCAAAAAGAAGCTTAAGGATAACGAAGCCTTTGACCTTGATATGACCGCGATTTATCACGGTACGGGCGACAGGGGCGGTGCACCTAAGGAGCAGTCCGTAAGAGTGCTCGAAAACGAGATAAAACAAAACGGAAAGTCGGATATAGAGGTCTTGTCCTCGACTCCCGACGAGCTGTTCAACGCGGTCGACAGTCTGCCCGACAGCGTTAAGGATAAGCTGCCCGTATGGAAAAATGAGCTTGTAATGAGCACCCACGCGGTAGGCAGCTATGTTTCACGTGCAATTTCTAAGCGCTGGAACAGAAAGGGCGAGGAGCTTGCCGATATGGCGGAAAAAAGCGCCGTTTGCGCCTATATACTCGGTCGTGAATATCCTAAAAAAACGCTTGAAACCTGTTGTAAAAGGATTATCCGCCACCAGTTCCACGACGACATTACCGGCACCTCGGTACAAAGGGCGTACAGACGCGTTTGGAACGACTACGCGCTTAGCATTAATCAGCTAATCAGTGAATACGAAGCAGCGGGCAAGTATATCGCAGACCGCCTCGACACCTCGTGGAGCGAGGGCAGGGCGGTAGTTGTTAATAATCCCTGCGAATATAAGCGCCGCGATGTTGTTGAGGTTATCGGCGACTTTAACGCGGACAGCTATGTTGCAAAGGACGACTGCGGTAATACCGCGCCGTGCCAGAAAACAAAAGACGGCTTAATCTTTATTGCAGATATGGAGCCGCTCGGTTATAAGGTGTTTGACATCTGCGAGGGCAGCGAGAAAGCAAGCAGTGCCCTTTCTGTTACGGAAAACAGCCTTGAAAACGGCAACTTTAAAGTAAAAATTGACGACGGCTGGGTAAGCTCGGTTATTGATAAAAATACGGATAATGAGCTTCTTAAAGCGCCGGTAAGGCTTGCGCTTTACGACTACGAGGGCAGCACCGAATGGCCCGCGTGGGAGATACCGAATAACGCCGCTTTGGGCACGCCGCATTATCCGAAATTCGTTAAGAGCGAGGTGCTCGAGAGCGGACCTGTCAGGGCGAGCGTAAGGCTCGAATATGAGTATAATAAGAGCAGGCTTTCTACTGTTATTTCGCTTAGTGAAAGCGGCGAAGTGGTTGAATTTCAAAACGAGATTATGTGGCACGAGCTTGCTACAATCGCAAAGCAGGAATTCGTATTAAGTAACGAGAATAAATACGCTGCTTTCGACCTCGGGCTCGGCGCAATTAAACGCTCTAACAGAACCGAAAAACTGTACGAAGTCCCTGCTCAGAAGTGGGCGGACCTCGGCGGAGTGTCGATTATCAGCGACTCGAAATACAGCTGGGATAAGTACAGCGACAACACGCTGCGCCTGACTGTTTTGCATACGCCAAAGCGCAATTACCGTATCGACTCTATGCAGTCTATGATGGATTTGGGGCTTAACCGCTACGGCTTTGCCATTACTGCGCACGGCGAAAACGACTTTGCAAAGACAAACCGTCTTGCTAAGAATTTTCACCAGAAAATGGCTGCGTTTATAGTTTCAAAGCACGGCGGAAGGCTCGGCAGCAGTGTTTCATTCGGCTGTCTGTCAAGCGAAAATGTTGTGCTTCGCGCTATGAAAAAGGCGGAAAATTCTGACGATATTATCCTTCGCTTTAACGAGATTAATAATGCCGATCAAAACGGCGTTGAGTTTAGTATCGGCGCTGAAATTAACGCCGCTAACGAGGTTTATGCGAGCGAAAATACTATTAGCTCGGCTGCCTTTAAAGGCTCTACGCTTAGCTTCGATATTTCAAAATACGGCGTTAAGTCCTTTGCGCTCAATATAAAGCGTGATTCGGGCGAGAGCGATACTCAGACGCCGCTTGAGCTTAATGGCAACACAGATGCGTACTCTAAAAACAGCGATAAAAACAAGGCGCTTTTGCCGATATGCAATATGTCAATCCCTGCCGAGCTCGCAAACGAAAATGTGTTCACTTTCGGCATTAGGTTTAAGGTAGATAAAAATAAAAAAGCCCTTATCGCAAAGGGACAAAATATTGCTCTGCCTAAAGGCACAAAGAGGGCGCACCTGCTTTGCACAAGCCTTGATGGCGACAAAGAGTATAGCGGCAACGCGGTTAATTCCGCCTTCGAAAATTATGCCGCGTGGGATTTGTACGACTACCGCGAGACCGCGTATATAAAGGACGGCAGGGTCGGACACGAGTTTACTCACACCCATTCCGACAACGGCGACGAGATTGCAAAGTCGATGCTGTTCTGGATTGCAAGCGTTGATGTAAGCGCAGATATGCTTGAGCTGCCCGATAACGGTATGCTGATTATCGCGATAACCGCGGACTGTGACGAAAAATCCTGCACCCTTGCTACAGAGCTTTTTGAAAAGGTGAGCAAAAGAGCGTTCGACTATAAAATGAATAAAGCCGAGCACTCTCAGTACAAAAAGTACAAACGCTTATCTAAAATGAACGATAAAGAAAGATACCTTTCGATGTTTAACAAATAACGAGGTAACTATGGATACTAAAAAAGACAGACGATATGTAAGCCCTAAAGAAACGCTTGCCTACGGTTTTGCTAACAGCGGTCAGGTGTTCGGCTACAACCTTGTAGCGGGCGGATATTTGTCGTTGTTTTTCACTAAGGTTTTTGAAATCCCGCCTGCAGCGGTATCTACTATGATACTGTTTTTAGGTATATGGGACACCGTTAACGACCCTCTAATGGGCGCGGTCGTGGATAAAACAAGAACGCGCTACGGAAAGCTCCGTCCGTACCTGCTGTTCGTACCGCTTCCGCTTGCGGTGGCTACCATATTGCTTTTTTCGGGTCCGCTCATTCTGGCGGACACTAAAAAAACGGTAATAAAGATAATCTATATGTACATATCGTACTTTATATGGGAGTTCTTTTATACTATCGGCGATATTCCGTTTTGGGGTATGAGTGCCGCTATTTCGCCAAACCCTGCGGACAGAACGAGGTGCATTTCAAGCGCAAGATTTTTGTCGGGAATTATCGGCGGGCTTTCGATTACAATGCTTGTTATCCTTATGGATTTAAGCAATAACGAAAAAATTGCCCTTTCGCTGCCTCAGGTATTTTGCCTTATGTCGGTAATAGCCGCCACCTTCGGTATGGCGCTGTTTTCGCTTGCGGGTATATTCTGCAGGGAGCGCGTCGTTCAGTCGGTTAAGGAGCCGAGCGTTATCGAGGGCTTTAAGGTTATGCTTAAAAATAAGCCCCTGCTTTTGATAGTGTGCGGTAATATTATCGGCACGCTCGGCGGACTTGCGGGCGTGTTCCAGACCTATTATTTTGCCGAAGTTATTAACCTTAATTCGCTTATGCTTCTGCTCGGACTTCCGGGTACAATTATGGGTTGGGTAACCTATCTGATTATACCTAAGCTTAAAAAGCGTTTTGATAACAGACAGATTGTATTTTTAAGCGCAATCACGCGCTTTATAGTTGCAACGGTTGTGTTTATAATCGGCTTCAGGTATTACGACAGGATTGCGGTTATCGTACCCGTTTTAATGATAAGAAATATTATACTCAGTTTCTTTGATACGGTAAATATGGTTATCCCTACCGAAATGATAGGCGATACAATAGATTATATGGAGTGGAAAACGGGTGAAAGAAACGAGGGCGTTTCATTTTCCGTGCTCACTTTTGTAAGCAAGCTTACCGGCTCGGTTTCAACCTCGGTTGCTACCGCGGTGCTGCCGATAATCGGTCTTGCGTATACGACAACAAACGGCGTGCAGACAACGGTTAAGGGCGAACATACGGACTTTTGGATTTGGGCGTTCTTCAGCTTCGTTCCGTATCTGCTCGGTATGCTTACAATTATTCCGTATTTCTGGTACGACCTTACGGGAAGTAAGCTCAGAACAATCCGCGCCGATTTAAAACAAAGACGCGGCGAGCTTTCAAAGCAGGTGTCGGGAGGTGATTTGAGTGAATAATAAATGTCCTAAATGTCACGAAAAAATCAGCCCGTTTTATCTAAAACAAAACTGTCCGCACTGCGGAGTCGATTTACTGTACTATAAGCTCGACGAAAGGCTCGACGAGGACGCAGCTGAGTCCGAAAGGCAGGTCGCTAAGTTAAAGCGCTTTGCAAATACAATTAAGGCGTCAACGATAGCAACGCCGCTTCTTATAATACGGCTTATACTGTTCTTTACGCCGCTTTTGTCGATGTGCCTGCCGATGTACAGGGCGGGACACAAAAATGTGTCGCTAATCGGCTTTATTATGAGTATCGTAAACCACGGCTTTGATATAAGCGCGTGGAGCAGCGACTATCTGTTTGCGGTGCTTTCGATGGTGCTCGTTATAGTGCTTTCGCTTGCTGTTATAATTAATTCGCTCTTTTCCTCCACGAAAAACGGCACGAAAAGAAACTTTGTTTTCAGCTTTATAAATACTGCGGTTTTCGGCGCGCTTTCACTTTCGGTGTGCTTAAACGGCGGCGCGGTCAAGGTAGGCTTTTATGTAACTCTTGCGATATATTTCTGCGAGTTTTTACTTCATTTCTTAACAGTTGATAATAAGCCTAAGCTTGCGCTTTCGCTCTCGGCTGTTCTTTGCGCGATTATAGCGGTGTCGTGTGCGCTTACCTCTGTTAGCGAGAGCAGTACGCTGAAAAAGGCTGACGGCTCAGCCTTTACGGTTGTGACCTTTAACACTGCTGCGCCGTGGGGAACGCCGTTTGACGATACCGCGGGCAGCGTGCGCGCAGTCAGATTTATTAACTATATGAACAGCGTTTCGCCCGCCCTAATCGGTACGCAGGAGCTTAATTCTGAATGGCTTAAGGCTATAGAGGAGCAAATGCCGAATTACGAAAGCTATGCCGTTAAACGCGGCGGCGACGGCGACGAAAACACAAGCGAAATGAACGGCATTTTCTGGCTCAAAGACAGGTTCGACGCCGTTGAAACCGAAACCTTCTGGTTGTCGCAAACTCCTGAAAAAGAGAGCCGTTTTACCTACACCGACGAAAACGGCGAGAAGCAGGAGGCTGGTTGCAACCGAATTTGCACATACGCTGTGCTTAAGGAAAAGCCTGCGGGTAAAACTATTGCGTTTTTAAACACTCACCTTGATAATTCGAGCGAGGAGGCTATGGAGTACGGCGCAAAGCTGATTGCAGATAAGATTAACGAGCTGACCGCGAAGTACCCCGATTCACGAGTAGTTTTAACAGGCGATTTTAACCAGACGAGCGACGGCGCTGCTTACAAAGCTTTGACGGCTGTTTTAAACGACACTACAGACCCCTCAAAGCAGCAGGCAACCTGGCAGGACTGGGGCTATACAAATACGGGCGACAAGCCTATAGACTTTATTTTTACAAGCGCCAAGGGCAGCAATTACAGAGTCCTTGATAATATTGATACCGGCTATGTGTCCGACCACTATGGAGTAGCAACAGACGTCAGCTTTTAAAAAAGGAGTTACCAAGCCCACCTGTACTAAAGGATAATAAGCCTCAGTTCTTATCCTTTTGCACAATAACTGCGTTAAAATAAATAACCAAGGCGCCAGCCTTGGTTATTATTTATGCCTTGTTCTTGCACAAAATTATTAAAAATGAGGTGCAAAGCAGTTTAAATCGTCTGATTTTGTTCAGATTGGTGATTATAAAATTGTTCGCATACTCGCGTATTCGGGCGATTTTTAATCGCCAAGGTGGGCGAAAGCGGACGATTTAAACCTTGTTATCC
>JAFSTE010000029.1 GCA_017450645.1 Eubacterium sp.
ATTCGAACCAAGTAAGGTTTTGACCGTCCCTTTTTCACAAATACTGCGTTAAATCGCCTTGTAAGGCGCCAGCCTTGCTTCATCGCTTTGCCTTGTCTTTGTAAAAAATGAACAGGGCAAAACTGCGAAGCACCTTAAATTGCATAGTTTGCGTTCATTTTTTCGTTTTTTGGCGCAAGCATACTGTCGTATGGTAAGACAAAAAGCGGAAAAAGGGGCGTGAAATATGCAATTTAAGGCTTACTGGGTTCAAATCTCTAATGCCTATAATAACCGGGAAAGTGACCTGCGGGAACGCTTTTTCGGTTATTTTTTATTATTTTTATTGAAATATTATTTATAATTTTATATAATAGATTTATTGTATTATCAGAGGTGATAGAATTGAAGAACGAAATTTTTGAAAGAGCGGTTCACTTCGCTCTTGAGGCGCATAGAGGACAGCTTCGCAAGGACGGCGGACTGTATATTCTCCATCCGCTGGAGGACGCTACAATCGTCGGCACTATGACTAACGACCCCGAGGTTCTGGCAGCTGCTGTGCTTCACGATACTATAGAGGACACGGACACAACTTACGAGGACCTTTTAGAGAATTTCGGCGAGCGTGTTGCGATGCTCGTTGAGCACGAAACCGAGGATAAAAGACCTGAGATGTCTAAGAGCGATTCGTGGAAAATCCGTAAGGAAGAATCGCTTGAGGTGCTTAAAAACTCAGACGATATTAATGTAAAAATCCTTTGGGTAGGCGACAAGCTGTCGAACATCAGGTCGCTTTACCGCGGTTATTTAGAACTCGGCGATGCTATTTTTAACAGGTTTAACGAAACAGACCCGCAACAACAGCGTTGGTATCACGAAACGGTTATTGAATATACATCAGACCTTGAGGGCTGTGAAGCATACGAGGAATATAAAAAGATTTTCCACAAAATCTTTGATAATTTTGAATAGGAGAATGGCTATGATTAAAACTAATATCGATAACGGTGTTTTCACCGTACATCTTAGCGGAAGAATTGATTCGTCTAACTCAGCGGACGTAGAAAAGGAAATAATTGACGCAATCGGCGATTTTAAGGGCGAGCTTGTGCTCGACGCTTCCGAGCTTGAGTACATATCGAGCGCAGGGCTTCGCGTTGTACTGCGTCTTAAAAAGCTTAATCCTACAACCTGTATCATTAACTGCAACAGCGAGGTTTATGAGATTTTTGATATGACCGGCTTTGTTGAAATGATGGACATTTCAAAGGCTTACAGAAAGATTGAGGTTGAGGGCTGCGAAGTTATCGGCGAGGGCGCTAACGGTATTGTTTACCGCACCGACCCCGATACAATCGTTAAGGTTTATAAAAATCCTAACGCGCTTGCAGAAATTCATAACGAGCGCGAGCTTGCAAGAAAAGCGTTTGTTATGGGTATTCCTACCGCTATTCCTTACGATGTAGTACAGGTAGGCGACCTTTACGGCTCTGTTTTCGAGCTGCTCGACGCTAAATCCTTTGCTAACCTTCTCCAGGAGGGCGCAGACGCTGACGAGCTTGCTAAAGAGAGCGTTGAAATCCTTAAGACAATCCATTCAACTATGCTTAAAGACGGCGAGCTTCCGAGCAAGAAGAAAGAGGCTGACGGATGGGCAGAATATTGCGCGCCGCATCTTCCGGAAGAGACTGCTAAGCTTCTTGTAAAGGCGTTCTCCGAAATCCCCGAAACTAATAATATGCTCCACGGCGACTATCATATTAAGAACATTATGCGCCAGAACGGAGAGAACCTCCTTATTGACATGGATACACTGTCAATGGGACATCCGATTTTTGAATTCGCCGCTATTTATGCTGCATATGTCGGCTTTAGCTGCGTTGATAAAACCAACTGCCCTACCTTCCTCGGTATCACAGCTGAGCAGTGCCAGACCTTCTGGGATTCAACCGTTAAGTACTATTTTGACGGCGAAAGCGACGAGTTTATCGAGAACTTCCAGAGAATGTGCGATATAATCTGCTATACCCGTGTTCTCAGAAGAACTATTAAGCGATATAAGGGCGATAACGAAAATCAAAAGGCGCTTATTGACTGGTGTAAACAATACTTAATTGAAAATGTTCCAAAAATCGACAAACTTTACTATTAATTAAAGCTTAAGAAATGACGGGCTTTTTGTATGAAAAAAAACTATGATTTTCGCACCAGCCTTGCGTTTAACATAATCAGCGCTATTGTTATTTTGCTGCTTTTATTCAGCGTTATTGTTAGCGTAATAGGCTTTGCGACTTTTACAAGAACTTATAAAAAAGCATACTCAACATCTACTTATCATATTGCCGAAACGGCTGCTGCGCTTGTAAACGGCGACAGCATTGAGCGTTACCTTAAAGAAGGTAAGGACGAGGAATATGAGCAAAGCGCTAAATATCTTGATGTTTACTGCCAGAAGGCATGGGTATCGCTTGTTTATGTTATTGCTGTTGACCAGAGCGATTACGGCCATTTTGTATCCGTTTTTAACTCCGTTAATAACGAGGTTGACGATAGCGAGTATGTACCGTGGGAGCTCGGCTATGAGCGCGAAACCACTAACGAGGAGTACGCTCAGAAGTATGAAAAACTATATAGCAATAACTATGAGTCTGATAATGAAAAGTATGAAACTATATACAGAACGAGAAACCTCGGTAAGTATCACCCTCATATCACAACGCTTGTGCCTATAGAGAATTCCAAGGGCGAGGTTACTGCTTTATTATGTGTTCAGCGACCTATGAAGGAGCTTAAAAGGGGAGCTGTTCCGTTCTTGTTAAAGATAGGCGCTTCTGCTATTCTGCTTGCTTTAGTGGCGTCTGCTTTCCTTGCGTATTTTATTAAAAAGTTCTTTGTAACTCCAATCAGGGCTGTATCTGACGAAGCTACGCGTTTTGCTAAGGAAAACACTATTGCAAAAGAGCCGCTCGGAGAAATAAGTAAGATGGACGAGATATCTAGTCTTGCACAATCTATCGATAAGATGGAAGCGGATATGATTAGCTATATCGAAAACCTTACTAAGTTTACCGCGGAGAAGGAGCGTATAGGCGCCGAGCTTTCTGCTGCAAAAACTATTCAGGAAAGCTCTATTCCTAATAATTTCCCTGCGTTCCCCGACAGAAGCGACTTTGATATTTTTGCGTCTATGGAACCTGCAAAAGAGGTCGGCGGCGACTTTTATAACTTCTTCCTTATAGACGATAACAGACTTGCTATTGTTATAGGCGATGTTTCGGATAAGGGTATTCCGGCGGCATTGTTTATGATGGTAACTAACATCCTTATAATCGACAGAATGCATATGACACAGTCGCCTGCAAAGGCTCTGAGCGTAATTAATCAGGGTATTTGTAAGCGTAACGAAGCGGATATGTTCATTACTGTATGGCTCGGCGTTCTCGACCTTACTACGGGTAAGCTGACAGCCGTTAACGCGGGCCACGACGACGCGGTGGTATGCCGAAAGGACGGCTCGTGTGAGCTGTTTAAATCGCCTCACGGACTTGTTGTCGGCGCAATGCAGGACATAGAGTATAAGGACTTTGAAATCGACCTTGAAAAGGGCGACAAGATTTTCATTTATACCGACGGCGTGCCCGAAGCTACCAATGCTGATAATAAGATGTTCGGCGTGGACAGAATGATTAGCGCCATTAACGAAAAGAAGGACGGCTCGCCCGAAGATATGCTTAAAATTGTAAGACAAAGGGTTGACGAATTTGTTGACGGCGCACCGCAGTTTGACGACCTTACAATGCTTTGCCTTGAATTTAAGGGCAGGGAAGAGAGTAATACTCTTACCGTTGACGCTAAAGGTCAGAATATGCAGCGCGTAATCGAATTTGTTGATTCTTACCTCGATAAGCACGACTGCTCAGAGAGAACTAAAATGCATCTCGACCTTGCCGTAGAGGAGATATTTGTAAATATCGCAAACTATGCCTATAAGGGCAGGGAAGGTAAGGCTTCTATCACTGTCGACGAGCAGGACGGCTATATCTCAATCACATTTGAGGATAACGGCGTACCGTACGATCCGCTTAAAAAGCCCGACCCGGATATAACTTTATCCGCTCAGGATAGACAAATCGGCGGACTCGGTATCTACCTTGTAAAGAAGAATATGGACGAAGTTGAGTACAAATACGAAAATAATAAAAACATTTTAACCATTACGAAAAAGATTTAGTTTTATTTTAAGGAGCGGCATGATGTCGCTCCTGTTTCTTTGCAAAATAAAAAAATTAACGAAAAACGTTAAAAAAGTGTTGACAAACATAAATTATTGTGCTATACTCCAATTAACGATAAGCGTTAAATAATTTACGTAAGGAGAATTGTTATGGAAAACAAATCAATAAAAACAATCAACACAGTGGGCAAAATCGGCAGAATAGTTTCGATGATTCTGATTGTGTTTATGATTCTTGCCGGCGTTGCCACACTTGCAGGCACAATTTTTGCATCAACACTGCCAAAGGAGGATATCAACCTCACAGTCAACGGCACTGCGGATATCGAGAGCGAGGGCAGCCTTTTCAAGCAGTTCAAGGAGTTTATAGCAGTTGAGCAGAAGGACGGCAAAACCGATGTCGACATCGTTGGCGGCTCAAACGGAATAGGCGTAATGAGCTTTGATGACGACGGACTTTTCAGCAACGCAGAGATTAAGGACACCCAAAAAGGCTACAGCATTGACTTCAACTCAAAAACCGTATCCTTCGGACTCGGCAGGGTAATCTGGGGACTTGTTTCCACGCTGATTTACATCATATGTATTGTTATCACGCTGTTTATGATTCGCGCGCTTATGAGGTCTATTGAAAAATGCGAGAGCCCGTTCGCTCAGGATGTTATTACCAATATGAAAAAGTTCGGCTTTTCGCTGATTCCGTTTGTTGTGCTCCGCAGCGTTGTTAACAGTGCGTGGAGCTCAATCCTGAAAACAGGCTTTGATTTCAGCATGGACCTTGATTTTACAATGGTTATCGCTATTCTGATTGTGTTTATGCTCGTTATGATTTTCAGCTACGGCGCAGACCTGCAAAAGCAGTCTGACGAAACGCTTTAAGGAGGACAATATGGGACAGATAGTATTACGCCTTGACCGGGTTATGGCTGACCGTAAAATGAGCCTTAACGAGCTTTCCGAGAAGGTAGGCGTTGCAAATGTCAATCTCTCCAAGCTCAAAAACGGACGCGTCAGCGCGATACGCTTTTCAACCCTGCAGGCGCTTTGCGAAGCGCTGCACTGTCAGCCCGGCGACATTATAGAGTATGAATTTGACGAATAATCAAACGAGGCGTCTTGCGACGCCTCATTTTTATTTTACTGCATCTGCGGGGCGCTGAACTTCTGCTTTAATGTGCTGATTTTGTTCTGCTCCGCCTGCTCGGTTTGGTACCAGCCCTTAGACTCCATCTTTTTGTAGATGTCGTCCTGCATTGTAAGCGAGCTGTTAAGCGCCGTCTTAAAGGTCTGATTAATGTTCTGTGTTGAACTCTCGATTGTGCCGTGCATATAAAGGTCGCACGCGCCTTTTTCAAGCAGGAGGATATCCTGCATTAAATTTCTGTCGTCCATAGTTTCTCCTTACTGAAGCGTGTTGATAAAGCTGTTAAAAATCTCTTGGTGTGTTTTCTGCATTGAGGCTACAGTGCTTTTAAGCTCACCGTCCTGCAGTGTTGAAGCAACCTCGTTGCACTTTGTCTGAAAATACTGCTCGTGACCGAGCGCGTCCTCTACATAAAGAAGCTCTTTTGATGTCATAATATCACCTCCGCACTAATAGCTTTTGCAACAAATAAGGCATTATGCATAATTTTCCAAAGGTATTATTGGTAATTATTATCGTTGACTTGAACGGGGTTGTTATGTTATATTAAAATTGCGTTAAAATATATTATTTTATAAATAATAGAGGTTTAATAATATGGGATGGAAAGAAATATATAACGAAAAGCTTACCACGGTAGAGGAGGCTATTAAGCTTATTCACGACGGCGATAAGGTCGTTGTTGGCTTTGGCTGCGGTGAGCCCTTCGGTATCGAAAACGCGCTTGTAGACCACTATGAAGAGTACAAGGATGTCGAGATTGTCAATATGCTCACCCTCGGCGACTCACCTTGGTGCGAGCCGAGAATGAAAGGGCATTTTAAGCTGAACTGCCTTTTTGCTTCGCAGTCTAACAGAGCTTCGATTTCCGACGGTACGAGCGAGTTTACGACCTCGCACTTTTATGAAATTCCCGAGATTATTAAGAGTTATATTTGCCCGAGAGTATCTGTTGTAATGGTATCTCCTCCCGACCAGCACGGCTATGTGTCCTTTGGCACAACGGTTGACTATACCAAGGGCACAACCGACCACTGCGAAGTGGTTATCGCTCAGGTTAATAAGAATATGCCCCGTACCTTCGGCAACAGCATTAAGCATGTAAGGGACTTTACCTGCTTTGTAGAGATTGATACTCCGCTGCCCGAGGTTAAAACGGTTAATATTTCTGATGTCGAGATGGAAATCGGCAGATACTGTGCGTCGCTCATTAAAGACGGCGACTGCCTTCAGCTCGGTATCGGCGGTATCCCTAACGCTGTTTGTGTTCAGCTTGCCGATAAAAAAGACCTCGGACTGCACAGCGAGCTTGTCGGTGACGGCGTTGTTGACCTGCTTGAAAGCGGCGTAATCAACAATAAGCTTAAAACTACTAACAGAGGACGCACCGTCTTAGGTGCGGCGTTCGGCTCTAAGAAGCTTAACGAGTATATTAACGATAACCCTGCAGTTGAGATGCACCCGATTGATTATGTTAATAATCCTATCGAGATTGCTAAGAACGACAATATGGTATCCATCAACTCCTGTATTCAGGTTGACCTTTTAGGTCAGGTAGTTTCGGACACTATCGGTCTGTCTCAGTTCTCGGCTGTAGGCGGTCAGGTTGACTTCGTCCGCGGCGCTACAATGAGTAAGGGCGGCCGCTCGATTATCGCTATGCCGTCTACCGCTAAAAAGGGTATGGTAAGCCGTATAGTGCCGCTTATTACTGAGGGAAGCGCCGTTACAACCCCACGTAACGATGTTAACTATGTTGTTACCGAGTACGGTATCGCTCAGCTTAAGGGTAAAACGCTTAAAGAGCGTGCTAAGGCGCTCATTATGATTGCGCATCCGCGCTTCAGACCGCATCTTATTCTTGAGTATAAGCGCCGCTTTAACGAAGCGCCCTTCACTAAGGAAGAGGAGCTTAAGTTTACCGACGCACTTAAAGAAAAGCTTAAGGACGATAAGGAAATGGTGCTTGAAAAAATCAACGAAAAGAAAGAAAAGCATCAGGAAACCCGCGATAAAATTAAAGAGAATATCTCGGAGCGCATAAAAAGCAAAGAATCTTGACACAATTAATTAATTTATGATATAATAACCATTAGGCATCATAAATGTCTATCAATTTAAAGGAGAAAATTTATGGCTATTAGTAGTGAAACCCATTTTGGTATTGCGAGGAAAATCGTATCTAATATGACTGCGGAAAGCTGGGAGAACATCCCACACGCTGTTATGAATTATGAGCCGGATGTAACCGAGTTTATGAAGGAATGCAAAAAGCTCAACGAGGGCAATACCGACCCCGCTAAAAAGATTACAATTAACACTGTTATGCTCAAGGTTATCTGTGAGGGACTTAAGTGCGCACCTAAGCTTAACGCGCATCTCGAATTTAACAGAAGGCTTGTTCGCGGCTGCCTGAGAACCTTTGACCATATTGATATCAGTATGCCGATGATTTTACCTAACGGCGAAATGATGACAATTAATATGCATGATATGGGTGATAAGTCGCTGTCCGAAATGACCGCAGCTATTAACGACGCAGCACGCAAGGCTAAGAATACCGACCTTAACGAGGTTATGTTCGAGGTTTCACTTGATAATACTCTCACCGCTCTCAGACGCGGTAAGGTTGCACAGACTATTAACAGACTCTACGGCTCAAAAACCGGTAAGCATAAGGTACATACACTTAAGGGCTCTGCTAAAAAGGAATATTACTCAATTCCCGAAACCGACCGACTCACCAAGCACGACATCGAGCAGGGTACTGTTACTATTACAAACCTTGGTTCTATATACCGCCCGTACAGGGGCGAGTGTTGCCTGCTTGAGATTATTCCGCCGCAGGTTGCAGCTATCGCTATTAACGCTGCTCAGCGCAGACCGGTTGTGGTTAAAAACGCAGAGGGTAAAGAAGAGATTGCAATCGGCTCGGTAATGCCTATCACTCTCGCTTTTGACCATAAGGCTGTTGACTACGGCGACGTTGTTCCGTTCGTTCAGAAGCTTGACGAAATTTTTGCTAACCCGTCAATTATTCAGGAATGGAAATAATAGAAATATAATTAACCCCTCCGAAGAGGAGGGGTATTTTTATGCAAAAAGCCCCGCACCCAAATTAGTGCGGGGTTATTGCTTATTTGATTTTTACATTTGCCGTATAAGTGCCGTAAGCCCACGAGGAGTTGCTGCCCCTTACCGATATTGTAAGCGGGTAACTGCCTTCGTCGTTCTTTTCGCTTACATCGCATTTAACATCGAGCGTTAATGTGTCGTTAGCATTTGCCTTTGGAACATACAGCGTTACATTTCTGCTGCTGATACTCTCAATCACCGCGGTCTTATTACCCTTAAGACCGGTAATTTCGATATTGCTCTTGTTTATTGTAGCAGTCTTTTCTACATACTCGTTAGAGATTGTAATAACTGCGTCAATCTTTTCGATGTCCTTGTTAACCATCGACAGACCTTCAATATCCGATACATCAAAGGTGAACTCGTTGCTGCCGAGCTTAAGCTGACTAAAGCTTACCGAGCCGATTGTTGCCTGCTTAATCGAGCTGCCGTCAAGTACACCTGCCTCAACCTCGTCAACGCTGTATTCAATGCTCATAAGCTTTTTGTCAAAGCCCTTTGGCATATCGTCAATGTTTACGGCAACGGGCAGCGTCTTTACCTTAAGTACGGGCAGCGTCACCGCAACGGTCGAAATCTCGGCGTCCTTGTCCGCCTTGCTCGTTATGTTAAAGTAGCTTGCCTCAACGCCCGAGCCCTCAAAGCTGATTGCACATTCCGATGTGTACTTTTCCTTAAGCTCGGTGCCTGACGGGAAGTCGACATTTACAATAGCTCTGTCAACCCTGTCGACATAAGTCTTAGGACCGCTTACAACAATTTTGTCCTCGCTCAGAACAGGGGTGCCGAACAAATAACCGTCAGCGGTCGCCGTTTCGTCATAAGCCAGATACAAATCAAACGTCTTGCTTTCTTTAACATCAAAGAATGCGTCGACCGAGGACGGATAGGTGCTTGAAATCGTAAAGTCGAGCTTGTTGGTCTTTTTGTTAACAAGTATGGGTATCGTCTGTTCGCCCGTTTTGTTAACATTACTTGTATCGAATGTGATTTTTAAATCGTTTTCGTTAACCTGACCGATTGCGTACTTAGCGCCGCTAATCGTAACGCTTAACTCGATAGTGTCCTGAAGCGTGTAGTACTGCATACCGAGCTGGTCCGAAACCTCGTCGCCGAGCTGAATAGGAACATTAACCTTAATCGTCTTTGTTTCGTTAGTGCCTATGTTAAGCGAGGTTACAATCCATACAACCATCGCAAGCAGCAGGGAGGTAATAATCAGGTATTTATCGTTAAATATCAGCCTTCTTATAGAGAAGCTTTTTTTCTTTTCACTCATGATTTCTTAATCCTCCTTGCAATTTTTCTGAGGATTGTTACATCAGAGCCGCTGTCTGTCGGCAGGAACTGACTCTCAAGAATATCCCTGAGCTCGCCGGTTGAAAGGTTTCTCTGTAAAGTACCGCCCTTCGCAACGCTTATTGCGCCCGTTTCTTCGCTGACAACAACAACTATAGCGTCGCTTTCCTGTGTCAGCCCTATAGCCGCCCTGTGCCTTGTGCCGAGTGCGGAGGATACATTATCCCTCGTAAGCGGAAGTATACAGCCCGCAGCGAGTATCTTAGAGCCCCTGATAATCATAGCGCCGTCGTGAAGCGGAGATTTAGGGAAAAAGATGTTTTCTATAAGCTCTTTAGAAGGCGATGCATCAATCTGTGTGCCGGAGGCAACAATATCGCCGAGCATCGTGTCGTTTTCAAACACAATAAGCGCTCCGATTTTGTCGTCGCTCATATCCGCGCAAGCCTTGCAGGTGGCGCTGATAGCCTTTTTAATCTCGTTAACCTCAACCGCAACACCTGAAAAAACAATAGTCCTCAGGCTGTTTCGCGCAGCGCCCTTACCCATCTGCTCAAGTATGTTACGGATTTCGGGGCCAAAGAGTATAACTATAATAATAAGTATATTAGAAAATACAGCTTTAAGCAGATAGCTCGAAGCGCTCATTCCTAAAATACTTACCGCAAAGTACAAAAACGCAATAAAAACCAAACCCTTTACAAGCTGAATTGCACGGGTTTCTCTGATAATCCTTATAATCATATAAAGAACCAGGGCAACGAACAGAATATCAACAAAGTCTATAACACCGAACGTGCCGAATAGACCTTTAATCTGGCTGAAGTAATCCGCAATAGAGTTGCCGAGATTTCTTATATATCTTTCTCCAATAATTAAGTTAAATAATTCAGTCGGCATAACAAAAATCCTTGTCTTTTTCTATACTATATTATAATAGCACAGATTGAGTAAGAAATAAAGAATAAATTGTAAATAAGTTTAATAAGATTTGTGAATAAATAATTTTTTTGTTTTATCCTCGTTGCAGTCGCGCGGCGGAGTAAAACAAAGCGCGTGAATATCGGTTATAATGCTTTCCTTTTCATACTGAGTCTTAACCGTATCGGAGCACTCCTTAACCTCGCTGTATTTCGTTATAACGGGCAAAGCAGCGTGTTTTTTAATCTCGGGCAGTAAATCCCTGCCGCGCTCGCTTAATGCGAGTATTCTAAGGTACTGAGGTCTTTTTGGCTCGTCTTTGTTTATATCAAGAAACGCGCGCAGGATAATCCGCCTGATTCTTGAATGAGTGTATCGCTTTGTCTTAATGGCGTCGTAAAGCTCGTCAAGGCTCTTTGCCGTCTTAACAGCCTCACAAATCCTGTTTTCAAGTCCCTCGCTTACATCGTCAAGCCTTTTGAAATCCTCGGCGCTCATAGTCCTGAGTTTGTATAAAACAGCGCTCTCGCAGGCTTTCATAGTCGCCTTGTCGCTCAGCGTTTTTCTTATTTCCGACGCGCTGTACATCTTGTCGTCGCTGTCGTGACCTTTGCCTATCCTTTTAACCGCAACGGGCTTTAGCTTTGTAGAGCTAATATACTCGAGCGCAAGGATGTTGTTCGGCTCGTCAAGAACGGGGGAGTCAATAACCTTTTTTCTTGCAGCGGGGTAGGAGCAGCCGCTTTTTAGCTCCTCTTTAATAAGCTCGTCCTTGTCCTTGATTTCGTTTGCAATTCTTGTCAATTCGTCTATGTCGTCGCACTCAGCGCCGAAGGCGAGCGCGTCGCAAACACCCGTGCTTTCAAGCAGCTCAACACCCGCCTGAGCGAAGCCCTGAGCCGACAGAGTAGAGCAGGGGCTTACAAGTTCAAAAACGATGTCAGCACCGTTTTTAACAGCCGTTTCGGCTCTGTCAAATTTAGAATAAACCGCACACTCACCGCGCTGAACAAAGCTGCCGCTCATAGCGCAGATAACATAATCGTCTTTGCCCTTAATGCTGTCAATTAAGTATTTATGGCCGTCGTGAAACGGGTTAAACTCACAAATTACACCAAAAATCATAAAAAAGTCCTTTAATTTATATATTTTACTTGACATCTTACTATTATATATTATATTATAAATGATGTTAAAGTATATTTCAAGTACGGAGGAAACAGTTTTGAAAATTCTGGTTATTAACTGTGGCAGCTCATCACTTAAATATCAGCTTATGGATATGACTGACGAGTCTGTTCTTTGCAAAGGCGCTATCGAGCGTATTGGTCTTAAGATTGAGGGCGGCGAGGAAAATGTTATCGTTAAGGTTAACGGCAATAAATATACCTACGATAAAGAGCTCCCAACTCATACAGACGCATTTAATGAGGTTAAGTACATTCTTTCTGAGAGTGAGTATAAGGTTGTTAATTCGTTCAGCGAGATTGACGCTATCGGTCACCGCGTTGTACAGGGCGGCGACAAGTATAAGCAGTCAGTACTTGCAGACGACGAAGTTGTTGCAACGGTTAAAGAGCTTTCACCGCTCGCACCGCTTCATAACCCCGCTAACCTTCAGGGTTACGAGGCTTGCGTAAATGTTGTAGGTAAGGATGTACCTCAGGTATTCGTTTTTGATACCGCTTTTCATTCGACTATGCCGCCTAAGGCATATATGTACGCAATTCCCTACGAGTATTACGAAAAGTACGGTATTCGTAAGTACGGCTTCCACGGCACATCTCATAAGTTCGTATCTCACAGAGTTGCGGAAAAGATGGGCAAGGACTTCAACGACCTTAAGATTATCACCTGTCACCTCGGCAACGGTTCTTCTATCGCCGCTGTAGACAGAGGTAAGGTTATTGATACATCAATGGGCTTCACCCCGCTTGACGGTTTTATGATGGGTACACGCTCGGGTGCTGTTGACCCGTCGGCTGTTACCTTCATTATGAAGCAGGAAAACCTTACCCCCGACGAGATGGATGTTATCCTTAACAAAAAGTCGGGCGTTAACGCTGTATCGGGCGTTTCGTCAGACGACAGGGATATCTGCGCCGCTCAGGCACAGGGTAACGACAGAGCTATCCTTGCTCACGATATGCAGGCGTACGAAATCGCTAAGTTTATCGGCTCTTATGTAGCTGCTATGAACGGCGTTGACGCTATCGTATTCACCGGCGGTATCGGCGAAAACGGCGTATGGCTTCGTTCAACAATCTGCTCATATCTCGGCTATCTCGGTATTAACATCGACGAGGATGTTAACCATAAGACGGTTAAGGGCGCTGAGGGCGAGCTCACTAATGAGAGCGATAAGGTCAGGGTATTTATCCTTGCTACAGACGAGGAGCTTATGATTGCCCGCGACACTAAAGAAATTGTTAGTAATTTATAAACTTATAAATTCTATATAACTACAAAAAAAGGAGGAGTGTAAATGCCTGAAATCAAGTACGAAATCACTGAGCATCTCGGCGTCATCAGCGAAACTGCAAGAGGCTGGACAAGAGAGGTTAATATGATTTCCTGGAACGGTCGTGAGCCTAAGGTTGATGTTAGAGACTGGTCACCTGAACACGACAAAATGAGCAAAGGCTTGACCTTTACCAAGGAAGAGCTTCAGGAGCTTGCTAAAATCGTAGAAAAGCTCTGATTTGTGCAATAACGCTGCGGTATTTATTATCGCAGCGTTTGTCACGCGTTAAAGCATTAGTGATTATTGCACTTCAATTATGATAATAAACCTATCGAGGTATTATATATATGGAATGGACATCACTTAACGAATTAAGAGAAAAGTATCTTTCATTTTTTGAAAGCAAGGGACATTTAAGGCTTCCGAGCTTTTCGCTTGTTCCTAATAACGATAAGAGCCTGCTTCTGATAAACTCGGGTATGGCTCCTATGAAAAAGTATTTTACCGGCGAGGTTACACCTCCGAGAAATCGTGTAACCACCTGCCAGAAATGTATCAGAACTCCCGACATTGAGCAGGTCGGCAAGACTGACCGCCACGGTACATTCTTTGAAATGCTCGGTAACTTCTCCTTCGGCGATTATTTTAAGAAGGAAGCTACTGCCTGGGCTTGGGAATTTTGTACCGATGTGCTTGATATGCCGCAGGATAAGCTTTATGTCACTATTTATGAAAATGACGACGAGGCTTTTGAAATCTGGACTAAGCAAAACGGCGTTGACCCGTCGCATATCGTCCGACTCGGCAAAGAGGATAACTTCTGGGAGCACGGCTCAGGTCCCTGCGGACCCTGCAGCGAGATTTATTTTGACCGCGGCGAAAAGTACGGCTGCGGCTCGCCTGATTGCGCCCCCGGTTGCGAATGTGACCGCTTTGTAGAGTTCTGGAACAATGTGTTTACTCAGTTTGAAAATGACGGTAACAACAACTATACTCCCCTTGACCACCCGAACATTGATACGGGTATGGGTCTTGAGCGTCTTGCCTGCATTATGCAGGGCGTTGACAACATCTTTGAGGTTGATACCGTTCAGAATATAATGAAAAAGATTTCCGAAATTTCGGGAGTTAAGTACCACGATAACGATAAAAACGATGTATCCCTTCGTGTAATCACCGACCACGTGCGCTCGTCAACCTTTATGATAGGCGACGGCGTTATTCCGTCAAACGGCGGCAGGGGATATGTTCTAAGGCGTCTTATCCGTCGCGCTTGCCGTCACGGCAGGCTCCTCGGCGTAAACGAGCCGTTCCTTTATAAGGTTTGTGATACCGTTATTAAGGAGAACGAGGGCGCTTACCCCGAGCTTAAGGACAAGGCTGAGCTTATCAAAAAGGTTATTCTTTCCGAGGAGGAATCCTTCGGTAAGACTATCGACGCAGGTCTTGCGCTGCTTGACGAGTATATCGGTAAGCTTAAGGGCGACATCCTCAGCGGCGACGACGCGTTCAAGCTTAACGACACCTACGGCTTCCCGCTTGACCTTACTAAAGACATCCTTGAAGAAAAGGGAATTAAGGTAGACGAGGAGCGCTTTAACGAGCTTTTAGCTATCCAGAAAAAGACTGCTCGTGACGCTCGTAAGGACGCAGGCGCTGACGCATGGAAGGGCGCTTCGGTTAAGATTGATACCGATAAAACTAAATTTACGGGCTACACCGACTTTTCGGGTAATGCTACCGTTAAGGCGATAGTAAATTCCGAGGGCGAGCTTGTTGATATGCTCGGCGCGGGCGAAAAGGGCGCTGTAGTTCTTGATGTAACCCCGTTTTACGCTATGTCGGGCGGTCAGGTTGGCGACGCAGGTATTATTTCGAGCGGCGACAACAGCTTTATCGTCGACGATACTACTAAGAACGACGACGGTATCTACCTTCACAGCGGTAAAGTAAATAACGGCGTAATATCTGTCGGCGACAGCGTAAATGCCGATATAGACTCAGAGCGCAGGCTCTCGATTATGCGTAACCACACCGGCGCGCATCTGCTTCAGGCGGCGCTTCGTGAGGTGCTCGGCACGCACGTTGAGCAGGCGGGCTCGCTTGTTGACGAAAAGATTGTGCGTTTTGACTTTACGCATTTTAACGCAATGACTGATGAGGAAATCGCGTCGGTTGAAACCATAGTTAACAGCTATATTATGAGCGCCGCACCCGTTGAAATGATGGAAATGCCTATTGACGAGGCTAAGAAGATGGGCGCTATGATGCTCTTTGGCGAGAAGTACGGCGACATCGTTCGCGTTGTTAAGGCGGGCGACTTCTCTACAGAGTTCTGCGGCGGTACCCATGTATCTAACAGCGGACAGCTCGGTATGTTTAAGATTGTGTCCGAGGCTTCCGTTGCAAGCGGCGTAAGAAGAATTACAGCCCTTACGGGTATGAATCTCCTTTATGCTATGAAGAGTATGGAAGCCACAGTTAAAACCGTTGCTTCCGCGCTTAAAACTAACGACGGCGAGGTTATCAATAAGGTTTCCGCTCTTGTTAGTGAGAATAAAGAGAAGATTAAGGAAATTCAGTCCTTAACCGCTGAGATTATTAAGCTTAAGAGCGCCGATATGTTCTCTAATCCTATAATGATAGGTGACATAGAGGTGTACACTGCTAAGCTCGAGGGTACAACTCCCGACGCGCTTCGCACTATGGGCGACGACCTTAAGGCTAATAAGGACAACGCCGTTGCGGTAATCGCAGGCGTTAACGGTCCTAAGGCTACTATAGTTGCCGTATGCGGTAAAAACGCTATTGCTAAGGGCGTTAAGGCGGGCGATGTTGTACGCGAGGTTGCTAAGCTTGCAGGCGGTGGCGGCGGCGGTCGTCCCGATTCCGCTATGGCGGGCGCTAAGGATATTTCCAAGCTCGGTGACGCTATCGCAAAAACCGCTTCAATAGTCGAAGGATTTATTAAATAAGGAGTAGCTTATGTGTGTTTTTTGTGAAATAATTAATGGCAATATTCCAAGCACAAAGGTTTACGAGGACGATATGATGGTCGCTTTTAAGGATTTAAATCCCGTAGCACCCGTTCATATTCTCGCAGTGCCTAAGGAGCATATCGCCTGCGCTAACGATATTAACGAGGATAACAGCAAGTATGTTGCCCATATCTTTACTAAGCTTAGCGATATTGCAAAGGACTTGGGTATCGAGTCTTACAGAATTATAAACAACTGCGGCGAGGACGCAGGTCAGACAGTTATGCACCTGCATTTTCACCTTATCGGCGGTACTAAATTAGGGGAGAAATTAGTATGATTACCAAGGATATGAAAAGACGGGATAACGAGTTTTATGAGCTTCATATTGCAGGCCTTACCAGAAAGCTTCAGAAGTTTGCGGTATCCGACAATCTTGACATCGCTGCATTCATTCTTTTCGGCGATGTGGAGCTTGCCGAGTGCTGCGCGCGTGAGCTTTTAAAAAAGGTTCCGGAGTTTGACTATATCGTTACTCCCGAGGCTAAGTCCATTCCGCTCGCTTACGAAATGAGCAAGCAGACCGGCAAAAAGTACATTGTTGCACGCAAGTCCGTTAAGGTGTATATGGACGACCCCGTTAAAGTCAGCGTGACCTCTATCACCACACAAAAGGAGCAGACCCTTTACCTCGGTCATGAGGACGGCGACCTTCTCACAGGCAAAAGAGTTCTTATCGTTGACGATGTTATCTCAACGGGCGAAAGCCTTAAGGCAGTCGTTGAGCTTGTTAACGAGTTCGGCGGCAATATAGTTGCCTGCTGCGCACCTCTTGCAGAGGGCGACAGCGCCGACAGAGACGATATTGTTTACCTCGAAAAGCTTCCGCTTTTCTTTAAATAAACTATTTTCGGAGGACAAAAATATGCATATTGTATGTCTTGATTTAGAGGGCGTTCTCGTTCCCGAAATCTGGATTGCGTTTGCCGAGGCGAGCGGTATTCCTGAGCTTAAGCTCACAACAAGGGACGAACCCGACTACGACAAGCTTATGAATTACAGACTTAAGATTTTAAAGGAGCACGGTCTCGGCCTTAAGGAAATTCAGGCTACTATCGAAAAGATTGACCCGATGGAGGGCGCTAAGGAGTTCCTCGACGAGCTTCGCAAGCTCGGTCAGGTAATTATCATAAGCGACACATTTACTCAGTTTGCGGCGCCGCTTATGGCTAAACTCGGCTATCCTACAATCTTTTGTAACGAGCTGATTATCGGCGACGGCGGCGAGGTAACGGGCTTTAAGATGAGATGTGAAAAGTCTAAGCTCACTACCGTAAGAGCGCTTCAGTCTATCGGTTACGAAACTATCGCAAGCGGCGACAGCTTTAACGACCTTGCTATGATTCAGGCGAGCAAGGCGGGCTTCCTTTTCAGAAGCACTGAGCAGATTAAAAAGGATTATCCCGAGCTTCCCGCATTTGAAACCTATGACGAGCTCTTAGCAGCAATTAAAGAAGCAATATAAATTAAAACCCGAGAGTTAAACACTCTCGGGTTATTTTTTGTCGTTAAGTATTTCGTCAACTTCGCTTTCGATTTTAATTTTATCCTCTTTGTTTAGCTGCCTTAGCTTCATTACCATAACCTTTTCGTAGCTTGAAAGGTCCAAAAAGCTGCTTTCGCCGTATAAGCCGTCGTCCTTGTAGTGTAAAAGAATATTACTGTTTTCGAGCGGCTCAGGTCTGTAAAATACAGAGGGCGAAACATTGTATATCTGTGATAATCTGTAAATTACCGAATGGGGAGGTATAGTTCTTTTTTCGTAATTTGCGTAGGTCTCTCTTTTAATTCCTAAAGCGTCGGCAATTTCCTGCTGCGACAAATCGAGCTTATCTCTGAAATCCTTTAGGTTTTGGATTAAAATACTTTTAACCGCTTCGTCCGAAGCCTTAATGTTTTCCGCCAAAACTTTCACCTCCCATTAACTATATTATATATAAAGAATATATTATTATCAAGACATTTTTTGACATAATTCAACTTTTTCAGATAAATATATACAGTTTTTAAATTTGACAAAATTATTACAAAATGTTATCATAATAGTAATAACGCTAAGGAGAAATATTATGAGAAAAAAAGCAATTTCAATGCTGCTTACATTAGTTGTAATAATATGTGCAGTTTCTCCTGTATCATACGCTTCTTATGCAAGTTCGTATGCAGATACGCTAAGGTCTGCGGGCTTTCCCGAAAGTTATATAAGCGACCTTGTTAAATTACATAAAAAGTACCCTAACTGGCAGTTTAAACCGTTTAAGACGGGCATTAAGTGGGAGGACGCTGTTTACGGAGAGCGTGCTATTTCGCACAAACAGCAGATTATTCAGATGGGCAACCTCTCCGAAGGCTATTTCTGCCAGTGTGATAATTGCACCTACTCAAACGGCAACCATAAGGTAGTTATGGGTCCCGACTGGGTTTGCGTTTCGCAGGCAGGTCTTAAGTACTTTATGGACCCGCGTAACTGGCTTGATGTTGAACATATATTCCAGTTTGAGTCAACTAAATATAACTCAAAACAGACTAAGGGCGGCGTTGAGAGTATTCTTTCGCCGACCTGGATGTATAAGTCGAATATTGAGTATAAGAATACGAAAGGCAATACCGTCACCTTTAAGCTGAGCGGCAACACTATGCGCTATTCTACAGCTATTATGAAAGCTGCCAAGAACAGCGGTATGAGCGCGTATTTCCTCGCCTCTAAAATAGTGCAGGAGGTCGGCGCAACCCGTTCCTCTGCTGCAGGCGGCTCAAGCGGCACTAAACAGCCTTTTATCGGTATTTTTAACTACTACAATATCGGTGCTTACTCTAACGCTTCTCAGGGCTTGGAGTGGGCTACGGGCTACCTTAAAACGAATCGTAAGACCTATCTTTACTCTAAGTATGACAGCGATAAAAAGCAGGGCGCCGGCAGTAAAACCTCTGTGTCCGAGGGACACTACCTTGCATATAGAGGCGACTACGGCGACTACTATAAGGTTAAGCTTTACACCACCGGCGGTACAAGCTTTTCGACCGACGGTAAGGTGGGCTATATTAAAAAGGATGCCGTAAGGACAACATACCTCACCTACGGCAGACCCTGGACTAATCCGTATAAAACCATTAAGCACGGCGCCGAGTATATCCACGACGGCTACGGCAAGTACCAGTACACCGGATATCTTCAAAAGTTTAATGTTAACGACGACAGCGGCGCTCTTTATAACCACGAATACTCTACTGCTGTTGCAGGTCCTTCGGGAGCTTCTGAGATGGCATATAAGGCGTATAAAAAAGCGGGCATTTTGTCCGACGCAAGAGTGTTCTATATTCCCGTTTATAAGAGTATGCCTAAAACTAAGTGCAGAGTAGGCTCGGCTGACAGCGACGAAACCGAGAACGACTCCGACAGTACCGACCGCGTAACGGGACTTAAACTTACTAAAAGAACTCAGGAAACTCTCTCTTTTAAGTGGGACAAGTATTCGAGCGCTTCTAAGTACTATATTTATATTAAAAATCTGACCAAGGGCTCTACCTTTGATAAGACTGTTACGGACAATTCGGCTACTCTTAAAGGCCTTACACCCGCACACGAATATCTTGTTAAGGTAAAGGCTAAGAAGTCGGGCGGATGGTCGGATTATTCTAAAAAGAAAGTCCGCCATACTATCCCGCCAAAGGCCGGCAGCTTTAAGCTAAAAGAGCGCGGCTCGATTTCGGTTAAGTTCAGCTTTGACGAGATTGAGGGCGCTGACGGATACTACTTTTACAGATACAGCAAAACCAAAAAGAAGTACTTAAAGCTTGATTCGTGCAAATCGTCGCCCGCTGTAATTAAGGGCTTTCACGGCGGCAACAGGTATAAGGTTTGCTATGCCGCCTTTACCAAAGACAGCAAAATTAAGGTAGGCAAAAAAAGCAAGCTTCTTACAATCACAACTAAGCCCGAAAGGGTAACGCTTAAACCGCTTAAACCCCTAAGCAATTCAAGAATAAAGGTGCGTTGGGCTAAGCAGGGCGGCAGAGCAAGCGGCTACCAGATTTACTGGGCAAAGGACAAAAAGTTTAAAAACATAATTGCCAAAACCAAGATTACAGATTCTTCACAAACCTACTACATCGGCGCAAACTTCACCAAGGGCAAAACCTATTATGTCAAGGTGCGCGCGTACCGAATTATCGGCAAAAAGAAGTACTACAGCCGATGGTCAACCATACGCAAAACTGTTTCAAAATAATAAAAAAGCTATCTCTTTTGAACTGCACCAATTTGTGTAGACAGCACAAAAAAGCCAACTTGATGTAGAATATTGAGTTTTAAGCAACGAACTGACATCTTTGTTCCAAGGGTGTCAGTTTTGTTTTAGTTTGAATACGAATGTTGTTGTAAAAGTG
>JAFSTE010000030.1 GCA_017450645.1 Eubacterium sp.
GCACCTCATTTTTAATGATTTTGTGCAAGAACAAGGCATAAATAATAACCAAGGCTGGCGCCTTGGTTATTTATTTTAACGCAGTTATTGTGCAAAAGGATAAGAACTGAGGCTTATTATCCTTTAGTACAGGTGGGCTTAGCTCTCCCGTTTTTATGTAAAGCGTTTGATAAGGGTGTTATGACAAAGGGTTTCCTCGGTATCGTCGAGGGGTGCAAGCTCGCAGGCTGTTGCACGGCGGAGAAGCTCGTCGGCAAAGGCGGGATTTTTCGGCAGGACGGGGCCGTGCGCGTAGGTGGAGAAGGTGTTGAGATACAAGACGCCCTCTCCCCTGTCCTCGCCGTTATTACCAAAGCCGCGTATTACCTTACCGAGCGGGCTGAGGTGCGAAGGCAGATATGTTCTGCCGCTATGGTTTTCAAACCCCACAACCGTACCGAACGGCGTTTTAAACACCGTATTGCCTATCATACGCTCTTTACCGCCGACGGTGTAAAAATCGAGCGCGCCGCTTAGCTCCATGACCTCGCCCGAGGCGCTTTGGTAGTATTCGCCAAGCAGCTGAAAGCCGCCGCAGATAGCGAGGATTGTTTTACCGCTTTGTACCGCGTAGCAAAGCTCGTCGCTTTTTCGCTTAAGGTCGCGGGAGATAATTTTCATTTCTCTGTCCTGACCGCCGCCTATAAACAGAAGGTCGAAATTACCTAGCCTGTCGCCGATTTTAACCTCGCGCACGCGCACATCAAAGCCGCGTTTTGCAAGGCGAAAGTAAAGACAACGCACATTACCGCCGTCGCCGTACAAATTCATTTCGTCAGGATAAAGGTGTGCTATTTTGAAGGTGTTCACTGCCAAAACTCCTTCCCGCCGAATTCGCGCTTAAGATACGGACGAATTTTCATCATAGCCGTATAGTTAGCAAGAATTACGGTGTCGCCGTCCGAATTAATAACGCCCATAAGCGCGTTTATATCCTCGCCGCTTAGCGTCTTAGCCGTTTTAACCCCGCTGTACTTCAGACGCACCGCCATATCCTCACTTCGCGTGCCGAAGGTGTAGTACGATTTATCACCGCTAAGCGGCTCAAAGTCGCTGTCCCAAATCCAGCTTATATCACGCCCGTCGGCGTAGTTATCGTTAAGGGCGAAAACGATTTTTGAAACGCCGTCAAGCTTAGACACATATTTAATACAAGAGGACATACCTACGGGATTTTTAACAAGCAAGAGCATTATGCGCTGCTCGCCGTTATAAAAGCTCTCGAGCCTGCCGAAAGCGCCCTCAAAGTCTGATAGTAACAACGCGTCGTCAATACCGACGCAGCTTAAAACAGCCGCGGCGCATAAAATATTATATACATTATATATACCGCCGAGCCTGCAGCTCATATCAAAGCGCTTATTATTTGTAACAAGCTCAAATTCGCTCCCCTTTTCGTTAAGCAGGCGGATATTTCTCGCTTCAAAATCAACCCTGCCTCGTTTATAATCGCAGCCTGTGCAGCGGTAGGCGCCGAGATGCGAAAACACGCGTTTATCGTACACAAGGCATCTTTGGCAGCGCGGGCAGTAGCGGGCTTCCATAACATCAATATCCCGATAATCCGCGTCAATACCAAAGGTAACGCTATTGCCTGAGCTTAGCGAATTAGTAAGCGGGCAGTCGGCGTTAAGCACAAGAATTGCGCCCTGCATATTATCAATACCGTTTTTTATAACGCCCAGGGTGTGCGACACCTCGCCGTAACGGTCGAGCTGGTCGCGAAAGATATTGGTAACCGCAAGCACCTCGGCGTCTATATAACGCGAAATCAGGGGCAGCGAATTCTCGTCACATTCAAGGATTGCGAAATCCTTTTTGCACCTGCCGAAAAGCGTTGAATTTATAACAAACGAAGTGGTTACGCCCGACAGCATATTAGCGCCGCTTTTATTAATAAAGCAGCTTTTCTGGCATTTGACGAGCGCCTGCTCGATAAGCGCGCAGGTGGTGGTTTTACCGTTAGTGCCCGTAACGCAGATAATACGCACATCCTTTGACAAAACGCTCAGAATATCGTATTTAATAAACAGTGCGACCCTGCCGGGTAAAGTAGTAGCGCCTTTTTTGAACAGCCGAAGCAAGCTTGATACCGCACGCGCGAATAATAAAGAAAAAAATACCGAGAACATACTAAATTATATTGAAAAAAATCGCATTTATGATAAAATAAAACTAATTATGAATTAGTGAGGTTTCATTATGCTTAACGAGATTATCGATATTGTATACAAGGCGGGCGAGATTTACCGCAGCGCAGGCGACGACCTTGGAGTCGAGGAAAAGGGCTCAAATGTAAATCTTGTTACAAAGTACGACAAGATGATACAGGACTTTTTAATTGAAAAGCTCGGCGAGGTTGTATCGGGCGCACAATTCTTCGGCGAGGAGGGCGACGAAAACAAGGAGCTTACAGACGGCTACTGCTTTATTATCGACCCGATTGACGGCACAACTAACTTTATAAAAGGCTTTCAGCACAGTGCCATAAGCGTAGGGCTCGCAAAGGACAAGGAGCTTATTATCGGCGTTGTGTACGACCCCGACCTTGACAATATGTTTTATGCAGAAAAAGGCAGGGGCGCGTATCTAAACAAAAAGCCGATTAAAGTAAGCGACTGCGATTTAGAGCACAGTCTTGTACTGTTCGGCACCTGCCCGTACGAGCACGAGCTTGCTAAGCGCACCTTTGAGGTATGCGAGGAAGTGTTTTATAAAGCAATCGAGGTAAGGCGCGCGGGCTCTGCGGCGCTCGACATCTGTTACATAGCTGCCGGCAAGGCGGACTTATACTTCGAGCTTATTCTGCGCCCGTGGGACTGGGCGGGAGCTACGCTTATTCTTAAAGAAGCGGGCGGAGTGGTATCCACCTGCGACGGCTCGCCCGTTGACGCAAACAAAATCCAGTCATACGCCTGCGGTAACGCTGAGAATTTAAACGAGTTTTATGAAATATACAACGCTTAACTCATACCTTAAAGAGCGTTTCGGCTGTAAGGTTTATAAAGTAGCGCTCGACGGAGGTTTTACCTGCCCGAACCGCGACGGTACGCTCGACACAAGGGGCTGTATTTTTTGTTCGGCGGGCGGCAGCGGCGATTTTGCCGAGGACAGAAGCCTTAGCATAACCGAGCAGATTGAGCGCGGAAAAGAGCGCGTGAGTGCAAAAACGAAAGACGGCAAGTACATAGCCTACTTTCAGGCGTTTACCAACACCTACGCGCCCGTCGATGTGCTAAGGGCGAAATACACCGAGGCGATAAGCCATCCGGACATTGTAGCGCTTTCAATAGCAACGCGCCCCGACTGTCTTGGCGACAAGGTGCTGGAGCTGCTTTACGAAATGAACAGAATCAAACCTGTTTTTGTAGAGCTCGGACTACAGACAATTCACGAAAATACAGCCGAGTACATAAGGCGCGGGTATCCCCTGTCCTGCTACGACAAGGCCGTTGAAAAGCTGCACGATATCGGGATAAATGTTGTAACGCATCTTATTATCGGGCTTCCCTTTGAGAGCAAGGAGGATATGCTGAAAAGCGTCGAGTATGTTTGCAGGGTTACCGACGGCATAAAGCTGCAGCTGCTTCATATTCTAAAAGGCACCGACCTTGCAAAAGAGTACGAAAATAAAAAATTCGAGGCGCTGACCCTCGAGGAATATACGGATATTATAGTGGATTGCGTAAAGATAATTCCCGACAGCATTGTTATTCACAGACTTACGGGCGACGGCGCAAAGCGCGACTTAATAGCGCCGCTTTGGTCGGGCGACAAAAAGAGAGTAATAAACACAATCAACAAAGCACTCAGTCAAAACTGAGTGCTTTTAGTTTTACGAGTATAACGAAAATTCTTCAATATACGGCGTACTGCGCGACTGACGGATTACAAACAGCACAGCGCTACAGGTGGCGTTAACTTTAATAATCTTTTTTGAGCCGATAACGCCGCCCTTATAAATGCGCTTATACTTGCCGTTCGGCTTAAGGACATAAAGGTCAAACCTCTCTACCCTTTGTGACATACTGATATCCTCGCTGATAACACAATACTTTATCTTTGTGTCGCCTGACAGCTTAAATTCGAGATATCCGTCCTCAAGCTCGCCAAGATTTTTAACAAGTATCGGATTTTCGTAAATCTCGCTGATACGCTTACCGAGAAGCTTTAGGGTTTTCGTTTCGCGGCGTGAGATAACGCCTCTGTCGTTAGGCGGAACATTAAGCAGCAGGAACGAATTATTACCAACGGAATTAAGATAAATATCAAATAGCTTTGAAACGCTTTTAACGGTAGAATCCGTATCGGGATTATAAAACCAGCCCTTCCTGATAGAAACATCAACCTCAGCGGGATACCAGGTAAGATATGCGTTTTTAGAAAGCACCTTGCGCGAGCCCAAATCCTCGTCGCTCGAGGTGATTTTTTGCATCTTAGCAGCATCGGAAGCCGTCTTTTGAGAAATCTTTTGTACGGTTTCGGCTTTAGTGAGATACTCGGGTACAACGCTGTACTCGTTCTCTCTCGTTTCGGCGCCCTCGTTGCCGACCCAACGGATATCGGGTCCGCAAATTGCGATATTTGCATTTGGCTGCAGGGTTCTTACAAGTCGATAATAGCGCTCCCAGTCGTATTCAAAGTCTTTAGCGTCAGCGCCCTTAGCGCCGTCAAACCAGACCTCAAAAATTTCGCCGTACTGCGTTAAAAGCTCGGTGAGCTGACGGCAGAAAATATCGTTATAAATAGGTGTGGCATAATTCTTGTCGTGCATATCCCAGGGTGAAATATACACGCCGAAGTCAAGCCCCTGCTCGCGACAGGCACACGCGGTCATTTCGACGATATCAAGACCGTACGCCGACTTCATAACATTAAAATCCGTAGTGCCGGTATTCCAAAGACAAAAGCCATCGTGATGCTTACAGGTAAGAATAATACCCGTAGCGCCGGACGCCTTAACAGCCTTTGCCCACTGGGTAGGACTAACGGAGGTGATGTCAAAATCCTCAACGGTTTCGGCGCCGTTACCCCACTCGCGACCGGTGGCTGTGTTCATACCGAAATGTATAAAACAGTAAAACGGCTTTTTACTATGGTCAATCTGCCTTTGCTCAGGGCGCACGGCAATATAACGCTCAACCTCGCTGTCGTTAAGAGGTGCGGAACCGTTTTTGGTTGTCCAGTTTTCTTCAAGCTTTAATTTCATTATACTCACCGCATAAATATATTATAGTTTTATTATAAAGCCACGGTCAAAAATATGCAATAAAAAGTTTTTTGTTTAATTTTCGTTTAACAAAAGGGGTGTATATTTCAGATAACCTCAGCTGGGTAAAATTTATTTGGAGATGAACTAAAAGATGAAAAAAAGCATTAAAAACACAATTATGATAGGAATGGCTGTTGTGCTTTGCGGTACAAGCGCAATTACCTTCAGCTACGCGTCGCAGGGCGCAAGATTTGACCTCGCAGACCACCCGCCGCAAATTGCAAGACAATTTGAGCAAGACTCGCAAAACCCGATAGACGGCTTCGGACAAAATAATCAAAACAATAATCAATCCGAAAACCAGCCCCCACAAGGCGATAACCAAAGCGGACAGCAAAACCAGCAACCGCCACAGAGCGGACAAAACGGACAAAGCGGCGAACAAAACGAACAACCGCAGGCTCCGCCGAGCGACAACAGCTCTAATCAGCAAGACGACGGCAAACAAAGCGAAAACAGCGACGAAAAGGCGAACAGAAACACAGCGCTTTCGTCTGAGTCAAGCGTTGAGAGCTCAGCGCAAACAACGGGCAATATGCCGCAAATGCAGCGCAGAGGGACAAGCGCAATCAGCGTAATCTGTTATCTGTTCTTCGCAATACAAATAATGATACTCTTACTTATTTTCGTGTACCTCGCTCTATCAAAATTCAATCGCATAAGCTTTAACGAGGTAGCGCAAAAATTAGGCAGCAAAAACAAACAAAAGTAAAAACAGAAGCGTCGATATGACGCTTCTGTTTTATTTACCTATATACCTATAAAACGCGGAGTTAGATGAGTCGGTGCCGACGAAGTTCATTTTATGGTCGATTGTTAAATCCGTAAGCGAGTTTAAATAATCGTATTCGGTAACACACTCACCTTTTGTTTGAATAAACTTCGACATTGACGAGCTATATTCAACAAGCGGAGTAAACACACCGATTGTAAATATCAAAAGCACTGTAAGCAGCTTTCTGGCGCGCTTTTGATACTCCTTAGAATTCTTGTCGACTTTGGGGTCTTTTTTCTTTAAAAGCTCGGGAACGAGATAATCCATAAGCATTATCATAAGCAAGTAAAGCGCAGGTATAGACGCGCGCATACAAAAGTCTATACCGTTTCCAACCGTAACAAACGGAATTGCCATAAGTGACAAGAGTATTACCAACGACTCAAATCTGTTGCTCTTGTTATGCAGCGCAAGCAGCATAAATCCGAATTCGACCAAGCAGAAAAAGATATACATCCCTATATAATAAGGCGAGAAGTTCAAGGCAAGCGCTGCTGTTCCGCCCGCTGCTTCATCGGTAGAAACGGCGTTATTGCCGTAATACAGCGCATAAACCGGGAACAAGGTCACGATAGCTAATATATTTTGAGGGGTGAAGATGTTTTTAAAAAACTGCCCGACATTTTTATCCTTAACCGCGAGGATAAGGCTTCTGACAGCAAACATAATCATATAAGCTGCAAGTCCGACAAGCGGAAGCGGCGAGGTAGGAAGCAACAAAAGTCCGATAAGCGCAAAGCTTTTTTCGTCCTTTTCGTTAAACGCGATAGAGCACGCAAGCCACGCGGGTACTGACTGATTGAACACCCAGCAAAGCTGAGTCGACATACTGCTGTATTGAAAAGCACTTGCCCACCATTCAAGGTGATTAAAAAATGCACTGGGGTCAAACAGCGAGCCGAGCGCGTCCATACCGCTGAAAAGTACAAATATGAGCAGCGAAAAGTATACTGCTTTTTTTCTTTGTGCTCCGGTTTTAAACAAAATGAGGACAAACGAATTAAACAGCAGAATTACAGTCCATACGACCATTGCAATCCTTGCTATAACCCATGCAAGATTAAAGCCGCCTACTGCCGCGCCGAGCTTACCGAACAGCGCAGGTACAAGCCAGTATCCTATATAATAAACAAGGCTTTCATCGCCCGCGTTATTGTATTTAACGGGCCACGAATAATTAATCAAATCCCTTAAAATTACATTTCTTATATTATGGTCGCTCTTTTGGGTAAAAAAGCCTCCAATTCCGGACAGCACAGCCCATACGGTCAGGAGCAAAAGCAGCACTATAATTGTGGATTTTTTAACCGTTATAGTCTTGTCTTCGCCCTTTGATGCAAAATACACCGCAGCGCAAAGCAGAATTGCACAGGGTATACCGATATAGAGCTTTAGCCAGGTTACAAAGAATACTACAGCAGGCAGCGCCAAAAGTATAAGACCGCTTAATTTAAGCTTTTTATAGTGTAAGGTAATCATTATTCGTCCTCAAAATTAATTCTTTCTTCTTCAATCACAAGCGGTCTGTTCATAACCCTTGTGTTGATATTCATTATGTACTCTCCGAGGAAACCGAGGAAAAACAGCTGTACAGAGCCTAAGAAGGTAATGCTGATAACAGTAGGCACCGTACCGCCTGGGAATCTGCTCCACCAAATCAGCTTCATAACAAGGTAAACAATACCGATAATCGCGCTTATCATCGCTACAATAAATCCCGCAAAGGACGCAATCCTCAGCCCGATTTTTGTGTACGAGGTGAACGACAGCATAGCCGCGTCGTAAAGCGTAAAGAAGTTATTATGCGTTTTACCCGCCGCACGCTTAGGCTGAGTATAATCGATATCCTTTCGCTTATAGCCGAGCTCCGCTACAATTCCGCGGATAAAGGGAGTCGGGTCGTCAAGCTCGCGTAGCACCTGAATAAAGGATTTATCATAAAGCGCAAAACCCGTAAAATGCTCAATCTGCTCAACGGGCGACATCTTTTTAATCAGCTTGTAATAGCAGCTTCTGAAAAAGCGTACGAGTTTATTTTCTTTACTTGCGCTCTTAATACCACACACGATTTTATAGCCGTTCTCCCACTCATAAACAAATCGCGGTATCATCTCAACGGGGTCCTGAAAATCGGCGCAGATAGGAATTACGCAGTCGCCCGTCGCCTGCAAAAGCGCATAGTAGGGCGAATTAAACTGACCGAAATTCTTTGCGTTAAAAATCGCCTTGATCTTTTTGTTTTCGGCACAAATACCGCGAATAAGAGTCTGAGTATTATCCGTCGAGCAGTTATCAATAACAAGTATTTCATAATCGTACTCGGGCAGAGAATTTTTCAGCTCGCTCTCAACAGCATTCGTAATTTTTACAATATTTTCTTCCTCGTTATAGCAAGGAATAACTATTGAAATCTTCATTCTACATCTCCGAAATATATTTTTTACGCCACGAAACCGTGCGTTTTATACCCTCTTCAAAGGTGATTTGCGCCTCAAAGGAGGTATCCTCTTTAAGCTTAGATATGTCGGCGCAAAGGTACATAACCTGATTTTCAAAATAATCGCGAGCACCGAAATTCATTTTAGCGCCGTTATTTCCCACAGCGTTATAAATCATTTTAATGTAATCTTTAAGCGCTTTTTCTTGTCCGCTTGCGATAACATAGTCCTCGTTATTTTTACCTTTTTCGCAAACGAGGCAGAGAGCTCTGCCCAAATCCTCGTTATTTATGTAATCCCAGGTCTGTTCACAGGGCGTAAAATTGCAGCTTTTTCCGTTTATAAAGCCGTCTATAGCGTACATAGTAAGCGTATAATCCCTGTCGCCGATGCCGTATGTGGATAGAATTCTGCACCAGTTAAAGCCGATACCGAGCTCACTACACAGCGCCATAGCCTCCTTATGCGCTTTAACCTTGGCTTTGGCATAATAAGTCACCGGGTTTTCTTTTAGCTTTTCGCTAATCTTAACGCCGTACGGCAAAACACCGTATTCCGCCTGAGAGCCTACAGCAACAAACTTTTTGCAGCCCGTTTTTTGTGCAAGCCTTACCGCATCAAGAGTATAGCCGACATTAGCGTACTGCGCCTTTTTATCATTACGCTCGCTGCCGTAAGTGCCGTTCCACGCAAGGTGGAAAAAGTAATCCGCTTTACAGTTTAGGTTTAGATTACAGTAATTCTCAAGTGAACAGCTAACAAACTCTATATTCGTTTTATCAATACCGTAAAGCTCGGGCTCTTTTCTGCAAAGAACAGTAACATCAAATCCCTGATTAACAAGAGCGTATACAAGCCCCCAGCCAACAGCGCCGTTAGCGCCCGTAACAACAGCCCTCATTATTCTTTAATCCTCGGTATTATCATAATTTTATCCATCTCTTCATCGCTAAGAAACGGCGCCATATCCTCAAGCGGAGGTGAAACCAAGCTGCCGTCGGGCAGCTTTTTAGCCGAGGACTTAGGTTCGAAGTTCTGAGTAGTTGAAACAAAGACCTCTGCAATTACCGCGCCCTCTTTAGTAAGAGCGTTATTTATAAATTCATTAAGTTCTGCGTTAGAGTCGCAGCGAAGATAATCTATGCCGTACGCCGCAGAAAGCTTATCAAGCGGTGGAAATTCAAGGTCGTTACTGTCGGGACCGATACCTACGAATTTTGCGTCAAAAAGATTAGTCTGTGTCTGCCTTATAGAATGATATCCGGCGTTGTTAATAACAAAAATTTTAACATCAAGCTTATTTGTTTTAATAGTCTGCAGCTCCTGCAAATTCATCTGAATTGAGCCGTCGCCGCTTACACAGATAATCCTTTTATCGCCCGCGCGCGCCGCACCGATTGCCGCAGGTAAATCGTAACCCATAGAGGCAATCGCGCTGTTTATAATAAAGCGGGAATTATTTTTAATCTCGTATGCGTGGGAGCCTACCACGCAGGCAGAGCCGTTACCGACAACGGTGATATCGTCATTATTAAGCGTTGCCGAAAGCATTTTAATAAACGCATAAACATTAGCCCTGTCGTTGTCATCAAAATGCTTTTTCAACACAACGGGATAGTCCTTTTTCCATCCTTGGCAGGTGTTAACCCACTCGCTGAAATCATTTAGCGGAGCGCTGATACTGTCGCATAGCTTTTCAATAACGCTTTTAACATCTGCACAAACAGGTAAATCAATATGAAGCGTCGGCTTTTTAAGCTCCGCCTCGTCTATATCAACAGCGACTACAAAAGCCTCTCTCGCCCAGGTTTTGAAGTTGTATCCAACCTGGCGAATAGAAAGCCTTGAGCCGAGCGATAACACAAAATCACTATTTTGAACGGCGAAATTTCCCGCTCTGTCACCCATAATACCGCCCCTGCCGACATAAAGCGGATGCTCGTCAGCAATAAGGTCAATGCTGTTCCAGCAGGTTGTAACGGGCACTCCGAGTTTGTCAACAAGCTCCTTAAAGCTGTCATAAGCGCCCGAAGTGCGAATAGCCGAGCCCGCAATAATTACGGGTCTTTGGGCACTTTTAAAACGGTTAATAATTTTTTCTATATCCTTATCCTTAGCGAGATATAATTCTTTTTCACAGTCAAAAGAAACGAGATTTTCCGTATCAACATATGCGCCCTGAACATTAAGCGGTATGTCAAGCCACGACGGTCCGGGTCTGCCTTCTTTTGCAAGATACAGCGCCTTTTGAAGATGGTACTTTATCATTTCGGGCTCGGTGACCATTTCGCAGTATTTTGTCATACACTCAACAGCCTTACAGATATCAAACTCCTGGTCACCCATAGCTCTTATCGGCAGATTTGTACTTCTTGCCGTTGTATCGTACCTTACCTGACCGCTGATAACGAGCATAGGTATAGAATCAAGCCACGCGCCCACAACGCCTGTAATCGCGTTAGTTCCGCCCGGTCCGGTAGTAACACAGCACAGCGCCATTTTATTGTTAACGCGAAAGTAAGCCTCGGCGGCGATTGCCGAAGCCTGTTCGTGGTGATTATAGGTACACCTTAACCCCTTTTGATGTCCGAAGGAGTCGTTAAGGTGCATAGCGCCGCCGCCTACAACAGTAAAGCAGTCGGTTATACCGTATTCAGTTATTAACTGCGCTATGTAGTCGGAAACCTTAATTCTCATTTATTTAACGCCTCGATAATTATTTTTGACATATAGTCAAGCTTTGCGTCGGTCATACCTGGGTATACGCCTATCCAGAAGGAATTTGACATTACCCTGTCGGTGACCTCTAAGCCGCCTGCTACGCGGTATTTATCAGTACCTCTTATTGAATCAAAAACGGGCTGACGAATGATATTGCCCGAGAAAAGCATCCTTGTCTGAACGCCGTGGTTCTCGCAGTACTGAACGACCTCGTTTTTTGATACGCCGTCCTTGCAGGTTACTATAAACCCGAACCACGACGGGTCGCTGTTTTCACAAGCCTTTGGTAAAATCAGCTTATCCTCAACAGCTTTTAAACTACTTAAAACTCTATTAAAATTATATCTTCTTTTCTTTGCAAAAGACGGGAATTTGTCAAGCTGAGCGCAGCCGACAGCCGCCTGCATTTCGGTAGCCTTAAGATTAAAGCCGAAGTGGCTGTATACATACTTATGGTCGTAGCCAAAGGGCAGCTCGCCATACTGACCGTCAAATCTGTGGCCGCAAAGATTATCAACGCCCGACGGACACGCGCAGTCGCGTCCCCAGTCGCGCATAGAACGCGCGATTTTATGAAGCAGCGGATTGTTAGTATATACAGCGCCGCCCTCGCCCATCGTCATATGGTGCGGCGGATAAAAGCTCGATGTACCTATATCGCCGAAAGTACCGGTAAGCCCTGTATTGCCGTCAAGGGTGTATTCGCTGCCAAGCGCGTCGCAATTATCCTCGATAAGCCAGAGTCCGTTTTTGTCGCAAAATTCACGAACAGCCTTAATATCAAACGGATTACCGAGCGTGTGAGCGAGCATAACAGCCTTGGTTTTACTGCTTAGCGCGTTGTCGAGCTTAGTTACATCAATATTGTATTCGGGTACGGTAATATCAACAAAAACAGGTACTGCGCCGTACTGAATAATAGGCGCAACGGTAGTCGGGAAGCCCGCAGCTACCGTAATTACCTCATCCCCTCTTTCTATCCTTCTCTCCTTAAGAAGCGGAGACGTAAGGATTGCAAAAGCGAGCAGGTTAGCAGAAGAGCCGGAATTCACAAGCGACACATATTTTACGCCGAGATACTCGCCGAGCTTTTTTTCAAACTCATTACAGTATCTGCCGGAGGTGAGCCAAAAATCAAGCGCGCTGTCAACAAGGTTTACAACCTCTTTTTCGTCGTATACTCTTGAAGCGTAGGGAATTCTGTCGCCCTCTTTATAAGGCTTTTCGGTCATAAAGGTGCTATAGTATTCCTTTATATCTTCAAATATTTTTTCTCTTGCCTGTTCTTTAGTAAGGTTTTCAAACATATCAATATCCGATTTCTTTTAAAAATTCATTAATCTGGTTTTTGCATACGGAGTTAATGTCGCCACCCTCCGCATAAACCTTAGTCCACTCGACGACCTTTTTTAGCGCCGTATCTATATTCCATACAGGTTTCCAGCCGAAGGTGGTTTTAAGCTTAGTTGTATCAAGTTTCAGGAAGCCCGCTTCGTGAACGGCGTCCTTTTCGCTAATGTTTTTCCACTTTGCGCCGTTTTGCCAGTGCTTACAGAATATATCGCAAAGCTCGCCCGTTGATATGCAATCGTCCTCGTCGGGACCGACATTATAATAGCCCTGAAACGCCTTATTTTCGTACTGCTTCATAGCAATCATAAGGTAAACATAAAGCGGTTCGAGCACATGCTGAAACGGTCTTGTGGAATAAGGATTTCTTACAATTATATCGTTACCGCTCATAACCGCGCGAACGCAGTCGGGCACAATTCTGTCATCGGCAAAATCACCGCCGCCGATTACATTACCTGCCCTCGCGGTAGAAACTGCAATATCGCTGCTGTTAAAAAACGACTTTTTATACGAGTGAGTCACAAGCTCGCTGCAGGACTTGCTGTTAGAATACGGGTCCCAGCCGTCAAGCGGCATATCCTCGGTAAACGCAACGTCCAAATCCTCGTTTTCGTACACCTTATCGGTAGTTACATTAATAAAGGATTTAACGCTGTCGCTAAGTCTTACGCACTCGCAGACATTAACGGTACCCATAACATTTGTGTCAAAGGTGTATCGCGGAATTTTATAGCTCGTTTTAACAATGGGCTGCGCTGCAAGGTGCAGCACAATCTCGGGCTGAAACCCGTCGAACACGCCCTTTAGCTTATCGAAATCGCGTATGTCGCCGATAACGGAATTTATCGGCAAGTCAAGCAACTCAAACAGGCTCGGATTAGTCGGCGCCTCAAGAGCGTAGCCCGTAACCTGCGCGCCGAGCTCGCAAAGCATCTTGGTAAGCCATGAGCCTTTAAAGCCCGTATGACCCGTTACTAAAACGCGTTTCCCCTTATAAAAATCACCAAGCATTATTTGTCCTCCCAGGTTTTCCACGGCGCGTTACCCGTTTCCCAGAGCTTTTCGAGGATATCCATTTCTCTCTTGGTATCCATACACTGCCAGAAGCCTTTATATACATAGCTCATAAGCTCGCCGTCCTCGGCAAGCTTCTCCATAGGCTCGCGCTCAAATATAGTCTGGTCGCCGTCTATGTAATCAAAAATGTCGGGATTAAGAACCATATAGCCGGCGTTGATAGGAGCGCCGTCCGAAATATTCTTTTCGCGGAAGGATTTAACGGCGTTGTCGCCGCCGATATTGAGCACACCCTTAGACTGCTCGAGCATTGTAGCGGTAAGGGTTGCAATTTTGCCGTGGCTTTCGTGGAACTTAACAAGCTCGCGAATATTAACATCGCACACAGCGTCGCCGTAGGTCATCAAGAAGGTTTCGCCCTCGACAAACGGCTTAATTCGCTTAATACGCCCGCCCGTCATAGTGTTCATACCCGTATCCACTACGGTTACGCGCCAGGGCTCGCAATGCTGATTGTGGATAATCATATCGTTTTTACCGTTCGTAAAGTCAAAGGTAATGTCGCTGTTGTGCAAAAAGTAATTTGCAAACCACTCCTTAATGATATGCTGCTTATAGCCCGCGCAGATAATAAAGTCATTAAAGCCGTAATGCGAATACTCTTTCATAATATGCCAGAGTATGGGCTTACCGCCGATTTCAATCATAGGTTTTGGCTTATATTCACTTTCCTCGCTGATGCGCGTACCGAAGCCGCCTGCTAAAATTACAACTTTCATCACAGATTACCCCTATTTTAAGTTATATATTATATTAAAACACAAAACGCAAAATATGTCAATTACCTGTCGGATTTTATAAAAATTCAATTTACTGCATAAAATTAGTCTATTTTTGTTGTGCATAATTAACAATTTTACTTTGTTAGAAATCACTACATTTACACATTGTATAGATAATTTGCACAAAATATTGACATATTTAATTTTTGGAATATTATATATTTGTAGCTTTGCTACACTAATGGCACATAATTTAACTAATATAATTTGATTTAGAAAGGATGTTACACTATGGCTACAAAGAAGACAGACGCAGCTAAAGAGACTGCAAAGAAGGCAGTTAAGGACACTGCTAAGAAGGTAGAGACAGAGGCTAAGGCTACTGCAAAGAAGGCTGAAAAGGCAGTAAAGGAAACCGCTAAGAAGGCTGAGACAGAAGCTAAGAAGGCTGAGAAGGCTGTTAAGACCGCTAAGGACACAGCAAAGAAGGCTGAAAAGACTGCTAAGGATACAGCTAAGAAGGCTGAAAAGGCTGTTAAGGAGTCTGCTAAGAAGACCGAGAAGGCAGTTAAGGATACTGCTAAGAAGGCTGAGAAGGCTGCTAAGACTACAACTAAGAAGGCTGAGAAGGCTGCAAAGAGCACTGCTAAGAAGCTCGCTACTAAGGAAATCTATTTTGAGTTTGCTGACAAGCAGATTGAGATTTCTGACATCAACGAAAAGGTTGAGGCTGCATGGGTTGCAGGCGGTCATAAGGCTTCTTCAATCAAGTCAATCAGACTTTATGTTAAGGCTGAGGACAGCGCTGTTTACTATGTAATCAACGAAAAGGAAAGCGGCAAAATCGAGCTTTAATTACATGCTATAAAAGCTTCCGAGCAATTCGGAAGCTTTTTATTTTACCTTCATTTAATTTCGTCTAATACGGAATATATTTCATTTAGTGATTTTATTTCATAATCAATTAAAACACCTGCAGTGTTTTCAGTACCTTTAGGATTATAGCGGCAGGTAATAATACCTGCGTTGTTTCCGCCCTTCATATCGCTTGTAAGCGAATCGCCTACAATAACTATTTCGTCCTTTCTGCAAGGCTCAATACTATCAAGAACATAATCAAAAAAGCGCTTATCGGGCTTTTCATATCCTACCTCGTCGGAGATAAACACACCGTCAAGGATATCATAAAATCCGGCTTGTGCAAGGCGCTTGTGCTGAACGCTCTTTGCTCCGTTGGTTACGGCGTACTGCTTATACTTACCCTTTAAAGCTAAAAGAATTTCGGGTGCGTTTTCTATAAAAACAACAGTGTCGGCAAGCCCGTTTTCATAATCCTCGGTAAAATCTGCGCTATTTACACCCGTAATTCCGTACTTTTTAAAGAAATCGTCAAATCGCGTAACCTTTACCTCGTCTTTAGTTAGCTCTCCGCGCTCAAGCATCTGCCATTTTGAAATATTAATACGCGAATACTCGGCTGCCATTTCATCAGTGCACTCGCCGAGATTATACTTTTTAAACTGCGACTTGAGCGAATTTTTCTCGTTTAAATCAAAGTCGAGCAGCGTGCGGTCAATATCCCATAAAATCACTTTAATCATAATACACCTTTTAATGAAAAACGCCGTCGTAAAGACGGCGTTTACTGTTTCAATTATTATGCCTGTGGAGCATCAACAGGGCAAACACCTGCACAAGCGCCACAATCAATGCATGTATCAGCATCAATCTGATACTTAGCGTCGCCTTCTGAAATAGCGCCTACAGGACACTCGCCTGCGCAAGCACCACACATAATGCAGTCATCGTTAATTGCGTATGCCATAATAGTACCTCCCCTAAGATTTGAACTAAAGTTCTGTTCATTTATAATATAACAAAGACTATTATAAATTGCAAGGATTTTTTTATATTAGTTATTTTTTACTATTCTAACCTCGCCGCGGTTAACCGTAACGGGTGCGCCTTCGGGGACATTGTCGAGCCTGATTTTAAGGGTACCGGTAAGCACAGAGCTGTCAACAACAACTCCCCTGCCCTCGCGGCAATCTACCTTAGTGCCGACCCTTGGCGTGATTTTATTTAAGTACTCGTAAGAATTCTGCTCATACTTAAGGCAGCACATAAGTCTGCCGCAGCAGCCGCTGATTTTTCCGGGAGAGAGCGACAGGCCCTGCTCCTTAGCCATCTTAATAGATACCGAATGGAAGTCGTCAAGAAAAGTCGAGCAGCAGAACTCGCGTCCGCAAACGCCGATACCGCCGAGCATCTTAGCCTCGTCCCTTACGCCTATCTGGCGAAGCTCAATCCTTGTGTGGAACTCGCCCGCCAAATCCTTTACAAGCTCGCGGAAGTCAACCCTGCCGTCAGCAGTAAAGTAAAATATAATCTTTGAGCGGTCAAAGGTATACTCAACCTCTGTTAAATCCATTTCAAGACCGTGCTGCTCAATCTTACGCTTACAGATTGTATAAGCCTCGTCAGCTCTTTTAATATTCTCTTTAAGCTGAGCAACGTCCTTATCGTCGGCGATACGCATAATGGGCTTAAGCGGCTGAACAACCTCGTCGTCGGGTACATCCTTAACGCCGGTTGACGCGATACCGCACTCGACGCCCCTGGCAGTCTCGACAACAACATAATCGCCCTTATTCACCTTTTTATCGCCGGGGTCAAAATAATACATTTTGCCTGTGTCCTTAAAGCGAACACCAACAACCTTTACCATTGAATAAACCTCTCTGTATATATTATCTGCCCTGCGAGCGCCTTAGCTCGTAGCAGACCTTAGTTATAAGTAATGAGTTATTACCGTTTCTCTCGGCATACTCCTTAAGCCCGTCGCATTTACTAATCATAGCGATAAGCCTTGCGCGACCGATATTTACGCACAGCTCTTTTGCAAGCTCCTTTTGGTTAGACATAATATCGGCGTTAGAAGAATAAACAGCAGCGTCGCGAAGGATAACCTTAAGCACCTCAAGCGCTGCGATAAGAGTAGGTCTGTCCCTGTCAAACGCCGAGCATACCTTAAGCAACTCGTACTCGTTTTCGCTTAGCAGCGCCCTCGCCATATCGCAGGCAAGGTCGTTAATTTTAGAGAGCTTACCGTCCTCGAGCGAGTCGAGCGCCTTTCCGATATTGCCGTGCCACGCGCTGAGAGCGTTTACGGCGTCAGCTCTGTCAAGCTCTTCATTCTGAGATACGATATAATCCGCACCCTTTTGGATATCTACGCCTTCAAGCGAGATTACAACGCTTCGTGACAGCACTGTATCGAGTAAAGCGGTTTTGTTACTTACCGTAAGAATAAAAACTACATACGACGGCGGCTCTTCAAGCAGCTTTAAAATTGCATTTTGCGCGCTTAAATTCATACCCTGGCAATTACCGAGGATATAAACCTTATAATCCGCCTCGTTAGGTCTTACATACGAGTCCTCGATTATCTTACGCACCTCGTCGACCTTAAACGAGCTTGGCGCTCCGGTAGCCGAAAACTCATAAATATCGGGGTGGTAGCCGTTAAGCACCTTATGGCACTGCGGACACTGTCTGCAGGGCTTTTCGCCGTCTGACCTGCACATAAGATACAGCGCAAGCTCCTTAGCAAGAGCGCGCTTACCGAGCCCCTCCTCGCCCTCAATAATTATGGCGTGAGGGAGCCTTCCCGATTCTAAAAGAAACGACAGCTGTTCTATATTTTTTTCGTTAGAGATAAAATTAATACTCATCCTAAAACTCTAAAACTTTAAAAAGTTTTCTACATCTATTGTAAAGGCAACCGCGCCGTGCTCTTCAACATCAACGGGCTGATTTAAAAGCGAGCCCGAAAGTGTACTTTGAACGCCAGGGGATTTAACAACGCGCTTTTTAACATTTTTCTTTAAAATATCATAAAGCTTTTCTACCCTGTCGTCCTCGCAGCCGATTAAAATAGCGGTGTGACCGTCAACCAAAAACTGACCGGTAGTAGAAACCTTGGTTGTAAAATAACCGTTTTGCGCCGCTGCTGCAAGCACATTTTCCGCATCCGAGTTAGATACTATTGTCATTACAAGTTTCATTAAATCACTTCTTACAAATTATTTTAGTTTAATTATATAAGATGAAATGCAAAAAGTCTATAATATCGGCAGTAATTTTACAATTTGGAAATAATTATAATACAGTCCGTATAATTATATTATCGACGCAAGCGCCACTATTACAGGCATTGTAATTACGGACAGAATACTCGTCTGCCCCACAAGCTCGCTCGGAAGCGCGGTATCGTTATCATACTTAGCGCTGTACATCGCCGTATTAGTTGCAACGGGCGCCGAAGCGGAAATAGTGAGCGCGGTACGCATAGTGCCCTCTACGCCGAGTAATTTAAACACGAACATCATAGTAAGCGGAATTGCTATAAGGCGTAAAAGCGAAACGAAATAAATTTCTTTTTTAGCAAAAATATTTTTAAAATTACAGTTTGCAAAAAAGGTGCCGAAAACAATCATAGCCATCGGCGAATTGCACACAGCTACCCTGTTCATAGCGTCGCTGAGGAAATCGGGCAGCTTTACGCCGAGCAAAAACAGCGGAATACCGATAATTACGCTGATCGAGCCCGGATTTATAAACAGGTTTTTGACGTTAATCTTTGCCTTGCCGCCCGAAATCTGGTTAATACCGTATGTAAACGCGAACACATTAAAAACAGCTACATAGCAGGCGGAATAGAATATTCCCTCCTTGCCGACAACGCTTTCTGCAAGCGGAAGCGCAAGAAACGCCGCGTTTGAAAAGGTAGTCGCGTAATGGTAAATACCGCTTTCCATCCTCGGTCTTTTCCTGAAAGTAAGACAGGAAACACCGACGCCGAGAAGGTGCGCGAGTACCGCGAGCAAGAACGCCATACCGAGCCCTTTAATATGCTCGGGCGTGCGCTCCATAGACAAAAACGAGTTTATAATCGAAATCGGCAGAATTATATTAAACAGTAAATCCACAAGGCTTTTGCCGTCCGCCTTGACAAAAATCTTTGTTTTATCCGAAACAAAGCCGATACCCGCAATAAGGTACAGAATAAGCACCTGTATCGCGACGGTAACCAGATTACTTAAAAAATCATTTAGCATAGCCACTGTCCTTGCTGTACGAGAGAATATTACGCCTTATAAAAAACGCAAACGGTGACATCAACAAAAGCGCGAGCGCAAAAATGCTGTCCTCGCAAAACAGCTCAGCCTTGCCGCCGAGCACAAGCATAAGCCTTTCGATAAAAAACAGTACTGCTGAAAACGGCAGCGCACCGGAAAAGAAAAGCGTATGGCTTGACGCGCCCGAGTCGCTGAGCGTTTCAAACGAAAAGCGATAGTAAAAGCACATAACGCACACTACGCAAAGCACCTTAAGGGCGTCCGAAGCGTAAAGCGTAACCTGAAACGAGTTAAAGAGCAGCTCGCACATCTGTACAATCGACCACAGCATAGGCGCAAAGGAGAGCCATTTAAGCCGTCTGAAGTCATATCTTGACTCGCCGAAGGACATACCGACGCTCGCCATACAAAACGCGCTGAACAGCGAAAGCACCGCCAGCAGCGCTAATACAGAAATGCGAAACGCGGTAAACCTGCCGCCCGACACGAACTGATATATCTCGAAAACATACAGCGCGCAAAGTATAATAAACGAAGCCGCGCTGAGATGTGCGAACACATCAAGACGGAATGAATTCTTAAATTCAAACGCGGGCGCGTATTCGCCGCCTTTAAGCGATATTATACACAGCATAAGCAGCGTAAGCCCTAAAAGAGCATACACTGCTAATTCGGCGCCGAAGCCGAGCGAAAATATATTTGATACAACAAGCAATATGCACGCCGCAGCATAAGTCAGCGCGCCTAAACCCGTGTAAATCGAACCTGAAAGGGACATTGTTTACCTCTTATCAATAGGTACAAATTTCTTGTGCTTTGACACGCTCTTGTAAGCGGGACGCATAATCTTATTGGAAGTTGTAAGCTCCTCAAGTCTGTGAGCGCTCCAGCCCGCAATTCTTGCGGTAGCGAAAAGAGGTGTGTAAATATCCTCGGGGATACCGAGCACCTTATATACAAGTCCGGAGTACAAATCAACATTTGCACACATTGTATTCTCGAAGCCCTTAACCTCGGCAAACACCTCGGGAGTGAGCTTTTCGATATTTTCAAGGGTGATAAATTCCTTCTCAAAGCCGTGCTCGAAAGCAAGCTTTTTAGCGTTTTCCTTAAGGATTACGGCTCTCGGGTCGCTGTTAGTATAAACCGCGTGGCCCATACCGTAAATAAGACCGGATTTGTCGTTTGCTTCTTTATTAAGTATTTTAACAAGCATATCGCGCATTTCCGCTTCGTCAGTCGGGTTTTTCATATGTTCAAGCAGATAGTCCATCTGCCTTGCGACCTTAATGTTTGCGCCGCCGTGACGGGGACCTTTAAGCGAGCCGAGACCTGCCGCGATTGCAGAATATGTATCGGTACCGCTCGAGGTAAGAACTCTCGTTGAGAAGGTGGAGTTGTTACCGCCGCCGTGGTCAGCATGGAGCATAAGGCAGATATCAAGCAGATGTGCTTCCTCCTGGGTATACTCCTTATTAGGTCTGATTTGCCTTAAGATGTACTCAGCGGTGGAAATATCCTTAACAACGGGATGCAGATACATCGACTTGTTGTAAAAGGACCTGCGCTTAACCTGATAAGCTATATTCATTATGCTTGGGAACTGCGCCAAAAGCTGCAGCTCCTGCCTTAACACATTAGGAGTCGAAATATCGTCGGGGTTTTCGTCAAAGGAGTAAAGCGCCATAACGCACCTTGCCATCTTATTCATAATATCCATAGAAGGATGTTTAATAATAACATCCTCTACAAAATGGTCGGGCAGCGTTCTGCACTCGCCGATAACTTCCCTGAGCGAATTAATCTGCTCATAAGTCGGAAGCGAGCCGAAAATCAAAAGCCACGCAACCTCCTCAAAGCCGTACCTGTTTTCCTTAATACAGTCGTTAACGATATCCCTGATGTCGTAGCCTCTGTAAGAGAGTCTGCCGTCAATCGGTACAACCTCGCCGTCGGAGATAATATAGCCCTCAACCGAGCAGATGCTCGTAAGGCCTGCCATAACGCCGGTACCGTCCGCATTTCTCAGTCCGCGTTTAACCTCATACCTTTCAAAATTCTTAGGATTAATAGAGTTATTTTTATTAAGCTCGTCGCATAAAGTAGAAATAGCCTCTATTGAAATAGGGGAAATATAGTTAGACATAATCCATCCACCTTATAAATATATTTATAGCTATATAGGTGTTATATTATACTAAATATTTTAAACAAAGTCAAGGTGAGTAAAATCAAACGGGCAATAATTATTTTTTTAATCATATTTGCGCTTACGGCTGCGCTGCCGTTCTTTACGATTATACACGAAAACAAAAAGAATACAAAAAGCGAGGAGCAAACTATTTTTTCGGCGCAGAATATGAGCTTTACACCGTCGGAGCAGCTCTGCCGCCGAGATACTCGTTAACATTAACCGCCCGGTTGTTCTTTTTCAGCTGTTTTACAATGCTGTCGGCAGGCACGCGGGTATTCTTCTGAGCCTTTGTGATAACGCTTTGCGCGGTCTTTTTCGTCTTTACGATATAGATATCCGCCCTGCTGTAGCGGGTGTTACAAAGGTAGCGGACAAGCTCGTCTTTATACTTATTTTCAAATTCTTCGCTTACTGCAATGAGCTTAGTCTGACCGAAAAAGAGCCTGTCGGGCAGCTTTTTATCAATAGTGTCAAGGGCGGAATAAATAGTCTTGCCGTTTGCAAATACGGTAGCGGTGATGTTCGAGTTAACGCCCTTGTTCTGCCCCGTTCCGCTATAAAGATTAAGGTACTGAACGCTTGCAAGCACAGTATCTTTTTTTATATCAAAGCCCACCGCTTCAACGACCGTAAGGTCGGTAATCCTTTCGCTCTGAGTGCAGGAGGTAAGCGACAGCAAAACGAAAATTACAATCAAAATTACAAGCAGCTTTTTCAATTTACCACTCCTTTCTAACCTTATAAAACAGACTCAGCGCCAGAGCAAGCTCACAAAGCAGCAAAATAAGAATAACCGACGGGAACATTAGGTCGAGCTTTGTAAAGCTGCCCGCCTCACCGAGCTGAAACAGCACAAGAACGGGATGCTTATAAAATTTTATGCTCTCCCCCATCGTCACCCTGCACATAAGGTTAAGGAGAAAGCAGGCGGAGTAGGAAATCAGCAGCGAAACCGAAAGACATTTTCGGTTCTCCTTTTTCTTTTCGTCCTTTAATAGCAGAAAAACGAGCGGCATATCAACGCATTTTAAAAGATAAAGCGGCTTTATTTCCCTGCTCTGCAAAACGGTTAAATTTTGCAGCTCGATGTTCCGTATATTAGCAAGCGAAATTGCAAAAAAGCATACTAAACAAAAGATTACCGCAGGGGCGCAAAACCTCGATACAGCTTCGATTTTCATAGCGGCGGAGTATATAGAAAACGCTGTAAGAAACAGAATGATAGCCCACAGCGGTATTTCGTTACGCCCGGTTTGCGACAGAAAAACAAAGTATTCTGCAGCGTCGCTTAACGCAATTACAAGCACGAAAAGCGCAACAAGATATGCGAGCGTTTTGTTAACCTTTACACGACTCGAAATCGCATAAACAAAGGCACATAGCAACACGCTTATAACGAGTTCCAAAACAAGCTGTTCCAGCGATATTGACTTAATAACCAAAAGCGTTGACAGCCTGAAGACGCATAGCACAAGCGCAAGCTGAGAGCCCGAGATTTTACCGATTTCAGCCATTTTTGTTAACGCCCCTCATATTCTTTAGTCTTACCTTTCTGTTTGCAAGGTAGCGCCAGTCGCGCCTGATTACAGTGTCGCCGAGTGAAGCCCTTGTAAGCGGCGTAACAGGTGCGGTATACGGCACGCCGAGCGAGGACAAAGAGCAGATATTTATAAACAGTGCGCAAGCCGAGAGCACGAGCGCATACACGCCGCCGACGCCCGCTATAACTATAAACACGAGGCGCAGCACGGCAACGCTTTCGTACAGCGGATATACTACATACGAAGCAATAGCGGTAAGCGCTACGACAACGAGCATAGGCTCGCCTATCAGACCCGCGGTAACCATAGCCTCGCCTATTACGATAGCGCCGATTATTGAAACAGCGTGCCCCACCGTTTTAGGCAGCCGCAGACCTGCTTCGCGCATAATTTCGTACAGTAAATGTATTATTATCGCTTCAAAAAGCAGCGAAAAGGGCGTGGACTCCTCGCTCGTTGCAACAATATACAAAAGCAGCGTGGGTATCATTTCCTGGTGAAACGAGCCGATAGCGACATACAGCGCAGGCAGAAAAGTAGATATACAAAAAGCAAATATCTTAAGCAGTCTTATAAACGAAGCGTAAAACGGCGGGTTATTATAGTCGTCGAGCGACGAGAAATTGTCCGAAAACAGATAAGGCGTATAGATTACGAACGGTGAGCCGTCAACCATTACGGCAATTCTGCCCTCTTTCAGCTTAGATACAAGCACATCGGGGCGCTCCGTATTTCCCGAGGTTGAAAAAAACGAGCGCTTTTTCTTAGCTAAAAATGCTGCCGCTTCGCCGTAATCGGAAAGCGTGTTAAAATCGGCGTTTTTAAGCGCGTTTTCGACCTTTTTAACATCGTCGGCGCACGCCCTGTCGTCCATATAAGCGATTACAACGGGCGTTTTTGCAGCTTCGCCGAGATTAATTTGTTTTAGCTTTAAATGCGGTGATTTAAGGCGCTTTCTAAGCAGCGCCTTATTATCGTTAATGCTTTCAACAAAGCACTCCTTCGCGCCCTTAACCATAGCCTCGTTCGTGGGCTCGTCGGTGCTTCGTCTGTTCCACCCCTGCACGCCGAACACAAGCGCCTTTTCGCTGCCGTCGGCGTAGAGCAGCACAAATCCCGACATCAAAAAGAATTCGCCGTCCTCAAAGGTTTCGGGCTGCGACATTTCGGGCGCCGCTATTACGCGCGTCTGAAGCCCGGTTAAAAACTCGTAGGCGTTATCGTTTTTTATGCTGCAGCAAAGCAGTGGTTCAAGCACCGACTCAGATAGATACACGCCGTCAACAAGCCCGTCCATAGCGCACAAAAGCACCCTTCTTCCGCTTATAACAAGCTCGCGCATTAAAAAGTCCGAGCAGTCCTTAAACTCGCATTTAAGGTAGTCGCGCGTCAGCTCATAGTTCTTAAAAAAGCGCAAAAAATCGCCCCCTTTTCAAATCTATTATGCATATCGCGGCGCCAAATATGCACAATAAACCATGGAGGCGAAAATATGACTGTAATGCTGATAAGGTCAGTTATAATCTACCTGTTTTTAATGCTCGCGGTGCGGATAATGGGCAAGCGCCAGGTCGGCGAGCTGCGACCGCAGGAGCTCGTTATAACTATACTGATATCGTCAGTTGCAACGATACCGCTTGAGGAAAAGGCGATTCCCCTATCGAACTCGCTTATACCCATACTGATATTTATCAGCCTTGAGATTATCGAGTCAGCAATCTCTATGAAATCGCTTAAATTCAGAAATCTAATACAGGGCAGACCGATATTCATTATAAAGGGCGGCAAGCTGCAGCAAAAGGAGCTTTCAAGGCTAAGGCTTACTGTTGACGATTTACTCGACGCGCTGCGCCAAAAGGATGTATTCAGCATAGCCGAAGTAGAAAACGCGGTAATAGAAACTAACGGCACAATAACCGTACAGAAAAAGGCGGAATTTACTCCGCCGAGCACAGGCGAGCTAAAAATTAAAACACAAAAAAAGAGCGCGCCCGTACCGATAGTATTGGACTCTAAGCCCATTACCGAGTATTTCGGCGACAATAAAATAACCGAAAACACGATACTATTAGTCGTAAACGCGCTTGGCGTAAAGCTCGACGAAATACTGCTTTTAACGCTCGACGAGGACGGCAAAACTTATTTAATAAGAAAGGATAAACGCCGATGAAAAGGATTTGGTTCGCGGGGATTTTTCTAACGCTTGCGGTGATTATGTGCGTTGCCGAGCAGGTGTATATAAACAGTTTATATAACAATTTAAACACAAAAATAAGCGCCGCACAAGCGGCGATAAACGACGGAAACTTCGACGAATATATAGCTAAAACAAAGGATATAGCTGACTACTGGGATAAGAAAAACGACATTTTGTACTCAGTTACCGAACACTCTCAGCTCGACAGCCTTGCGCTTCAGATGCGCACCCTGCCCTATGGCAAAGACGAAGCGCAAAGCGAGCTTAAAAAGCTAAAGGCGCTATTGTTTGCGTTTTACGAGGACGAGCGGATATCATTTGCGAATATAAGTTAAAAGTTTAGATAAATTAAATTTGGAGTTCGTTTCGAATCCTTTTTTTATATTCATAAAAAAAATGCCCTGATGGGCATTTCTTTTTTGGCGGAGAGCAAGGGATTCGCCCGTCTCGCTTCTGCGCTCGACGGCACGCCCGCGGGCACCAAAACAGTCCCCCGGACTGTTTTTATTTGCTCACGCAAATTGCCCTGTTCAAATCCCTTGCTTGCTATTCGCCAAAATAAAAAACCGCCGTGAAGGCGGTTTTATTTTGGCGGAGAGCAAGGGATTCGAACCCTCGAAACCGCTTTGACGGTTTACACGATTTCCAATCGTGCTCCTTCGGCCAGCTCGGACAACTCTCCGTATCGCTTTGATATTATACAATATTAAAAAATAAATTGCAAGAGTAAATTTTTTGTGTTATAATACTTGCATTAATGCATCGAGGTGGACTATGATTAAAAAGATTATAAGCGTTTTACTTTTACTTATATTTCTCGGTTGCGTCGGCGGAGGTGTGTACACAAGCGTTAAAGCCGCCGAGCAGGACAAGCTGTATAAGCAAGAGATGGCAACATATAATTTAAGAAAGAAAAATATCAGCGATAACGAAATCGGCAACATCTTAACTAAGAGCAAAGAACGCGCCGAGGACGCTAAAAAGCAGGCTGATATCTACAAGCTCACCAAAAAGAGCTACCAAAAGTACGCTGCTTTACTTTTTGCAGCAGCTGCGGTATTCCTTATACTGTTTATAGTAATGCTCGTGCTGATTAAAAAAGGCAAAAAGCCAAAGAAAAGTGAATAACTAATTAATTCTATCGTTAAACTCGCCTTCAATTTTTTGAAGGCAGTTTTTTGTTGTATGGCCAAGCTCGATTGTGTGAACCGTATTATCCTTAAGATAGAACACGATTACGGAATAGCGGCTGATAAAATTCTTAGTAAAGCTTGCTTTGGTGTCCTTTTGGACCTGAACGCTCTCGATTTTGTCATACTCTACGGTGTTATTATCGTCAAGCGCGGTAAAGGTTGCGCTATGCTCAGAAAAGCGCACGCCGTTTTTCAGCGTTTCGCGCGTGGTAAGCACCGCAACCACATCCAAAAACAGCATAATCCCTAAAAACAAAAAGGAATTAACGCCCTTTTCGCCTGAAACCTTTTCTACTGCAAGGCAGGTAAAATACGCAGCCGACGCGTCAAAAAGCAGCGCCGCCGCGAAGGTAAAAGGAGAAATAATTCTTATAAATTTAGGCTTCATTTTTAATCTCCGCAAATTTATTTGATACAGGGTTGTCGCTGAGCGAAAACTCCCTGCCGCTCAGGTAGCTAAGCGCATTCTCGCCGTCGCCGAAGGTAAAACGCAGCTTATAGGAGCAAAGCTCCTGGCGGTATCTGCCGTGGGTTTTGCCGTACTTGCCGTCACCGAGCAGCGGGTGCCCGATTTTTGCCATCTGGGCGCGGATTTGGTGCGTTCTGCCGGTCAGAAGCTCGATTTCAAGCAGTGAATAGCCGCCCGCAGAATCAAGAAGCTTGTAGCGCGTTTCAATTCGTTTTGCGCCGTCGGTTTTGGTATCAAGGAGCGTTACCATATTTCGCTTTTCGTCCTTAATAAGATACGCGGTTAGAGTATCGCTCGCTTTTTTCGGCGTACCGCAAACAATCGTGAGGTAGAATTTCTGTACCTCGCGCTTTTTTATTTTATCGGCTAAAATCCGTAGCGCCTCGGCGTTTTTTGTGCCGATTACAATGCCACAGGTATTGCGGTCTATGCGGTTAACAAGCGCCGGTGAAAAGCTGTTTTCGTCCTCGGGCTTATACTCGCCCTTTTCATAAAGGTAGCGCTTCATAGACGACAAGAGGGTATTAACATACTCGCTCTTGTCGGGGTGGCACAGCATACCCTGAGGCTTATTCATAAGCAGGATATTTTCGTCCTCGTATACTATATTCAGGTTCTTAGGCGCTGAAAGGAAGTCGTAATGAACGCTCCTTTTTTGCAGCACCTCGTCCTTTAAATACAGCTCGATAAGGTCGCCCTCGGTCAGTATCTGGTCGGGGGCGCAACGCTTTTTATTAACCTTAATATTCTTTTTTCTAATCTCTTTAAACATCAGCGACTTTGGCAGGGTTTCAAAAGTCTTTAAAAGGAATTTATCGACCCTCTGACCCGCGTCGTTTTTTGTTATTACAACATATTTCATACTATTTTATAACAAGCTTCCTATTATCTGCATCGCAGATTTTAAACAAAGGAGTAAGCTTAATATTTTTAGTGTTTTTATACTCGACCTCAACGGTGGTATCGGTGCATTTTACGGTAAAATGCAGCAGCGCACACTCGCCGTTTTTATAGTCGTAGGTTTTACCGTCGTCGGTGAAATACCCGTCCTCAAAGGTACCGCTTTTAATCGGGTAAACCACGAATTCGTCTCCTGTTTTAATCACGCTGCCGCCCTTGACAAAATATGGAACAGCGTCGGTGGGGTTAATGCTAAGCTTAACGCTCTGACCGCCGTCATACGACCTGTCGCCCAGGTACCAAACTTCGCCGCGCGGCAGGAAAACTTCGACCTCGTTTTCGCCCTCGTCAAACACGAAGGATACAAGCAGCTTTTTGCCGACAAGCATTGAATTATTATCGCCTTTAAGCTCCGCGTCGTCGTAGTACAGCAGCGGCGGCGCGTTAAACGGCTCTCCCGTTTCGCAGCAAAAGTATGCGGTCGAATAGTAGTAGTCGATAAGGCTCTTACGCTCGTTAAACAGCGCAGTAACGCCGTCCATAATATCGTCGTAGCTCCAGGGCATTGTCGCCGAGCCGTCGCGGTTCCAGGAATGAACGGTAAATCTCGGCTCAAAAACGCCGTGCTGAAGCCATCTCAGCAGCAGCTCGCGCGAGGGCATATCGCCCGTAAAGCCGCCGAGGTCGTGGCCGTAAAAGCTCATACCGCTAAGCGACATAGTAAGCCCGATATTGTGGCAATAGCGCAGGTCCTCAAAGGCTGTTCGGTTATCGCCCGACCAGGTTTGTGCAAGGCGGCGAACACCTGCGCCTCCGCTGCGAGAGGACAGGAACGGACGGAGATTACTATACTTTTCGCGCTGCGCTTCGTAGGACGCAAGCACCATCAGATAGGTAAGCGTCGGGCGCAGATTGCAGGCACGCTCGCCGTTAGAGCAAAGCGCATCAGGGTCCTTAATATCGAACTCGTTATTGTCGTTCCAGGTGGCGTCCATACCGATATCAAGTAGCTTAATTTTAACCTGCTCTTTCCAGAAGTCGAACGCTTCATTATTAGTAAAGTCAAGATAGCTTCCGCCGCCGTCCCAGAACTGTGTAACATAGGGCGTGCCGTCGGGATTTTTAACAAACAGTCCCCTTTCGGCAAGCTCGCTATACATCGGGTGGTCGAGCAAGAACGCGGGTTTTATATTAGGGATAATATGTATTCCGTTTTTGTTAAACTTATCCACGAAGCCCTCGGGGCTCGGGAACTTATCAGTATTCCAGTTAAACACATACCTGCCCTTACCGATTGAGGTATAGCCCGAGGAGAGATAGAAGCCCGAGCAACTCAGCCCAGTTTTATCGAGCTTATTTAAAAAGCCGTCAAACTCGGCAGAACAGTTGTCGCTGTCGGTATACGCCATAGTGCTCGCGCAGTAGTCGAAACTCCATTTAGGCGGCAAAATCTGTGCGCCGCAAAGGAGGTTAAACTGCCTTAAAATCTCGGCTTTTGTGCCGAAAAACAGATAGTATACAAGCGCTTCATCCTCGGTTTTAAAGTACTTGTACGGCTCGTAATAATTATCAATCTCTTTACCGAAATCAAGATAAGAGGTGCAGGAAGTATCGTAAAAAATGCCGTACGCGCCGACGCTGTTTTCACAGATGTAAAACGGGATATGCTTATAAAGCGGGTCGCTCGTTTCAGCGTTATATCCCATACAGTCGGTGGTTTCTATACGAAAGGCTCTGCCCGATTTATCGAGCGCGCCGCCCTTGTCGCCGACGCCGTAGATGCGCTCGCCCCCCTGACGCGAAACGAAGTGGAACGAGCCGCTGCCGAACTCCCTTTCGAGATTATAAGCTATAGGCGCTCTGTCGGAAAAAAGCAGCTCTTCACCGCTATAATAGGACAGTAAGAAATTATTTAAATCGAGCTTAATCTTAACGCCGCAGGGCAGGTTAAAGGTGTTGTCCCCAAACTCCGCCTCACATAGCGAAAAGCCGTCCAAAGACAGCCTTTCCCTTCCCTCTCTGCTAAGAGTGCAAAGAGGGTCAATATTATATGTATTTGATAGCGGTTTCGCGCTGTCATAAAGCGCAACCCTTACGGCGCTGTCCGATATAAAATCAAGCCGCGCCGTCTTTTTACCGCAGGCATATTCATATGTCGCGCCGCCGAGCTTTCGGGGCGTAAATGTGTGACTGAATTTCATTAAAACGCTCCGTTATCGGCAAATGTATTTTTAATAAATTCCCTGGTCATAAGCGGTGCGGGATGGGTGCTTTCGCAAAAGCACATAGGCATTTTTGAACCCGGCTCCCATTGCGGAACCGCTTCGCAGTTCGGGTTACCCGTCTTAGTAAAGGCGGCAATGGACTCAATCATCTTATAGCTGATTTCGTAATCCACCTTGTCAAACGGACGCCAGTTGCGTTCAAGAGTACCGAAGGCATAGAGCAAGTCGCTCGCGTGCCAGGCGCCCTTATTGTCGCCCGGAAGCATCCTGTTAAACGAATAAACGAAGCAGGGATTAGTATTCTTTTCGGTCTTTTTTACAAACTGCTTCAGGAATATTTCGAGCGCGATAGGCGCCATATCCGTAAGCGTAATGCCTACTAACATCGGCATATCGGGAATCGTTTTCATATTAAAATTCTCGGGCGTGATAAGCCTTCCGTCATAGACGGGAAGCGTGTAGCGGATAGCGATTTTAAAGTCCTTTTGCGCCACAAGCCACGCGTAGTAAAGCGCCTTTTCGTCGCTGTTTCTAAGCTCGTCGAGGGTTTCAACGCCCATTTTATCCATAACATTTTCCCAGAACGCCCTCGTCCTTTCGGGCATAAACGGCTTACTCATTGAGCGCTGAATTGCAGCGCCGCTGAGGATAATAGCATTTTTGCAAAGCCCCTTGAACATCTCGCTTGAGATAAGCAAATCGACGCTCATAGCGCCCGCGCTCTCGCCCATTACGGTGATATTGTCGCTGTCGCCGCCGAAGTCGCCGATAAACTCCTTAACCCATTTAAGCGCTTCAAGCTGGTCATACAATCCGAAATTACCGCACCTGCCCTCGCTGTCGGTAAGCTCGGGGTGCGAGCAAAAGCCGTACGGACCGAGGCGGTAGTTAATAGCAACAAAAACTATGCCCCTTTCGGCGTACTCCTTGCCCGAGAGGTGACCTTCGTCACAGCTGCCGCCGGTGAAGCTGCCGCCGTGGATATAAACAAGGACCGGACAGTCCTTTTTATCCTTAGGTGCGTCAATATTTAAGAACAGACAGTCCTCGCTATATGTAAAGGTCTGGCCCATTCTGAACTCTTTATAGTAAAACGGGTTGCACTCCTCGTCCTTTTCGAACGCTCTGCGCTGAAAACAGCACGCGCCGTACTCGGTAGCGTCATAAGTATCCTCCCACTCTTTAACCATTTCGGGATACTCCCAGCGCTTTGCAGTGGCGTACTTTATACCGCGAAACTGAGAGTAAGTATCAAGGTCCAGGCCTTTTATTTTGCCGCACTTTGTAGTAAGTTCGATATTTTTCATAAATGTCACCTCTTTTAATCTGATTTCATTATACAATATTAATAATATAAATTCAATTATAAAGTTATTTCTTGCAATAAATATATCGTTATTGTATAATATAATGAATACTTAAAAAGGGCAAAAAAGTTATGGACAGATTTCAGCTTATCAGTGATTATAAGCCGACGGGCGACCAGCCGCAGGCTATCGAAGCGCTTGCAAACGGCGTTTTAAACGGCGACAAGGAGCAGACGCTAATGGGCGTTACGGGCTCGGGTAAGACCTTTACTATGGCTAACATTATAGAAAAGGTTAACCGCCCCACCCTTGTTCTCGCGCATAATAAAACGCTCGCGGCGCAGCTTTGCAGCGAGTTTAAGGAATTCTTTCCGAACAACGCGGTTGAATACTTTGTGTCGTACTACGACTACTATCAGCCCGAGGCTTATGTGCCTACCACCGACACATATATAGAAAAGGACAGCGCGGTTAACGACGAGATTGACAAGCTTCGTCACTCGGCGACCTCTGCGCTAAGCGAAAGGCGCGACGTAATAATCGTAGCCTCGGTTTCGTGCATTTACTCGATAGGCGACCCTGTTGACTATAAGAATATGGTTATCCCGCTTCGTACGGGTATGGAAAAGGACAGAGACGAAATAATAGCAAAGCTCGTTGAAATTCAGTACGAGCGAAACGATATTAACTTTATCCGCAACAAGTTCAGGGTGCGCGGCGACACACTCGAAATCTTCCCCGCAGGAAGCAGCGGCAACGCTATAAGGGTTGAGTTTTTCGGAAGCGAGATTGACAGAATTTGCGAGATTAATCCGCTTACGGGCAAGGTTGAGGGCATACTCAAAAACGCCGTTGTTTATCCCGCATCGCTGTATGTTGTAAGCCAGGAAAAGCTGAAAGTGGCTATGAACGAAATATACGACGAAATGGTCGAGAGAGTTAAGTTTTTCGAGGAAAAGGGCAAGCTACTCGAAGCGCAACGCATAAGGGAACGCACAATGAACGACCTTGAAATGCTTCAGGAAACGGGCTTTTGCAAGGGTATCGAGAACTACTCGCGCGTTATGAGCGGCAGAAAGCCCGGCGCGGCGCCGTTTACGCTGCTTGACTACTTCCCCGACGACTTTTTGATGTTCGTTGACGAGAGTCACGTTATGCTGCCGCAGGTACGCGGTATGTACGGCGGCGACCACTCGAGAAAAAAGAGTCTTATCGACTTCGGCTTCAGGCTGCCGTCGGCTTACGACAACAGACCGCTTACCTTCGACGAGTTTTACTCTAAGGTAAATCAGGTAATCTTTACCTCGGCAACGCCGGGCGAATACGAAAAAGAGCTTAGCACGCAGGTTGTTGAGCAGGTTATCAGACCTACAGGTCTGCTCGACCCGAACATCACCGTTAAGCCGACCGACGACCAGATGGACGACCTTGTGAGCGAAATCAACATACGCACCGAACGCGGCGAACGTGTGCTTGTAACAACGCTTACAAAGAAGATGGCTGAGGATTTGACCGCTTATCTTGAGGGCTTCGGTATAAAGGTAAGGTATATGCACCACGACATCGACACCATCGAGCGAATGGAGATTATACGCGATTTAAGGCTCGGCAACTTCGATGTGCTTGTCGGAATTAACCTGCTGCGCGAGGGTCTTGATATACCCGAGGTATCGCTTGTTGCGATACTCGACGCGGACAAGGAGGGCTTTTTAAGAAGCGAAACCTCGCTTGTACAGACGATAGGAAGAGCGGCGCGAAACGAAAACGGCGAGGTTATTATGTACGCCGACAGCGTAACGCCGTCTATGGAGAGAGCTATCAGCGAAACCTTCCGCCGCCGCTCGATACAGCAAAAATACAACGAGGAGCACGGCATTAAGCCGCAGACAATCAAAAAAGGCGTTCGCGATATTATTGAGATTACATCTAAGGAAAATCTTGACTCGCGCGGTAAGAAGATGACGCAAAAAGAACGCAAAGTTCTTGTAGAAAAGCTCACTCGCGAAATGAAAGAAGCTGCGCGTATGCTCGAATTTGAGCACGCTGCCTTCCTTAGAGATAAAATCAAGGAGCTATCTGAGGAATGATGAAAATCTTTAACGACAAGGGTTTTTGGAAAAAGACCTTTGAGCTTGCGCTTCCCGTTGCAATACAGAATATGCTGACAAGCTCGTTTTTGCTTGTCGACACGCTGCTTGTAAGCAGGCTCGGCGATGTATCGCTCGCGGCTGTCGGTATGGCAGGTCAGTGGAGCTGGCTTATGACGATGATAATATTCGGCATTTGTTCGGCTACGGGCGTGTTTGTATCGCAATACTGGGGCGTAAAAGATAAAAACAGAATATACCAGACTATGGGAATAGCGCTGGCGCTGGGTTTATCGGTATCTATGATATTCTTTGCAATCAGCTTTTTAAACCCGGGCGGAGTAATACATCTTTTCAACAAGGAACAGAGCGTTATTGACGAGGGCGCAAGATACCTTAAAATAGTTGCGTTTTCGTATCCCGCGATAGCGATTACAAACGTGCTGTCGGTAGTGCTGCGTTCCACCGAAAAGGTGCGCCTTCCGATGTATATTTCCGCTATTACAACGGTTATAAATATATTCCTTGACTACTGTATGATTTTCGGCAAGGCGGGCTTTAGCAAAATGGGCATACGCGGCGCGGCGCTTGCAACGCTTATAGCTGCGTGGGTAGGCGTATTTGCGCTTATACTGCTGTCGTTTATCCAAAGGAACATACTGATTACAAGGATAAAAACGGTATTCACTATACCTAAGGAACAGATAACGCTGTTTGCAAAGCGTGCAGTACCCGTAATACTTAACGAAACTATGTGGGGAACGGGCACATTTATCTACACGCTGATATTCTCTAATATGGGTTACGAATACTACGCGTCGGTAACGATACTTAAAAGCATAGAGAATATAGAGTATGTATTCTTTATCGGGCTTTGTAACGCCTGCGCGGTAATGCTCGGCAAATCAATCGGCAAGGGCGAAATCAGGCGCGCGCTCAACGACTCGAAACGCTTTTTGATAATAATTCCCATACTCGCGGTGATTATAGGCGCGATTGCGATAATAATAAGAGTACCGCTCGTCAACATATTCGATATGGGCGACAACATAAGCGAGCTTACAGTTAAAAGCGCTAAGCAGCTTATAATACTCTACTCGCTTGAGCTGCCTGTAAGAACGCTTGCGTTTACATTTATAGTAGGTATTTTCAGGGCTGCGGGCGACACGCTGACAGCCGCAAAATACGACCTCGGCACGCTGTGGCTGTGCTCACTTCCCGCAACGCTTATTGCGGCGTATGTGCTAAAGCTCGACTTCATAGTATGCTACGCGATTATGTTCGTATTCGAGGACTATATCAAGGTGGCGTTATGCTTTATTAAGTATAGAAAGCAGACATGGATTAAGCCCGTTACAAAAGAAGGCAAGGCGGCGCTTAGCAGAATGAAACAATAAACTCAGAAAGGGTTTGCTATGATAAAAAACATTGTTGTTAAGGGTGCTAAGGAGCATAACCTTAAAAATCTTGACATCGAAATACCAAGGGACAAGCTGGTAGTATTTACCGGTCTTTCCGGCTCGGGCAAAAGTTCGCTTGCGTTTGACACGATTTATGCCGAGGGACAAAGGCGATATGTCGAGTCGCTCTCGTCCTACGCGCGTATGTTTTTAGGTCAGATGGAAAAGCCCGATGTTGACTACATCGAGGGACTCTCCCCCGCTATTTCAATAGACCAGAAAACGACAAGCAAAAACCCGCGTTCTACAGTAGGTACGGTAACGGAGATTTACGACTACTTAAGGCTTTTATGGGCGAGGATTGGTATCCCGCACTGCACTGTCTGCGGCAAGGAGATTACGCAGCAGACCGTTGACCAGATTGTCGATAAGCTTATGGAGCTTCCCGAGGGCACAAAATTCCAGATTATGTCGCCTATTGCAAGGGGCAAAAAGGGCGAATTTGTAAAAGAGCTTGCCGATATTCAGAAGCAGGGCTTTGTAAGAGTGCGTATTGACGGCGAAACCTATGATATTTTCGACGACATAAAGCTCGAAAAGAACATAAAGCACAACATAGAGGTTATCGTTGACCGTCTTGTGATGAAAAGCGATATAAAATCAAGGCTGTCGGACAGCATTGAAACCGCAACCAAGCTTAGCGAGGGTACGGTTTTAGTAGATGTTATCGGCGGCGATGAGGAGCTGTTCAGCCTTAACTACGCCTGCCCCGAGCACGGCGTTTCGATAGAGGAAATGAGCCCCCGTATGTTCTCGTTTAACAACCCGATGGGTGCTTGTACAAAATGCGACGGACTCGGCACATTTAAAGAGATTGACGAGGATTTGATTATCCCCGACAAAAGGCTTTCCATTAACCAAGGTGCAATTAAAGCGTCGGGCTGGAATGTTGCAGAGGGCAGCTCTATTGCAAGAATGTATATGGAAGCGCTGTCTAAGGAATACGACTTTTCGCTCGATATTCCCGTCGAAATGATTGGCGACAAGGCGCTTGACGTAATCCTGTTCGGTACGCGCGGCAAAAAGATAAATATGAAGCGCGTGACCTCTTACGGCTCGGGCACATACAAGAACGATTTTGAGGGCGTTATAAACAACCTCAAACGCAGATATTCCGAAACGACTTCGGACTATATGAGGACGGAAATAGAGTCGGTTATGCGCGAGTGCAGGTGCAACTCCTGCAAGGGCGCAAGGCTTAAGCCGCAGTCGCTCGCAGTAACGGTAGGCGGCAAGAACATCTATGATTTTTGTAAAATGTCAATAAGCGAGGAGCTTGAATTTATAGACAACCTTGTTCTTACCGAAAAGGAGCAGATGATAGGAAACCTTATTGTTAAAGAGATTAAAGAAAGGCTTACCTTCCTTAACTCCGTAGGACTTGACTATCTTTCGCTCTCAAGAGATTCGGGCACGCTGTCAGGCGGCGAGGCGCAGAGAATACGCCTTGCAACACAGATAGGCTCATCGCTTATGGGCGTGCTTTACATCCTCGACGAGCCGTCAATCGGGCTGCATCAGCGCGATAACGAAAAGCTCCTCGAAACGCTGAGGCATCTTCGCGATTTAGGCAACACGCTTATAGTCGTCGAGCACGACGAGGACACGATGCGAAGCGCCGACTTTCTTGTAGACATCGGCCCCGGCGCGGGTATTCACGGCGGCGAGCTTATCGCGTGCGGCACTCCCGAGGAGGTTATGGCATGCGAGAAGTCGATAACGGGTCAGTACCTCAGCGGTAAAAGGCGCATCCCCGTACCCGAAAAGCGCAGAAAAGGCAACGGCAAAAAGCTGACCGTTTACGGCGCGGCGGAGAACAACCTTAAAGATATTGATGTTGAAATTCCGCTTGGCAAATTCGTTGCGGTTACGGGCGTTTCGGGCTCGGGCAAGAGCTCGCTCGTAAACGAAATTGTATATAAAAACCTTGCAAACAAGCTAAATCACGCCAAAAAGCATACGGGCAAATTCTCGTCTATGAAGGGCTATGACGCGCTCGACAAGGTTATTGATATAGACCAGTCGCCGATAGGCAGAACGCCGCGTTCCAACCCCGCGACATACACCGGCGTATTTAACGACATAAGGGATTTGTACGCCTCCACAAGCGAGGCTAAGAAGAAGGGCTTTAAGCCGAACCGCTTCTCCTTTAATGTAAAGGGCGGACGCTGCGAAGCGTGCCAGGGCGACGGTATTGTTAAGATTGAAATGCACTTTCTTGCGGATGTATATGTTCCCTGCGAGGTATGCGGCGGCAAGCGCTACAACCGCGAAACGCTCGATGTAAAATTCAAGGGCAAGAATATATACGATGTGCTTGAAATGACGGTTGACGAGGCAATAGAGTTCTTTGAGGCGCAGCCTAAAATCGCGCGCAAGCTGCAAACGCTCGCCGATGTAGGATTAGGTTATATCAAGCTCGGACAGCCCGCGACAACGCTTTCGGGCGGTGAGGCGCAGAGGGTTAAGCTCGCAACCGAGCTTGCAAAGCGCCCGACGGGCAAGACGATTTATATTCTCGACGAGCCCACAACTGGGCTTCACACAGCCGATGTAGCGCAGCTGCTGAGCGTGCTCGGACGACTCGCCGACTCGGGCAACACCGTTGTTGTAATCGAGCATAATCTCGACGTTATCAAGACTGCGGACCACATTATCGACCTCGGTCCCGAGGGCGGAAAGGGCGGCGGAAAAATCGTTGCCCAGGGTACTCCCGAGGAAGTGGCACAGGTTAAAAAGTCCTATACGGGACAGTATTTAGCCAAGGTTCTTAGCTAAATACTGAGTGGACAGTTTACAGTGAACAGTGAACAGTAATTATTGAACGAAGCGCAAATATCTGAGGTAAAACGATATGAAAATTTCAGATTTTAGAGATTTATTAGTTTGGCAGAAATCTATGCAATTAGTAACTGAAGTGTATTCTTTAACAAAACTATTGCCAAATGACGAAATATATGCTTTGACTTCTCAAATGCGACGAGCGGTAGTTTCAATTCCGTCAAATATCGCAGAAGGGCAGCAAAGGAAAACCACTAAAGAATTTTTATATTTCTTGTCAAATGCTCGCGCATCAAATGCAGAAATACAAACACAATTGTATATTTGCTTAAACTTGGGTTATTTAGACGAAGAACAAATTAGCAGTACGCTTAACCTTTCTTTTGAGATAAGCAAAATGATTAACGCATTAATTAATAATCTAAATTAAAGTATGTTTTACAAACAACTGTCCACTATCCACTATCCACTATCCACTATCCACTATCCACTATCCACTATCCACTGTCCACTATCCACTATCCACTGTCCACTATCCACTGTCCACTGTCCACTAATATATTTATCTTGATTTAAAACATTATTAGTGTTATAATATATAGCAATAATTTTTAGGAGCAGAAAGATGAAAAAGAGCTTTAAAGGGATAATATGCTCTGTTCTCGCTATTGTATTAATGGCGGGAGTTCTTTCGTCGTGCTCGGGAAAGGATAAGGTTATCGACTTTATCTATCCCTTTTCTGCCGATGTTAACAGCTACGACCCTCAGGTTGCTTCAACGAGCGACGAGTTTCTGATTATAGAAAACACCTTTGAGGGACTTATAAGAATGGACGACGAGGGCAACATAAAAAAAGGCGTTGCTGACAGCTGGGAAATTTCGTCAGACAAGATGACCTACACCTTTAAGCTGAAAAAAGGGCTTAAGTGGAACATCAACACCGAAAAGTATGAGGAAGGCGAAAAGAAGGGCGAATTCAAGGACGAAAGGCTGCAGATGCTCGGTTACGAATTCAACCCCGACATCACCGCGCACGACTTCGTATTTGCGCTAAGGCGTGCCGCAAAGCCCGAAACCGCGTGTCCCCTGTTCTCCGCAATTTCGTCGATAAAAAATGCGGTAGCGGTTAACAGCAATACCAAGAACACGTCGTCGCTCGGCGTAAAGGCGCTCGACGACTACACGCTTCAGATTAAGCTCGCGTACCCCGACGAGTCGTTTATGGAAACGCTCACAAGTGCGGTTGCTATGCCCTGTAATCAGGAGTTCTTTAACGCAACCAAGGGCAGATACGGTCTTAAGACAAAATACACGCTGTTTAACGGACAGTTTTATTTAAGCCAGATTCTCGAGACCTCATATCTTTTAAAGAAAAACGAGCTTTATCTCGGCGACTCGCCTGCAAAAGCCAGCGAGCTTACGCTTAAAATCTCGGACGAGGACGACGATATTATTAAGAATTTAAACTCGGGCTACTACGACGCTGCGTTTATTAACGGCAGCGAGAGCGCAGGTATTTTAAAGGACGACAACATTACCACTAAGCCGTATATCAACACGACCTGGGCGTTAAGGTTTAACAAAAACGACGAGGTGTTCTTTAACAAGGATATGCGCCACGCGTTTTGCATAGGTCTGTCAAAGCCCGTTGAATACGAATATGAATACATAACAAACGCTAATAACTTTATGCCCTCCTCCTGCAAAATCGGCTCGAACAACGCTGTTGATGCAGTGGGCGCGACTGTTGAAAAACAGAACCAGAAAAAGAGCATTGAGCTTTGGAGAAAAGGACTAAAGACTATCGAAGCAAACGAAATTACCGTTAAGGTTATAACCCCCTACGAAATGGAGGGCACTCTTAAGGAGCTGCTTCAGGGTATTCAAAGCGGTATCTCGACCGTCGTTACTAACGACGAGGGCGAGGCGGTTACGCTCACCCTTAAGGTCGAAGCTATGACCGAGGAGGAAATGAATAACGCAATTATTAAAGGCGAATACGATATCGCGTTTTGTCCGTTCGTTGCGACCTCTGACTCGGCAATCTCATTTTTAAGAAGCGTTTTAAACACCACCGGCGGTTACAATAAAGAGAGCGTCGAAAAGCTGCTTGTAAAGGCGGAAAAGGCGCATGATTTAAGCAAAAAGGCAGAGTATATTAAAAAAGCCGAAAAGGCTGTTATTAAAACTAATCTGCTTTGCCCGCTGGTTTACGAAACAGGCTACTACGCCGAGGCTAAGGGCGTAAAGGGCGTTAATTTTCACGAAGGAACAGGAAGAATCAGCTTTATCTATGCAACAAGAGAAGAATAATACTGCAAAAAAGAATAAGCACTTAGCGGTTTTGTTCTGGGTATTAAGCTGCGTTTGCTTTGTGCTGATATTTTACTTTTCGTCAAGGACGAGGAGCGAATCCTCGCTTCAAAGCGCGTTTTTCGTAGCGCTTTTAAGAAAGGTTTTCGGCACGAACTTTTTCACCGATTTTATTGTGCGAAAGGGCGCTCACCTGCTCGAATACGCAGGAACAGCGCTAATGCTCAGCGCGGCGTATTACTTTAGTCTTAATAAAAACAAGCTGTATTTGCCGCTTATTACGGCTTCGCTTTACGCCGTAACCGACGAGATACACCAGATTATCGTGCCCGGCAGAGCGTGCCAGCTGCGCGACTGGGTAATCGACACGGCGGGAGCTATACTCGGAATTGCAATTTATTATCTGATTTATTCAGTTATTAAAAGGATAAAACTAAAACACCCCGGGGAGGATAAAATATGAACGTATTAGTATTTGACAGTCAGGAGCAAATCGGCGTAGCCGCAGGTTACTATATGTGCGGTCAGGTGCTGCAAAAACCCGATTCGGTACTCGGTCTTGCAACAGGCTCGACACCGCTTAAGCCGTACAGACATATGATAGAGCTTTATAATCAGGGCGCAGTTGATTTTTCTAAGGTTACAACTTTTAACCTTGACGAATACTGCAAGCTCGATGTTAACGATAAAAACTCGTACCACTCTTTTATGTACGAAAATCTTTTTAACCACATTAATATTCCCGACGAGAACATTAATTTCCTTGACGGTAACGCCGAGGATTTAGATGCTGAGTGTAAGGCCTACGAAAGGAAGATTAAAAATGCGGGCGGAATTGATATTCAGCTGCTCGGTATCGGCTCTAACGGTCATATCGCGTTTAACGAGCCTGCCGACGCATTTCAGCGCTGGAGCCATGTTGTAGCGCTTAAGGAGTCTACGATTAAGGACAACTCCCGTTTCTTTAAATCCATTGACGAGGTGCCCACCCACGCTGTAACTATGGGTATCGGCTCGATAATGCAGGCAAAGCGCATACTTATTATCGCCCTCGGCGAAAACAAGGCTAAGGCTATTAAACAGCTTATCGACGGTAATGTTACGCCGGACTGCCCCGCTTCTGTTTTACAGTTCCACACCGATGTAACGCTTATGCTCGACAAGGGCGCTGCGTCACTTCTTTAGGAGGCGGCTATGAAGAGTAAACACGAAATAATTGCAATAGCTTTAATGCTTGTAATATGTCTTATCTTTGCGGCGTGCTCACAAAAGGTCGAGGAAAAGCTGACGGACAAGGCTACCCAGACAAGCCAGACGGAGCTTATCAACGAGGAGGATAACGAAAGCACTACCGCAGCCACAACCTCCACCGCCAAAGCAGAAGAAACAACGGAAACCACCACCCTTATAAAAGGCGCTGTTATTACCCCGGACGAAGCTTTGGAGCAGTTTAACACATTTTACGGCTCGCTTTACAAGGTTGAGCTTAACGAAGTTAAGGACAAAACCGCTAACTACACGGTTTATGATAAAAACGATAAAGAATATGCAAAAATATCGTTAAACCTCAAAACAGGTATCGCAACCGAAACAATTACCCAAACAGGTGAAAAGAACGAAATGGATATGCTTGCATAAAGGAGATAAATATGACAGACAGAGAAAAGTTTTATATCACAACGGCAATCGCCTACACCTCGCGAAAGCCGCATATCGGCAACAGCTACGAGATTGTGCTTACAGACGCGATTGCAAGATACAAAAGACTTCAGGGTAAGGATGTATTCTTCCTTACCGGTACTGACGAGCACGGCCAGAAAATCGAGGAGTACGCCAAAAATGCAGGCGTAACGCCTAAGGAATATGTAGATAAGGTTGCGGGCGAAATCAGAGATATCTGCGACCTGCTCGGCACAAGCTACGACAAGTTTATCAGAACAACCGATGGATATCACGAAAGGGTTGTACAAAAGATTTTTAAAAAGCTCTACGAGCAGGACGACATCTACAAGGGCGAGTACGAAGGACTTTACTGCACGCCGTGCGAGAGCTTCTGGACCGAGAGCCAACTCGTTGACGGCAAGTGCCCCGACTGCGGCGGCGAGGTTAAACCCGCTAAGGAGGAGGCTTATTTCCTTCGCCTTTCAAAATATCAAAAGCAGCTTGAACAGTTTATCGAGGACAACGAAAACTTCATTTATCCCGAGCCGAGAAAAAAGGAAATGCTTAACAATTTCATTAAGCCCGGACTTCAGGATTTATGCGTAAGCCGTACCTCGTTTAAATGGGGTATCCCCGTTGACTTTGACCCCGACCATGTTGTATATGTATGGATTGACGCGCTTTCTAACTATATTACGGCTATCGGCTACGACCCCGACGGCTCGTCGGATATGTACAAAAAGCTGTGGCCCGCCGATGTTCATATTATCGGTAAGGATATCGTGCGCTTCCACACTATTTACTGGCCGATTATGCTTATGGCTCTCGGTGAGCCGCTGCCAAAGCAGGTATTCGGTCACCCGTGGCTGCTTTTCGGCGAGGACAAAATGAGTAAGTCCAAGGGTAATGTTATTTACGCGGACGACCTTGTAAGCCTTCTCGGTGTTGACGCTGTAAGGTACTATCTCCTTTCCGAGATGCCTTACGCAAGCGATGGCTCAATCTCGTACGAAACGATTATCGAGCGCTTTAACTCCGACCTCGCTAACACAATCGGTAACCTTGTAAACCGCACAATAGCAATGCAGAATAAATACTTCGGCGGCGTTATCCAGAGCGCCGATATTACCGAGGAAATCGACGACGAGCTTAAGCAGTATGCGCTCGACACTGTTAAGAAGGTAGAAAACTGTTTTACCACATACCGCGTTGCAGACGCTATCGAGGCTGTGCTCAACCTCGCAAAGCGCTCTAACAAATACATCGACGAAACAATGCCCTGGGCGCTCGCAAAGGACGAGGACAAAAAGGCAAGACTCGGCACAGTGCTTTACAACCTGCTTGAGTCTATACGCTTTATCGCTGTACTCCTCTCACCCTTTATGCCCGAAACAAGCGAAAAAATCTTCGAGCAGCTAAACTGCGAAGTAAAGGATTACGACTCGCTTTCACAGTTCGGCGCTACAAAAGAGGGTGTACAGGTAGGCGAAGCTAAGGCGCTGTTCCAGAGAATTGATACCGAAAAAATGCTCGAGGAAATCGCTGCAAAACAGGAAGCTGACGCAAAAGAAGCTGAGGCTGAGGAGGAAGAAAAGATTGAAGAAATCAGCATAGACGATTTCTTTAAATCCGACCTTCGCGTAGCAAAAATCCTTGAATGTGAAAAGATTAAGAAGTCTAACAAGCTGCTTAAATTACAGCTTGACGACGGCAGCGGCAAACCGCGCCAGATTGTGTCGGGTATTGCTAAATGGTACGCGCCCGAGGATTTAATCGGCAAAAAGGCGATTATTGTTACAAACCTGAAACCCGTTAAGCTCTGCGGCGAAATCAGCCAGGGTATGCTCCTTTCGGGCGAAAAGGACGGCGAGGTTGCGGTTACATTTGTTGATTTGCCTGTAGGCGCAAAAATCTGTTAAAATTGTATGAGCCGCAGGCGAGAAACAGATTTGGCGCCCCTGTAAAGGGGTGATTCCCCACAGTGTGGGGAAATGTCACCGCAGGTGACAAAAGGGACGGCTCCTGTAGGAGCTGTCACGAAGTGACTGAGGGGTGGTCACAGCCTTATAAGATGAGTTGTTTAATGACTACTTATACTATACGACTATCCCTCCACCGCAAGCGGTCCCCCTCCCTTTAGCAAGGGAGGCAAAAAGGTTTTTTATGAAATACAAAAATATTTTTGACACTCATTCGCATTACGACGACGAACAATTTGATAACGACAGGCTTACCCTTCTGTCCGAGCTATCGGGCAGAGGGGTTAAAAATATTGTAACCTGCGGCGTTGATATTGATACAAGCACAGCTAACCAAAAGCTCGCGGAAAAGTACGAGTACATTTACTTTGCGGCGGGCTTCCACCCCGAAAACTTAGAGGGCTTTCAACCTTCGGACATAGATAAAATCAGAGATATCTCCAAGCACGAAAAATGCGTTGCAATCGGTGAAATCGGGCTTGACTATCACTGGATGAGCTCTACTAAAGAAGTACAGCAGGACTTTTTTAAAGAGCAAATAATACTTGCAAACGAGCTGAAAATGCCCGTTATAGTCCACGACCGCGAAGCTCACGGCGACACGCTTGAAATACTAAAAGAGCTTAAACCGCAGGGCGTTTTGCACTGCTTTTCGGGCAGCGTCGAGATGGCGCGCGAGGTTATAAAGCTCGGTATGTACATAGGCTTAAACGGCGTTGTTACCTTTAAAAACGCGCGAAAAAGTCTTGAGGTTGTACGAGATATTCCGATAGAGCGACTTGTGCTTGAAACCGACTGTCCTTATCTTGCGCCCGTACCCTGCAGGGGTAAGAGAAATGACTCCTCGCTTATCCCGCATATCGCAGAAAAAATCGGCGAGGTGCTGGGCTTAAGCGCGCAGGAAGTGCTCGATATGACGAACGAAAACGCACACAGACTTTTTAATATTTAATTACTATGTTAGAACTTATAAACGAGCCAAATGTTTGGGACACGCTGAAAAGTGAAAATAAGCCCGTAGTGCTGTACGGTATGGGGCTTGGCGCCGAAAAGATTATGAGCGTGCTGGGCGAATACAGCGTTGAAATAAGCGATATTTTTGCGTCTGACGAGTTTGTGCGCGGTCACTCTTTTATGGGGTACAAGGTGCTGAAATACAGCGAGGTTTGCGCTAAGTACGACGACTTTAACGTGGTTTTGTGCTTTGCAAGCCACCTTGATGGTGTTATTAAGAGAATTAAGGCTATTAACGCTGAACACACCGTTTTTGCGCCCGATGTTCCCGTTGCGGGCGGCGGACTGTTTTCGCGCGAATTTATTAAAGAGAACGAAGCGGATTTCGACTTTGTGTACAACCGCCTTGCTGACGAGGAAAGCAGGCGCACATTTGTTGATATTCTTAACTTTAAGGTAAGCGGTAAGATTGAGTACCTGCTCGGCTCTTTTTGCGACAAAGACGCGGTTTATACCGATATTTTAAAGCTTACGGGCAGTGAAAAAATAGTTGACCTTGGCGCATACGACGGCGACACGATACGCGAATTTTTAGCCGCGACGGGCGGCGAGTATGAATACATCACCGCGCTTGAGCCGGACGAGAAGAATTTTAAAAAGCTGCTAAAAAACACCGAGGAGCTGTTTGACATAACCTGCCTTAATATGGGCGCGTGGGACAGACGCGACACGCTGATTTTTGAAAAGAATGCGGGCAGAAATTCTAAGCTTTCCGCAAAGGGCGTCAGCGTTGATGTTATTGATGTGGACTCGCTCGAGCTGTCCCCCACCTTTATAAAAATGGACATAGAGGGCGCTGAGCTTAAGGCGCTGTGCGGACTCGAAAAGACTATTAAAGAGTGCAAGCCGAAGCTATATGTATGTGCTTATCACAGAAACGAGGATTTATTTTCACTTCCTAAAAAGGTGCTTTCGCTTAATCCCGACTACAAAATGTACTTTCGCCACTCGCAGTACATTCCCGCGTGGGAGAGTAATTTTTACTTTGTATAACAAAAATCCGCCTTGCGATTAGGGTGGGCAACTAAGGGATTTTACAGCCTCAAAAACCATCTTTTCGCGTAATACTGCGTTAAAAATGCTCGGAATAAACAAATTATTCCTGCGCTTTTTGCCTTGTGTTACACAAAAATCTAAATTTTTGAGGTGCA
>JAFSTE010000031.1 GCA_017450645.1 Eubacterium sp.
AGAGAACAACTCATATACTGTTATCAACGGCGGTAATTTCACAGGCGGTTCATCATTTGTAAGAGCTAATTCAGGTGCCACAACAGAAGTTAACGACGGTAATTTCGCTTGCCTCGGAACAGAAAGCGAATCAAACTGGATTGTTAACGGCGGTAATGTTAACGCTATCACTGTTGACGAAAATACAGAGGATATTTCAATAACTGTTAACGGTGGTGAAATCAAAGCACTTCCTTCAACAAGCATTGTAAGCCAAGCCACCAATGTTACTGTTGAAGTCAGCGGCGGTAGTTTCGACAGCGTTGTTCCCGAAGCGTATTGTGCAGACGGTTATGTTCCTGTAACCGAGCCAAACGAACAGGGCAAGTACAGCGTACATCAGGGCGAGGCTAACAACGGTGTTAACATCACTATTGAAGACAGCATCAGCGAAAACTTCTACCTTGACGACGATTTCTACGGCGAGGGCGCATATGTGGCTGTTAACTACAACCACAACAGTGACGTCAGCGAGCAGCCTGAGTTTAAAACAGACGTAAAGGCAATGGCATCGCTTGACGATTACACAGACGGCAGAAAGAAGTTTTCTGTAGACCAGGCACCGGCACAGTCAACCGAGCCTATTACAATTAACATTTACGCTTCTCAGGCAGACGCAGAGGCTGGTATAAATCCTGTAGACACAATTACCTACAGCGTTTACAGCTACTGCCGCGAGATTATTCAAACCAGCAACGACGCAGAGCTCGTAGAGCTTGCAGAGTCAACTCTTGACTACGCTGCAACCGCACAGACTCTGTTTGGTTACAATACAGACGATATGGCAACTAAGGACGTAGCAGGCTTCTACAACAACGTTGACGGCGCAGACCTTACAGACGTAGCAGGTTTTGCATCGCTTCCGTCGTGCGTAACAAGCGCAACAATGGTTGTTAAGTCAGACCTCGAAATCAACCTTCTTGCTAACAGAGAGGTTGTTGTAGAGGGTGCGACAATTGACGCAGACGGCTCAGGCAGCTTTGGCGTAACTACACCTGGCTGGAACGGCGACTACTATGTAATCCACATCTCAGGCATCGAGGCTGAGGATATGGACGCAAATATTACTATCCATACCGACGCAGGCGAGATTGAGTTTACAGCTAATACTATTATGAAGGTATTTGCTGCAAGCGATAACGCAAATCTTGCAATGCTTGCAAAGGCTATGTACCTTTACGGTCAGGCTGCGAATAACTATTTTGATTAAGGAGGTAAGCACAATGAAAAAATTTGAATACAAAGAACCCGAATTTAAAGTTGTTGTAACCTCCACACAGGATGTTATCACAACCTCTAATCCCGATACTTACACCTTAGGCGCATTTGAAACAGGTATCACAAGATTAGGCGGTCCGGTAATCGGTCTGTAAAAAAAAATAAATAAGCTCGCTTCGGCGGGCTTATTTTTTTACCTGTTACCCGGCTAGCCCTGAGGGTAAGCTGTCACTATGTGACTGATGGGATGCAGATGCAACGCACAATACAAAAAAACAACCACTGTTTAAGTGGTTGCTTTTGCTGTTATTAGTTTTTAAGCGAGTGGAGTGGTGCGGGGATTTTGCCGCCGCGGTTAATGAATTTTTCGGGAGAATTCGTGTTAACCGCCATAACAGGACCGCTGCCGAGCAGTCCGCCGAATTCGAGCTCCTCGCCGACCTTTTTGCCGATTGCGGGGATAATACGAACGGCGGTGGTTTTACTGTTAACCATACCGATTGCGGCCTCGTCCGCGATAATACCGCTGATAACCTCGGGCGTGGTGTCGCCGGGTACAACAATCATATCAAGTCCTACCGAGCAAACCGCCGTCATAGCTTCGAGCTTTTCGATAGACAGCGCGCCCATCTTAGCAGCGTCAATCATACCTGCGTCCTCGGAAACGGGGATAAATGCGCCTGAAAGACCGCCGACGCTTGAGGAAGCCATTACGCCGCCTTTTTTAACCGCGTCGTTAAGCATTGCAAGACACGCCGTAGTGCCTGCGCCGCCGCATTTTTCAAGACCGATTTCCTCTAAAATATGCGCTACCGAGTCGCCGACAGCGGGAGTCGGCGCGAGCGACAGGTCAACTATTCCGAACGGCACGCCGAGTCTTTCGCTTGCAACAGTGCCGACAAGCTGACCCATACGCGTAATCTTAAACGCCGTCTTTTTAATAAGCTCGGCAATCTCGTTAATCGAGTAGTCGGGGTATTTTGAAACAGCAGCCCTTACAACACCGGGACCCGATACGCCTACATTAATTACGCAGTCGGGCTCGCTGACACCGTGGAAAGCGCCCGCCATAAACGGATTGTCCTCAGGTGCGTTACAGAACACAACGAGCTTGCCCGCGCCGATACAGTTATTGTCCTTAGTAAGCTCGGACGCCTCTTTAATCTTCTGACCCATTATCTTAACCGCGTCAAGGTTTATGCCCGCTTTAGTTGAGCCGATATTAACCGACGAGCAGATGTGCTCGGTTCTCGAAAGCGCTTCGGGGATAGAGTTAATAAGCTCTAAGTCGCCTGCGGCAAAGCCCTTTTGTACAAGAGCGGAGTAGCCGCCGATAAAGTTTACGCCGATAGTCTGCGCCGCCTTTTCGAGAGTAAGAGCGTATTTAACGGGGTCGCCGCCGCTGATACCCGCCATAATTGCGATAGGCGTTACGCTGACGCGTTTATTAATAATCGGAATACCGTATTCCTTTTCGATATTACTGCCCGTTTCTACGAGCTTTTCAGCCTTTTTACAAATCTTGTCGTAAATCTTGTTACAGGACTTGTCGATATCGCTGTCGCCGCAGTCAAGCAGCGAAATACCCATAGTGGTGGTACGGATATCAAGGCATTCGTCCTGAATCATCCTTATTGTTTCAAGAATGTCGTATGTATTAATCAAAGCCCTGCCTCCTAAATTCTGTGCATCGAGTTAAAAATATCCTCGTGCATAACATGAATTACAAGATTATTGTCCTTGCCGAGGGCTTCGAGCTTATCGTTAAACTCGGTAAAATCTATTTTGCACTCCGAAGTGTCAGCCATCATAATCATACAAAACATATCCTGTAAAATGGACTGAGTAACCTCTATAATATTAACATTATCCTTTGCGCAGATAGTGGATACCTTTGCGAGTATGCCGACCATATCTTTGCCGACAACGGTAATTACAGCTCTCATAATTAGTCCTCCATTAAAAAATAACACAATGATTATAGCAAATAATTATATATTTTTCAAGAAAGTTATAAAATTATATTTAATTTTTAACTAATATGTGTTATATTATTATAAATAATCGTTAAAGGAGGTATTATTTTGAAGTACAGGAACATAATTGATATGCACACGCACTCGGATAACTCCTTTGACGGCCACCACTCGTGCATACTGCTTTGCGAGGGCGCTCTAGATAACGGCGGCAGGGGGCTTGCAATTACCGACCACTGCGATATCGACGGCAAAAACTACGATTTCAGGGCGTTCGTGCTTAATCAGTACACGCAGTCGTTCGCCGCTAAAAAAGCGTTCGAGGGAAGGCTGCTCGTTATGCAGGGGCTCGAGCTCGGGCAGGGTATTTACGAAAAGGAAAAGTCGCTTGATATAATTAACTCGTTTGACTACGATATTATTCTCGGCTCTATTCATAACCTTAAAGACACGCCCGATTTTTACTACTTAAACTACGACGAAAACGATGTTGACGACTTACTTAGGCGGTATTTTGAGGCGGTGCTGGAGCTTTGCGAGTGGAACGAGACGGACTCGCTCGCGCACCTTACATATCCGCTGAGGTACATTGTCGGAAGGGCGAAAAAGAGCGTTGACCTCAGTCGCTACAGCGAGCTTACGGACGCGATTTTCGAGTCGCTTATTAAAAACAAAAAAGCGCTCGAAGTTAATGTTAGCGAACTCGACAGAGCTTACGGGCTTCCGATGCCCGAAAAGAGCCTTATTAAGCGCTATAAAGAGCTTGGCGGCGAGTATATAACCGTCGGCAGCGACTCGCATTATTATAGCAAAATTTGCCTTAATATCGACAGGGGCTACGACTTGATTAAGGAATGCGGTTTTGAGCATTTTACAATATTTAAAAACAGAGAACCTATGAACATTACCATAGAATAGGAGAACATTATGGAAAAATTACTTAGCATTATCGAAAAGAATCCACGCCTTTCTAACGCCGAAATGGCTATAATGCTCGGCGTCAGCGAGGACGAGGTTAAAAAGGACATCGCAACCCTTGAGGAAAGCGGAATTATCAAGGGCTACAGAACTATTGTTGATAAGGATAAAGCGAATATACAAACTGTAAGCGCGCTTATCGAAATTCAGGTTAAGCCGAAGTCGGACTACGGTTTCGAGGAGATTGCCGAGCGTATTTCGAACTTTGACGAGGTGGAGAGCGTTTACCTTATCAGCGGCGGCTACGACCTTTGCGCGCTTGTAAATAATGTGTCGTTCCAGGAGGTTGCAATGTTTGTAGCTAAGAGGCTTTCGAGCCTTGAGGATGTGCTCTCCTGCGCTACGCACTTTATTTTAAAAAGATATAAGGAGCAGGATGTTATTCTTTTTGACGCTTCTAAAGACGACAGGAGGAACATCTCGTTGTGATTGACTATAATAAATTCTTAAATAAGAGCCTTGTCGATGTTAAACCGTCGGGTATAAGAAAGTTCTTTTCTATTGCCGAGGAAATGGATAATGTTATCTCTCTCGGCGTAGGTGAGCCTGACTTTAAAACCCCGTGGCACATAAGACAAAGGGGAATAGAATGCCTTGAGCGCGGAACTACCCGCTACACCTCTAACGCGGGTCTGCTTCAGCTCAGGGAGGAGATTTCCGTTTACTACAAAAGAAGATTTAATATTGAATACAACCCTAAGGACGAGGTGCTGATTACTGTCGGCGGCTCGGAGGGTATAGATATGGCTATCCGCAGCATTGTGTCGCCCGGCGACGAGGTGCTTGTAGTTGAGCCGTCCTTCGTGTGCTACAAGCCGATAGTCGAGGTTAGCGGCGCAAAGGCTGTTCCTATAGTAACTAAGGAAGAAAACGAGTTTCGCCTTATGCCCGACGAGCTTAAAGCGGCGATTACACCTAAAACTAAGCTCCTTGTGCTGCCGTTTCCAAACAACCCGACGGGCGGAATAATGACGCGTGAAGACCTTGAAAGCATAAGGCAAATCATCATTGATAACGACCTTTTTGTACTGTCTGACGAGATTTACAGCGAGCTTACTTACACGAGCGAGGGTCACACCTCTATCGCGTCCCTCGAGGGTATGCGCGAGCGCTGCGTCGTTATTAACGGCTTTTCAAAGACATATTCTATGACGGGCTGGAGACTCGGCTACGCGCTCGGTCCCGCACCGGTAATTCAGCAGATGACTAAGTTGCATCAGTTCGCAATTATGTCCGCTCCCACTAACTCTCAGTACGCTGCTATCGAGGCGCTTAAGCACGGCGATAAGGATATAGAAAAAATGAAGCGCGAGTACGATATGCGCCGCCGCTTTACTGTTGACGGTTTTCGTAAAATCGGGCTTGACTGCTTCGAGCCCAAGGGCGCGTTTTATGTGTTCCCGTGCATTAAGTCGACAGGTCTTTCAAGCGAAGAATTTGCCGAGCGTTTAATTATGGCTAAGCGCGTTGCGGTCGTACCGGGCAACGCTTTCGGCGACTGCGGCGAGGGCTTTATAAGGGTTTCGTATTGCTATTCTATAGACAATATTAAAGAAGCTATTAAGCGAATAGGCGAATTTGTTAAGGAAATAAAGGATGAAAGTAAAGACTAAGGCATATGCAAAAATAAATCTGCTGCTTGACATCGAGGGGCTGAGGACCGACGGCTATCACGAGCTGTTTATGATTATGCAGAGCGTGAGCGCAGCCGATACGGTTACCGTCGAGAAGGTCAGGGGCGGCGGTATCGGCGTTACCTGTAATGTAGAGGGGATACCCTGCGACGAGAGTAATATCGTTTATAAGTGCGCGAGGGAGTTCTTCAGGTACAACAGGATAACGCGTTACGGCATTAATATAGATATTAATAAGCGTATCCCGCACGCCGCAGGGCTTGCAGGCGGCAGCGCTGACGGCGCAGGCACGTTAGTTGCTCTTAACGAGCTTTACGGTACTGAGCTGAGCGCCGACGAGCTTTGCGAAATCGGGCTTAAGGTCGGCTCGGACATACCGTTTTGTATTGTCGGCGGAACTAAGCTCGCGCAGGGCAGAGGGGAAGTGCTGTCTAAGGTTAAACCGCTCAGGAAGTGCTATATCGTCCTTGCAAAACCCGAAATCTCGGTAAGCACAGGTAAGGCGTACGCCGCGTTTGACGAGTTCGGAAAGTCGAGAACGCCCGATAAACTCGGTATGCTCTGCGCTGTTCAGTCGAGGGATTTGCGCGCTGTCTGCGACAAGCTCGACAATGTGTTCGAGCAGTTTATCGAAGTACCTGCAAGGGTAGACATAAAGCAGGTAATGAGGGATAACGGCGCGCTCGGCGCTTGTATGAGCGGCTCGGGACCTACGGTGTTCGGTATTTTTGAAAATAAGGACGACGCTGAAAATGCCGCCGCAGAGCTTAAAACCTTTGTTAAGGATGTGCTTGTCACTACGCCCGTAAGTAAAGGTGTAAAAATTTGTAAATAACTGAATAAAAATTAGTAACCTGCCTATAATTCATTTGAAAGGCAGGTTATTTTTGTGAAAAAGATTTATGTTTTTGTGCCGGTATTTCTTAGCCTTGTGCTGATTATAAGCGGCTTTAAACCGCTTGTTAGTAAGTGCGAAAATATCAGCGAAAATGTGTTCAGGCTGCATATTCTTGCAAACAGTGACAGCGACTGCGACCAAAGCCTTAAGCTAAAGGTAAGAAACCGAGTTCTGCGGCTGTCAAAAAGCCTTTACGCTGACTGTAAGAGCGTTGACGAAGCAGTCGAAATTACAAGGCGCAACATTAAAGAGATTAAGTCCGCGGCGCAGAGCACGCTCGCGTTTTACGACTGCGATAAAGAGGTGCGCGTGCTCGTTACAAAGGAGTATTTCAGCACCCGAAAGTACGGTGATTTCAGCCTCCCCGCAGGCGTCTACAACTCGCTTAAAATCGTTATAGGAGAGGGGAGAGGGCATAACTGGTGGTGCGTTATGTACCCGAGCGTTTGCCTTTCGGGCTGCACCGACGACTTTAAGGAAGAGCTAACCGACGAGGAGGTCGAAATGCTAAAATCCCGCAAGTATATCGTGCGATTTAAGATAGTTGAAATATATGAACGTATAAAAAATATCAGTTAACCCTTGTGGTCAACTGATATTTTTGGTGCCGGCGGCGGGGGTCGCTACGAAGCTGCCGCTTCTACACGCCCGCGTCGGCGAAAACGCTCCACCGGAGCCTTTTCTTCCGAACCGCAAGCGGTTCTCCCTCCTGTTCGACCCCCTTGATTCAACGAATCAAAAAAATACAGCCAAGCACAAAAGCGCTTGACCGTATTTTGGTGCCGGCGGCGGGGGTCGAACCCGCACCCTGTCGCCAGGACCGGATTTTGAGTCCGGCACGTCTGCCAATTCCATCACGCCGGCGGCTGTATCTAATAGTATATTTACTTTAACGTCAAATGTCAATAACTTTTTAAAGCAAGATATCCCTTTTCTTGCTTTTTTATTTTAAATATGATATAATATACTGTAATAAATTATGGAGGCGTTATTATGAAAAAAATCACTTCATTTATTCTTGCTGCGGTTTTGGTAATCACCACGCTTTTTGCTATGCCGCTCAGCAGCTTTGCTGAGGACGAGGTTAAGCTTGGCGAGAACATTCTTGCAGTGTTTGACGACACTATTTACCACGATTACGACGAAAATACCGAGTACGATATCGATAACTCTAATTCTCAGTTTTACTTTAAGCCGACTGAGACGGACTACTATACTATCGACTTTGATAACAGCGACTTTTATCTTGCGTTTAACCCCGATGTAACCGTTGTTAACGAAAAGTATTACTATATGGAAAAGGGCACCGATTACCTTGTCAGCTTTGACTATGCGCCTACTGCTGAGGACGAGCAGAGAATCGGCGATTTTGATAATATGGTAGCTGAGGGTAAAGAGAGGGGCGACACAGGAACGGTATCTATTAATTTCCACGCCGAGTGTCACGCCGTTATTAACAAGGCGCCCGAGTCACATTCCGACACCTACACCTTTGAGGTTGACGGCGACGAGGTACATATCACCGCTTATAAGAAGCCGATTACTCAGAGCGAGGAAATAATTAATGTACCGAGCACTATCTTAGGTCTTCCCGTTACTCAGATTTCGGGTACAGAGGCGTTCAGATGGGCTTATAAGGCTAAGGAGATTAACATCCCTTCGTCGGTTAATAAGATTGCGTTTGCGGCGTTTAACTCAATGAAAGAAGCTGAAATTAATATAGCTAACCCGAATTGCGTATTCGAGGTTAGTAAGACTATCGCTTCTATCGAGGTTAAAAACGGCGAGGCGAGCCAGCTTTCGTTCGATAAGCTCTTTGACCTCTATATCGCGGCTAACGGCGAGGGTATGAGCGAGCTCGAAAAGAGAGCGCTTAAAATCGCTATGAAGGCGCTTTACGATGTCGACTCGGACGGTAATGTTATCCTCTGGACGATTAACCCTGCCGCAACAATTAAATCTGCGCACTCGTCCACAACTCACGATTACGCGACGACCTACGGCAACAAGTTTATCGGCACCGACGCTCACACAATTACTACAACAACCAAGGCGTCGACCTGCACCGTTAACGGTAAAAAGACCGAAACCTGCTCCGATTGCGACTATGTTAAAGAGACTGCTCTTAAGCTCGCGGCGCACACGCCCGTAACCGATAAGGCAGTTGCTCCGACCTTCGCAAAAGCAGGAAAGACCGAAGGCTCACACTGTAAGGTATGCGGTAAGATTCTTAAAGAGCAAAAGACAGTTGCAAAGCTCGTTCCTACAGCTACTTCAATTAAGTCGATTAAGGCTAAGAAAAAGGGCTTTACCGTAACCTGGGCTAAGAAAACTAAGAATAATACGGGCTACGAGCTTCAGTATTCTTTAAAGAGCAACTTCAGCAAAAAGACCACCAAAAAGATTAAGACCACTAAGACAACAACCTTTACAGCTAAGAAGCTTAAGGCTAAAAAGACCTACTATGTCCGCATAAGAGCATACAAGGTCTACAAGGGCAAAACCTACTACTCCAAGTGGTCGGCAAAGAAATCAGTAAAAACTAAGAAATAATAAATGCTCCCGAAGGGGAGCATTTTTATTTCAGACTCAATACTCATTGAGAGGAGTTTGCAAGGACGCAATTCTTGACACATTAAACATAATGTAGTATATTTAATTCATAAATATTGCTATATGAAAGGATGTTAAATTTATGAAGAAAATAATCAGTATTGTGCTGTCGGTTGTTATGCTGCTGTCGCTCACTGCAGGGCTTGACTTTTCAGCTTACGCATTCGACCCAACCGGACAAATCGGCGACGACGTAACCTATTCGTTTGATGACACAACAGGTACGCTTACCATCAGCGGTACGGGTGAAACATATAACTATGATGATACTGCTTATGACGAATCTAAGCATTCACCTTTCCAATCTTCAACAGAGATTGATAGTGTTGTTGTAGAAGAGGGTGTTACTAAATTAGGTAAGTACTTGTTTTGTTACAGCTCAATAACAAAAATCACTTTGCCCGTCTCATTGAAAACAATCGGCAACTATGCTTTTATGAACTGTAAAAGCTTAGTTTCCGCCGAATTGCAGGAGGGACTTAAATCTATTACATACGGAGCATTTTTGAATTGCGAAAGCTTAGTAGATATTCAGATACCTTCTACTTCTTATATTGATAACTATGCATTTTCTCATTGCTCAAGCATTGAAGAACTTACTATTCCTGATACAGCAATAATTCATTGTGGCGCATTTCATAGTTGCACAAGTTTAAAGAAAATTAATATTCCTGATACCGTTTGTGAAATTGAATCTGATGCATTTTCTGAGTGCTTAAGCTTAGAGGAAATCCGTATTCCTAAAAAGTGTACCAAGATTCGCCCTTCATGTTTTCAGGGTTGCGGTGGATTAAAAAAGATTACTGTTGTAAGTGGTAATGCTAAGTACGACAGTAGAGATAACTGCAATGCAATAATTAACACCGAAAGCAACACAATTGTACGTGGTTGCAAAAATACCAAGATTCCTTCGGGCATAAAGTATATAGGCTCATATGCCTTTGATTATAGTAAAGGTCTTGAAAAAATTACAATTCCTAAAGGGATTATTACAATTAGTGATTATGCTTTTTCATATTGTCCGGACTTAAAAACCGTAAGTTTACCCAAAAGTTTAAAGTATTTAAAGACAGGTGCTTTTGCTTTTTGTAAATCTATGAAAACGTATAAAGTTAATTCAAAGAATAAGTATTTCTCTGCAAAAAACGGCATATTGTATAACAAGAAAAAGACAGAACTTGCATATTATCCTGTTGGTAAAACTGTAACTACTTTTACTGTACCTAAAAAAGTAAAAAATATTGGTGATTACGCATTTTCCGGCTCGAGAAACCTAAAAAATGTTAAGCTTCAAAAAGGTTTGAAATCAATAAATATATATGCTTTCAGTGGTTGTAAAAAGCTTGAATCATTAAAAATTCCTAAAGGCTGCAAAAATGTTTGGAGTTATGCTTTAGAAGATTGTAAAAAACTTAAAGAGTTAACTTTCTACAAGGGAACAACATTTACACAGGATACATTCGGCGAATATTATGATAGTGAAACCGGGAAAACACGTGCATTCACTTATATTGAAAAAATAAACTTTAAAGGCACATTTAAGGATTTGAATACGCCAACTGTATATTACGATGGCGGCGAAGGCGACGGTGCAGGCGTTCCTATAAATGAATTCTTCCCAGAAATTAATATCTTCTGCACTAACGGACTTGTACAAGGTGAGCACAAATGCTACGAAAAGGATGCTAAGGTAACCAAGCAGCCGACATTTAAGTCAACCGGCAAAAAGGTTTACAAATGTAAAGACTGTAAAAAGAAGATTACCGTAACTCTGCCGAAACTCGGCAAGGCTAAGCTCAGCAAGGTAACTAAGGGCAAGCGTTCCTTTACCGCTAAGTGGAGCAAGGTAGCTAATGTCGGCGGATATCAGATTCAGTATTCAACCTATAAGAGCATGAAGAATGCCAAGAAGGTTAAGATTAAGGGCAATAAGACCTTTAAGAAGACCGTTAAGAACCTTAAGGGCGGCAAGAAATACTTCGTGCGCATAAGAGCGTATAAGAAGATTAACGGCAAAACCAAATACTCCGCTTGGTCGGCAAAGAAGTCAGTAAAAACTAAGAAATAAGAACAGCTCCCGTAGGGGAGCTTTCTTATTTCAGTGGACAGTGGATAGTGGATAGTGTAGTCGCACTCAAACCGGCAAGCCCTACAAATTACACCGCTCCCGTTACACAGTGGTGCCTAATTTATAACAGCCGTGCGCAGCACCCTTCACTGTCCACTGTTCACTGTCAACTGTCCACTAATTACACCGCTCCCATTACACAGTGCTGCCTTATTTATAACAGCCGTGCGCAGCACCCTTCACTGTCCACTGTTCACTGTTCACTGTCCACTAATTAACAAATTATTCTTAATTTGTTAAATAAAAGTTCTCAACTTTTATATTTAGTTAATATTTATGTATTGACAAGTTAATAAATTAATTTTATTATGTTTATAGTATTTGAAAAGGGCGTATAGATATGTCGAAAAAGATTATTGCATTAGTATTATCATTAGTAATTGTGGCTTCAATTCCGATTGAGGTCTTTGCTATTATACCTAAGGACAGCTCAATGCAGTTTAACGACGATAATATCGTACTTCAGGCACAGGTTAATAACGAGGAGAATAAGGACGAGTACAGCGATATTGTAGAGCTTTATATTAAGCCATACTCAGATAGTGCTGAGCTTTATTTTAAACAGTCTATTATGTCGCTTAGGATTGAGGAGTATAACCTGCTTTTAGGTAAGTGGGTAGAGCTTGAATACTCTAATCAGGGTAAGTACTTCAGTCTTGATAACCTGCAGCCGAACACCTATCACATTATTAAGGTGTATTTCGGCGATAAGTTTAACGGTCTTTACACCTTCTACACTAAGCCCTCTAACATCCGCAAGGTGCAAAACGAGGTTTCTAAGAGTAATGTAATACTCGAGTGGTCCAACCCTAACAACCTCGTTACCGAGATTTACAGACGCGAAATCGAGGTTGAGGAGCTCGAGGAAGCGGACACCGACGCTAAAGAGGCTGACGAAGAAAGCGAAGAAACCGAGCCCGAAAAGGTTATCGTTAAAACCGGAAAGTGGGAGCTTTTAAGGAGAAAAAGAGGTAGTAAGTATAAGGACGCTACCGTTAACCCCGACACCTATTATCAGTACAGAATAAGATATATCTGCAGGAATAATAACGGCGAGGAGTACTCCGACTACAAGCAGTTCGAGGATATCTATGTTCCGTTTGAAATAAACAATATTTTAGAAGCGAACGGCTATATTATTGTTCGCCAGAACGACCCGCTTAATAAGACTATTCCGTATCCTTACTATAAGGAGAACGACAACAGAACTATCGGCTCAAGCGGCTGCGGCGTATGTTCGTCGCTGATGGTTATTCGTAACCTGACTAACTACGCGCCCACGCTCGAAGCGTACACTAACGAGCTGCTTAAAATCGGCGCAAGAGAACCGTACGGCTCTAATATGTTCAAAATCGCTTCTTATATGAAAAATAAATATCACCTTAATTACACCGTAACTAAGGACGAGCAAAAGCTTAAAGCCGCAATTAAGTCGGGCAAAATGGCTGTAGCCCATGTAGGTCAAAACCGCTTGTTCGCCGTAACCGGCGGCCACTTTGTGGCTGTTGTAGGCGTTGTTAAGGGCAAGGGCGGCGAGGATATGGCTATCGTGCTCGACCCGTATTTCTCGGTAAGTAAATATAACGACAAGCGCCGCAAGGAAGCGGGCATAAGATACTCTAATAACGGTATCGTAACCTGTCCGTTTTCCGCTCTTAAAGAGGACGGACGCGGCGAAATGTTTACAATCTTTTCTAAATAGAGGTGTAAAAATGCTTAAAATTACTCCTTCTACTACGCTTAAAGAGGCTATGGTAAACCCGATGGCTAAGGATGTTATCGAAAAGCTTATGTTAGCGCTTCGGCTTCCTGCGGATTTACCTAATAAAAGCGGCGTTTTCGGCTCGCTTAAATTCAAGACTCTTACCACCTTAACCGCAGGTCTGCTCGACAAAAACACCGTTCAGACCATCTGCGATATGCTCAATCTCGAAAAGGACGAGGTCATCACAGACGAGGGCGAGCTTAAGGAAAAATGGTGGAAAGAAGCCATTATTTACCAGATTTATCCTCGCTCGTTTTACGACTCGAACGGCGACGGTATCGGCGATTTAAGGGGCATAATTCAAAAGCTTGATTACCTTAGTGAACTCGGCGTCACCGCAATCTGGTGTTCGCCGTTTTACGATTCTCCTAACGACGACAACGGCTACGATATCCGCGATTACCAAAAGATTATGGCGGATTTCGGCACTATGGAGGACTTCGACGAGCTGCTCGACGAGGTGCATAAGCGCGGTATGAAGCTGATTATCGACCTTGTTGTTAACCACACGAGCGACGAGCATTACTGGTTTAAAGAGGCGCTCAAGGGCAAGGACAACCCGTACCACGACTACTACATCTGGCGCGATGCGACCGACGGCGACAAGACCCCGCCGAACAACTGGCTGAGCCTGTTTAAAGGTCCCGCGTGGAATTATTACGAAAAACTTGACGAGTGGGCGATGCACCTTTTCAGCAAAAAGCAGATGGATTTGAACTGGGAAAACGAAAAGGTACGCGAGAGCATCTACGAAATGATGCTGTTCTGGCTCGACAAGGGCATTGACGGCTTCAGAATGGACGTAATTAACTTTATCAGCAAGCAGGAAGGCTTACCCGATGCAAACGCGTTTTTAGGGCTCCTGACGGGCTACAAGGGCGCTGAATACTACTTCTACGGACCGAAGCTCCACGATTATCTAAAGGAAATGCGCTCACGCACGTTCGGCAAGTACGACGTTTACACCGTCGGCGAGTGCGGCGGCGCGGGAATAGAGATGGACAAAATGCTCACTGCGGACTTTCGCGGCGAGCTTGACACAGTGTTTAACTTTGACTTTCTGATAAACCAGGGGCACACGAATTACGACTATTTCGAGTTTGATTTGTTTGAAGCTATGAAGGAGTTTGAAAAGTTTCAGACCCGCTACACAAACCACTGCTGGCCGGCTGTGTTCTTTGAAAATCACGACAATCCGCGTATAGTTAATAAGGTCGATAAAAGCGGACTTTACAGGGAGGATATCTCTAAGCTTTGCGTGCTTATTGAAATGACCTTAAAGGGTACGCCATATATCTATCAGGGTCAGGAGCTTTCGATGGGCGGCGGCTGCTTTGAGAGTATAGACGATATAGACGACAGAGAAGCTATCGGCCACTACAACGAGCTGCTGGCAAAAGGCAAAAGCGCAGATAAGGCGTTTAAAAGGGTTGCCCGCGGCACAAGGGATAACGCAAGGCTTCCGTTTCAGTGGTCGGACACCGAAAACGCAGGCTTTACGACGGGTACGCCCTGGCTTAAAACCGCGAGCGACTACCGCTACTATAACGCCGAGGACGAGGCAAACAGAAGCGACAGCGTTCTGAATTTCTATAAAAAAGCTATCGCGCTCAGAAAGAACAGCAAAACGCTTATTTACGGCGATTTTATTAAGGTTGAGGGCATAAAAAAGCCGCTTTACTGCTACTACCGCAAGGGTGAGGGCGAGCAATACTTTGTAATGCTCAATCTGTCAAACAAGCCGCACGGCTGTCCGGTTGACACCGGTGATATGATGCTTGTGCTTGGCACAAAAGAAAACCCTGCCGACATCTTAAGACCGTTTGAGGGCAGAGTTTATAAGCTATAAAAATAAAAAAGACCTACATCAAATGATGTTAGGTCTTTTTTGGTGCTGGTGACCGGACTTTCGTCAAAGCAAATTTCGTGATTGAAGCAAAATGCAAGCATTTGCTAAAAATCACTTCATATGCTTCTCCTCTCCCCAAAAAATCTTTGATTTTTCGGGGTCCCCTCGGTTCAAGTCCTCGATATAAATAAAAAGGACATACCCGAAGGTATGCCTTTTTATTGGTGCTGGTGACCGGACTTGAACCGGTACGGTATTTCTACCGAGGGATTTTAAGTCCCTTGCGTCTGCCGATTTCGCCACACCAGCACATCTTTAATTATATTAATGTATTTTGTACTTAAAGTCAAGATAAATTATCACTTTTAATAATTTTTCCGTCTTCAACAGCCCAGGCGATAATCATTTTAGGCATATCGCGCGCGGAGTAATCTGCCGCTTTGTTAAGGTATCTTTCAAGCGCCTCCTCCTCAACAAGCTCGTACAACGCGCAAAGCTGCGAATTAGTATAGTTTGTGTAGGTGGTGTCCATATTAAGCATATCGGGAGTATTATAAAAATCATCACTAAGCAGACTTATGTATTTTTTATAAGCAGCAGTAACAGCAGGGGAGGTATGCTCTGTTACTTCTCCTGTATCTTCTACTATTTCAATATCAACATCATTTACAATATCTTTATCTATAACTTTATCATTATCTTTATTTATATCTATATCGGTATTTTTGGTATTTTTTGAAATACCACTTGATACGGTCGTATTGTTATTCCACCTTTTTGCGATATTCTGTCTATTTTTAGCGCAGGTTTCCTCATACTTCTTATTATTAATGTTAAAAATCTGCTTAATGCTAATCCATAAAATGTTTAAAACTCCGTCCGAAGTGTAAAAGTCAGTACCGTCGCACTGATAATCATATATCGCTTTCAGCAGGATACCTCTTTGCTCGTCGGTAAGTAAATCGAGCTGCTCCCTCCAGTTTTTCATCATTAAAAACGCGACTTCCGACTGCTTACTGTTTGACATAAAATAACCTTCTTTCATTAATTTTAAAAGGTAATAATAAAAAACCCCTTCACTATTAGAGTGAAAAAGGGTATTTTTATTCAGGTTTTATGCATATTTGGACAGTAATTTTTTAAAAAAAATATTTTTTTAGCGTTTTATTCACGATTTATGCATAATGAATAATTTATTCATTACATACAATTATGAATTATAAATGATAAATTATGAATTGATGGTGGACTCCGTCCACACCTATTTTATAATGCCCGCGCGGCGAGCGCCCTAAATTCATAATTCATAATTCACCATTCATAATTATCCTAAGGATTAACTACATTCTGAGGGTGACCTTCGAGAAACGCTTTGAGGTTAGCTTCGAGGATTTCGAGGAGCCTTGCCCTTGTTTCAACCGCAGCCCAGGCGATATGCGGGGTTATAATGCAGTTCTTGGCGCTCAGGAGGGGATTATCCTCGCTCGGCGGCTCAACGCTCAGCACATCAACGCAGGCGTAGCGGATTCTGTCGCTGTTAAGCGCGTCAGCGAGCGCATCCTCGTCAACTACAGGACCGCGTGAGGTGTTAATAAATATAGCGCTGCGCTTCATTTTAGCTATAGTGTCTTTATTAATCAGCTTTTCGGTGCTTTCGGTAAGCGGGCAGTGGCAGGTGATTATGTCGGACTCACTTAGCAGCGTATCAAGAGATACAAAGCTTACATCCTCGCTATCAACAGGGTGCGGAGTGTTCACAAGCACCTTCATACCAAACGCCGTTGCAATATTCGCAACTCGCTTTCCGATAGAGCCGAAGCCGATTATGCCGATAGTCTTAGAGTCAAGCTCTTCAAGAGGGGACTTCCAGTAACAGAAATCGGGACACGCGCACCAATCTCCGCTGTGAACGGAGTCGCTGTGAAGCTTTACCTTATTAGTAACCTCTAATATCATAGCGAAAACGAGCTGAGCCACCGCGTTAGTAGAGTACGCGGGGATGTTCGACACAACGATACCGCGCCTTTTAGCCTCGTGAATATCAATAATATTATAGCCCGTTGACTGAAGACCGACATACTTTAGCTTAGGCAGTTTTGCAAGCATTTCGTTAGTGATAATTGACTTATTTATAATAATGCAGTCGGCGTCTTTGATGCGGTCATAAATCTCGTCGGGCTCGGTCCTGTCGTAAACCACAAAGTCGCCGTACTTTTTAAACGGCTCCCATGACAAATCACCGGGATTTGTGCAAACGCCGTCGATGTTAACAATTTTCATATCGTCACCTCACAGAGTAAATTATAGTACCATTTATTAAATAAATCAACTTAATATTGAAAGATAGGTAAATATATACTATAATTAATACATAATTATTAATGGTGATTGTATGAAAAAATTACTATTAGTAATATTTGTGCTTTGTTTAGTTTTAACTCAAAGCGGCTGTAAAAGAGTAAATTTTACTCAGGGTCAGGCAATTACAACCGGTAGCCGTTACACCGTAGTTATAGACGCGGGTCACGGCGGTAAAGACTGCGGCACTATCGGCGCGGACGGTACCGAGGAGAAGGGGATTAACCTCTCTATTGCGCTTTGTCTTTACGACTTTCTTATGGTTTGCGGAATTGACGCAAGGCTTGTGAGAAGCGACGACAGCGAGCTTTACTACAGCGAAAAAGAAAAGAGCCGTTCCGATTTATATAACCGTCTTGACTTTGTAAATTCCGTAAAAAATGCGGCGCTTATTTCAATTCATCAGAATCATTTCGAGGACGAAAAAGAGTGGGGATGTCAGGTTTGGTACTCCAAAAACAACCCCGAAAGCAAGGTAATTGCCGATAATATTTTAGGAAGCGTTAAGCATTTTTTACAGCCCGAAAACGAGCGAGTAAACAAAGTATCGGACAGCAATTATTACATATTGTATAATGCGCGCGTTCCGTCGGTTATGGTGGAATGCGGATTTATGAGTAATATTAACGAAAATAAACTGTTGCAAAATACAGATTATCAAAAGAAATTTGCCTTTGCCGTTCTGGCGGGCATATGCGGAGAAGTATAATGGCTAAAGCAAAAAGTATTTATGTATGCAGCGAGTGCGGATACGAAAGCGTTAAATGGTACGGTAAGTGTCCGCAGTGCGGCGAGTGGAACACTATGGAGGAAACCGCACCGGCAGTTACCTCAAAGGGAAAGGGCGTTAAAGTCGCTTCGATTGCGCAGGTACAGCGCCTTACCGAGATTAACAGCGATATCGAAAAGCGCCTTTTAAGCGGTGTCGGCGAGTTTGACAGAGTGCTCGGAGGCGGTATTGTAGAGGGTAGCCTTATTCTGCTATCGGGCGACCCGGGTATCGGTAAATCCACTATTTTACTCCAAATCTGCCAGAAGCTCGGTCAAAACAACAGCATACTTTACATCAGCGGTGAGGAAAGCGCCCGCCAGATTAAGCTAAGGGCTAACAGACTCGGCGTAGACACCGAAAACCTCTATATTTTAGCTGAAACCGATGTTGCAACGATAGTAGAAACGATTAAAGTCGAGAAGCCCGATATGGTGATTATCGACTCGATTCAGACAATGATGATTGACGACGTTTCGTCCTCGGCGGGCAGCGTAACGCAGGTACGAGAGTGTACTAATGTGTTTATGCACCTTGCTAAAAGCCTTGGTATACCTATATTTATCGTAGGTCATGTAAATAAGGACGGCGCTATCGCAGGACCTAAGGTACTCGAGCATATTGTTGATACAGTGCTGTATTTTGAAGGGGAGCGAAACTATTCTTACAGGATACTTCGCAGCGCTAAAAACCGCTTTGGCTCGACTAACGAAATAGGCGTGTTCGAGATGACTCAGGAGGGCTTAAAAGAGGTGCAAAACCCGTCTCTTCTGATGCTTTCGGGCAGACCTAAGAACACAAGCGGCACCTGCGTTGCGTGCACAATGGAGGGTTCAAGACCGATTTTAGCCGAAGTTCAGGGGCTCGTAACGACTTCGGGCTTCGGAACTCCGCGCAGAATGAGCACAGGCTTTGATTACAACCGTATGAGTATGATTATTGCGGTGCTTGAAAAGCGCGCGGGCTATGTTTTCGGCGGTATGGACGCGTATTTAAACGTTGTCGGCGGGCTTAAGCTCTATGAGCCTGCTGCGGATTTAAGCGTAGCTATGGCGCTTATATCGTCCTTAAAAGACACTGTAGTTAACGACAACACCCTCGCATTCGGCGAAATCGGACTTGCGGGGGAGATAAGGGCTGTAAACAACTGCGAACAGAGAATTAACGAAGCGTCACGACTCGGATTTACAAAATGCGTAATACCGTTTCATAATTATAAATCGTTATCTAAAGAAATTAAAACGAGTATGGACATCGTACCGGTACGAACAATCCGCGCAGCGTTCGAGGCGGTAACGGAGTAAGGAGGGCTTATGCCGTACATTATTATACTTGTAATAGTAATTGCGTTTATCGTAATCGCAGTGCGACAATCTAAACAAAAATAGCCCTTAGCAGGGCAGAAACGACCTCATCAAAAATTATAAGCAATTTCGTAAAATTAATATTTTGCGAAGTAGAGGGGAGTTTTAAAACGAAATCAGCTATATATACTCAAAAGCGCGTAAATAAAGGCTATAACACTGTTTTAAGGTGTTGTAGCCTGTTTTTGTTAAAATATACTCTGCTCTGGAGACGATAGAAATTTTTTAAACATATAATTGTATTAAACGCTTGCTGTTATTCGATGATTTAGAATTCGTTTATTTATTATATACGAGTGACCGGAGCATTTTATTCTTATAATTGGTATTAAGTTTTAAGTGTTAAGCGTTAAGCTTTTGGTTACTCGCTTCGCTCAGACAATATAATGGGTGCGGGTGTCCTGCCATTAAGCTTAAAGCTTAATGCTCTGAGCTTAAAACCTTATAAATTTATTTCGATAAAAATTTAAGTTTTTCTTGCAAATGGTTCTTCCCTTTGGTATTATAGTTTTGTAATTCCCTAAAAGTTTTGCGAAATTGAGAGGTGTTCCCTTTGAAACGTGAAGATTTTTATAAACTGCCAATGCTCGTTCAGGATTACCTGATTTATATTGAGGCTATTAAAGGTCACAGCGAGCTTTCGGTAACCGAATATGCTAACGATTTAAAGAATTTCTTTATCTATATTGCCCGCCACAAGGGCTTGTATCCTAAGTCCTGCGAGGACTCGGAGATTGATTTAACTACAATCGACCTTGCTTTTATTAAGACTATTACGCTTAACGACGCGTATCAGTACATTATTTACTGTCGTAATGTGCGTAAAAATAACGAGGCTACTCGAGCTCGTAAAGTCGTTGCAATCAGGCGCTTTTTCTCTTATTTAACGGATAATCAGGGGCTTTTGGAGGTCAACCCTATGAAGAACCTCGACACGCCTAAAATCAAAAAATCCCTGCCGAAATACCTGACTTTAGAGGAAGCGCAAAGGCTTCTTGCGGCGGTTGACGGTAAGTTTAAGGAGCGCGACTACGCTATTATTACGCTGTTTTTAAACTGCGGTATGCGACTCAGCGAGCTTGTAAGCATTGATTATAACGATATTCGCTCGGATAACACGCTCGTAATTACCGGTAAGGGCAACAAAGAGCGTACAATTTACCTTAATAACGCCTGTATTGACGCTATTAACGAGTATCGCAAGGTTCGCCCGAACGAAGGAGTCAAGGACAGAGCCCTGTTTCTGAGCGCGAGAAATCAGCGAATTAACCCGCGCACAATCGAAATTATGGTTAATAACAACCTCGAAAAAGCAGGTCTCGGCGGACGCGGGCTGTCCGTACACAAGCTAAGGCATACGGCGGCAACGCTTATGTACCAGCACGGTAATGTTGATGTTCTTCTTTTAAAAGAGATTTTAGGCCACGAAAACCTCGGCACTACCGAAATTTATACACATATAGCCTCCGACGCTACTAAAGCTGCGGTTGAATCTAACCCGCTTGCTAACAATAAAGCGCCAAAGGCTAACACTTAATTTAATATAATTATCTCTTTTAACATTATAGTTAATGTTGAATTGATTAGCGCGATTAAGGTCACTGCGAGTGCATATACAAGGTATTTTGTAAGCAGTGACTTTATTTCTTTAGCGCTCCCCTGCTCCTTGCCGGACGCGGATTTATATATCATACTGCTGAGCTTTATGCTTATATCTATAGTGTAAATCAGCACTGTCATCAGCGCTGCACCCTCGGGAATTATCATTAAAATACTGTAGGCAAAGCCCTTAAAGGCGAAATTTACATAAAAATAAGCGATTTTAAGCCCTAAAAACAGTCCCGAAAACAGCGAAACGCCGTAAATTACAGAAAATCCGACAATACAAAGTCCGAGCAGGATACACACCATAAAGACCGAAAAATACAGCGAAAAATTACTGAAAAACAGCCGTAAAAAGTCGCCTTTTGCGCCTAAGAACAACTCTTTCATCGCTTTAGTAGCGGAGGTGCTGTTAACTAAAAAGTACAAAAAGCTTCCGAAAACAAGCCCGCAGGAGTAAAAAATAAGCGAATAAAGGGTGCCTTTTTCCTTATCTATAAGGTCGGTTACGGAAAAACCGGATAAATCGGGCTTATTCATATTTTAAACCTTGATTTTCGCGTTCTGTTTACTGCGAGTATGCCGAAAAGCGCACCGATAAGCACGATAATTACGCACTTAATTACGAAAAATAAGAAGCTGTTTTCGTTAAAAATCATATTTACAAGGCTGTAAAAAAGCAGCGGTATCTGGGCAGCTATTCCGAGCAGCGCGCCGCTGTTTTTAACCCCGTAAACCGACACAAACGCTGTTATTGCAGCGACTGCGGCGCATACGATAACGGATAAGAATATGTTTAAATCAAGGTCTAAATCGAGATTATAGACCACTAGGGTTAGTAAATATGTAACGACCGAAATCGAAATAAGCGTAGATAAAACTACTTTAATTACAAATTTTAAGAGCAGGTTTTGGCTGCCCCTGGTTTCTATTTTTTTCATAAAAATTCCCCCGAATACATTAATGAGTATTCGAGGGAGTTCTTATTTATTACATTATTTTTCGATTTTTTCCTCAACTTCTTTAGCTGAATCAGAAATCTGCTTTTCTTTCTTATCCTTTTTGCTCTTAGCAGCTTCGCGTGCAGCCTCAACTTCTTTTCTGTGCTGCTCGGTCTTGGTAACATTAGTGTTAACAGCCCATCTCTGAAGCTTCATCTTAGTTCTGTCGGCACCGGTTTCGATAACGATATCCTCTTCACGGATTGTAACAACCTTACCTACAATACCGCCGATTGTGATAATCTCGTCGCCGATTTCAAGCGAGGAGCGCATTTCCTGCTCTTCCTTCTGGCGCTTTTTCTGCGGTCTAATCATCATAAAGTACATAACGCCGACAAGTACAACCATAAGGATAATATAGCTGTACGAGCCGCCCTGCTGTGAGCCCGAGCCGCCGCCCTGCTGCAACATCTGCGAAAGTAAAAATGTATTCATATTAATTCCTCCAATTAATTTAACTTATTAGATTATATAGTAATTGGCTCAATAATGCAAGGATTATTTTATATTCTTGTATCAAGCTTGTCAACATACTCTTTTTTATAATCTTCAAACGAGCCGTTTTCGATATTATAACGGATTTCTGCCATTAAATTGTTATAAAAATACAGGTTATGCATTACCGCAAGGCGCATACCGAGAATTTCGCCCGCTTTAAAGAGGTGTCGGATGTAGCTCTTGGAGTAGTTTTGGCAAACAGGACAGTTACACTCCTCGTCAATCGGCGTGTCGTCGTACGCGTACTTAGCGTTATTAAGGTTAATTACGCCCTTTTTGGTAAATAGCTGACCGTGGCGAGCGTTTCTCGAGGGCATAACGCAGTCGAAAAGGTCGACTCCCCTGCTGACAGCTTCAATAATATTACCGGGTGTGCCTACACCCATAAGGTAACGCGGCTTGTCCTTAGGCGCATAAGGCTCAACGGCGCTTATAACGCGGTACATCTCCTCCTTAGGCTCGCCAACGGCGAGTCCGCCGATAGCGTAACCGTCAAGGTCGAGCTTTGCAATCTCTTTCATATGCTCGATTCTCAGGTCGTCATAGGTGCAGCCCTGATTAATGCCAAACAAAAGCTGTTGACGGTTAATCGTGGTTTCAAGCGAATTAAGTCTTTCCATCTCCGCCTTGCAACGCTCAAGCCACCTGAGCGTCCTGCCGCAGGCTTCTTTAGCGTATTCGTACTTAGCAGGGTTTTCAACACATTCGTCAAACGCCATAGCGATAGTAGAGCCGAGATTCGACTGAATCTGCATACTCTCCTCGGGTCCCATAAAGATTTTTTTACCGTCGATATGAGAGTTAAAGGTCACGCCTTCCTCTTTAATCTTATTGAGCTTTGCGAGCGAAAACACCTGAAATCCGCCCGAATCGGTGAGTATCGGACGGATCCAATTTGTAAATTTATGCAGTCCGCCCATATCTCGCACAAGCTCGTCGTTAGGTCTGACGTGCAGGTGGTAGGTGTTACAAAGCATTATCTGCGCACCCACATCCTCAAGGTCGCGTGTGCTGAGTCCGCCCTTAATCGCAGCAGAGGTCGCAACATTCATAAAGCACGGTGTTTGTACTGTACCGTGTACGGTTTCAAAGGTTGCGCGCCTTGCGGTATTTTCTTGTTTTAATAACGTAAATTTCATAACAAATCCTTTAAACAAAGGTGCAAGAATTTCTTGCACCATAACATTATTTAAACAGGTCGCTGTGTGTTCCGGTACGAAGTAGTTCGAGGACAAGCCTGTCCGAATACACTTTATAAATCAGCAACCAGTCAGGTTTTATATGACATTCACGCACATTGTTGCCTTTTGCATAGTTAGTCAGAGCGTGGTCACGATACTTGTCCGGCAGCTTCTTTTCATCAGATAACATTCTGATTACTTCAAATAATTCGTCAAGATTATAATTCCTTTTTACAGCAAGTTTATAGTCCTTTTTGAACTGTCCTGTATATTCAACTTTAAGCATTTAACGACTCCATTAATTCTTCAACAGAATCAAAAGGTCCGTAAACGTCCTCACCGTTCTCCGCCTTTTCTATAGTTGCAAGGGTTACGGAATTAGGAACTTCTGTTGTTATTTCAAACGGAATTCTGTGTTCTCTGACAACGGTTTTTGCAAACATATTAAATGCGGAGCTTACAGAAATACCTATTTCTTCACAAAAAGCGTTAAACTGCTTTTTTGTATTTTCGTCCATACGAATATTTACATTAGTTTGTGCCATAATAACGCCGCCTTTCAACTATATTATATGCAATATAATATTAATTGTCAATATATTTCTATCAATATAATATACAATTATAGAATCATCATGCAATCACCGAAGGAAAAGAATCTATACTTTTCTGCGACCGCCGTTTTGTAAGCGTTCATCGTGTTGTCGTAGCCTGCAAAGGCAGAAACGAGCATAATAAGCGTGCTTTCGGGCAGGTGGAAATTAGTTATCTGTACATCAACGCACTTAAACTCGTAGCCGGGATAGATAAAGATGCTTGTGTCGTCCTCGTCCTCGCATATACAGCCGTTTTTGGTAGCAACGCTTTCAAGCGTGCGCGTGCTGGTTGTGCCGACGGCGATAACCCTTTTGCCGTTACTTTTTGTTTCATTAATAATATCAGCGGTTTCTTTAGATATACTGTAATGCTCCGAGTGCATTTTGTGCTGTGTTACGTCGTCAACCTTAACGGGACGGAAGGTGCCGAGCCCGACGTGCAGCGTTACATAGCATATTTTAACGCCCTTTTCCTCAATCTTTTTAAGCATTTCTTTAGTAAAATGCAGACCCGCTGTCGGCGCTGCCGCAGAGCCAAGCTCTCTTGAATAAACTGTCTGATATCTCTCGCCGTTTTTCAGCTCCTCCGTAATGTACGGCGGAAGCGGCATTTTGCCGATTTTATCAAGGATATTATATATCTCTTTTTTGTCGCATTTCATCGAAATAAGGCGGTTTCCGTCGTCGGTAATATCAACGACTTCACACTCGACAAGTCCGTCGCCAAACACAAATTCAGTGCCGACTTTTGCCCTTTTTCCCGGCTTACAAAGACACTCCCATACATTGTTTTCTTTTTGTTTAAGCAGCAAAAATTCAACAACCGCGCCCGTCTCTTTTTTTACGCCGTAAATCCTCGCAGGGATAACCCTTGTGTCGTTTAGTACAAGGCAGTCGCCGGGGTTTAAGTAGTCGATTACATCTCTGAATATCTTATGCTCAATATTGCCGTTTTCTCTGTGAAGCACCATCAGTCTTGACGCGTCACGCGGCTCTATCGGCGTTTGTGCAATTAAATTTTGTGGAAGTTCATAGAAAAAATCCGATGTTTTCATTAAATATTCTCCAAATATTTTAATTGACATAAATATATATTAAGTGTATTATATATATAATTATTGCAATCTCGTTGCGGTATGTTTACCTATTATATTGCAATTCAAAAAATTTTACAAGAGCTATAAGGAGAATTCTATGAAAAAGTTTAATGTAGGCGTCGTAGGCGCTACGGGTATGGTAGGTCAGAGATTTATGACCCTGCTTGAAAACCATCCCTGGTTTAATGTAACGGTTCTTGCCGCTTCATCAAGAAGCGCCGGCAAAACTTATGAGGAAGCTATCGGTTCTAAGTGGTGTATGGATACGCCGCTTGCCGACAAATATAAAAAGATGGTTATCCTTGACGCTGAAAACGATATCGATAAGATTACATCATCCGTTGATTTTGTATTCTGCGCGGTTAATATGAAAAAGGACGAGATTAAAGCTCTTGAGGAAAAATATGCAAAACACGAGTGCCCCGTTGTTTCCAACAACTCGGCTCACCGCTTTACCGACGACGTACCGATGGTAGTGCCCGAGCTTAACGCAGAGCATATCGGTATTATCCCCGCTCAGCGTAAAAGACTCGGTACAAAGCGCGGATTTATCGCAGTTAAGTCTAACTGCTCGCTTCAGTCATATGTACCCGCGCTCTTCCCCCTGCACGAAAAGTACGGAGTAAAAGATGTGCTTGTTTGCACATATCAGGCTATCAGCGGCGCAGGCAAAACCTTTGAGACCTGGCCGGAGATGATTGACAACGTTATCCCGTATATCGGCGGCGAGGAAGAAAAGAGCGAGAAAGAGCCGCTTAAGCTCTGGGGTAAAATCGAGGGCGACAAAATCGTTTCGGCTGATAAGCCGAACTTCACCGCCCAGTGCATCAGAGTTCCCGTTTCTAACGGACATCTCGGCGCAGTGTTTGTAAACTTCGAGAACAAGCCTACCGAGGACGAGATGATTGAAATCTGGAACAACTTTAAGGGCAGAGCTCAGGAGCTTGACCTCCCCTCCGCTCCTAAAAAATTCCTCAACTACTTCACCGAGCCCGACAGACCGCAGATTAACTCCGAGAGAAATCTCGAAAACGGTATGGCGGTATCAATCGGCAGACTCAGAGAGGATACTCAGTACGACTATAAATTTGTTTGTCTTTCTCATAACACCCTTCGCGGCGCTGCAGGCGGAGCTGTGCTTCTTGCAGAGCTTCTCGCAGCTGAGGGTTATATGGACTAACTACAACGAATAAGGAGAATTTTTATGAAGAATCCCATTTTTACAGGTTCTGCGGTTGCTATTATCACACCGATGAACGACGATTTTACCGTTAATTACGACGAGTTTAAGAAGTTTATTGACTGGCAGATTGATAACGGCACCGATGCTATCGTTATCTGCGGTACAACGGGCGAGTCCTCCACCCTTTCAACTCAGGAGCATCTCGACGCTATTAAGTTTTGCATAGACTACGTTGACCACAGAGTACCCGTTATCGCAGGCGCAGGCTCTAATAACACACAGTACGGCATTGATATGGCTGTTAAGTGCTGCGAGTACGGCGCTGACGCACTCCTTCTTGTAACACCTTACTATAATAAGTGTACACAAAAGGGTCTTATCAGGCACTATACTATGTTCCACGACGCTACTAATATCCCGATTATCCTTTATAATGTACCGTCAAGAACGGGCGTTAATATCACACCCGAAACGCTTAAGGAGCTGTCTAAGCTTCCCCGTATCAACGGCGTTAAGGAGGCTTCGGGCAACATCAGCCAGATTATGAAGATTCGTGCGCTTTGCGGCGACGAGCTTAACATCTGGAGCGGTAACGACGACCAGATTCCCGCTGTTATGGCTTGCGGCGGTAAGGGCGTTATCTCGGTACTCGCTAATGTTTGTCCTCAGGAAACTCACGATATGGCGCAGGCTTATCTCGACGGCGACGCTAACAAGTGTACAGATATGATGGCTGAGTACCTCGAGCTTGCAAACGCACTGTTTGTAGAGGTTAACCCAATCCCTGTTAAAGAAGCTTGCAATATGCTCGGCTGGAACGCAGGTCCCTGCAAGATGCCGCTTTGCGAAATGAGCGACTCTAACCGCGATTATCTTAAGGGCGTTCTTGATAAGTACGGACTTATTAAGTAAGAGGATTTAAAATGACTAAGATTATTATAACGGGCGCGTCAGGCAAGATGGGCAAGGTTATTCAGAACGTTATCTCGTTAAGAGACGACTGCGAGGTAGTTGCGGGCGTTGATATCGTTAACGACGGCACCGCTCCCTTCCCCGTTTACAGCAGCATTAAGGATGTTAAGGAAAACGCCGATGTAGTTATCGACTTTTCTAACCCTGCACTGCTTGACGATTTGCTGGAATATTCAAGTAACACTTCTACGGCGCTTGTTATCGCCACAACGGGCTTTAACGACGACGAGAAGGAAAAGATTTTTAACGCATCGAAAACCTGCCCGATATTCTTTACCTATAATATGAGTATCGGTATCAATCTCCTTGCTAACCTCGCTAAAAAGGCGGTTAACGTACTTGGCAGTGACTTTGACATCGAGATTGTAGAGCAGCATCATAACCAGAAGATTGACGCTCCCTCGGGTACCGCATTAATGCTTGCGGACGCTATTAACGAGGAGCTTGAAAAGCCGATGAAGTACGAGTACGACCGCCACTCAAAGCGCGAAAAGCGCACCAAAAACGAGATTGGCATACACTCAATCAGGGGCGGCACGATTGTCGGCGAGCACGAGATTATTTTTGCGGGCCGTGACGAGAATATTGCCCTCTCACATTCTGCAAGAAGTAAAGAGGTATTCGCCGTAGGCGCTGTTAACGCAGCGGTTTATATGGACGGTAAGAGCGCCGGTCTTTACGATATGGGCGAGCTTGTAAAATAAACGACTCAGGGGGCTTAACCGCCCCCTTGTTTTAACTATGAACAGAGAACAGAAATACTTTTTAGAATTAATTAAAGCACATCTTAACAGCACTGACCCTCCGAAGCCTGAAAGCATTGATTTTAAGGCTTTATTTGAGTTGTGCGAGCTGCAGAATATGACGGCGATAGCTGCCGTTGAGCTTAAAAAGCTAAAGCAACGCGGCGATATTTCCAAAGAGCAGTTCTCCCCTTTTAATCAGGTGCTCGGCTTAACGCTTCAAAACTATGAGCTACGCCTCGGCGCAAAAAATACGCTCACTGAATACTTAAATGATAACGGCGTTCGCCATATATTTGTTAAAGGCGCTGTTATACGCGAGCTTTACCCCGTACCTCAGCTGAGGACAAGCGGCGATATAGATGTAATTATTGATAAAACCGAGCTTAAAAAGGTGCTCGGCGGACTTACTGAACTCGGATTTGAAACGCAGCACCGAAAAGAAAATGAGCTCGATTTGCGCTACGCTAAAGAGTCGTTCGAGATAAAAAGCGAGCTCGGCGGTATAAACGACAGGTCAAGGGCTTATTTTGAAAATCCGTTTGATTTATGTGACGAAAACGACGGTTGCTGCTGCAAGCTCAGCGACCTAAACCACCTTACTTATATCACCTGCCACCTGCTAAAGCACTTTAAATCGGGCGGCGCAGGTGTTCGTCAGCTTGCGGATATTGACGTTATGCTAAGGAACAAAGACATTGATATAAACGACTATATAACTCTTTGTGAGAAGCTTGCCTTTGAAAAATCTGCAAAGGTGTTGCTGAAGCTCTGCAAAATGTACTTTGACACGCCGGTTGATTTTGAATACGGGATTGACGACACGCTGTACGAAACGCTTGAAAATGTAATTCTGGGCGGCGGTGTATTCGGCTACGGTATCGGCAACATCGGCACTGCAAGGCTTATGAACACTATGACCTCGGGCGACACGTCAAAAGCTTCGTCCTACAAGGCTGTTCTCGGGCTTTTTGCTGTGAATAAGGAATTCCTCTACCACAGTTACGAATACGCGAATAAGCACCATTATCTGCTGCCTGTAGCGTATATGTCACGCCTGTTTGACGCGGTGTTCAGACGCGGACGGCAAAATATAAAGCACATCAAGTCAATGTTTACCGATCGCGAAATCGCGTCTAAAATGAGCGAGATGCTAAAAGAATTAGAAATAGATTAAGGAGCTACGTTTGTAGCTCCTTTAATTATTAGAATACTTCTTTAATTTTGCCGTTTAAAAGACCGGGTATATCAATCATCTGCGGGCAGTGCGTCTTACATTTACCGCATTTAATACAAGCGTTGGCATTAGCGTCTATAGTTAAGTACTGTGCCTTGGCGTCTGAAAGTGATATATCCTCTGTTTTAAGCTTGTTATATAGCGCAAAAACAGTGCTGATTTTGATGTTCTTAGGGCAGTCTGCGCAGTAGTCGCAACCCGTGCAGGGTATGATATCGTTTTTGTTAATAATTGCAGCAGCGTTATAACAGATATTCATCTCCTGCTGGGTGTAAGGCTTAAAATCTGTAAGAGTATTGATGTTATCCATCATTTGCTCGGGCGCGTTCATACCGCTAAGGATTGTAAGCACATTATCAAAGCTTGCGTCATAGCCAATAGCCCAGGAAGCGATTGATTTGTCGGGATTTGCCTTGTTAAAGATTTCTTCCGCAGCTTTTGGAACGTTTGCAAGCTTGCCGCCCCTTAGAGGCTCCATAATTATTACGGGAATACCCGCTTTTTCAAGGATTTCGTACTGCTCTTTAGACTTATAGTTTTTCCAGTCAAGATAATTCATCTGAATCTGGGCAAAATCCCAGTCGTGCGCAGCAACAATTTCTTCAAGCACGTCAAGCGTACCGTGGAATGAGAAGCCGAAGTACTTAACCTTACCCTCTTTTCTTTTTTGCTCTACAAAATCAATGGCGTTAAATTTTTTTACCTTTTCCCAATTACCCTTGTCAAGCGAATGTAACAGGTAAAAATCAAAATAATCAACGTCACATCTTTTAAGCTGTTTGTTAAAGATGCGCTCTAAATCATTTTGTTTAAGGCACATCCACATCGGCAGCTTATCTGCCAGAAAATAGGTATCACGCGGGTATTTTTTAAGTGCAGAGCCGATAAACGCTTCGCTTTTGCCTGCGTGGTAAATATACGCGGTATCGAAATAGTTTACGCCGTTTTGATAAGCTAAATCCACAAGCTCCTGACCTTTTTTGTAGTCAATCAGAGGATTTGCCTCGCGCTTAAGGGGAGTTTTGCAGGGTAAGCGCATTGTGCCGAGACCGAGTCTGGATACCTCAGTATCCTTGAATTTAACTCTGTCAATCATAATTTTACTCCTTTATATTTATTCTTTTGTCCAGGTTACGCCCTGCGGCGTGTCCTTAAGAATTATGCCCCTTGCTTTTAAGTCGTCCCTGATTTTGTCTGCCGTAGCCCAGTCCTTATTCTTGCGGGCTTCCTGACGCTGCTCGATAAGCGCTTCAATCTCGGAATCAAGGTCGTTAGACTTTCTGTTATAAAGTATGCCGAGCACGTCGCAAAGCTCATCAAAAAGGTCGGCAGCAGCCTGACATACGTTTTTAGAAACCTCTTTGTCAAGTATTTTGGTATTAATATCGCGTACAAGCTCGAAAATCGCAGCGAGTCCGTCGGCGGTGTTAAGGTCGTCGTCCATAGCTTCGATAAACTGCTCGCGTCTTGAATTAATAGTGTCAAGCAGCTCCCTGTCGTCCTCGATATCCTTAGCGTTTTTAATAGCAAAATCAAGCGAATCGCGGCAGGTGTAGAGCCTGTCGAGCGCTGCTTTGCACTGCTCGATAATCTCGAGGTTATAGTTAATCGGTGAGCGATAGTGCGACGAAATAAGGAAGTATCTGATAACCTCGTAGCCGTATGCGTCAGCAATTTCGCGAACGGTCTTAAAGTTTCCGAGCGACTTACTCATCTTAACATTATCTACATTGATATAGCCGTTGTGCATCCAGTATTTAGCAAAAGGCGCGTCGTTAGCTGCCTCGCTCTGTGCAATCTCGTTTTCGTGGTGCGGGAAAATCAAGTCCTGACCGCCGCAGTGGATATCGATTGTGTTGCCGAGGTACTTTCTGTTCATAGCGCTGCACTCGATATGCCAGCCGGGTCTGCCCTTGCCCCAGGGTGACTCCCAGTATGGCTCGCCCTCTTTAGCAGCTTTCCACAGCGCAAAGTCGAGCGGATTTTCTTTTTTATCCCCTACTGCAATTCTTGCGCCGCTTTGCAAATCGTCAATCGGTTGGTGCGAAAGCTTGCCGTAATCCTTAAACTTTAGCGCCCTGTAGTACACGTCACCGTCTACAGCGTATGCGTAGCCCTTATCCTCAAGTGTTTTGATAATATCAATAATTTCGTCAATATTTTCGGTAGCTTTGGGGTGTACAGTGGCGTCTTTAAAATTAAGTCCGTGCGCGTCCGTCCAGAACTCGTTAATATACTTCTCAGCTACCTCGGTAAAGGTTAAGCCTTCCTCGTTAGCCCTGTTAATAATCTTATCGTCAACATCGGTAAAGTTTTGTACGAACTTAACATTATAGCCCCTGTATTCCATATAGCGCCTTAGCACGTCAAACACGCAAAGCGGGCGCGCGTTGCCGATGTGGATGAAGTTATAAACAGTAGGTCCGCAGGCGTAGATTTTAACCTCGTTTTCGTCAACGGGTACGAACTCCTCTTTCTGCCTAGATATTGTATTCAATATTCTCATTGTTCTTGTCCTCCAATTTATCAATCTCTTGCCTTAATTCGTCAATAAGCTTGCTGTTCTTGGTAATAGCGTCAAACAGCGGGTCGGGCATCGTCATCTGGTCGAGGTCGTCAATTCGCTCGCCGTCAAGCCTTACAACCCTGCCGGGAATGCCGACAACCGTAGCGTTCGGCTCAACATCCTTTACCACGACAGCGCCCGCCGCAACCTTGGCGTGCTCGCCGATTGTAATGGGTCCGAGCACCTTCGCGCCTGCGCCAATCATTACACCGTCCTTAATTGTGGGGTGTCGTTTGCCGACATCCTTGCCCGTACCGCCCAGCGTTACTCCCTGGTAAATCATAACATCGTTGCCGATCTCACAGGTTTCGCCGATTACGATACCGTGACCGTGGTCGATACAAACGCGCCTGCCGATAGTAGCGCCGGGGTGAATTTCAATCCCCGTTTTGTGCGCGCTGTGCTGACTTATCCAGCGGGCGATAAACTTCATATTATGCTCAAAAAACCAGTGCGCCCTGCGGTGACTGCGAAGCGCCTTAAAGCCCGGATAAAGCAGTATTACCTCAAGCGGATTATTGGTCGCAGGGTCGTGCTCTATAAAGCTTTTAACATCCTCTTTATAATCACTAAAATAGCTAATTATAATCACTCCATTCAATAAAAAAAGCCCCCGTCTTGCGACAGAGGCAGTAAAACTGCGGTTCCACTCCGTTTTATACTCGGTGCCTTTAACGGAGCAATCCGTCGTAAAATACTAAACTTCCTTTACGAAACTCGCGGGTGCATTTCGCTATGCGTGATATACAGACTTTTCAGCGCCGCCTGCTCTCTTTGATATCCGTTTAAAGCTACTTCTCCCGTTCGAAGTCTTTAATTATCTATATACATTATATACATTTTATAAAAAAATGCAACACTTTTATTTCGTTTTAATAAGATGCCAGCCGTCTTTCGCGTATTTAAGACCGCTGAGAAGCGTCACAACTCCGCAAATCCAGAAGGTAACGGTACAGAAAATGTTAAGCCAGTCGGGCGCGTTAAAGCCCCTTGCGTTAACTATAATCTCGCCGTCCTTTTCAAGTATTGCCAAAAACAAAAATACAAGCCCCGTTGACATCATTTGCAAAAATGTTTTAGCCTTGCCAAAGCCGTTTGCGGCGATAACCTCGCCCTCGTTTACGGCAGCCATACGCATTCCCGCAACGAGAAATTCGCGCGCCATCATAATCATAATAACAATATCGGTGTGCCAGCCGAGGTTAATAAGAATTAAAAACGCAGCCGTTACAAGCGACTTGTCGGACAACGGGTCCATAAGCTTACCGAAATCCGTTACGAGTCCCCTTTTGCGCGCTATTATGCCGTCCGCCTTGTCGCTCAGGCACGCTAAAATATAGATAATAAGCGTAACTGCCCAGTGAAACCTGAACGGAATAAGAGCCGCCGCGAACAAAAACGGCACGCATATAAATCTGAAAACTGTCAGTTTATTCGGTAAATTCAATCTACTTTCACTCCTAATAAATCATATCCGTCAAAGTCGGTGATTTTCACATTAACGAAGCTTCCGATTTCAAGCTCGCTATCGCTCTTAAAGATAATACCGCTGTCTATCTCGGGAGCGTCAAGGTAAGACCTGCCGATATAATTCTCGCCGTCAAATTCGTCGATAACAACCTCGTAGACCTTGCCGATACGGCTCTTGTTAGAGTTCTCGGTAATTGTGTACTGGTTATTCATAAGAATTTCCTGGCGGTGCAGCTTAACCTCCTCGTCGAGCTGATTATCCATATCAAATGCGGGCGTATCCTCCTCGGGCGAGAAGGTAAAGCAACCCATCTTGTCGAACTTAACCTCGTTTACAAAGTCGCAAAGCGTCTCAAAATCGTCCTCGGTTTCGCCCGGGAAGCCCACCATAAATGTAGTCCTTAGCGCTAAATCGGGTATTTTAGCCCTCATTTTACTAAATAAAGCCTTGTATTCGTCGGCGTTTCCGACTCTGTTCATAGCCTTAAGGACGCTTTCGGAGGCGTGCTGAAGCGGAATATCTATGTAATTACATATTTTATCCTCGGCAGCGATAACATCAATCAGCTCGTCCGTAATGCGCTGCGGATAACAGTAAAACAGCCTAATCCAGTGAATACCGTCTATCTTAACAAGCTCTTTTAAAAGCGCAGCAAGGCGGTATTCGCCAAACAAATCGTAGCCGTACTTTGTGGTGTCCTGCGCGATTAAAATAAGCTCTTTAACGCCGTTTTGCGCAAGCTCCTTTGCCTCTTTAATAACTTCCTCGGGCTGACGGCTCCTGAACTTACCGCGGATTGCGGGTATAGCACAGTAAGAGCATTTGTTGTCGCACCCGTCAGACAGCTTAAGATAAGCCCAGTGTGACGGCGTAGAAACAAGCCTTTCACCGTCAAGCGGAAGGTAACATTTATTCGGAAAGCTCGAGGTTTCGATACCTAAAAGCGCCTTCTGGCAAACCCTTACAATATCAGCGTTTGCTCCTATACCTACAACCGCGTCAACCTCGGGGATTTCTTTTTTAATCTCGTCCTGGTAGCGCTCTGCAAGGCAGCCCGTAACGACGATAGCGCCTATTAAGTTCGCCTTTTTGTACTCGGCAACCTCAAGGATTGTTTCGATCGCTTCCTGCTTAGCGGAGTCGATAAAGCCGCAGGTGTTAATAATCATAACATCGCTCTTTTCAATCTCGCTAACAATGTTAAAGCCCGCTTCATTCAGTTTTTTAAGCATAATTTCGCCGTCCACCTGATTTTTAGGACATCCAAGCGAAATCATACCCGCGCTAAAACTAATATTCGTATTCGTCATTCTCAATTCTGTTAAAAGCCTCTTTTACATCGGAATACTTAAATCCCTTGCGGATAAGCGCGGCAAAAACCTTTTCGCGCCCGTTTTCCTTTTGAAGCTTTAATCTGTATTTACTCTGTATCAAATCACACGCCGCCGATACATTGTCAAGCTCCTCGTTTTCGAGCAGCTCGACGACTATATCGCGCGAAATACCGCGTTTTGCCATCTCCTGCTTAATGAACGACTCGCTCATTTTTTTGTCGTCCTTAAGGTGCTTTAAAAGCGTTTTGGCGTACTTTTCGTCGTCGAGATAGCCGTACTCCTTCATACGCTCAATAGCCTTATCGGCGTTCTCGCTATCAACGGTGCGCAGCAGCTTCGTTTTAAGCTCCTTTTCGCTGTGGTCGCGGCGGGAGAGCAGGTCGTAGCACTTATTCAGCGCCTTTTTAAAGTTAATCTTATTAACTAATTCCTGCCACTCATTTTCGGTGATGTCGGTGCCGTCCTTAACAAAATTCTCCGCCCAGAAGTCGATATCCGTTGTGATTTGGTATTCATTATCAAGAGCTAAGTGAATTTTCTTTCCCCTGCCCTTTTGGTGAGTTATAATCATTAATCTTCGTCTTCGATATCTATATCGAGCTTAGCTTTTGCCTGCGCTCTTGTTTCGCCGATAGGCTTAACATCAAGCTCGGGCTTTGCTTCGATTTCGGTGTAAGGCTCCTCCTCGTCCTTCTTTTTCATAAGGCTCATAACCTTATCCTCAATCTCTTTTGCAAAGGCGGGGTCGCTCTTAAGCATCTCCTTGAACTTGTCCCTGCCCTGAATACGCTGTTCGCCGTAAGAGAGCCACGAACCGCTCTTTTTAACGATACCGAGCGCTACTGCAAGGTCGCAGATTTCGCCGACTCTGTCGATACCCGTACCGTACATAATATCAAATTCTGCCGTCTTAAACGGAGGCGCAACCTTATTCTTAACAATCTTAGCCTTGGTGTGAGAGCCCACAAACTCGTTGCCGGGCGCCTTAATCTGCTCGCTCTTTCTGACATCAATACGCATTGACGAATAGAACTTAAGCGCACGACCGCCGGTTGTAACCTCGGGGTTACCGTAAATTACGCCAACCTTTTCACGAAGCTGGTTAATAAAGATAATAATACAGTTTGACTTGTTAATAGCGCCTGCAAGCTTTCTGAGAGCCTGCGACATAAGTCTTGCGTGGAGACCAACATGAGAGTCACCCATATCGCCCTCAATCTCGCTTCTCGGAACGAGAGCCGCAACAGAGTCAACTACGATAATATCAACCGCGCCGCTTCTTACAAGCTGTTCGGTAATCTCGAGCGCCTGCTCGCCGTTGTCGGGCTGCGCTACAAGAAGGTTATCGACATCTACGCCTAAATTCTTAGCGTATGCGGGGTCGAGAGCGTGCTCAGCGTCAACAAACGCAGCCTCGCCGCCGAGCTTTTGCGCCTCTGCAACGCAGTGAAGCGCGAGCGTGGTTTTACCCGAAGATTCGGGACCGTAAATCTCTATAATTCTTCCCTTTGGAAGTCCGCCGATACCCGTAGCGATATCGAGGGTTAAAGAGCCTGTGGAAATAGCGTCAACCTTAAGTCTGTTATTTGCGCCGAGACGCATAATAGCGCCTGCGCCGTACTGCTTTTCAATTTGTTTAATAGCGGATTCAAGCGCCGCTTTTTTATCGCTTGATTTGCTTTTATCAACAGCCATTTGATTTACCTCCGATAATTTTAATTAAATCCTATTTATTATATAAAATATATAAGATAAAATCAAGAATTAATACTAAAATGTACATTTATTTTCACTTATTTAAAATAAATTAAAAAAATGCTTGCATTTTGGCGTACTTTCTGTTAATATATATGCGTTCTTAATTTATAAGGAGGTGTACGCATATGGCTAAATGTGAATGCTGCGGAAAAAGTATGTCATTCGGTATCAAGGTATCCCACTCACACAGACGCTCTAACAGAACCTGGAAACCGAACATCAAAAAGGTTAAGGCTATCGTAGACGGCTCACCTAAGAGAATTTATGTTTGCACAAGATGCCTTCGCTCAGGTAAGGTAGAAAGAGCGTAATTATAAAGAGTAAAAAATAACGGACTGTCAATCGACAGTCCTATTTTTTATTCCCTTTGCTTATCCTTTTTTGAAAATGAGATTTTACTCTCGGTGTGCTCTCGAAGCCTTATTATATTCTCCTTATGCTTTGCTATAACAATCGCCGAAAAGATTAGCGCGATAACCGTAAGCGGTATGCTGATGTAAAACGCAAAGATATACATAGGATAAAATATAGCCATAAGAATTGAGCCGAGGCTTACATATCCCGTAATGGCAACCGTCAGCACGAACATAGCGAGCAGTATAAGCGCGATACGCCAGTCAATCATAAAGACCATACCGCCGCTTGTTGCAACGCCCTTGCCGCCCTTAAAGCTAAAGAAGCACGGGTAAATATGACCGAGCACGCAAAAGAAGCCCGCAAACGACTTAATCATAATATCGCCGTTTTTAAAGGTGTCGAGCACCGCGTCATAACGCTTAGTGAGCTTAAGCAGACCGAACGCTATAAGAATAGCGAGCGCGACCTTAGCCATATCACCTATAATAGTAAGCAGCGCAGGTATTTTGCCGTAGTTTCTTAGCATATTAGTACTTCCTGCGTTACCGCTGCCGTGCGAGCGAACATCGTCGTGCTTAAGTCTGCGCGACAGAATAACGCCGAAATTAAGGCTTCCGAGGAGGTAGGAAATAATCGCAATCAGTATAAACATCAACACTGTAAGCATTACTTGCCCTCCCCTCTTTCACGCACGATAAACCTTACGGGCGTGCCGTCGAGTCCGAATATCTCGCGAATCTGGTTTTCGAGATAACGCTGATACGAAAAGTGGAACAGCTCGCTGTTATTTACAAAAAATACAAATGTAGGCGGTCTTGTCGACGCCTGAGTCATATAGTAAATCTTAAGCCTCTTACCCTTGTCGGTGGGAGGCTGTACTCTTGCCGTAGCGTTGGCAAGCACCTCGTTAAGCCTGCCGGTCGAGATACGCATAGAGTTCTGAGAATGAACGAACACAATCGTTTCAAAGAGCTTATCTATACGCTGGCCCGTCTTAGCGGAAATGAAAATAACCGGAGCGTAGGACATAAACGAGAAGTCAACCGCGAGCTTTTCGCGAAACTCCTTCATAGTGTTTCCGTCTTTTTCGATAGCGTCCCACTTGTTGACCGCGATAACGCAAGCCTTGCCCTGCTCTATCGCAATACCGGCAACCTTGCTGTCCTGCTCGGTGAAGCCCTCGGTAGCGTCTATCATAATAACGCACACATTAGCCCTGTCGACCGCCATTCTCGCCCTAATAATGCTGTAACGCTCTATGTCGTCGTTAACTCTGCTCTTGCGGCGAAGTCCCGCAGTGTCGATAAAATTGAACTTGCCGAACTCGTTTTCGATATAAGTATCGGTCGTGTCGCGCGTTGTGCCCGCAATATCGGATACGATTGTGCGCTCGGTACCGCTGATTTTGTTAACGAGCGAGGATTTACCCGCGTTAGGCTTGCCGATAACGGCAACATTAATAACTTCCTCGTCCTCTTCCTCTTCTTCGGTATTTTCGGGGAAATACTTAACAATCTCGTCGAGTAAATCGCCCGTACCGTGACCGTGTACCGAGGATACCGCAATCGGGTCTCCGATACCGAGGTTGTAAAACTCGTAAAACTCGGGCTCAGGGTCGCCTATGCTGTCGCATTTGTTGACGCAAAGGACAATCGGCTTATTGCTCTTCATAAGCATTGCGGCAACCTCCATATCGCTTGCAACAACGCCGCATCTAAGGTCGCACACAAGCACGATTACATCAGCTGTTTCTATAGCTATCTGCGCCTGCGAGCGCATCTGCTTAAGGATTACATCGTCGGTCTTAGGCTCGATACCGCCCGTATCAACCAACAAAAAGTTGTGCCCCAGCCACTCGCAGTTGCCGTAAATTCTGTCGCGCGTAACGCCCGGCGTGTCGTCAACTATCGAAAGCCTTGCGCCTATTAACTTGTTAAAAAGCGTTGATTTGCCGACGTTCGGACGACCGACAATAGCAACAACGGGTTTTGCCATAGTAGCACCTACCTTTATAACAAGAAAGGCGGCTGCTTCAGCCGCCGCATACTTGTGAAATTATCTTACTTCAATAACCTCTTTGCCATTGTAGTATCCGCAGCTCGGGCATACCTTGTGCGGTACTGTGTACTCTGAGCAATTCGGGCATTTTACAAGAGTCGGAGCGTCTAACTTCCAAACACTTGAGCGTCTCTTATTCTTTCTTGTCTTTGAAGTTCTTCTTGCAGGTACTGCCATTTTTATTCCTCCTAATTAAACTAATAGTTAATTTACTTAATCTTCATCAAAATTGAGCTGCAAAAGCGCCGCCAGTCTCGGGTCAACATCCTTTTCGCAGTCGCATTTTCCGTCGTTCAGGTTTTTACCGCATTTCTGACAAATGCCGGCGCAGTCGTCTTTGCACAGCATTTTGTGCGGCAAATAGAGCTGAATTTCCTGATAAATAAAATCGTCTAAATCGAGCTTGCAGCTTTCTACTACAACGAATTCGTCGAAATCGTCGTCCTCGTTTTCAAGCTTTTCTACAACAATTTTATTAATGTCAAAGCTAAAGCTTTTTTCAAATTCCTCGGCGCATCTGTCGCACACGCCGAAAAACTCAAAGCTTACATTAACTTCAAGGTAAACTACATCAGCCTTGCAAAACGCCTTCCCTTTAACCTTAACACCGTTTTTGAGTGGTCTATAGGTGTCGTATTCAAAGTCGTTAAACGCTAAATTAGTATCGATATCAACGACTTCGTTATCAAAATTAAAAAGACTCGTTAAATCAAGCTGCATAGTATCACCCACTTTGCACTTTAAGTATTATATATATAAAGGGCAAATTTGTCAAGCATTTAAATTAAATTAGTTAAAAATAATAGAGAAAGGCGCAAAAAGCCCTTCTCCGTTGGTATAGGTAAACCCGAACAGTTGACCGTTAGTATATAGTAAATAGCAAGGCACCAGCTATTTTGCTGTTTCACATTTTAGCGCAAAGGTGTGTTATCAATGCCGTTTTTCTGAATTATTGTATTTAAAATGTCCGCATCAATTTTATTAAGCTCAGCAAAGCCATTATTGTCAAGTATTCTATACGAATTATTGTTTGACAGGACTATTTTTGTTGCATTTTTTTGCGCTTAATTGATACAATATCGCTCTGTTTGAATTGTATCTGCCGATTATTTAACAATACAGCTAAATAACTATCACCATCATCAACTAAACTTTTAATTGAATTTTTGTAATAATTTAGAACAAAAGTAGAAACAATAATTATTAAAATAAAGAAAATAACATTCACGATTTTCATAAAAAGTTCTTCGTGTAAAAACGCATAACCCACTTTAACCGTCATTAATATTAGCGCAAATGCAATCGGTATATAACTCATTTTATATATATTGATAAACAAAATATTGCCTCCGTTTTTCTATTCAGCATAGAAAGAATTGATAAAAATTATTAAAGAGTTCAAAATTATTATACATAAAGCAAAACTATCTGTCAATATATTTGCCTGAGCGCCTCCAAACACATTTCGTGATTAGGACAAAACAAAAGTTTTGCTGACAATCGCTCCATATGTTTCTCCTTATCAAATAAAAATTTGGCTTCGCTGCTTATTGATTTGTATTTGATGATGACGCGCTTGGAACCATTAGCCATTTATTGCCCTTACGGGCAATCGAAAAATCCGTTTGATTTTTCGCGGGACGCCGAGGACGTCGTCCCCTACAATTCATCGTTGATACGAGTATAATATTGTCCGAGGCGCAGCCGAGTAACCACAAGCTTAAAACTTAAAACTTAAAGCATAAAAGGCTGCCACAAGACAGCCTTTTACTACGCATTCTTAATATCTTTATCTGTGAGCTTAAGCGGCTCGCGCTTTTTATTAGTACGGATTAGCGGTTGAGTGTTATTCTTAACGCTCTCCTCGGTTACAACTATCTTTTCGATAGTGTAATCCGACGGCACTCTGTACATAAGGTCGCCGAGAACATTCTCGAATACCGAACGAAGTCCGCGCGCGCCCGTCTTGCGTTCGAGAGTGATGTCCGCCATCGCTTCAAGCGCTCCCTTTTCAAAGGTAAGCTCAACATCGTCCATCTCAAAAAGCTTAGTGTACTGCTTAACTATCGAGTTTTTAGGCTCGGTCATTATGCGTACAAGCGCGTCCTTATCCAAATCCTGAAGCACTGTAACAACGGGAATTCGTCCGATAAGCTCGGGAATTAAGCCGTATTTTACGAGGTCGTGCTGAGTGATATTCTTAAGGATTTCGTCCTGCTCGTCCTTATTTTTCTCCATATCTGAGCCAAAGCCGAGCGAGTTTCTGCCGATACGGTTCTCGATAATCCTCTCTATACCGTCAAACGCACCGCCGCAGATAAACAGAATATTAGTAGTATCTATCTGTATAAACTCCTGCTGCGGGTGCTTCCTGCCGCCTCCGGGAGGAACATTAGCCTGTGTGCCCTCAAGGATTTTAAGGAGCGCCTGCTGTACGCCCTCGCCGCTTACATCACGGGTGATGGAACGGCTCTCGCTCTTGCGCGAAATCTTATCAATTTCGTCGACATAGATAATGCCCTTCTCCGCCTTTTCGATATCGAAATCGGCAGCCTGAATTAGCCTTAAGAGTATATTCTCAACATCTTCGCCGACATAGCCCGCCTCGGTAAGAGTCGTGGCGTCAGCGATAGCAAAAGGCACATTGAGTATCTTAGCAAGCGTCTGCGCAAGCATAGTCTTGCCAACGCCGGTTGAGCCGAGAAGCAGGATATTGCTCTTTTGAAGCTCGACATCGCCGTCGTTCTGGTAAAAAATCCTCTTGTAGTGGTTATAAACCGCTACCGAAAGCGTCCTCTTGGCATCGTCCTGACCGATAACATACTCGTCAAGCTTTTCCTTGATTTCCATAGGTTTCGGCAACGTCATGCCCGCACTGTCGCTGTTTGATGTCTTTTCTTTAAACGCGTCCTGCGCGGTGATAAGGTCGTTACAAAGGGATACGCATTCATCGCAGATATACACATTGTTCGGACCTTCAATCAGCCTGTACACCATTGATTCACTTTTACCGCAAAACGAACATCTTGCGCTGTGTAAATCGTCTCTTTCCATTGAAAGCTCCCTTATCTCTTGTCAATTACCTTGTCTACAAGACCGTATTCAAGCGCTTCCTCGGCTGACATCCAGTTATCTCTGTCGGTGTCTTTTACAAGGGTTTCGTAGTCCTTGCCGCAGTTTTCAGCAAGAATTCTGTTAAGCTTTTCCTTAGTCTTGATAAGGTTTTTAGCGGCGATTTCTACATCAGTTGCCTGACCGGTAATACCGCTGCCGCCAACGAGCGGCTGGTGAATAAGAATTTCGCTGTTCGGAAGCGCAATCCTTTTGCCCTTAGTACCGCTTGAAAGCAGGAACGCGCCCATGCTCGCAGCCATACCAACGCAGATTGTGGATACATCGCACTTGATGTAATTCATTGTGTCATAAATTGCAAGACCTGCGGTAACCGAGCCGCCGGGCGAATTGATATAAAGCGAAATATCCTTGTCGCTGTCCTGGCTCTCGAGAAAGAGGAGCTGCGCTACAACGAGCGACGCGGTGTTGTCGTCAACCTGGTCGGAGAGAACGATAATTCTGTCCGAAAGAAGGCGCGAGAAGATGTCTACGCTTCTTTCGCCGGCGCTTGACTGTTCAATTACATAAGGCACTAATGAAGCCATATAATCACTTTCCTTTAAAATATTATTTGCAATTAATTATGTTTTACGCTTTTTTAGCGGAGTCAACAATAATGTCAACAGCTTTTCTTGTCTTGATATCGCTTTCGAGCTGCTCAGCAGGAACTGCTGCCTTAATCTGCTCTGCGTCCATATCGTACTGCTTAGCGAGCTTATCAATCTCCTCGTTAATCTCGTCCTCAGTAGCTTCGATATTTTCCTCTTTAGCGATAGCTTCGAGTGCAAGAGAAACCTTTACCTGCTGCTTAGCATTCTCCTCGAACTGAGCCTTAAAGTCCTCGATTGTCTGACCGAGATACTGAAGGTATGTGTTAAGGTCGATACCCTGCATCTGAAGTCTGTAGCCGTAGTCCTGAACGAGCTCGTCAGTCTTCTGAGCGTTCATGCACTCGGGAATTTCAGCTTCCATATTATCGATAACCTGCTTAATGAGGTCGTTTTCAAACTCGCGCTTAGCGTTCTCCTCTTTGCGCTCGGAAATCTGCTTTTTAAGCTTATCCTTAAGCTCGTCAAGGGTTTCAACCTCTTCGTCTACATCCTTTGCAAACTCGTCATCAAGCTCGGGAAGCTCCTTTTTCTTAATTTCGTGGATTTTGCACTTGAATACAGCTTCCTTACCTGCAAGGCTTGCTTCGTACTCGTCGGGGAAAGTTACATTAACATCGAATTCCTCGTCTACATTATGACCTGCAACCTGCTCCTCAAAACCGGGTATAAAGCTGTTTGAGCCAAGCTCGAGCGGATAATTTTCGCCCTTGCCGCCGTCGAATGCTTCGCCGTCAACAAAGCCTTCAAAGTCAATCTCAGCGGTGTCGCCCATCTCAGCAGCTCTGTCCTCAACTGTAACAAGACGGCTGTTTCTCTCGAGCATCGAGTTAAGCTCCTCGTTAACATCCTCGTCTGTAGCTTCAGTCTCGCCGTACTCAGCGCTGAGGCCCTTATAGTCGCCGAGCTTAACCTCGGGATAGGTTGTAACCTTCATTTTCATCTCAACGCCCTCAGCCTTGCTCATAACGGTTACATCAAGGTCGAACGGCTGGTCAACTACGCGAAGCTCAGCCTCGTCGATAGCAGCCTGAACAGCTTCGGGGTAAACAATCTCGAGTGCTTCCTCGTAGAAAGCGCCCTCGCCGTAAACCTTTTCTACCATACCCTGTGTAGCCTTACCCTTTCTGAAACCGGGAAGCTGAATAGACTTTCTCTGGCGCATATATGCTGACTTGCAAGCGTCTGTAAAAGTCTGAGAATCAACAGTTACTTCAATTTCGTAAACATTAGTATCAACTTTATTTGATGATTTAAGTGCCATTGGAATGACCTCCCTTTAATATTTAAAAATATCTGTCGTTTTGGCATTATAACACAACAGTAATAAAAATACAATAAAATTTTTATATTATTTAATAAGTTTGGGTATAAATGACAGCCTGTCGCAGGAAATAAGCTCAAAATCGCAGCCGTCGCACTCACCTTCTACCGCAAATCGCGTAGCGGCGCCGTGAAGATGACCGTAGTAGCATTTCTTAATTGAGTAGTCCTTAATAACCTGCATAATCGGCTCGCAGGCAGCGTTAGTAGTAATCGGCGGATAGTGCAGAAACAGGATTTTATCCTCGCATTTTGCCGAGTCGAGCGACATCTTAATCCTTCCGACCTCGCGGTTCAGAACCTTCTCGTCGTGCGAGTCCTCGACATCAATAGCCCATCCCCTGCTACCGCAAACCGAAACGCCGTCAACCTCAAACGAATTATTCATAAGAAGCTTAATTCTGTCAAAGCCGTTTTCCTCGATAAAGGCGTTCATTTTAGTAAGCGTATTCCACCAGTAGTCGTGGTTGCCTTTAACGATAATCTTATTACCGCTCAGGTTATTTATAAACTCAAAATCGCTTTTAAGCTCGTCAAAATTCATAGCCCAGCTGATATCCCCTGCAATTACTACGGTGTCGCTGTCTTTGACGATATTATTCCAGTTATATTCAATTCTTTTAACATAGTCCTTCCAGCCAGGAAATGAGTCCATCGGCTTATCCGTTGTGAAGGATAAATGCGTATCCGCAATCGCAAAAATCGACATAATTACTCCTGAATATTAACTAATTTAGCGCAAAAAATAATTACGAAGGGAGTGAAATTTATGGATAAAGAAATTAAGGGCGTATCGTGCGAAGTAGAAAACTGCGTTTACCACGATAAAACCAACAACTGCACCGCAGGTCACATCAAGGTCGGAAACCCGAGAGCGCTTCACGAAAGTGAAACGAAATGCGAAACCTTTACCTGTTGCGAAAAGCCGTGCGAGTGTGAATAAAAAGGAGGGCGTCGCCCTCCTCTTTTTATAAGCTTAAAAGTTTGAAGACCATCTCGCTCATATTTTCTTTATCGCAAACATCGCTAAAGCGTACCGACTTATTTTTAAGAGCCTTAAGCGGTGCGGGAACCTCTGCGCCCGTAACGCGGTTAAGCTCGTCAACAGTTTCAAACTCGTCAAGGTCAGAAACGCTCTTGCCGATAACTGCGCCGAGAACACTCTTAGAGAACTTATACGGCGAAGCGGTCGAGTCGATAACTGTCGGGATGTCGTCGCCCGTCTCGGCTACATAATTTTCATAAACCTTAAGCGCAACCGAGGTGTGCGTGTCACAAAGATATTTGTAAGAATCAAAGTGATTTTTAATTGTGTCGTTAACGCTGTTTTCGTCGCAGAAGCCGGCTTCAAACATAGTCTGAATATTGCTGATAAGCTCAGGCGAAACAGTGTATTTACCGCCATCTGAAAGGCTCTTCATAAGGCTTGTAACGAGGGTGTCGTCCTCGCCGCTCATATGATAAAGAAGTCTTTCGAGGTTAGAGGAAATAAGTATATCCATAGACGGTGAAGTAGTGGTGTAAAACTCTCTGTTTTTATCATAGTCACCCGTCTTTAAGAAGTCGGTAAGAATATTATTAGAGTTAGACGCACAAACGAGCTTCTTAATCGGAAGCCCCATCATTTTAGCATAGTAGCCCGCGAGAATATTGCCGAAATTACCCGTAGGTACAACAACATTAATTTCGTCGCCGAGGTTAATTCTGCCCTGCTCGATAAGGTCAGCGTACGCCGAGAAATAGTAAACAATCTGCGGCACAAGGCGACCCCAGTTAATCGAGTTCGCGGACGAGAACATCATATTCTTTTTAGCAAGCTGAGCCTTAATATCGTCGTTAGTAAATATAGCCTTAACCGAGCTTTGAGCGTCGTCGAAATTACCGTTAATAGCGCATACGGCAACGTTTTCACCCTCCTGTGTGGTCATCTGGAGCTTTTGCATAGGTGACACGCCGTCAACGGGATAGAACACTAAAATCTTGGTATTATCAACATCCTTAAATCCTTCGAGAGCAGCCTTACCGGTGTCGCCCGAGGTTGCTACAAGGATAACGATAGTCTTGCCGTCGGCAGTCTTTTTAGCCGAAACTGTCATAAGGTACGGCAAAAGCTGCAGCGCCATATCCTTAAACGCGCAGGTCGGTCCGTGCCACAGCTCAAGTATATTTTCGTTTTTATTAACGTTAACTACGGGAGCAATCTTTTCGCTTGAAAACTTATCCTTAGCGTAAGCGCCGCAAACGCAGTAATCAAGCTCCTCCTCACTAAAATCGGTGAGGAATTCACGAAGGACTACCTTAGCCCTGTCGATGTAAGAAAGGCTTACCATTTCACCTATTTTATTTAGCGAAAACTCAGGCAGCTCGCAAGGAACGAAAAGACCGCCCTCTTCGCTGATACCCTGCGCGATAGCCTGCGCAGCAGTAACTTTTATATTATTATTTCGTGTAGATGTGTAAAGCATATTGTATCTCCTAAAATAAAGTTCAATATATTTTATACTAATTGAAACGCATTTTCAAGGGCTTTGATTGATTTTATTTTGCCATTTTTCATAAAAACCTCGATTACATCAAATCTCGGCTGTAAGTTAGTTGGGTTAGCGGCAAGATAAAGCTGTGTAGTGGCTATAATTTTAGCCTGCTTTGCTTCGTCAACAAACTCCATAGGCTTTGCGATAGAGTCTGTATCACGCATCTTGACCTCGCAAAATACGATGTACTTCCCTTTTTTAGCAATAATATCAATCTCGCCGAAACGCGATTTATAGTTATAATCCAAGATTTTATATCGGTGACGGATTAAGTAATCCGCAGCCTTCAGTTCAGCAAGTCGTCCCGAATTGTTCATTTTTTAGCGTACCAGGTCTTTAAAAATGTTTTTCTGTGAATTTCGCTCTCGCCGTACTTATCGAGCATTTCGTAGTGCAGCTTAGTGCCGTAGCCCTTGTGTTTTTCAAACTGATACTCGGGATATTTTTCAGCCATTTTCAGCATATATCTGTCCCTTGATACCTTAGCGAGTATCGAGGCGCAGGCGATAGACGCGGACTTCGCGTCGCCCTTTATAACAAACTCGGCGGGAATGTCAAGCGGCGGTATTCTGTTACCGTCAATCATGGCAAAGTCAGCCTTCGGCTCAAGCCCCTCAATCGCCCTTTGCATTGCAAGATAAGTTGCTTGCAAAATATTAAGCTCGTCAATTTCTTTTTCGCTCGCGGACGCAATCGAGTACGCAAGCGCTTCCTCTTTGATTTTGTCAAAAAGCATTTCGCGCTTTTTTTCGCTTAGCTTTTTAGAGTCGTTTACGCCCTCGACAATATGCCCTTTCGGCAGTATAACCGCAGCGGCAAACACCGGTCCCGCAAGCGGTCCGCGACCTGCCTCGTCGACGCCGCAAACTAAAGTATAGCCGTTATTTTCGGCTTCTTTTTCATATAATAACCAATCTATTTCTGTTTTATCCATTTGGTAACTCCAGTGTAATTCTTCCGAGCTTTCCGCCTCTGAATTCGTCGGTGACGATAACAGCAGCGCGCTCGTAATCTATCTCGCCGCCTTTGATTAAAAAGCCGCGTTTTCTACCTATCATTTCGAGGATTTCCCAGCCCTGCAAACCTTCTACGCAATCGAGCTTGTAGCGCTCCTCAATCGCTTCGGGGCGCGTTGCGGCAAGAGTTTCAAGCAGCCTGCAGCAAAGCGTTTCCCTATCGGTTATTTCGTCCTTAATTGAGCCGATAAATGCGAGCTTGTCACCGACCTCGGGGTCGTCAAATTTAGGCCATAAAACGCCGGGCGTGTCCAAAAGCTCGATACCTCCGCCGACAACGAACCACTGATTCTGGCGAGTAACGCCCGCTTTGTCAGCGACCTTCGCCTTCGCATTTTTGCCCATACGGTTTATAAACGAGGACTTACCCGTGTTCGGAATACCTACGACCATAAGGCGAAGCGGCTTATTAACCATACCCTTTGACTCGTTTCTTGCGATAACATCCTTTAAGGCTGATTTAACAACCGTATCGAAATTATTAAGACCCTTGCCCGTCCTGCAGTCAACCGCCATAGCGTACATACCGCGGTCCTTAAAGTATTTAAGCCACATTTTAGTTGCGTTGTGCTCGGCAACATCGCATTTATTGAGCAGTATAATTCGAGGCATATTCTTAACTATATCGTCTATTTCGGGGTTTCGCGAGCTTTGAGGAACACGAGCATCAACAATCTCGACAACGCCGTCAACGAGCTTAAGCGACTCTTTTATAAGTCGCCTTGTTTTAGCCATATGACCCGGAAACCACTGAACATTTTGCTTAATATATTCGGGCATACCAAACCCTCCGAAAGTTAATAATTGTATTATATAATAATTTTATATAAATTGCAACTTATATGAAAATACCGCCTTGCGTTATGCAAAGCGGTGATTTTACATTCTTATTTGATGTCTTCCTTAACCTTAGCTGCCTTACCAACTCTGTCACGAAGATAATAGAGCTTAGCGCGTCTAACCTTACCCTTACGGATAACCTTAACGTCAACAACGTTGGGTGAATGAAGCGGGAATACACGCTCGATACCTACGCCGTAAGAGATACGACGAACGGTAAATGTCTCGGAAACGCCCGAGCCCTTCTTAGCGATTACAGTTCCCTCGAACATCTGAATTCTCTCTCTCGAACCCTCGCGGATGTTAACCGAAACCTTAACGGTGTCACCGATGTTAAACTTAGGTGCATCAGCTTTTACAGAGTCCTGAGCAATAACTTTAAGTGCGTCCATTTTATTTCCTCCTTAATTTTGTTTAGATGTTCTTATCAGGAGTCTGACATTGGACCATCTCTAAAATGCGTAACGCCCGCATTTTACGCGCAGATAGAGTAATCTACGGCTAAATGCTGAAATATAATAACACATTGTAATAAATATGTCAATATTTTATTTGTATTCTTTTAAATCTTTAGTAAGAAGTCGTATGCGCGATATGCTTTTCCACTCGAAATCCATATCAATAAGCCTTATTATCGTGTCAAAAAGCAGCGATGGGTTCAGGTTCTTTTCGGGACCTGCAAGAAGCCTTGTGTTTAAAACTATGTTCTCTCCCCTTACTGAAACGCTGTAAGACACGATAAACTCTTTAATGTTAGTTTCTTTAAGTATTCTGCGCTTACCCTTTTTGCCCTTTTTCTGCGCCATAATTTCGTCGCTGTCAAGGACTGCCTTTATCTTCTCAAGCGCAAGCTCGTTATCCTTAAACTCGAACTTATACACATAGTCGCTGTACGCGATGTCGTGACAGTCCATAAAGTCGTCGTATACATCTACAACGCGAATTCCCATCGGCAGCGAGTCGTTCATACGGCTTTTAATCTCGTCGTAAGGCATATCGTCGAGTATGCGGATATCCACATTTTCGCACAGGCTCTCAACGCCGAGCGAAAGCGGCAGCGAAAAGCTCATATACGGGTGCGGATTAAAGCCCTCTGTAAACCAGAGGTTAATCTTAGCCCTTGCAAATGCACGCGAAAACACCCTGTTAGTGTCGAGGTGGCTTATGTATTTCGCCTGGTCGGTCTTTGAAAAACGGAGTCTAATTTCTTGCATCGCAGTGTCCTCCGTTTAACATATTTGCCCCGCAGCCCGCACACTTAATACGACAGTGCGGCGTGGTTTTATTCTCGTGCGCCTTCTTATTCTCATTTTCAAGGAACTTGCGCGAGATACCGAAATCGAGGTGGTCCCACGGCAGAAGCTCGTCGAAGCTGCGCTGTCTTTGAGTATAGAAAAACGGGTCGATACCGTTATCCTCAAACGCTTTCATCCACGCGTCAAAATTAAATTTATCATCCCACGAGTCGAACTTACATCCGTTATTAAACGCGTCGAGCAGCACCTTGTTAAGCCGTCTGTCGCCCCTTGCGAGTACGCCCTCGAGCAGCGAGGTCGGCGTTTCGTGGAACGACACCTTAATCTTACGCGACGGTATGCTCTCGAGCAGGTGCTTTTGCTTAGCCTTAAGCGACTCCATTGTGTCCTCCGCTTCCCACTGAAACGGCGTGTGCGGCTTTGGAATAAACGATGCGCACGAGATTGATACCTGCACGCCGCTGCCTTTGGTGTTGGGATTTTTGCCAAAAGCGTGCACTACCTTCATTCCGAGGTCTGCAATACCCTCGATATCCTCCATAGTTTCGGTCGGGAGTCCCATCATAAAGTAGAGCTTAACCGAGGTCCAGCCGTTATCAAAGGCTTTGTTGCAGGTGGTTAAAACCTCTTCTTCTGTAACGTTTTTATTAATAACGTCGCGCAGCCTCTGCGTACCTGCTTCGGGCGCAAAGGTAAGTCCGCTCTTGCGAACTTTGTTGAGCTTTTTTACAAGCTCGTCAGAAAAGTTATCTACACGAAGGCTCGGCAAAGAGAGATTGATCTTATCCTTCTCCGTCCAGTCAATGAGCGAATTTAACATATTATCAACATCGCTGTGGTCGGAGGTAGAAAGCGAACAGAGAGATAGCTCGTCATAGCCGGTTGATTCTATAAGCGCCTTGCTTTGTTTATTAATGGTTTCTACGCTCTTTTCCCTTATAGGACGGTAAATAAACCCTGCCTGACAAAAACGGCATCCGCGTATACATCCCCTGAAAATTTCCTCCGTCGCTCTGTCGAACACAACATTAATAAACGGCACGACGAATTCAGTGGGATAATAAACCGTATTCATATCGCTTATAATACTCTTTTTCGGGCGTGCAGGCGCGTTGTGCGTAGGTTTAAGCTCCTTTAATGTTTCGTCCTCGTTATAGCTGTCCTCGTAAAATGACGGCACATAAATACCGTTAATGTCCTTAGCTCTTTCGAGGAATTCGAGCTTAGTAGCGCCCTTTTTCTTACAGTCTTTTAAGAGGTCAAGAACTTCGTTAGTGCTCTCCTCCCCTTCGCCGATAAATACTATATCCACGAAGTCAACAATAGGCTCGGGATTACAGGTGCAGGGACCGCCTACGGCAATAATAGGCGTAAGCTCACATCTGTCCTTAGTAAGTAGCGGAAGCCCCGCCAAATCGAGCATATTAAGCATATTGGTATAACAAAGCTCATACTGCAGCGTAAAGCCTATCATATCAAAATCTTTAATATAATCGCCGCTTTCAAGCGCGAAAAGAGGCACGCCGTTTTTACGCATAAGCTCTTCCATATCAGTATCGGGTGCAAACACGCGCTCGCACCAGGCGTCGTCGCGCTCGTTAGTAACGCCGTAAAGGATTTTAAGCCCGAGGTGCGACATACCTATCTCGTATGTATCGGGAAAGCAAAACGCATACCTCAGGTCGATTTTATCCTTATCCTTAACCACACTGTTAAGCTCGCCGCCGGTATAACGGGCGGGCTTTTGAACATATTGCAGTAATTTTTCGACTTCTTTTTTCATAAAAATCCTTTAAAGTTAATTGAATAAAAAATTATGTAAATAACAATTAATATCAGCGACAGATTTTTAAAATACACCGCCGCGGAAAACAGTAAAATAAGAAATACTGCTAAAACAAGCTTATATATTCTGTCTGAAACGCTAAGCGAGAACGCGCTTTTTATGATTAGTACGAACACTCGTCCGCCGTCAAGCGGATAAACAGGAAGCAGATTTATAAATATAAGCGCTAAGTTTATCTGTCTTTCTATACCAAAGCAGTAAAGCAGAAGATTTACCGCAACGCCGCTTAATAAAAAGACTGTTTCTTTAACTACGGATAGATTAGAGCTGTGTTTTAGCCCTATGCCGTAGTAGCTCAACACTATTTCGTCAGCTTTTCCGCCGAGGAGATAGAGCGCTGCTATATGCCCCGCTTCGTGTAAAACGGACATCAACAGCACAACAAGCACGCTGTTAAAGCCTAAAAGTATCGCAACACTAAGCAGTATAAACAGCGAATATTCTATCTTAATGCCAACGTCGAACAGCCTTAAACTCATAGTACCACCATTAAATGGTACGGTAAAATTCAGGCTATATTACTTATTTTTATCAAGATAGCTTTGTAAAATCATTACGGCGGATACGGCGTCAACGGTTTCTTTACGCTTTTTGCCGCGTACGTTGTTGCTTGACAAAACGTCGTGCGCCATAACGGTAGTGAGTCTTTCGTCCTCGAACACAATCTCGATATCGCACGCGTTTTTTATCTCGCCGCCGAGGGCTTTACATTCGTCGCATCTGTAGCCGTAAGAGCCGTCCATATTACGCGGAAGCCCTATTACAAGCTTTTCAATATTCTCTTTATTAATAAGCTCACAAATCTTAGTAACGAGCTTTGGACGGTAGCTCTCGTCAATAACGCAGTAAGGCGACGCGAGCATACCGCGAACATCCGATACGGCAATGCCCGTTCGTTTATCGCCGTAATCAACAGACATTATTTTCATAAATATATCCTTTTTCTAAAAGAACGGAAAACCGCTCGGATTTTCCGTTCTAAAAGTGTTATTCGTCTTCCGAGTCATCTGTCGGCTTAGGCTTAGGAGCTTCGGAGGATTCCGCCTCGCTCTTAGCCTCTGACGAGGACTCAGGCTCCTGAGAGGTTGACTCCTCTTGTGAGGTAGCCTCGGTAGTTTCTCTCTGCTGAGTTGTTTCTCTCTCGCTGTCGGAAGTAGACTCCTCTTTTTCCGTAGTGGTCTTAGAGGTTGGCGGCGTGTAGCTTGTGTAACCGGGCATATTGTCCTTATCGTACCAGCCGTACATACCGCTGTTGTTACAGATTTTACCGTTATTCGGGCTATACTGTCTTTGTACAATGCCCTCGGGAGTTTTAAACTCGCTCTTGTTTACGCCCTTCTTTTCGTAGATATTGCGCATAACAAGATTCCAGATAGTTCCGCTCGGGTTCGGCGAAAGGTTATAGTAAACCTCTTTAGGTGTGTCATAGCCGTACCATACGCCGCCGATATACTCGGGCGTACCGCCGATAAACCAACGGTCCTTATCCTCGGTCGTTGTACCCGTTTTACCGAAGCACTCAATACCGCTAAGCTTATAGTAATAACCCGTACCCTGAGTCATAACAGTCTGAAGGAGCTTATTCATAATACCTGCGGTATCCTCGGAAAGAGCGGACTCCTTATCATTTTCGGGCTTCTTTTCGATAATAACGTTACCGAGCGAGTCCTCTATCTTATAGTAAGCGTAGCCCTCGTAGTAGTAACCGCCGTTACCGAACGCCTGATAAGCGGTAGTCATTTCGAGAGTAGTAACGCCGTTAGTAAGAGAACCCGTAGCCATAGGTGCGTAGTCCTCGTCGAACACATCAAGAGTAGAGATGTGGAAACGGCTTGTAATAAAGTCGTAAGAGTACGACGGTCCTATCATATCGAGCGTTCCTGCCGAGATGGTGTTCATCGAGTATGCAAGACCACGCTGAATAGTAACCATATCGCCCGAATATCCGCCGCCCTCGTTAGTAGGCCATCTCTTACCGTTTTTAAGGGTAAGAAGCGGAGCGTCGCGAACGGGTGTAGACCAGTAAATCTTAGTGTCCTTATCCTGAAGGCTCTTTTCGAGCGCAGGACCGTAAACGGAAAGCGGTTTAATAGTAGAACCGGGCTGACGGGTTGACTGCGAAGCACGGTTGAGAACACGGTTAGCCTTCTTTTTGCCGCAGCCGCCTACAATGCCGAGTATTCTGCCCTTGTAGTCCATAACTACGCAAGCGCCCTGTACGGTTTCGTCGGGCATTCTGCGATAGTTTTCGTAAACATCCTCGATAGCTTCCTGAACATCAAAGTCGATAGCGGTGTAAATCTTAAGTCCGCCGCCGTAAATCATATCCCTTGCTTTACGCGAGCTGTAGCCCATCTTCTGCAAGTCGGCTATAACCTCGTCAATAACATAATCGGTATAGTAGGAATTAATCTTTTCTTTCTTCTTTTTACTGCTCTTGGTCTTTTTACCCTTATAGTTCTTAGAGTTGGTGTAAACCATTTTGTATTCAAGAGCTTCGTCGTACTCTGCCTTAGTAATAAAGCCGAGCTCATACATCTTACCTAAAATCCAGTTACGCCTCGATACATCGGTATTAGGATTAATCTGGTCGGGATTAAGAAGCGGGTCGTACCTAGACGGGTACTGCGTAATAGCCGCAAGGCAGGCACATTCGGCAATATTAAGGTCTTTAACATCCTTGCCGAAATAGGTTTCCGCCGCAGTTCTTACGCCGTAGCAGCCGTGAGAAAGATAGATAGTATTTACATATGCTTCGATAATTTCGTCCTTAGAATAATGCTTTTCGATATTAAGCGCGGACAAAATCTCGTTAAACTTACGAACGATTGTTACATCGTTTTCGTCAGTAAGGTTTTTAATAAGCTGCTGAGTTATGGTCGAGCCGCCCTGTCCGTGGCTGCCCGATACAAGGATTACGCCGCCGACACGCTTCCAGTCAACGCCGTGGTGCTTTTGGAAACGCTCGTCCTCACAGGCGATAAACGCCTCGGGAAGATACTCCGGCATATCGTCCTTAGAAAGCCAGATTCTGTTCTCCTCGCCGTGAAGTCTTGTGATTTCAACAAGCTTCTTTTTATTGTTATTCTCATAACCGTAGATAAACGAGGTCTGGTTCTGGCTGTATTTTTCTTTATCAAGGTCGAACACTGCGTCGCCGTGAATAACGCTGTAAGCGTAAATAGTTACAACCGACGCGCAAACAACGGTGACAACCGCGATTACCATAAGGATAAACAAAAGCACCTTGCCGACCTTACCCATAGCGGTTGCTGCGCCGCCCTTTGGCTTTTTAGGCGCGCTCTTGGTCTTGGCTTTAGCGCTGCTCTTTGCGGCAGAGCGCTTAGACTTAGAGCTGCTCGCCTTGTTAGAGGTAACGTTATACGAGCTGGGCAACTTGTCCTTTTTCTGAGAATCCTTATCGTCGTTATAGACCTTTTGGGAGTTATTCATAAAAGATTCAAGTAAATCATCGTAATCTTTAGAAGCCATAAATTTTCTCCTTAAAAAATATGCTTATATTATAATACACAACAGATTAAAAATAAAGATATTTTTTAATAATTTACAAAATTATAAATATATATTCAAAACTCATTCAAAATTGTTTCTTAGCTTTCTTGCGCGTTTCTTGTTCATCTCGACAAATCTCGTCTTAACGATAACGTCGTCAAAGGTCTTTTTAGCCCTTATGAACACCCAAAACGATTTGCGGCATCTCTTGCACCTTACAGCGCCCTTAAACGCCTTGTTTTGCATAACAAATTTATCGCCGACCTTAAGCTTTTTGCCGCAGTCGGGACATTTAATCTGATACTCATAGACATTAAACTCGTCGCTCTCGGGCTCGGTGATGTAGTACGGCTTAAACAAAAGCCTGTCAAAAAAGGTTATGTCGCAGTCGTTGATAAAGCCGCTCAGCTTGTTTTTATCGTAAACCTTGCTAAAGCAGCTCGCCGTAACATAGCAGTCAGCAAGCGCTCTGTGCAGCTTTTCGGTATCGACCTCAACGCCGAACTCCTCGGCGCATTTTGCAAGCGCAATCTGATTATTGTTTTCGCTCTCAACAAAGGACATACAGTATTTTTGTACATCGCAGTATTTACGCATAAAGTCAACCCTGCAGCTGCCGTTGTACATAAGGAAGTTAGAAGAAAGCACATACAAGTCGGAATTACTCCAGCTCATAAACACATTACCTTCCCCGCTCGACCAGCTTGCGAAGTCCGCAAAAGCGTCGACAAACGGAATACCGTTTTCCTTAAGCTCCTCGTTAGTAATGCCAGTAAGGCGCTTACATCGTGAGGACAGCTTCTTAGTAAGCGCAGGCGTAATCATCTGCTTAAAAGTGTCTACTATATTTAATTTTTCATCAAGCTTAACAGCGCCGATTTCGATAATCTCGTTCATAAAGCGCTGCGCTGAGTGGCTGTAAGCGTTGTTCCACTCAAAATCAAAAATAATATAGTACAATTTATAACTCCAAATAAAAATAGCCTTGCAACTGCATAAATTGCAAGGCGTCAAATTAGATTAAACAAAAAGGAATACAAGGAATGCAGCAAGAACAATTACAAAGAATAAACCGATTAACCATTTTGTAAGTCTTTCGAGCTTACCCTCGATTGTTCTACCCTTAGACCTGTTATTGTCAACTGCGTTTGCACCGCCGGTGATTGCGCCCGAAAGGTTCTGTGAACGACCCTCCTGCATAAGTACAACAACGGTGATAACGATTGAAGCGACAATAAGTACTCCGCCAAACACATAATGATACCAAAGCATAATAATTCCTCCGTATATTTAAAAGTAGATTATTTCAATTTTTACGCCCGTTAATTATAACACAATGCATTTGAATATGCAAGCCTTTTTTTATTTTTTAAAATGTAAGTTGTGCAGAGTTGTCCGCAGGACCGGGAACTGCACCTGCAGCGGGCAGATTTTTAGTGCGGAAACGCCACTCTTTCTCGAATTCGCCCTCCTGATAATGATGCATGGATTCGAGTTTATGATTTTTCTTTTGAGTCATAACAGAAACGCCGATAGTATCCTTAGTAGTTTTAGAGGTAATAGCGCCCGTATTAAGCAGCAGCATCCTGCCGTTAGTTGAACACAAAACAAGCTCGGTGTCCTCGGGGATATACTCAATAGCCGCAAGCGGCACCTTAGCCGAGTACGCCTTAAGAAGCTTTTTACGGTTAGTTTTAGTCTGATACGAAGCGATGTCGACCTTTGCAACCTTACCGTTTTCAAAGGCAAAAATCATATAGCCCTTGTACTCTTTAATAACGCAGATGTAAATAGTCTTTTCGCCGGGCTCCATCTCAAGCTTAGTGGCAACGAAGGTGCCGAGCTGAGAAGCCTTAGAGTCAGCAAAGTCGTCAACCTTAGCCTTATAGACCTGCGCCCTGTCGGTAAACACAAGAAGCTCGTCCTTGTTAGAGCACTCATAGACGCGCTCGATAACATCGCCCTCTTTTACCTTTTGTTCACCCGACATACGCAGATTAGCGGTACGGATTTTATTGAGGTAGCCCTCTTTAGAGATAAAGAGCGTAACGGGATAATCGGGCACTTCGGGCTCGGAAGCTGTATCGAATTCCTCAATCTCATAGAGTATCTGAGTCTTTCTCTCGCCCGCGTACTTAGCGGAAACAGCTTCAAGCTCTTTAACGATAATCTTTTTAAGCTTATTCCTGCTTGCAAGAATACCCTCGAGCTCGGCAATCTCTTTAATAAGATTTTCGATATCCTTAGTGCGCTTTAAAATATACTCTCTGTTTAGGTGGCGCAGCTTAATCTCAGCCACGAATTCTGCCTGCACCTTGTCGATACCAAAGCCAATCATAAGGTTAGGTACAACATCAGCCTCGGCGTCTGTCTCGCGGATAATCTTAATCGCCTTGTCGATATCAAGGAGTATCTTTTCAAGACCCTGCAAAAGGTGCAGTCTTTCGGCTTTCTTATCGAGTGTAAACTGAGTTCTGCGCCTTACGCACTCAAGACGGAATTTAATCCACTCGCCGAGTATTTCGCCGACACCCATAACCTTAGGATTACCGCCGATAAGCACATTAAAGTTACAGGAGAAGGTATCCTCGAGCGGTGTCATTTTATAAAGCTTCGCCATAAGCTTGTCGGGGTCTGTACCGCGCTTTAAATCAAGCGTGATGCGCAAGCCTTTAAGGTCGGTTTCGTCGCGTATGTCGCTGAGTTCCTTAACCTTGTTGCCCTTAACAAGCTCGACTATTTTATCAATAATCGCTTCCGATGTGGTGGTCGGCGGGATTTCGGTTATGTCGATACAGTTATACTTTTTATCGTAGGTGTACTTGGAACGCACCTTAACAGAGCCCCTGCCCGTTGAGTAAATGCGCTCGAGCTCCTCTTTGTTATAAATAACATATCCTCCGCCTACAAAATCGGGTGCAAGGAGTGTCTCGCTGATTTCGTGGTCGGGGTTTTTAATTAGTGAAATCGTTGTGTCACAAAGCTCTTTAAGGTTAAAGGAAGCGATTGACGACGCCATACCTACCGCGATACCCGTTGTGACATTACATAGAATTGACGGGAAGGTTACGGGCAGAAGCACCGGCTCCTTCATAGTGTTGTCGTAGTTATCTACAAAGTCAACGGTGTTTTTGTTGATGTCCTCAAACAGCTCTTTTGAAATAGGCGCAAGCTTAGCTTCGGTATAACGGGAAGCCGCGTACATCATATTCTTAGAATACGCCTTACCGAAGTTACCCTTAGACTCAACATAGGGGTACAAAAGGCTCTCGTTACCGCGCGAGAGTCTTATCATAGTTTCGTAAATAGAAGCGTCGCCGTGCGGGTTAAGCTGCATAGTACGACCTACGATATTAGCGCTCTTAATTGTGCCTCCGCTGAGAAGCCCCATATTATACATAGTGTATAAAAGCTTACGGTGCGAGGGCTTAAAGCCGTCAATCTCGGGGATAGCACGCGAGATAATTACGCTCATAGCGTACGGCATAAAGTTCTCTTTAAGCGTTTCAACAATGCGCTCGTCCTTTACGGTACCCGCGCCCTGAATGTGAACATTATCCGCCAAAGGCTGATTTACTTCTTCGACTTCTTTTTTTCTTCTTGCCATAATCAGCCCTCCTTACGAAATATCTGCGGCATCAAGATAAAGATGTCCGTAGTTAGAAATATAATCGCGTCTCATTTCAAGGTTGTCGCCGAGAAGCAGGTCGAACATTTCGGCAGTAGCTTCTGCGTCGGACGGCGTAACCTTAATAAGCCTTCTTGTAGCGGGGTTCATAGTGGTAAGGCTCATCATCTCAGCCTCATTCTCACCAAGTCCCTTAGAGCGCTGTACGGTGTACTTTTTGTCGCCGATTTCCTGACGGATTTCCTCCATCTCGACCTCGTTATAAGCAAAGTAGGTTTCGTCCTTACAGTGCACCTCGTAAAGCGGTGACTCGGCGATATAAACCTTACCCTCCTCGATAAGCCTTGGCATAAGGCGGTAAATCATTGTAAGAATTAGCGACCTGATGTGGAAGCCGTCAACATCGGCATCGGTACAAATCATAATCTTGTTCCAGCGAAGCGCGTCCATATCAAAGAGTGACACATCCTTAGCCGCCTTGCTCTTAACCTCAACTCCGCAGCCGAGCACCTTAATTAAGTCGGTGATAATCTCACTCTTAAAAATCTTATCATAGTCGGACTTAAGGCAGTTAAGGATTTTACCTCTGACGGGCATAAGCGCCTGGAAGTTTGCGTCCCTCGCCTGCTTACATGCACCGAGCGCTGAGTCACCCTCTACGATAAAGATTTCTCTCTCGCTGACATCCTTTGAACGACAGTCAACAAACTTCTGAATACGGTTAGTCATATCGACCTTGGACTGAAGCGTTGACTTAAGGTTTTTACGGGTTTTCTCCGCCTTAATGCGCGAGCGCATATTAATAAGCATCTGCTGTGCAATCTTATCCGCGTCAATCTTGTTTTCTATAAAGTATACCTCAAGCTGCTTGCGGAAAAAGTCGGTCATAGCTTCCTGAATGAACTTATTTGTAATCGCCTTTTTGGTCTGGTTTTCGTATGAAGTCTGGGTAGAAAAGCTCGAAACTACGAATATAGCGCACTCCTCGACATCCTGCGCGTTAATAGGCGAATCGGTCTTGTTGAACTTATTGTTCGCCTTCATATAAGCGTTAATCTGATTTACAAACGCACTTTTAAACGCCTTCTCGGGCGCGCCGCCGTACTCAAGAAAGCTCGAGTTGTGATAGTATTCCTTAGCCTGCGTCTTTTGTGAAAAAGCAAGCGCAGCCTTAATCTTAAGCTTATAGGTGTCTAAATCCTCTCTGTCCTTACCGTAGCGCTCGCACTCCCAGTACTGCGGAGTGGTAAACGCCGTTTCGCCCGCGAGCTCCTTAACATAGTCCTGAATACCGTTTTCGTAGCAGTATTCTGTTGTTTCAAACTGAGATGCGGTGAGCTGATTTTTAAATATAAACTTAATTCCGTCGTTTACAATAGCCTGGCGCTTCATAGTGCGCTTAAAGTACTCGGCGGACACATTAATATCGGTAAATACCTTAAGGTCGGGCTTCCACTTTATTTTTGTACCCGTATCCCCTTTTCTGCCGTAAGGCTCTTTAGTAAGACCGCCTACATTTTCGCCCCTTTCAAAATGGAGCGAATACTTAAAGCCGTCGCGCTTAATCTCAGCGTCCATATACTCGCTTGCAAACTGCGTAGCGCAGAGTCCGAGACCGTTTAAGCCGAGCGAATACTGATAGTTAGACGCGTTATTGTTATCGTACTTACCGCCCGCGTAAAGCGTGCAGAATAAGAGGACCCAGTTATACTCGTCCTCGCTCTTATTATATTCAACGGGAATACCTCTGCCGAAGTCCTGCACCTCAACAGAGCCGTCTAAAAATTTAGTAACAACGATTTTACTGCCGTGTCCCTCGCGAGCCTCGTCGATAGAGTTACTCATAATCTCAAATATAGAGTGCTCGCAGCCCTCGATACCGTCAGAGCCGAATATTACAGCCGGACGAAGGCGCACCTGGTCGGCGCCCTTTAGGGACTTAATACTGTCGTTACCGTAAGCCTTTTTTGCCATAATTTACCTCCATAAGAAGTGTACATACAGTGTTAATTATACTATATATAGTATAAAATTGTCAAGTAAGATTATTTCATTTAAATAAAAAAAATCCCCGATTACCTAAGTAATCAGGGATTGTAGCTTAATTTTAGCCGTTACCGCCTACATTTTCTTCCGTTCCTGCATTTTCAAGACCGTCGCCGTTGCTGGGGTCGGTAAAAACAGGTACCGGGTCGTAGTAGTTAACATTAACTTCGGGAGTAATATATTCTTCTTTCATTTACATAACCTCCATATCAAGATTATTATAAATCATTTTCGCTAAAAAATCAACATATTATTTAACAATAATTCTACTGCTCTTTTTTATGTTACTAGGCTTGCCCGTGTAAGAAACAGTATATTTGTATGTTCCCTTTTTATTAAGGTTTTTAATCTTAAATGTTGCAACGCCCTTACTGTTTGTTTTTGCAGTATAGGTCTTGCCTCTAACCTTAAGCTTAAGCTTTTTGCCTTTAGCAGCTTTTCTGTCTATCTTAAGCGTAATAGGAATCTTCTTAACCTTAGTCTTAACCTTAAAGGTCTTCTTTACGAGCTTAATCGTAATAGAAAGTATCTTTTTATTATACTGAGCGGTACAGGTTGCGTTACCGGTTTCGCTGTCAATTTTAACGTTCCAGCCCTTGAAGGTGTACTTATATGTATCGTCCTTCGGTCTTATTGGAGTAGAGCCCTTGTATTCAAGCTTTTGAGTTACGGGTACATCCTTATCTACTCTGAGCACCTTACCGTTATAGTTTTTCCAGGTAACCGTGCGGGTTCTTACCTTCTTGGTAAACTGTGCAACATAAGTAGTGTTTTTAGTAATCGGGCCTTCCTTGGGTGACCAGCCGGTAAAGGTATAAACATAAGTAGAGTCAAAAGGCATTTCCGGGTTAGAAGTACCGGGATAATGAACGGTTGTGCCCTCGTCTACATTAGTCATTTTTGCAAGGAGTTTGCCGTCGGGCAAGGTCCACTTAACGGTATAGGTATTAGTAATCGGCTTGTCTTTATAAACAACATTAATAAGACCTACATCTAAAAAGCAGTCGCCTAAAGAGATACCCATTTCGGTAATCCCTTCGTCAATAGCTTCTTCGGACGGATAAACGGTATGTGTATCCACAATATAGTATAAGTCCGGCGTTTTATCGGAATCGATATCAATATATCCGTCAAAGCCGGTAGTCTCTTTATCAAGGTCGCCGCCGCTGATAAACTCAAGCATTACATTAAAGAGATATTCGCCGACATCCTCAATGCCGTCCCTTAAATCGATATTATAGTCGATTTTATCGTCGTAAACTGCCGAGAAGTGTACATCGTGCGCAGGCATAACAAACGAGTTGTTGTCGCTAATTTGAACATCGGTTTCCTCGCAGGTAAATCCGCTTATATACTTACCTTCAGGTGCAGTAATAGCACTGAGATAAAGCAGTGCGCCTTCTTCGGCGCCTGAATAAGCGTGAACGAAATCATCAGTAGCGAAGCAGCCGGTACATTCAATATTGTAATAAGTCGTAGCAGAAGCGTTAAAACCGAAGCCGAAAAGACTTGTCACAATCATAACAAATGAGAGTAAAAGACTAATAGATTTTTTGTTATTCATAAAAAGCCCTCCTTTTTATACATATATTATAACATAACATAAATGGACATTCAACCACAATTATTGATAAAAAATCAAAATTAATGTTGACTTTTATGATAAAATAGTGTAATATAAATGAGCTTTGACAAGTAAATACACAGGGGTATAGCTCAGTTGGTAGAGCAGCGGTCTCCAAAACCGCGTGCCGAGGGTTCAAGTCCTTCTGCCCCTGCCAAGGGAAAACAAGATTACCGTAAGGTAATCTTGTTTTTGCTTCGTTTAGTTGAGAATAAAGTCCTTCTGCTCCGGTAAATTAAAATTTTACAAATTTTTTATAGTTATCTAAAAATTAAAATTCGGGTTGAATTAATCTATAATTTGTGTTATATTATTATCAATCTAACGGAAAGTTAACTAACCGAAAGATGGACGAATACTAACTATCGCCGCATCCTTTGGGTGCGGTAATTTTTTTGAAAGGAAAAGATTATGAACACAAGAGTTGCAATTATAGGTATTATTGTAGAAAAAAAGGATAGCGTAAACGAGCTGAACAATCTGCTGTCGGAGTACGGCGATTATATTATCGGCAGAATGGGTATCCCCTACGATAAGAAAAATGTAAACTGCATTACAGTAGTTCTCGACGCCGAAAACGATATTATTAACACCCTTTGCGGTAAAATCGGCAAGATTGACGGCGTAACTTCCAAGGCTGCGTTCAGTAATGTATAAACAGCTCATTGACAAGCTCGAAAAGCAACACGCACTATCTAAAGACGAATACTTAACGCTGATTAAAAACCGGGACAAGTGTCGCGAGTACATCAGCGAGCGCGCTTCGTTTGTAAGAAACAAAGTATACTCTAATAAGGTATTTATACGCGGGCTAATCGAGATATCCAACTACTGCAAAAACGACTGCTACTACTGCGGAATAAGACGCTCTAACGCTAATGTAAGCCGTTACAGACTCAGCGAGGACGAGATTATCTCCTGCGCTGACGAGGGGTATAAGCTCGGCTTCAGGACCTTTGTGCTGCAGGGCGGCGAGGACAGCCATTTTACGGACGAGGTTTTATGCAGAGTAATCAGCGAAATCAAGTCGCGCCATCCCGACTGCGCTGTAACGCTCTCACTCGGAGAACGCTCTTACGAGAGCTACAAGGCGCTTAGAGAAGCGGGCGCTGACAGATATCTTTTGCGTCACGAAACGGCGGACTGCGAGCATTACGCAAAGCTGCATCCAAAAGAAATGGATTTCTTTACGCGTATTAGATGCATCGAGGATTTAAAGAGCCTCGGCTATCAGGCAGGCGTCGGTTTTATGGTGGGCTCACCCTACCAGACGCTCGAAAATCTTGCGGACGAGATGCTGTTTTTAATTCAGACTAAGCCGCAGATGGTCGGCATAGGACCGTTTATTTCGCACAGCGACACACCGTTTAAGGATAAAGAAAGCGGTACTGCGGAGCTTACAACCTTTATGCTCTCGCTGATAAGGCTTACGCTGCCTGATGTGCTGCTTCCGGCGACAACGGCGCTCGGCACAATAGACCCTATGGGCAGGGAAAAAGGTATTATGGCAGGCGCTAATGTACTTATGCCAAACCTTTCCCCCGTTGCCGTGCGCAAAAAATACGAGCTGTACGACAACAAAATCTGCACCGGCGAGGAAGCGGCGCAGTGTATTGAATGTTTAAAAAACAGAGTTAAAACTACAGGCTGTGAAATCACAATCGACAGAGGTGACTATAAATATGAAATATGATGTAAAGTCGATGAAAGCCGAGGAGTTCATCAACGACGGTGAAATCCTCGATACAATAGCTTACGCTAAAGCGCACAAGGACGATATGGCGCTTATCGACGAGATTATAGAAAAGGCTAAGCTCAGAAAAGGGCTTACCCACAGAGAAGCAAGCGTACTTCTCGCGTGTGACGATGAGGACAAGGTAAACGAGATTTACGACCTTGCAGAGCAGATTAAAAAGGACTTTTACGGAAACAGAATTGTTCTCTTTGCTCCGCTTTACCTCAGTAACTACTGCGTTAACGGCTGTCTTTACTGCCCGTACCACGCTAAGAATAAGACTATCCCGAGGAAGAAGCTGACTCAGGAGGAGGTTAAAAAAGAGGTAATCGCCCTTCAGGATATGGGACACAAGCGTCTTGCTATCGAAGCCGGCGAGGACCCCGTTAACAACCCGATTGAGTACATACTCGACTGTATTAAAACAATCTACTCCATTAAGCACAAAAACGGCGCTATAAGGCGCGTTAATGTAAACATAGCGGCTACAACCATTGAGAATTATAAAAAGCTTAAGGACGCGGGTATCGGCACATACATTCTCTTCCAGGAAACTTATAACAAAAAGAACTATGAGTACCTCCACCCGACAGGACCTAAGCACAACTACGACTACCACACCGAAGCTATGGACAGAGCTATGGAGGGCGGTATCGACGATGTAGGTATCGGCGTACTGTTCGGTCTTGATAACTACGAGTACGAATTCGCAGGACTTCTTATGCACGCCGAGCATCTCGAAGCTGTACACGGCGTAGGTCCGCACACAATCTCCGTACCGCGCGTTAAGCACGCGGACGACATCGACCCCGACGAGTTTGACAACTCGCTGAGCGACGAGATGTTCTGCAAGATTGCGGCGATTATCAGGATTGCCGTACCGTACACAGGTATGATTATCTCCACGCGAGAAAATCAGGAAGTAAGGGAAAAGATTATCCGTCTCGGCGTTAGCCAGATTAGCGGCGGTTCGAGGACCTCGGTAGGCGGTTACACAGAAAAAGAGAGACCGCACGACACTGAGCAGTTCGATGTTTCCGATAACAGAACGCTCGACGAGGTCGTAAACTGGCTTATGCGAAACGACTACATACCCTCCTTCTGCACCGCGTGCTACCGCGAGGGCAGGACCGGCGACAGGTTTATGGCGCTTTGTAAGTCGGGTCAGATTCAAAACTGCTGCCACCCCAACGCGCTTATGACGCTTAAGGAATTCCTTATGGACTACGCAAGCGAGGACACGAGGAAAATCGGCGAAGAAATGATACAAAAAGAAATCGGCACAATTCCTAAGGAAAAGGTGCGCGAGATAGTAAAGGAACGCCTTGTTAAGATAGAAAACGGCGACAGAGACTTTAGATTTTAGGTGATAATATGGGACTTAATTCCACCCCGAGCGCCGAGAGGATACACATAGGCTTTTACGGTTTAAGAAACGCCGGTAAGAGCTCGCTCGTTAACAGAATTACTAATCAGGATATGTCCGTAGTAAGCGAGGTTAAGGGCACTACGACCGACGCCGTTAAAAAGTCTATGGAGCTACTTCCGCTCGGTCCGGTAGTTATTATCGACACACCGGGTTACGACGACGAGGGCAAGCTCGGCGAGCTTAGGATTAACAGCACTAAAAAGGTGCTTAATTCCTGCGACATAGCGGTTTTAGTTACCGAAAACACTGTTCTTAACGACACCGAAAATGAGCTTATAGGCATATTTAAAAGCAGGGCTATCCCCTATCTTATTGCCCATAACAAGAGCGATTTAAACGGCTTTGAGGCTAACACAAAGACCGAGATTTATGTCAGTTCAACCGAGAATAAGGGTATTAACGAGCTTAAAGAAGCGATTACAAACAATGTGAACATCAAGGCTAAGACCGTTCGCTTTGTTGCAGATTTTGTAAAGCGCGGCGATGTTGCAGTCCTCGTTACACCGATTGACGAGTCTGCGCCTAAAGGGCGTATGATTTTACCGCAGCAGCAGGCAATAAGAGATCTACTCGACGCTAACGCAGTAGCTATTGTAACGCAGGTTGAGGAGCTAAGCGTTACGCTAAACAAGCTAAGCGAGCCCCCTGCCCTTGTTGTTACTGACTCGCAGGCGTTTGCAAAGGTTATGAAAATCGTTCCCGACTCAATACCGCTTACCTCGTTTTCAATCCTTATGGCGCGGTACAAAGGATTTCTGACCTCTGCGCTTAAAGGAGCAAATGAGATTGACAATCTGCAAAACGGAGCAAAGATTTTGATTTGCGAGGGCTGCACGCACCACAGACAATGTGAGGATATAGGAACTGTCAAGCTGCCTAACTGGCTTAGGGATTACACTAAAAAAGAGCTTAATTTTGAGTTTACATCAGGTCACGCGTTTCCCGATAACCTCAGCGAATACGACCTTATTATCCACTGCGGCGGATGTATGTTAAACGATAACGAAATGAAAAGCAGGCTCGATACTGCCGAAGCTGCTGGCGTACCTATAACGAACTACGGCACCGCGATTGCTCACATTAACGGCATACTAAAGCGCAGCACAGAAATGATTAAATAACAAAAAAAGACTCACGCAAGTTTCCTTGCGTGAGCTTTTTTATTCCGTTAATTGTAGCTTAGTAATTAATCAGAATTATTCGCTGATTTCGCAGTACATAAAGTACTTGTAACCAAGAGGACTTGTAAAGAAGCCGCTTACAGAAGAATCAAGCATATACTGGTCAGTGTAGTAGTAAATCGGGCAGATACAGCCTGTAGCCATAATCATATCCTCTGCCATATGCATCATCTTATATCTCTTTTCGGTGTCTGTGCAAGTCTTAATTCTTGAAATAAGAACATCATAAGTCTCAGCCCATGTGCCCTTTTCAACCTTATCCTCGTAGCCGAGTGAAGTAAGGTCAAGGCTGTAATACTTAACATCCTTATAGTCGCCCTTACCGAACTGGCTGTCGTTGTTACCCGAAGAGGTTGTCCACATATCAAGGAATGAAATCGGGTCGTTGTAGTCAGCAAGCCAACCGTTACGAGTAACAGTGTAGTCGCCGTTCTTTCTTGTCTGAAGAAGTGTAGCCCATTCCTGGTTCTCGAGCTTCATCTCGATACCGATATTAGCAAATACGCTCTGGATGTACTCAGCGATAGCCTTATGGGTTTCGTCAGTATTGTAGAGGTAAGTAATGCTCGGGAAGTTAGTGAACTTGCCTGATGCCTCGTCAAACTTGTAGTACTTCTTAAGAGTTTCCATAGCGGAATCTGTGTTAGCCTTGTATGAATCAGGGTTAACATCAAAGTAACCGTCGAACTTGTCGCTTACGCCTGTGTTCTTGCAGAACTCAGTCTTGCCGTCAGCGTCTGTAAGACCTGAACCTACGAATGTAGAAGCAGGAATTTCACCGCCCTGTGAAATATCGTTAGCGATATGTGTACGGTCGATGAGGAGTCCGAGAGCCTGCTTAATTTCAGCCTGAGCATTAGCAGCCTCTTCGCCCTTGAGGTCAGTGTCCTCGGGAAGAATGTTCTCGTTGATGTTCCAGCATACATAGTATGTGCCGAGCTGACCAACGTTGTAGAACTCGTCCTTGAACTCGTTCTTGATTGATTCGATTTCGTTTGTCGGAATGTTGTCGATGAACTTCCACTCGCCGTTCTTGAAGTTAGCAAGCATATTGTTTGCGTCATCAGAAAGATAGAACTTAATCTCGTCCATCTTAATGCTGTCAGCGTCAACAAATTCTGCATTCTTTTCAAGAGTAATTACCGAGTTGTGTTCCCAAGCGGAGAGCTTATAAGCACCGTTAGATACATATGAGCTCGGGTCTGTTGCCCAGGAGTCGTTGGATACAACGTCCTCGCGTACAGGGAAATATGTCGGGAATGCGAGAAGCTCATTCCAGTAAGGAACTGCATTAGCAAGAGTAACTTCGATAGTCTTGTCGTCCTTAGCTACAACATTAAGCTTAGCGTCAGGATTAACAGGCTTTTCGTTTTCGTCAACTTCTGTAACCTTATCATAGCCGTCAACTACGTCGAACATATAACCATAGTCAGCAGCAAGGTCAAGAGAAGCAGCTCTCTGCCATGCGAATACAAAGTCGTTAGCTGTAACAGGCTGACCGTCTGACCACTTAAGACCGTCCTTAAGTGTGTAGGTGTAAGTTACAGTACCGTCTTCGTTTTCCTTACCCTCAGGAAGCTCAGTTGCTGCGTCAGCTACTACTTCAAGCTTACCGTCTTCAGTCTGCTGCCATTTAGCAAGACCTGAGAAAAGGTGTGTAAGAAGTGTAGCGCCGTCAACTGCTGAGTTAAGAGCAGGGTCGATTGTGTCCGGCTCAGATGCCAGACATACTGAAATTGAAGTCTTTTCAGCCTTCTTTGTGTCGTCCTTACCGCCATTTGAGCAAGCAGCAAAGCTGAGAACTACAAATACTACAGCAAGTACAACAGCCATGATTCTTTTCATTTTCATAGAACCATCCTTTCATATAATTTTACGCTAATGCGTAATTTACAAATTAATCATTAATCTCCGCCACTCTGTGACAAGCAACAAAATGACCTTTGGAAATCTCTTCAAATGTCGGCATACTCTCGGAGCACTTGTCGCAAGCGTACTGACAGCGCGTTCTGAACGGACAGCCCGACGGAGCGTTAAGCGGGCTCGGAATGTCGCCCGTAAGCACAATACGCTTATTAGCTCTTGCAATCTTCGGGTCCGGAATTGGCACCGCCGAAAGAAGCGACTTTGAATACGGATGAAGCGGATTATTATAAATTTCCTCCGCGTCGGCAAGCTCAACGATATGACCGAGGTACATAACCGCAATTCTGTCCGAAATGTGGCGTACTACAAGAAGGTCGTGAGCTATAAAGAGATATGTAAGTCCGAGCTTGTCCTGAAGCTCGTCGAACATATTAATTACCTGCGCCTGAATAGATACATCAAGAGCGGATACAGGCTCGTCGCAGACGATAAAATCGGGATTTACCGCAAGCGAACGGGCAATACCGATACGCTGTCTCTGACCGCCCGAAAATTCGTGAGCGTACCTCGCAGCGTGCTCGCTGTTAAGACCTACATAATCCATAAACTGAAGAATTTTCTCTTCCCTCTCCTTTTTAGAAGAATAGAGCTTATGAACATCGAGCGGCTCGCCGATAATATCGGATACAGTCATGCGCGGGTTAAGCGATGAATACGGGTCCTGGAAAACCATAGTAGCTTTCTTACGGAACTCCTTAACATCCGAGCGTGATTTAATCTGTTTTCCGTTATACCAAATCTCGCCGCCCGTGGGCTTATAGAGATATAGAAGCGTTCTGCCAACAGTGGTTTTACCGCAGCCCGACTCGCCTACAAGACCGAGCGTTTCACCCTTTTTAATATCGAACGAAACGCCGTCTACTGCTTTAAGCGGCGTGGATTTAAAGACGCCTGTGTTAATCGGGAAATACTCTTTTAAATCCTTTACTTCAATAAGCGGACGATTATCAGACATCTTCCTCACCGCCTTCCTCATCGAGTACTATTTCACCGCTGTCAAGACCGTTTTTAATATTCATCCAGCAGGTAGCGGCGTGATTTTCGTTAATACGCATATACTCAGCCTTATGGTTGATACATATCTTCATAGCATTGTCGCATCTCGGTGCAAACGGGCATCCCTTCGGCATATTAAGAAGGTCAATGGGAGTACCTGTAATAGGATGAAGCTTGCTTCCGGCAGAACCTGCGGTAGGAATAGAGCGTAAAAGCCCTTTAGTGTATTCGTGACACGGGTTGTAGAAAATCTCGTCAGCTGTTCCCTGCTCACAGATAGAGCCTGCGTACATAACGATAATCTCGTCACACATCTGAGCTACAACGCCGAGGTCGTGAGTAATCATAATAATCGCCATACCAAGCTCTTTCTGGAGGTTGGTCATAAGCTCGAGAATCTGCGCCTGGATAGTTACATCGAGCGCCGTAGTAGGCTCGTCCGCGATAAGAATATCGGGCTCGCACGCAAGCGCCATAGCAATCATAATACGCTGACGCATACCGCCCGAATGCTCAAACGGATACTGCTTCATACGCTTTTCGGGCTCGTTGATATTAACAAGCCTCAGCATTTCAACAGCGCGTTCATACGCTTGTTTACGGTCGCGGTCAGTGTGAAGCATAATAGCTTCAATAAGCTGACGGCCGATAGTATATGTCGGGTTAAGCGAGGTCATAGGGTCCTGGAAAATTATCGAAATCTTATTACCCCTGACGCCCTTCATAACCTTTTCGTCAGCGCCTACGAGCTCCTGTCCGTCGAGCTTTACTGAGCCGCCGACAATCTTACCGGTAGTCGCCAGAATCTGTAAAATCGAATAAGCCGTAACGGATTTACCCGAGCCTGACTCACCTACAATACCGAGCACCTTGCCTCTGTCAAGCGAAAACGAAACATCGTTTACCGCCCTTACCTCACCGACATCTGTGAAAAACGAGGTCTGAAGATTTTTAACTTCTAACAAAGCCATATTCATACCTCCTTAGTCGTTAAGCTTCGGGTCAAACGCATCTCTGAGACCGTCGCCGAAGAGGTTTAAGCTAAGCACTATAAGTGAAATAATGATAGCGGGAATTATTAATCTGTACGGATAGCTTGAAAGTCCGTTAAGCGCTTCCGAAGCGAGAGAACCGAGCGACGGCATAGGCGCGTCTACGCCGAGACCGAGGAACGAAAGATAGCTCTCGGTAAAGATAGCCGACGGAATCTGCAGCGCAGCGGAAATGATAACAACGCTTATACAGTTAGGTATAAGGTGCTTAGTGATAATCCACTTACCCTTAGCGCCCGTAACCTGAGCCGAAAGAACGTATTCCTGCTCCCTTAGAGAAAGTATCTGACCTCTTATAAGTCGCGACATACTAACCCAGTATAGCAGCGCAAAGACTATAAATAAGCTAATGATATTAGCACCTATTCTTGCAAAGACCGTGCCCTCGATAACGGGCGCGAGCGTCAGCTTCATTACAGCGGACAGCAATATTACCATAAGCATATCGGGCAGCGAGTAGATAACATCTACAAATCGCATTATCCACAAGTCGACCTTACCGCCGAAATATCCCGAAATAGAGCCTATCAGCGTACCTATAAGCAGTACGATAATACTTGCGAAAAATCCGACGGCTAGCGAAATCCTCGTACCGTAAACTATACGGATAAAGTAGTCACGACCTGCCGAGTCGGTACCGAAAACATGCGGGAACACCTTTTCGCCCTTGTCGCGAAGCTCCTGCTCGGTCTTGCCGTACTCAAACGGCTTTAAGTTATTATATGTAGAGTCAACAACCTCGCCGGGCTGTACTCCGAGCTGGTCCTCATAAGAATAGGGCCAGAACATAGGAATAGCAATACTTGCTACAGTGATAAAAACAATAATTATTAAGCTGACAAATGCAACCTTGTTTTTATAAAGCCTTTTAACGCCATCCTTAAAGAATGTGGAGGACGGGCGCATCTGCACCATATACTCCTTTTCCTTATCGGAAGCGGGCATAAACATATCAAGGTCAACATGGAAGGTAAACTTCTTTTTCTTCATACCGTTACCCTCCTATTATTCAAACTGAATTCTCGGGTCGACAACCTTATAAAGAATGTCGGTGAGAAGGTTCATAACAACGATTAACGCAGCAAGGATAATAGTTGTACCCATAATCATAGGATAATCGCGGTTTGTAATAGAGCTAACAAAAGCTCGTCCGATGCCGGGCACTGCAAAAATCTGTTCTACAACAAGAGAGCCCGTTACGATATACGCAAGCATCGGTCCAAAGTATGTAAGTACGGGGATAAGCGAGTTCTTAAGCGCGTGACCGAAAATGATACGCGTACCCGAAACACCCTTAGCCTTAGCCGTTCTAATGTAATCCTGACCTAATACATCAAGCATCGAAGAACGCGTAAGCCTTGTGATATACGCCATAGGATAAAGCGCGAGCGTTATTATCGGCAGCACAAGGCCAGCTGGCGTCGAGCCGTTAGCGGGCAGAACATGCAGCTTAATTGCAAACAGCGCAAGCAGCAGCGAGCCCATAATAAACGACGGCATAGATACAAACGCCGTTGTGATTACCATAATAATTCTGTCTATCAGCTTATTTCTTCGAAGCGCAGCGATAGCGCCGAGCACAATGCCCACAATAGCCGACAGAATTGAAGCGATAACACCGAGCTTTGCAGAGGTCTTCATACCGTCCATAATGATGTCGATAACCATTCTGCCCCTCTGCTTTAAAGACGGGCCAAAGTCAAATTTAGTAACAATATCCTTAAGATAAGTTACATACTGTTCCATAAGCGGTTTATCAAGACCGTATTTAGCCTCCATTGCAGCCTGTACGGCAGCTGTAGTAGCCTTTTCGCCTACAAACGGACCGCCGGGTACGGCGTGCATTACAAAAAACGTAATGGTGATAACCACCCATATTGTAAATATCGAAAGCAGTATGCGCTTAACAATATATACCAGATTTTTTGTGTTCATACTCTACCTTCCTTGACTAAAATATATAAATGCACGTTTAGAACGCGCAAAAACATAAGTATATTATAGCACATTAAACAACTTTTGCAACTTTTATTTTTAATAATTTATACAATTTTTAAATTTATATATAAATAAGCCGACTTTTTTAATATAAAGTCGGCTGTAATTTATAGGATTATGCAGATTAATCCGCTGCATCCCTCGTTAATTATTCGTTCTATTGTTTCTCTGAACTTATCTCTTGCGTCCTGCGGCATACGGTACAGCTTATTGTTAAGTCCTTCGTTTACAAGCGAATGCAACGATTTACCGAAAATGTTGGTGTTCCAGATTTCACTCGGGTTATTTTCAAATTCTTTAAGCAGATACATAACGAGCTCCTCGCTCTGCGACTCGCTACCTACAATCGGCGCAACCTCTGTAAATGTGTTGCACTTTATCATATGTATCGACGGCGCGTGTGCCTTTAGCCTTACTCCGTACTTGCCGCCCTGCTTCATTATCTCGGGCTCCTCAAGTGACAGCTCGTCAATATCGGGCATAACTATTCCGTAACCGGTCTGCTCTACCTGATTTAGCGCCTGAGCTATGCGGGCGTAGGATTGCTTAATCTCTGCAAGCGCAAAGAATTCGCGCAGTAAATCCTCCTCGTCTTTTATCTCAACCGAGCACTTTTCGGACATAATCCCGAACAGATATGAGTTATCTATATCGGCTTTAATAACTATGTTACCGCTTGACAAATCCGCGTCTGCAACCGAGCAGGACTCAATATTTTCGCTCATTTCAAGCGATTCGGCAAGCGCGTAAACAGACCTTACTGAGTTTACGGCTGCGCATTGCTCCTTAATCTCGTTAATAACGCTGTTTCGCATACTGTCGTCGCTCGAAAGTCCGTTAAACCACGACGGCATATCAATACCGATAGACACAACCGGGAACTCAAACAGAACATTAGTAAGTATATTTTTAATATCATTTTCGCTAAGCTCAAGGCAGTTAACGGGAACGACAGGCACATCGTATTCTGCACTCAGGTTATCGGCAAGCTCACGCGTACTTTCGCTGTTAGGCTCTGTACTGTTTAAAAGGACTACAAAGGGCTTGTTTAGCGCTTTCAGCTCCGAAATTACCCTGCTCTCCGCCTGCGCGTACTCGTCGCGCGGAATCTGACTTATAGAGCCGTCAGTCGTTACAACAAGTCCGATTGTAGAGTGTTCCTCTATAACCTTTTTTGTGCCGATTTCAGCCGCCATATTAAACGGTATTTCCTCGTCGTACCAGGGCGTCATGACCATACGCGGCTGTTCGTCCTCAATATACCCTTCGCTGCTCGGCACAATATATCCTACGCAGTCTATCATACGCACCTTTAAGTGGAGATTATTCTCCACCGAGATGTCAATAGAGTCCTCGGGAATAAACTTAGGCTCGGTAGTCATAATAGTCCTGCCGGCAGCGGACTGCGGCAGCTCGTCGCGAGCCCGTTCCTTTTGAAAATCGCCTTCAATATTAGGGATAACAAGCGTATCCATAAATCTTTTAATAAATGTTGACTTACCGCTTCTTACCGGTCCGACAACGCCGATGTATATATCTCCGCCCGTACGCGTGGAGATATCCGAGTAAATATTTGTATTCATAAATGCCTCCTACGCCTTTGGAATTATAAGTATTCTTTCTGTATCGAGAACACTTGAATTAAGTGAATTTTCTTTAATAATCTCCGCCTCGTCCGACGAATAGCTCTTAGCAATATCCCATAAGTTCTCGTTCTTTTTACCGAAATAAACGGTAAGCGTGTGGCTGTTGTTAAGTTCCTCACCCGGCGTAATATCGCTAAGAAGCGAGATGTTGTTATTACTAAATGTGTAAGCACTGATTCTTAAGCTCAGGCGCAGGTCTACCCTGCCGCTGTCCGAAAGCGTAAAGTCATAATCCTCAATACCCGTAGCGACTATTCCGTCCTCAGCATCGGGCAAAGTTATCTCAAAATCCTTATCGGCTGAAAGCGTGCTGAGTCCGTCCTCATTACTTATAAGCGCGTTGGCGCAAACCGTCTGATTAATCGCACCGTTTTTAATAACAGGCGCAAGGAGTGACAAGCTCAACTCTTTAATATCATTAATATCGCCGTTAAATTCAAGCGGCACGCTTACGCTACGCACCTCGTCAACAGCGTTACCCGTACCGTTAACAGACACTTCGGTGTAAGTACATTCGCTCGAAGCGCCTATAAGGTAGCCGTCGGTAACTATATCAGCACTGCTCCTTCGTACAAAAGTAAGATTAACCGCTATGTCGCCAAACAGATTTACGAGCGTCATTTTGTCATTAGAGCTACCCTTAACCTTAAAGAACAGCGCGCCCGACTGAACATCAATAACCGGTATATCATCGTCCTCAATTCCGCCGATTTCAATAATCTTAGACACTGCAAAGCTGTACTGCGTTTTCTCGATACTCCCGTCGCCGTCGGCGCTGTAAAGTAGATTTGCGTTAACGCTTGCCTTAAGGAGCATTTTATCCTTTATAATCTTAGTTTCGATATTCGACGGGTACGCAAAAGCGCTTATAATCCTGCCTATCGGCTTAGCGTCCTGAGGCAGAGTCAGCTCCTCGTCAAAGTCTATCTTATCAATATGCGTTCTGACAATATCTGCGCTTTCTATAGCGACGGTTTTAAGGCGCGAGTTTTCAAGCGAGCTTATGTATTCGCACTCGCTTTTTTCATATACGCTGATGTGAAGCGATACAATATTATGTATGTCGATTCGCCTTTGATTAATAACGCGAAAGCTCGTGTATTTATCACTCGCGCAGGCTCTTATAACCGCATCCTGCGATACATTGTCGAGCGTAAAGCTCTTAGTGAACTCCTCCTCAAAATCGGCGTAACAAAGACACGAATTCTCGTTATAATAGGTAACGCAGATTTCGGTCTTACCGAATACTTTAAGCTCGTTAAAGCTTATGTCAGCCGAGGTCACGAAGCTGTGTGAAGTACACTTTACAACTCTGTAAATATCGTCAAGAAATGCAGGCAGCGACTCCTGGTAATCCCCCTCAACATCAACCGTTTTTGAAAACACCTTGCACCCTCTGCTTAAAGCTGCAAACTCTTTTTGAATATCCATTACTTTGCTCCTTTCTGTTTCTAACCAAATATATGAAGTAAAAGTAATTAATATTACAAGTTTGTTTCTTTAATTATTTTCATCTTTATGATAGGATTATAATGAGGGCATATTATTACAAAATGGTAACAATGTAAGGTATGGTGTAAGGTTTTTTGCTATAAAAGCGACATATATACAGAAGCACATATGAAAGGAGGCGGAGCGATGCTAAAAGGCAAAGAAAAGCAGGCTGTTGACGAGCTGTTAAAAAAATATTATTCGGCGTACTATACATCGCTATACCGCTTTTGCCTTTCACGACTGAAAAACAATAGCGAGGTTGACGACGTAACGCAGGAAGCATTTATAGTTTTATATAACAAAATGCTAAACGGTGAAACGATAGAAAAGGTCTATCCCTTTTTACTTAAAACTGCAGACAACCTGATAAAGCGAATTTTTAAAGAGCGAACTAAAAACAGTAAAAATGTAACACTTGAAGAGGTTAAGCATATTCCGTCACAAAACGAGGATATAGACGACAGGCTTACCTTTGAAGAATATTCAAAACAGATAAGCGAAGCGCTCAGTGACAGAGACGCAGAGCTATTCTCCCTAAGATACATAGAGGAGCTTAAAATCGAAGAGATAGCTTCTATCACGGGTTTATCGATACCTAATGTAACGACAAGGCTATCCAGAATACGAAAAAAATTAAGAGAAACGCTAAGTGAGGAATATTTTAAAATTTAGCTCCACTCACAGTTTTTCGGAAAGGAGTAATTATGGCTAACATTGATATAAATGCCAGAGTTATTGATAATGTTAAAAACGACGACATAGTTTCAATACTTAATTCTATAATAGATGACGAGCTGCAAAAAGATGTAAGCCTTATGAATACCGAGCTTATTGACGAGTGTGTTAATGCGCTGCTTCAACTTGAAAAAGAAGATAATCAGCTTGCAGCTTTAATACCGTTAATGGGTTCAGATGATTTCCTGCAGAAAATACAGCCTAAGCTTTACGCTTGGAAAAACATGAATGTTTTTCTGCGTGCAGGAATAATTGCTTCTATAATTGCTTCTACAACCTTTACGGCAAACGCTGCATACGAAAAAGTTACGGGCGTAAATGTCCTTGGAAATATAACGACATCAATTCAGAGTAAGCTGATTGACTGGGGATTAATTAAAGACGAACAAGAGGAGTTAATACCTGTAAAGAAGACCGAGGAGTCAACAACCGCACCAATAAGAGAAATCGAGGAAGATGACGAAATAAAAGTAAAGCCGGTTGTTAAAACCAAAAGTAATAATGACAAAACTACGAACCACGGTATCGAAAACCTTAACGGTGACGATGACGAAAAGCCGACTGACACGGGTATTTTAAACTTCAATGGTGACGACGATGAAACGCCAACGGATAACGGTATAGACCAGTTAAACGACGATGATGATGAAAACACAACAGAAAGCGGTATCGACCAGTTCGAGGGCGACGATGACGAGATTGAGGACGACACCTCGCGCAAGCCCGAGCCTACTACGGAAGAGCCGGTCGCTCCTGCTAAGCCCGAGAGCGACGAGGTTGTATTTAAAGGACTTTCGGTTGAGTACGACGATAATTTTAAGCTTGATTACATATATGGCGAAAAGCTAAGCTATGACGGAATTAAGCTAACCGCAATTTACTCTAACGGCAACCGCGAGCCTGTAAGCCTTAATGATTGTAGCTACACAAAGAGCGTTAATATGAATGTCACCGCAGACTATACGCTCAGAATTATTTATAAAAACTGCGTTGTAAAGATTGATATTACCGTTCGTCCTGACGATGAAACGCGCGGCTCACAAATATGTGAAAACGATTTATTTGACTACCTGCTTACAAAGAAAGGCGCGTACATAACGAAGTACAAGGGTAATGAAACAAATATAGATTTAGATAAGATTGACGGCTACGGCGTATACGCTATTGCTGCACAGGTGTTCAAGGGTACTGATATTACCGACTTTACCTCAGACACTGTTATTAAAGTTTTTGATTCCGCTTTTAAGGACTGCAGCGAGCTTGTCAGCTGCTACACACCAAGGGCTGAATACATAGGTAATAATGCATTTGAAAATTGTGTAAAGCTCCCCCATCCTGTATTCAGCGACTATATCACGCACCTTGGTACTGCAGCTTACAAGAACAGCGGCATTGAGGAACTGTTAATTAAGAACAATCTTGTTAACATATCCGACGAGCTTTGTGAAAACTGCAGCAAATTAAAAGCACTTAACCTATGCGGTGCCGAGAAAATCGGCAAATATGCTTTCTCCGAGTGTACTGCCCTGGCGTCGGTGCTCGGCACTGCAAACATTAAAGAAGCAGAAGACTTTGCATTTTACAACTGCAGCGAGGCTGTGTTTGACGAAAAGCCGACAGCGCTGCACAAAGCAGGCGAAAACGCATTTGCTTACTGCCACAAAGTTGATTTTGGCAAATTGAGTATAGACAGCGTTGACAAATATGCATTCGCCTACTGTTATCTGCTAAGCGGCGCTGAAATCTCGGGCGACATCAGGGTTGTGCCCGAGGGTGCGTTCAGAGGCTCGCATATGACTGAGCTAATTTTAAACGAAGGCACCGAGGAAATTTACGACACAGCGTTTATGAGCACATCAATAGTAACAGTACACCTGCCTTCTACACTTAAAAGCATAGGCACGTACGGACTGTACTCAATCAAGCTGCGCGAGGTTTATTGTAACAAAGCGCTTGAGGAAATCGGCACATCTGCCTTCTTTAAATCAAAGCTAAAGCTGTACGTTTTTGAAAATACTTATGCACATACCTACGCAGTAGAAAACGACATAAATTACGAACTAATATAAATTTTAGAAAGGAGTAAATTATGAAAACAAAATTTAAACAAAGCTTGGCAATCTTTATAGCAGTGTTAATGTTTGTAAGCGCTATCCCCTTTGCTGCTTTTGCAAGCGGTACAGAGGCTGATACAACAAGCGAGGAATACATTGCCAACACTAAGGAAGGCACTTGGGAAGGCGGCACCTGGAAGGTTGCAACTTACAACAGAGCATTAACTATCAGTGGCGAAGGCGCACTTACAAGAGAGGCTGTAGACAACAATTCTACCGAAACAACCTTCCTTGAGATTGTAAAAAAGTTTAATATAGTAAGAATTTTTATGAACGCAAGTGCTATCACTTCAATTCCTGACCGTTTTTTGTACGACGAGGAGGGCGAGGTTACATCATTAAGATATATTGTTTTACCAAACCTTACCTCAATCGGCGAATATGCATTTGCAAACTCGTCTATAGAATACGTAACCAACAACTTTTTAAAAGGCTCGCTTAATGACAACAGAATAAACATTGACGGCAAGGAATACACTGTGTCTTACATGCCTGCCAACATTGCTTATATAGGTAAATATGCATTTGCTGAGTGTAAAATTTTTGGACAGTACCTTATCACACCCGCTTATCTAAGTAACTACAAAGAGGGAGTATTTTATAATACTGCGGCAGAATTAGTCCTTATGGGTCAAGACCCAAAGCGTGTAGATAAAAAAGCGTTTGGTAACTGTAACAACCTTACGGAAATGTTTATTACAGACACCGTTAACGAGTTTTATGACGACGACAGTAATGCTGCAGATAACTGCATAGGCTTTTCTGCTGAAGGCGCGTTAAATGAAAACCTTACAATACATTGCAGAAAAAACAGCGGTGCATACAATTACGCCAAAAAGCACGGTATTAAAACAGAAGAAAGCGATAAAAAAGCGCGAAACGGCTATTTTTACGCAAAAAGCGCGTTAAGCTACAAAATGGACTGGGATTACAATGCTCAGACCGACACGGTAACCCTAACACCAAACGGTACCTTAGCAAATAATTTTAGAGCTACAAAAGGAATCAGTTATTACGAAACAACGCCGATTGAGAACGCTACTTATGATTTGTTAGAAGGTAACAAACTTGTTATGTACACTTCTAAAGAAATAAAAGCCGGCGACTGCGAATGTACAACGCTTGTAATTGCCGACGGAGTTAAAACAATCAGAGCTGACGCGCTGTTTACACCGTTTGACCCCGAGTACATTATTCTGCCCGACAGTCTGCAGATGCTTACCGGCAACGTGTTCAGAGATTGCACAAGGCTAAAGGCTATCGAAATACCCAACAACGTTACTGACCTTGACACTAAGGTATTCTCTAACTGCCCGTCACTTGAAAGCGTTAAAATCGGCAACGGCGTTACCGTTATACCCGAAAAAATATTTTACAACGTTAAATCACTCAAATTTGTAGAGCTTGGCAATAACGTAAGGTTAATCAAGAAAAATGCGTTTTCAGACTGTACGGCACTGCAGGAGATTGTTATACCCGACAGCGTAACGGATATTGAAACACAGGCGTTTTACAACTGTATTAACGCGCAAAGAATATATATAGGCAGCAACGTTAAATATGTTGCACCGGACGCGTTTTCTAATTCACTCTACTGTGAAGAAATTGAAATTAACTCTGATACTATCAACGCAACAACCTCAGGCACTTATAAACCCATATTTAAAGAGGTCGGCAGCTATACCGAAGGCGTAACGGTTAAATACGGCGACAATGTTCATACCGTAGACCTTAAGCTTTTACAGGGTCTTAACGTAAACAAGATTGTTCTGGGCAAAAACGTAACTACACTTGTTAACAACTCATTAGCACCCGAAAGTCTTGAGGAAATTGAAGTTGACCCGCAAAACGTTAACTTCTCTGCAACAAACAACGTACTTATGCAAGGCACAACAGTTATGCTCGCGCCAAAGACAGCAAAAACCGTTACAATACCCGAAAACGCTACGGCTATCGGCGACTTTGCTTTTTACAAATCTCACCTTACTGCTGTAAGCATTCCAAAGAATGTTAAAACAATCGCGCGCTATGCTTTTAAGGATTGTGAAATGCTAAAATCAATAAGCATTGGTAAGAATGTAGAAACTATTGGCGAAAGCGCATTTGAAAATGACACTCAACTAAGACTTGCTTACATTCCGGAAAATGTAAGAGTAATTCAAAGTGGAGCGTTCAGAAACTGTATTAATCTTGCAAGCGTGACCTTTGTATTTGACACAACTAAGCTAAAGGCTATAGGTTACGAAGCTTTCTACGGCTGCGAATCTATCGGAGGACTTGTATTCCCCGAAAGCCTCGAAAATATCGGCGAAAGAGCGTTTATGGACTGTGACTCGCTTAAATACGCATATATCTGGAACGCTGAGATAGAGGAATGTGCGTTCTGGCACGACAGAGAGCTAACCATTTACACAATGGCAGGCAGTGACGCATACAGATATGCAAGAGAGAGCAGCATTGAATACGCGGCATACACTGACGAAAACGCATTCTTTGACGAATGTGCAATTAAAATTGACGAGCTTGCGGGCTATGTTGGATACTGCGATAACGGTCACGGCGATATCCAGTATCTCACGGTATATGAAGCTGACTGCGAACACGAAGGATATGTTATCGGCGTATGCGAGTACTGCTCAGAAATCCTTGAAGAGGTACACACTCCGGCACTCGGTCACGAGAAGGAGCTTGTTGCAGATGTTCCTGCTACCGAAATGACCAGAGGCTTTACGATTGAAAAATGCACACGATGCGGCGAAGAATTCTGCACACATCATGAACAAACGGGTGACGAAGCGGTTATTCAGACGCATACCGTCAAGGGAAAGGTAACAGTAGCACAAAACAGCAACGCTACTGCTTCAAAGGCTCCTGTTAAGGATGTTAAAATTGTGATTGACAATATGGTTATGGATACAACCGACGAGAACGGTAACTTCGAGTTAACCCTCGAGACCGGAGTGTATGAGGCTACGCTGAAATATGCCTTCGGCTTTGACAGAACAGTTTACATTATCGTAGAAGATAAGGATATTATCTGTAATCCAATTTCAATGTACGCATGCGACTTTAACAAGGACGGTATTATTGACGATACGGATATGAAGCTGTTTTCGATGGTTATTTCATCAGGGCGTGACGATGTGTCGTATCTAAGATATGTCGATTTGAATAACGACGGATACATTAACGGACGCGACCAAACCTACATTAGGCTGTGCTACGGCGCAAGCGTTAATAACACAAATTATTCCACTGTAATTATCAAAAAATAGGTCTTTACAGAAGAGGTAATCTGTTAGGATATGGAAAGGGCAAAACCGCTGTTAAAAACGGCGGTTTTTCTCTTAAAAAGTATTGACTTAAAGCTAAATTAATGGTATTATATTTGCACTGAGTTTTAAGGGCCATTAGCTCAGTTGGTTAGAGCCACCGGCTCATAACCGGTCGGTCCGGGGTTCGAGTCCCTGATGGCCCACCAAAGGCAAAAGGTGCACCTTTAGGTGTGCCTTTTGTGTTTTAAAAGACATCAGGGACGAGAAACGAACTCCAAATTATTCGTGCAGCTTGCTGCTTGGATAATTTGGGAGAAAGGTCCTGTGGACCTTTCGTTAGTTGAGAAGAGAGTCCCTGATGGCCCACCAAAAATAAAAGGCATACCCTTGCGGTATGTCTTTTATTATTCTTTACTATATCAAAAACGAGAAAAGTACATCTGTACGCTAGAGAATTTCATGAAGTTGCAAAATTAAATAGTAACTAAAATAAAGCTGTCCGCATAATCGGGACAGCCTTATTTTACATAAACATTATTGATGCTGCGATTAAATACTGACCTGCGTAATAGCTCAGGTGGTTCGTAAAGAAGTAGAACGGTTTTTCTTTTCCTCTGCCGAAGAATGTTCCGGAGAGGATTGCATCAGAAAGCGTAAACAGTATTAAACCGATTGCAAGCACTACATATCCGTTATGGAAACGAGTAATAATCGCGCCTGCGATAGAAAGTGTCATTGAAAGCGCAAGAAATGTTGTATAGATAAATACAATCGACCTGTAAGCGCCGAAATGAACCTTCATTATCTTTGATGATAACAAGTTACCGTAACTAAACAATAGAGATGCTGCTATGCAAATCAGAACTATCCACCATTTAATCAGCAGCGAATAAATAATTGCTGACGAATAAAAGATATGACCAATTAAAAAGAATATAAAACCGCCCTTTAGATAAGTGCTTTCATCCTTTTTATAAATACCTTTAAGGTCAAGCAAAATATCGCCCACAAGTCCAAGCGCGCCGCCAAATATAATCAGCGAGCCGTAAGTAGACGCCTTTGGGTTAGAAACCACTGCAAAAACTGCCGTTAAAAGATAACACAAACTTGATATTGATTTTAGCATTAAGTTTTTAATACTGAAACCTTTTGCACGGTTAATACAGAATATCAGCGACATTATTGCGCCAAGCGGTAGTACAATATAGTAAGCCATATAATCTTCCTTTCGACATTATTCAACTACTGTCTATTTATATTATACCACAAATCACATCAAATGTAAAGAAAAAAAGACAAAACCGTCAATCACAAACAGAAAACCCACCCTATTGGGTGGGTTAACATTATGTCGGCATCGACCTATTTTCCCAGGCAGCTGCCCTCGTCCAAACATATTGCGTGATTGAGGAAAAACAAATCCGTTTTTCTGATAATCACTTCATATGTTTCTCCTCTCAAATCAAAATTCGGCTTCGCCTGCTTTTTGATTTGGATTGATTGCCTATTGATGATACTTGGCGTGCAGCTGCTTTTTAACCCAAAGAGAAAACCCACCCTACTGGGTGGGTTAACGTAAATGTCGGCATCGACCTATTTTCCCAGGCAGCTGCCCGCCAAGTATCTTCGGCACGCATGAGCTTAACTACCGTGTTCGGGATGGGAACGGGTGGACCCTCAGCGTAATAAACACCGACTATGAACAGTAACTGTTAATCACTGTTGTTTGATTAATAACTGGTGACCCGTAGGAGAGTCGAACTCCTGTTTTCGCCGTGAGAGGGCGATGTCTTA
>JAFSTE010000032.1 GCA_017450645.1 Eubacterium sp.
CGGTAAGCTCAAGAGCGTTAAAGTAACTGTAAAATAATCAAATCCTTTTGGATTTTACACAGACTGCCCCGCAGAAATGCGGGGCGGTTTTCTTTCCGTAATCACACAGATAACGTTCCTGACAGCAGATAAACTTTGCGCTGTTGTTGTTTTGGGGTTTAACCCCGACCACAACAACATTTTTCTTTACCTCACGCATTACCGTACTTTTAGATCGTTCAATCTGTCTTGCTATCTCTGCATAATTCTTTCCGCAGTTCAGCAATCTTTCAATTATGCATCTTTCTGGGTAACTTAAATGCTGACTCATCCCTTTTCCTTTATGTCAGACAGCATCAAAATTCTATATTTTTATAATTCTTATTGCAACTTTTACTCTTAATCTTACTCCTTAAAGTTGCATTTACTTTTACAATTAACGTAAATAAAAAAATTTACTTAGTACCAAAAATGGTACACTGTTGTCACAAAAACATAAATTTATTTATAATATTTCTATATTATAAACAATAACATTGTCAAAATAACAAGATTATGGTAAAATGTATTCGTATTATTTTATATTTTTGCAGGTGAATTATGACTGATTTAGAATTAAAGCAACTAAAAGATAATTTATGGCATGCTGCCGATGTGCTTCGTTCCGGTGCACACCTTGCCGCCAACAAGTATGGTCAACCTATTCTCGGATTGATTTTTTTGCGCTATGCAGATATTCTGTATAAGCAGCACAAGGACGAAATTGAAAAAGAATATGAGTTCCTTAAAGGTACACGCAGAGAAAGGAACATTCGTGATATAGCTATTGAAAAATGCGGATTTTATCTCCCCGAGTGTGCGTATTATGATTACATAAACGATGCTCCCGATACCGCGGAAAAAGCAACTCTTGTTAAGAACGCGATGGAGGCAATTGAGCAGAACAACTCAAAAATGGACGGCGTTCTGCCTAAGGATGTTTATGGTCAGCTTGTTCCTGAAGAGGAGCCTGAGCTTCTTTCCCGTATCGTTCGTATTTTCAAGGATATCCCCGAGGATATCAGCATTGACCTTTTCGGTGAAATCTACGAATACTTCCTCGGTAATTTTGCGCTGTCCGAAGGCAAGGACGGCGGAACATTCTATACCCCTGCATCCGTAGTTCGCTATATGGTTGAGGTTATTCAGCCGCAGGCGGGCGCTGAAAAGAAAATCCTTGACCCCGCGTGCGGTTCGGGCGGTATGTTTGTTCAGGCAGCACGCTATATGCACCGCCACAACGCAACGAATGACGAGATGATGAAGTTCCGTTGCTACGGTGTGGAAAAAGAGCCCGACACCGTCAAGCTCGCCAAAATGAATCTGTTCCTTAACGATGTCCGCGGTGAAATCACAGAGGCAAACTCGTTCTATTCCGACCCATACGACGCAGTGGGCAAGTTTGACTATGTCATGGCAAATCCGCCTTTTAATGTAGACGAGGTTGTTTATGACAAGGTTAAGGATGACGCGCGTTTTAACGAATACGGTATTCCCAAAAACAAAACCAAGTCCGCTAAAAAAGGCGGCGACAAAAAAGAAACCGTACCGAACGCGAACTATCTTTGGATTAACTATTTTGCGACCTCGCTGAACGACACAGGCAGAGCCGCCCTTGTTATGGCGAACTCTGCTTCAGACGCGGGCAAGAGCGAGCTTGAAATAAGAAAGCAGCTGATTGAAGCGGGAATCATTAAGCAGATGGTAACCCTGCCGTCAAATATGTTTACCTCGGTTACGCTCCCCGCTACGCTCTGGTTCTTTGATAAGGAAAAAGCGGGTACGGAAAAGAAGGACGAAATCCTCTTTATTGACGCGCGCAATGTCTTTACTCAGGTTGACAGAGCACACCGCAAATTCAGCGATGAGCAGATTAAAAACCTCGGTATTATCACCCGTCTTTATGAGGGCAAAACAGACGAGTTTGATGCGCTTATAAAAGAGTATGAGGACAACAAAGCAACCGCTCCCGATGAAGAAAAAGCATATTGGCAGGAGCAGATTGACTGGCTGACCGAGCGTTTCCCGAACGGTACATATAACGATGTTATCGGTCTTTGCAAGGTTGCAAAGTTAGATGGTGAGGACGGAATCATTGACCAGGATTATTCCCTCAACGCAGGTCGCTATGTCGGCGTTGTTATTGAAGATGACGGTATGACAGAAGAAGAGTTCAAGCAAACAATGCTCGACCTAAACGCCGAGCTTTCAACCCTCAACGCGCAGGCACAGGAATTAGAAAAACAGATTGAAGAAAATTTAAAGAGTTTATTTGGAGAGTAAATGGAACGATTTGGTGACAAGGTTATTTGTAACCCAAAAGTTAAACTGAATAAGGGCGAATCGTATCCCTTGATTGATATTGATAAAATCAATCCGCAGTACAGATATGTAATAAACCAAGAAAACACTGTATATACAGGGCAAAGCTGTTCTAAGTTTGAAGACCATGATGTGCTTTTTGCACGTATTACGCCGTGTCTTGAAAACGGAAAAATGGCTATTGCAAGCACAGGCGGAAAATCGGGAGTTGGCTCAACAGAATTATTTGTGTTTCGCGGTATAAAAGGTATATCTAACACAGATTATATTTATTATCTGCTTTGTATGCCTTATATGAGAAAACTCGCTGCAAACAGTATGACAGGAGCAAGCGGCAGGCAACGCGCCGATTTAAACTTTATAAAAAAGATTCCTTGGAATTATCCCGATATTTCAACTCAAGAAAGAATTGCAAGTATTCTCTCAAAATATGATGAGTTGATTGAACTGAACAATAAGCGGATTAAGCTGCTTGAAAAGGCAGCAGAAGAACTGTATAAAGAATGGTTTGTTCGCTTCCGTTTTCCGAATTATCAAAACACCGAATTTGAAAATGGTATTCCTAAAGGCTGGAAGGTTAAACGTTATAAAAGCGAGCTTAATATTGTTTACGGTAAAGGGCTTGCTACAACAGAATTATTATCCTCAGGATATCCAGTATTTGGAAGTAACGGTATTATTGGTTATTACCACAACTATACTTACAAAGAAGCACAAATACTCATATCTTGTAGAGGTGCATCATCAGGAAAAATCAATATTTCTTTACCTTGTTCATATATTACAAGCAATTCGCTTGTATGTGAATTGACAGATAGTACGGAATCAACGTTTGAGTATTTAGAATATTGGTTTAAAAACACAAACCTTATGCAGTTTCAAACGGGTTCAGCACAGCCCCAAATTACAATTGCGAGCATTAGTAATCATAAAATTCTGATCCCCAATGATATTATCCAAAAAAGTTTTAGTGATCAAATCAAGCCCATTAATGTGCAAATATATAGATTAAAAAAAAATAATGAAAATTTAATCAGTCAACGAGATTTGTTACTGCCCCGCCTCATGAGCGGCAAACTGGAGGTGTAAAATGAAAGAGTATTTACCATATTTAGTGTCAATACTTACCGCTGTTATTTCAGCCGTTGTTAGTATTACCGTTTGCAAAAAGCAGACAAAAACAGAAATTGAAAAAATAAAAGAACAGTCAAAAGCTAACATTGAACTTGAGCGAGAGAAACTCCAACTTGAAAAAGAAAAAATAGAATTAGAGCATAAACTTGAATTAGAAAAAATACACGCTCAAAATGATGATGCATTTGCAAGCGGGTTGACAAATCAATTGTTTGAAATGGTAATGCAAATGCCCGAAGTTAAACAAAAGATTACTCAAGGCGTAAAAGAAGGTTTAAACGGCAAAAAGTAAGAGGAAATATGGACAATAACAGAATTGATATTTTAAACAGAGATAAATTTATTGAAGATGTTTTTAATGTGATTGAAACGATATCTAATAATCACCAATCACGCACATTTGCTATAAATGGTGAATGGGGTAGTGGTAAGTCTTTTGTGCTCGATATGCTTGAAGAAAAGCTTTCGTCATGGCAAAACGAAGAAACTGCAGACGATAAGTATTTAGTGTTTCATTATAATTGTTGGCAATATGATTATTATTCAGAACCATTATTTGCAATTGTAACTGCTATGTATGATTGGATAAAATCCAATGACAGAAATTTTGAAACGCATGCAAAAAATATACTAATATATATTTTAATTGCTTTTGGTTTAACTACAAAAGAATTTGCAGTTAATACAGTTGAAGATTTTACCAATATCAACTTTGAAAAAATTGGCAGAGGAGCAAAAAGAATAGTTGAAACAATCAACAATAAAGGTAAACTTGACGACGAATTAAGTACTGTAAAAGAATCAGTTGATTTTACAAAAGAACTTCTTTCTGCTCTTGCGAAAGAGAAAACTGTAGTAGTTGTTGTAGACGAACTCGACCGTTGCCTTCCTGAATACGCAATCAAGGTGCTTGAGAGACTGCATCATTTGTTTGATGGCATTGACAATTTAATTGTTATTTTAGCAGTAGACAAGAGCCATCTTAATAATACTGTTAGTCAAATATTTGGATTTGATAAAACGAACATCACCAAAGATATCAACTCTTATTTAGCAAAATTCATTGATTTTGAAATACAACTGGATAAAGGTATAGTTGATGATAGATATGGTATGAAATATAATGAGTATGTTTCAAAGTTTGTTTTTTCACTCACAAATAACCTGAGTGATGAATTTGTTTCTAAACTTTTAAGTGCTTTTAGCGGGAGAGAACGCAGTGTGATTTTTGAAAAAGCATATTTAATTCACAATATGGTATTTGATGATAACGATAATAATACCGATGTGGATGAAGCTGTAATGTGTGTTGAATTATTGTGGGTAGTGTTTGCTAACCTATATAATGGTAAGTTTCCGTTTGATATTACAACTTTTTTACCTAGAGGAATTAACAACACATTAAGCGATTTTAGTGAGTTTTTTAAAGCACAAATAAAAAAGAAGGTAACAATGTCACAACTCGTTCATCCTATTTCAGGCGCAACAGTTGAATATATAATAAATTCAAACAATAATCTAACATGCGAAAAAATAATGTATCTATGCTCGTTCCATCCGTTTTTTAATGCTAAAGTGTCACTTAAAAGTGGTGAGAGTTTTGATTGTATTGTTAAGAAATTGAAAAAATTTGCTGAACTAATCACGATTATAAAATAGTTTTAAAGTATCAAAAATAGCAAGGAGATTTCTATGCCGAACTATATCACAGAAGACGATATTGAACTGGCTATACTGCAAAAGCTGAAAGCTAAGCCGTTTTGCTATGATGTTATCATTTGCGACGCTGACACCGCAAAGCGTGACGACCTGAACGACGGCACGGGCAGAAGCTCTAAAAAGCAGTGCGTTTTGCCCGAGGTTCTCTTGCGCTCTATTTTAAGAATAAATCCCGATATTGACAGGGGTATTCTTGAAAATATCGCAAAGGATTTGTCGCGTGATTTCACAAGCAGCGATATGACGGATGTCAACTACCGCAACTACAAGAAAATAAGAGATAAAATTCAGGTTAAGGTCCGCCGTAACGGTAAAGAGGACTTTGACTTTGTTCAGCTTGTCGATTTTGAGCATCCCGAAAACAATACTTTTACCGCTGTTTCGCAAATGTGGATTCAGGGGCATTACAGATATCGTCGCCCCGATGTGCTTATTTTTGTTAACGGTTTGCCGTTTGTTTTTATCGAACTGAAAAACAGCATTGTTAAAATTGAAGAGGCGTATAATAAAAATCTGCTTAACTATAAAAAGGATGTTCCGAACCTTTTTGCGTTCAATCAGATTTGTGTGCTTTCAAACGGACTTGAAACAAGGCTCGGTGCGTTTAACGCCAGTTATGATTTCTTCTTTGAATGGCTGAAAGTCGAGAGCGAAAAAGAGAGCATTAACCGTGATGAGATTAAAAATGACGGTGTGTCCGCAGAGCGTTTTGTTGACGGTCTGCTGAATAAGGAACGCCTGATTGATTATATCGAAAACTTCATTGTTTTTGATAACCAGCGCACCAAAATTATTGCTAAAAACCACCAGTTCTTTGGCGTTAACAACCTGATTGAGTCTGTGCATAACAGAAAAGAGCTTGCGGGTAAGCTCGGCGTATTCTGGCATACCCAGGGCAGTGGTAAGTCATATTCAATGGTAATGTTTGCCCGCAAGGTGCGCCGCAAGATAGAGGGAAATTTCACATTCCTTGTTATCACAGACCGTGAAGACCTTGATGCACAAATACATAAAAATTTTGTGCGCACCGAGGTTATCGGCGACAAAGAGGAATGTCAGCCGAAAAACGGAAAGCAGCTGCGTGAATATTTGCAGTCAAACAAGGGCTTTATCTTTACGCTGATACATAAATTCCGTTACGATAAGGACAAAAAATATCCCGTTCTTTCCGAGCGAGATGACATTATCGTTATGGTTGACGAGGCGCACAGAACGCAGTACAAAGACCTTGCAGAAAATATGAGAACGGCTATCCCAAACGCAAATTTTATTGCATTTACGGGAACGCCTTTGCTTGGCTCAAAGCGACTGACAAATCAATGGTTCGGCGATTATGTATCCGAATACAACTTTGCGCAGTCGGTTGAGGACGGCTCGACTGTTCCGCTGTTTTACAGTAGGCGCGTGCCTGAAGTAGGACTGAAAAACAACTTCCTTGACGATGATATTGTTGAGGTTATCGAGGATGAAAATCTCAATGACGAGGAAGTCAAGAAACTCGAAAACTCGGGCTCCCGTATTCTTGAGGTTATCAAGCGCGAGGACAGGCTCGATAAAATTGCACAGGATATTGCTCATCATTTCCCAAGACGCGGCTTCTTGGGAAAAGGTCTTGTTGTGTCCGTTGATAAGTATACAGCGGTCAAAATGTACGACAAGGTGCAGCACTACTGGCAGGAAGAAATAAAAGCCCTAATGCAAGAGCGAAATGAAGCAACAACGCCCGAAGAAATAGTGCGCCTTAGCAATATAATTGAATATATGCAGACAACCGAAATGGCGGTTGTTATATCCGAAGAAAACGGTGAGGATGAAAAGTTCAGCAAACTTGGTCTGGATATTGCCAAACATAGGGATAAGATGAAAGAAATCACTCCCGAAGGATTGGATATAGAAGATAGATTCAAGACTCCTTATGATAGTTTGAGACTTGTTTTTGTATGTGCTATGTGGCTGACGGGATTTGATGTGAAAAATCTTTCGACAGTCTACCTTGATAAGCCGATGAAGAGCCATACGCTGATGCAGGCAATAGCAAGGGCAAACCGCGTATTTCCCGGCAAGCCGTGTGGAATTATTGTTGACTACGTAAATGTGTTCAAATGGATGCGACAGGCTTTAAGCGATTATGCAACAAGCGACGGTACAGACGATTACCCTGCAAAGAATATTGATATGCTTGTTGATCTGCTCAATCAGTCTATCGATGAGGGTGATAATTTCCTTAAGGGTATTGGATATGACCTTGAGGCGTTAAATGCAAGCGGTACATTTGACAGGATTAGAGTTTTTAATGATATCATTGCAAGGGACGACACCAAAGAGAAGTTCAAGGTAATCACAAACACGATGGTCAATCTTTATGAAGCGTCAAAACCTGAAATTTTTGAAATGGGTTGGAGCAATGACAAATTCGGACCGTTAAAATATCTGCATGACTTATTCAAAAATAATGTTGATGACGACAAAATCAACAGGGCAAAAGCCCGAATGGCAGATATTCTTGATTACAGCGTTATTTCCGAAAAGACCGAAGATAATGACAACCCCGAATATGTTATTCACGGAACAAAGGTTATTGATCTTTCAAAGATTGATACCGATGAACTGCGAAAAGAAATCAAGAAGGCTACGTATAAAGCGATTGAAATTGACGACTTAAAAGCGTATCTCGAAAAAGCTTTGGAGCAGATGATTAACAAGAATACTACCAGAGTGAAATTCTCAGAGCGCTTTAAGGGAATTATTGATCGTTATAATGCCGGTGGTTCTGAAAATGAAGATTACTATGAACAACTGTTACAGCTTATTGAAGACTTGAAAAATGAATCTTCACGAGCGAATTTTGAAGGACTTAACGAGGAAGAACTTGAGCTTTATGATCTTTTGATTAAAGGAAAGAAACTTACAAAAGCTCAGGAGCAAGCGGTTAAACTTGCAGCAAAAGAATTGTTCAAAAAGCTCACTTCAGAAAAAACAGATTTGCTTGTGGTAGATTGGTATAAAGATGAGCGACCTAAGGCAAGGGTTAGAAATGCTATCGCTGACTCTCTTGATAGTTTTCTTCCTGATTGCTATGATAAAGACTCGTTTGACGCAAAGACAAATCTTTTATTGAATCATTTCATTGATATGTCAATTCAAGGTTACGGTTGGATAGTAGCATAATGGTTTACAATATTGAAATAATCAGAAGCAAGCGGAAAACGTTGGGGCTGGAGATTAAGCCGGATGGGCGTGTTATTGCTCGTGCACCGATGCGAATGAAGCAAAGCGAGATTGATAAGTTTATCAATGAGAAATCCGCTTGGATTGAGAAGCATTTGCAAAAACTGCAAGCTGCACAGGAACAGCAAGGTGCCGAAAAACTGACTGACGCGGACATTCAGGAGCTTGCTGATAAAGCGTTGAAATATATTCCACCACGCGTTGAGTATTATGCCAAGATTATCAGTGTTGATTATGGGCGTATTACTATCCGTAATCAAAAAACCAAGTGGGGAAGTTGTAGTGCAAAAGGTAATCTGAATTTTAACTGCCTGCTTATGCTGACTCCACCCGAGGTGATTGACAGCGTTGTGGTACACGAACTTTGCCATCGCAAAGAGATGAACCACTCAAAGTGTTTTTACGATGAAGTGCTGAAAGTGTATCCTGAATACAAACGCTGGAACAAGTGGCTTAAAGATAACGGAAATGCCATCATGGCAAGGTGTTTTTGATTCGGTTAAAAGAGATGCTTTTTTGGGTAAGAAAGTCGATGATTCTGTGCCCTCCTGTGCCCTAAGTGCCCGAAATCGAGGGATTACAAAATCGAATTATAACGCTTCAAAAACCCCGAAAGCTAGTGATAGAGCGGGTTTCAGGGATTTTAGCAAATGTTTGAAAATACCGAGTTATGTTTGGGTAACAATCCTATGGTTGGAGCCACTGTAGCATGCGCAGTTGCAGAAGCAAGCAAATAAGCCACTTTTGAAGGCTTAACGCAATCCAATAGGCGAATTTTAAGTTAGACACATCATTTTTGGGATTTCCCATATGATGTGTCTAATATTTTTTTTGGAGGATTGCATGAAAAAGCTAGCAATGTTGAAACAAGTATAGCTATTGTAAAAAAGTTATCAGAATTGATTTCCCGTCTTGACCAGCCTATCGCCATAGACTCGAAATGATGTGTTAGGTACCCACTGAACAGAAAATGAGAAAGCTTTAATTAAATTATTATTTTATCTTACGAACTATTGGTTTAATTTTTGTAAAAATACTGTGCTCGTCATTGATTATAGCTGCGGTTTGTGTTATAATTAACGGTGATTGAATAGGTTAATAAACTATTGAAGGAATGATTTGTATGGATTATACCGAGCTTGCTAAATTGCTGCTTGGCACACTCATTAGAAAGGACAACTACAAAAATATTATCGAGGCTACTTCGCAGTTGTCGGACAGCGCGCTACTCTGTGAGTATTTACAGGAAAACGGAAGCGCTACGATTAAAGAGATTATAGATAGTACTAATATCCAGTACGAAAAGGTATTTGAAGTTCTTCATATACTTATCGACAAAGAGATTGTTTCGTACAGCGGATATCTTTCATTAAACGAAAACTCAAAGATTTCGCTTACAAGTAAGGGAGCGGAGGAGCTAGTGCGTATTAACGCGCAGGCTGTGGCTTTTGTATCCCGCCAGCTCAAAAAGCTTTCGACAGAGGAGGCTGAGCAGTTTGTCGAGTATTCGCTTAAAATTATAAACACCGACAGCAAGAAATAATTACTATTGTCGTAATTGTCAGTAAAATATTTGACTGTTATAGGAGTATTAAAATGAAGAGATTATTTGCATGTTTGCTGTGCGTAATTATGGTTTACGCCGCGGCTGCAGCACCTGTAAGCACCGAGGCTGCAAGCGTCGGCAAGGTGTATTCCGTATCCGTAGTCAGCCGAACCAAAAAGTCGGTTAAGCTTAAATGGAAGAGTGTTAAAAGAGCTACGGGATATCAGATTTATTGCAGTACAAAAAAGACTAAGAATTTTAAAAAGGCAAAGACCATAAAAAGCGGAAGCACCACTAAAGCGACTGTTACTAAGCTTACGCCGGACAAGTCCTACTACTTTAAGATAAGGGCTGTGCGCGGCTCAAAAAAGGGTAAGTTCTCAAAGGTTGTATGGACAAGAACGGGTAAGATTAACGAGGTCGATTTTGTCGCTGTAGGCGATAATCTTATTCACATTGAGCTTATAGAATCGGGCGAAAAATCCGACGGTACAAGGGATTATCACCATTTTTACAAAAAGACAAAGAAGTATATTCAGGCTGCGGATATAGCTTCTATTAATCAGGAAACTGTTCTCGGCGGCGAGAAGGTTGCGCCGTTATCCGGCTTCCCGAGATTTAATTCACCTCAGGAGATTGGCGACGCTATAGCGGACACGGGCTTTGATGTCGTGACGCTTGCTACTAATCACTGTATGGATGTCGGCACAAAAGGCGTTGACTCCGAGCTGAACTATTTTAAAACCAAGCACCCCGAATTAAAAATACTCGGTCTTTATCAGTCTAAAAAAGAGAATCAAACTATAACTTATATTAAAAAGAATAACATTAAAATAGCCCTTCTTAACTACACCTACAGGCCCGAAACAAGCCAGAATTTCCCGAGACCTGAGGACAGACCGTATCTGTTTACAAACCTTAACGAAAAGGACAGAATCAGGCGCGATGTTAAGATTGCTAAGAAAAACGCGGATATTGTAATCGCTTATCCTCATTGGGGTCAGGAGTATAACAATACCGTTACGGGTTATATGCAAAAGTGCTGTAAAATGTTCTCGGATTTAGGTGTGGATATCGTTATCGGCACGCACCCGCATGTTATCTGTCCCGTTGAATGGGTTAAGAATAAGAGGACGGGCAAAAAGATGCTTGTTTACTATTCGCTGGGTAACTATGTAAGCTTCCAGGATACCTCAACGCCTAAAATGCTTGAGGGTATGGCGACCTTTACGCTTAAAAAGAAAAACGGCAAGGTTACTATCCATAATCCTAAGCTTATGCCGATGGTAAACTATATTACCCGTAAAAAAGAAAATCCGCATAGATTTAACATAGAAGCAGTTGCGCTTAAAGAATACACCGACGAAATGGCGAAAAATCATCTGCAACCCGAGCTTGGCAAGAGGGAAAAACTTGTTAAGCTCTATAAGCAGGTTGTTGATAAGGAATTCAGAACAAGCTATTAATCCCTGTAAATAAAGGCGAGGTACGATAACGAGGCGGAAATTTATCCTTCGTTATCGCACCTCGCCTAATAGTTTGGTTTTTTGCATATTGAAGCCTTGAACACAAAGTGCTATAATTAAATTGAAAAATATTTATTTTTTCTGCAACACTTTTGACAATTTTTTACACTTAACAGTTGAGGTGATTAATTATGAAGAAAATTTTGTCAATTCTAATCTGTATTTCACTGATTCTTGCGAGCGTTGCAGCTTTAGCAGCCTGCAGCAAGCAAACAAACGAAAAAGAACAAACAACAAAACAAACAACCGAAGGCACAAGCGAGGCAAACAACAACACCGCGGGCGGCTGGAGCAAAGCCGAATCGCCCGTTATAACCGACGATATAAAAAAGGTGTTTAAAAAGGCGACTGCCGAGCTTACGGGCGTTGAATACGAACCCGTAGCATATGTTGCAAGCCAGGTGGTAGCGGGGACTAATCACTGCGTTTTGTGTAAGGCGACAGCTACCGTTCCCAACGCGCCCACCACTTATGCGTTCGTTTATATTTACGAGGATTTAAAGGGCAACGCCGAGGTTAGTAAAATTGTCAGCAGCGAAATCGCTGCGGTTTCGTCTACGGGCGACGGCGGATGGGTAGAAACCCAGACTCCCGAAATGACCGACAAGGCAAATAAAGCGCTCGAAAAAGCTTGTGAAACCCTTACAGGTGCCGAGTACACGCCGATAGCTCTGCTTGCGACGCAGCTTGTTGCGGGTACTAATTACCGTATCCTTTGCGAATCCACACCGAGCGTGCCAAACGCTGAGAGCGGCTATGTAATCGTTACGGTTTATGCCGATTTGGAAGGCAACGCAGAGATTACCGACACCGCGGAATTTTACGAAGAATAAAATAAAAAATAGCTGTATCGTTTGATACAGCTTATTTTTTTAACCTTTTTTTCGCCTCAAAAATCGAGATGTCCTCTTTTAGCGCGAGCGCCTTAATGTCCTCGAATTCCGCCTTTTCCTTAATTGCTCCGTAGCCCTCGCTGCGCTTTACCGAAACGCCCGAATTTTCTGTAAATTCGCGCTCTAAGGTGTAGCGCGACGGCATATATTTTCTTAGCCCTATTGTCGTTGTGTGCTTAAATATCAGCTTTGCAAATTTATCGCAGTCGTCGTTTTTGCAAAGCACGGTAAGCATATATGCGGGTCTGCCTTTTTTCATAATTATCGGCGTGATAAAGCAGTCGAGCGCACCGCTTTGCATAATTCTCTCTGCGGCGAACGCGGCTTCCTCGCCGGTTATGTCGTCTATATTGCACGAAAGCTCGGTTATACTTTCGTTCTCCTCGTACGCAAAAACGCGAAGGATATTAGCCCTTTTAAACTCCTTAGTGCCGTAACCGACACCGATTTTTTTAACGCTGTCGAGCTTCGGCTCATTTTCAAAGCTGTTAGTAAAATACTTTAGTATCGCTGCGCCCGTAGGGGTGCAAAGCTCGGTGTTAATATCGCTTTTGTAATACGGTACGCCCGTAAGGATATTAGCTGTTGCGGGCGCGGGCACCGGCATTTCGCCGTGTGCGCAGTGTACAGTGCCGTTGCCGACATTAACGGGGGAGGTGATTATCTTATTCACATTTAGTTTGTTAATAAGATAAGCGCTGACGGTGACATCCGCAATAGCGTCGAGCATACCGACCTCGTGAAAATGCACCTCGCCGACGGGAACGCCGTGCGCCTTGGACTCAGCCTGGGCGATAATGCTGTAAATCGCCTTTGCGTCCTCCTTAACCTTGTCGGGAGCGCTCGTATTGTCGATAATCGACAGCACCTCGTCAAGATGTCTGCCGTGATGGTGGTGATGGTGGTGCGAGTCGGGCGTTTCCTCCTCACCGTTTACCTTAACGTTAAATTTAACGCCGTCCTCTTTTTTAGTGCAGCTAAAAGAGGTGTTCGGAATATTAAGCGAATTAAGCTCGTTTATTACACCCTCTTTGTTATCAAACAAGGACAGCAGCGCGCCCGCTAGCATATCGCCCGAAGCGCCCATATTACATTCAAAATAGATGTTCATACTTTACCCCATTTTGTTTATCATACTTGCCGTATAGCCCGCGCCGAAGCCGTTGTCGATATTAACGACCGTAACCCCGCTCGCGCAGGAATTAAGCATAGACAGCAGGGCGGAAAGCCCTTTAAAGTTAGCGCCGTAGCCAACGCTTGTGGGGACTGCAATAACTGGGCAGTCAACCATACCGCCTACCACGCTTGCGAGCGCGCCCTCCATACCTGCAACGGCGATTACAACCCTCGCGTCTGCGAGAATGTGGGCGTTATCAAGCAGTCTGTGCACGCCCGATACGCCGACGTCGTACAGCCTTTTTACATTATTTCCGTAAAACTCGGCGGTCTGCGCTGCCTCCTCGGCAACGGGAATGTCGCTTGTGCCGCCCGTTGCGATAACGATGTTGCCTACTCTTTTCGCGGTGGGCATTTCGCCCGCAACTGCGATTTTCGACACCTCGTCGTAGGTCAGGCTGATGTGCTGTTTAAGGTAATCTGCGCTCTCTGCGCTGAGCCTTGTTACAAGCACCGACTTTTCGCCGCCATCAAGCATTTTCTGACAGATTTTTAGTATCTGCTCGCTCGTCTTACCTGCGCCGTAAATCACCTCGCCCGCGCCCTGACGAACGCCTCTGTGCGTGTCGATTTTTGCAAATCCGAGGTCCTCAAACGGCTCGATTTTTATTTTTAAAAGCGCGTCGTCGACGGATAAACTTCCATCCTGCACTGCGCTTAAAAGCGATTTTAATTCGTCTTTATTCATCGTCTTTCCTCTCGTTCAAATCAAGTAAAACGCTGTTGTAGTAAGGCTTAAGGGCGTCGAGTACCGCCTGCTTTTTTTGTGACAGCAGCTTCATATCAGCCCCCGACATTTCGAGCTTTGCAAAGGCAGGGGAGTACCTGACTCTGAAATTCTTAAATCCTAATTTAAATAGCTCGTTCTCCGCCTTTTCGGTGGCGCTAAGCTTGGTAGCGGTGATTACCTCGCCGGTTGGAATTCTTGTAGCAAGGCAGGCGTAGGAGGGCTTGTTGTGCACCTCGAGCCCGTTTTCTCTTGCAAGCCTTCTGACTTCGCTTTTTGTTATGCCGCACAGCTTCAGCGGGGACAGTATTCCGAATTCATTAAGCGCTTTTGTGCCGGGTCTGTCGTCCGCGTTGTCCGAGGCGTTTGTGCCGTCGAGCAGCGTGTTAAATCCGTCTGCGTTCGCGGCGCTTTTTATTGCGCCGAGTATATCCCTTTTGCAGTAGTAGCAACGGTTTTCGGGGTTAGCGGTGACACTTTTGTTTTGCAGAATATCGTATTCAATAACCGTTAAATCTGCGCCGAGCTTTTGTGCCGTAGCCTTAGCGTCGTTCAGCTCGAATTCGGGCTGAAACTGCGATTTTACGAAATACGCCTTTACGCACTTTGCATAGCGCTTTGCAAGCGCTAAAACCAGCGCCGAGTCAACCCCTCCCGAAAAGGCAAGGGCTACGCTGTCGTACTGTGCAAAGAATTCATTTATATCCAAATTAATCACCTTGTATATAATATCAAATTGTTTTGCGCTATGCAAGTAAAAAAGCTGTCTTAAGGAATTAATCCCCAAGACAGCTGATTTTGTTTATTAATCCTTTTGATTATCGATATATTCCGAAAGGTCGAGCAGCTGACCGAGTTTGTAATCCCACTCGTAAGTGGTAAACCTCATAAACATACCCGGTGTGAAGGTGAGCTCGCCGACATAAACCTTTTTGCCGATTTCGTAGAAGTCGATTCTTACAAATGGGAACGGCTCCGAAAGCTTCTTTGAAAGCTCTATCATCAAATCGAGGTTGCGCGGCTTCGGCGGATTGTCAGAAAATCTCTTGCCGCGTCTGCCTGTCGGAATGATGTTCCAGTCCATATCCACAAAGCTTCTGCTCTCTTTATTTGTAAGCCTTTCGCTTACAACAAGCGCGTATTTCGGCACGCCGTTGCAGCAGTAAATCTTGTAGTCGTTGAGCTGCGAGCCGGGATTGCTCCTGTCTTTGAGCAGCTTTTCGACAATAAGCGCAGGCTTTTCAAGTTTTTCGTCGGTAACGCAGAGATTTCTGTAATAGTAGTTGTTCCAGGGGTAGAGCCACGAGGTCAGCTCGGCTTTGAGCCGGTCGATATTTTCGCTCTCCTTATCTGTGATAACCTTAACGCTTGAAGCGCCCCAGCCGTCGTTGAGCTTAACTACAAACGAGTTTGGCAGTGCGTCAAAATCTATGTCAGACGCGTTTTCATAAACGCCGTAGCTCGGCACAGTGTATTCACGTCCGATAATCTTTGCGATATAATCCTTTGCGGTGGTCTTGTCCGCCGCTGTAGCAATATCGGGGTGCTTGAAGTTGAGCGCAAGCCAGAGGATTTTTTCGTTAATTGTCTTTGGGTTTCTGAGGTCGGGGAAGTACTTCATCTCCGCCATACCGCGCTCCTCAAGATAGTGGCGCTTGATGGCAGGCGAAATTTTGTCCTCCATTTCAAAGAACTCTCTTTCTTCGCCTCTTTCAAACTTGTAGTTGCCCTGTTCGTCCTCCTTGTCGGCTAAACGATCCTCTTTGTCAACATAAACCATTAACGCCTCGTCAAAGCCGATTTCCTCAAGGAACTCTCTCTTAACGCCTCTGCCGATGGTCGATTGCTGGCCGTAGAACTGCGTCAGGGCGTTGCCCTCAACAACAATCCACTTGCCCTCGTCTGTGTATGTAAAGTCCCAGCCGATAAATCTGGCATCCTTGATTTTAAGCGCAATTTCCTTAGCTCTCTCGAGCGCCTGCTCCCAGTCGGGAAGCTGAATGCCGATAAAATCATAACCGTGGTCGGGGTGCTTTTCGTATCTGAGTCCGCGCTCGTCAATACCGGTGCTGTCAAATACGCCCGTATCCTTGTTGATGTGAACAAGAATACCGCCCGCGCCGCCGTTATCTATAAACGAACCGGCTCTGCCGACCTTCATAAAGCAGTCAACCACATTAACCTTGTAGTGATTAACATAGGTGATAACTCTTACGGTGTTGACCGAGTCTGCGTTGAGCGCCTTAATCTCCTTGCCGGCGCTGATAAGCTCCTCAAGAATAATGAGCTTGCCGCCTTCCGTAAGGTCGTCAAACAGCGCGTCAAGGTCGGTATCAGGTGTTACATCTACCTTTTCTACGCCGCGTCCGAGTGCGTCGTAGTTGTTCTTTTTAACAAAGGTTGAGTGTCTCTTGCAGAAGTCCTTGAATAAATCCCTTGACTTCTCGCCGTCAATAAGCACCATTTCTCGGTCGTAGTATTCGCTGAGCATAGAGTATGCGGTGTACTTGCTGTTGAAAATATCCTTGATGTGCTGAGGGTTAAGCACGCGGATAATTCTCGCTCTGTAAGAACTTGAAATATACTCGATTTTTTCGAGTACATCCTTGCCGTAAAAGCTAAAGGACGCGTATTCGTCAGGCTCAAAGCGTAGCAGCATCTTAGTAACTGCCATATCAAGCACAACGTCGTGCCTGAGCTTTAAGTCGGTTTCGGTTTCGGGCATACTGTATTTGATTATGTCAAAATATATATCCCTTAAACCGTCAGATATAAGCTCGTCAATAAGCTCATAGTACTCCTCAATCTCTTCCTTAACCTCGTAGTAATCAAGCTTGCCCGCCTCAACCAAATTAAGCTTTTTTCTTATGCGGTTTGCAAGCTGGTTTTTCCATATGGTTTTTTGGATAAGCCTGTCAATTGTGAAGTTGTCTTTAACAATATCAAGCGCATAAACACCATAGTTAAAATACCAGTTAACACCTATAATAAAGAAGGGCTGCTTGGCGTTGATTAGGCGTATTTCTTCCCTTGCCTGTTCTTTAGTTTTGCCGCAGAGCTCATAAATTCTCTCGTACAGAAAATCTCTGTCAGCCTGTTTTCTTTGCAGCCGCAGCGCAGCGGTAGCCATCTGCGTTTCGGTCATATTAAACAGCTTGTAGTTGCAGTACTGGAAGTAGGTGATGCCAAACAGCTTTTTGGCTCTTTTCATATCTTCAAGAGCCTGCTTGTAGGTAATGCCTGCCTCGTTTGCAACCTTTCTTGCCCACTTGTTTTTGCCGAAATTCCTGTCTTTTTCGCGCTCTTTTTCTACCAAAAGCGCAAGCTCATAATCATTTTTAGTATATAAGCCGCGGTCAATATACTCCTCAAGCGACATCTTAAATTGTTTTTTGATATACTTAACATAATCGTTGGCCTCGGCATAAGTGCAGTTTTTTGCCTGCATTATAAGGTCAATTTTTGCTCGGCGTTCTGCAATAGCAATAGCTCTTTTTTCAAGCTCTTCATCAGGTAGCTTGTATAGCTCTAACTTGCAAAACAGCGAGTAGCTTATTCCGTATTTTTCTCTTGTGTCATTCAGCTTACGAAGTGCCTTGGCGTCGGATATCCCGCACTCCTTGGCAACAAGCTTAACAAACCTGTTGTTTTTTTTCATATACACCCTCCTTGGAAACTATGCCACTTTTATTTATACAGTTTTTGACCTGTTTTGTCAATATGTTAACTAAATTATACATACATTACCGGCTAAAATTTACAATTTGCCGCATAAAACGCAGCACAACGCAAATTTTTTTTAATTTGCAATCATATTTTGCATTTGATACTATTGAAAAGCGCGTAAATTTATTGTATAATAACTATGAATACAAATTTATAATATTATAAGAAAGAGGAAAACTATGAAGACATTACTTAAAAAAGCCACGGCTTTCTTGCTTTCATTAATTTTGATTATATCGGCTAACGCGTTGAGCGCAGGGGCTATTGATAACGGTTACACTGATGACGATTTTTCGAGCTCAATCAGCTCGACTAATTCCTCTGCGCCCGAATATAATATTAACCGCGTTAAAATCGGCGTGTTAAAAAGCAATCGCAGTATGCTTTATATTAATTATTCTTCCGTAATCAGCGCTATTGAGTACAGATTGTCTTTAACAAAAATATCCTCAGTAGCATCTCAGCGCACGTTTTACGGTATTGAATATTATGATGCCGAAATAACGGAGGATAATGACGCAAATCTTATTTACGGGTTTGAAACCGTTGTTGACATAACTGCTACCAAATACACCTCCGGCACTGTTTTTGAAAACGGATATTACTATCTGCAGATAACCAGGGCAAGGGACGAAAATCAGCTTGACCACCAGGGCTACGGCGACGGCGGTAATTGCTACAGAAACGTGCCTGTTAAGCTAACAAATAATGAAATAGAAATACTTGATTATCCCGATGTTATTACAAACAACAATAAGTATAAGTCAAGCGCAGACAGTAACAACCCCGACTATTATCTTGACACAACTATGGAGGATACCCCTACTTGCCTTTATAATCTTATAGACGAAAAGCTTGATTCCAGAACTCCGTCAAGCCTGCCTAACGAAAAGCAGAGCCTTACCACAGCTCAGCGCAATAAAATTAAAGAGGTTGCCCAAAGGCTGACCTCGGGCGTTACGGACGATTACCAGAAGGTTATGAAGCTGTATAAATATGTCTGCACTAATGTGTTCTACGACACTTATTCGCACGAGCATGTTGATACCGTTAAAACAATTAACAACCCCTACGTTAATATTAATAAAATTGAAAACGGCAAAAACGCGTACACCGCTTGTATCGGTTATGCCTCAATGATTACGGCGCTTGTCCGTTCGCTTGGCATCCCTGCGCGTGTAATCTACGGCTACCATGTTCATGTTCCCGAGGAGTGTTGGGAAAGTATAGGCGACCTTACTAATCGCCGCGAGGATGAACATTACTGGGCGCAGTTTTATTACAAAAACAGATGGGTTACCGTTGACTGCAATATGGGTACCTCGAATAAGTGGTACAGAAACGACAGAAGTCTGGGCGACAACGGCTTTGTAGGCGGTAACGCAGGCGAAAAGTCAATTAATAACTACACCTTTTTTGACCCGACGGACAGCCAGCTTGCGACCTCGCACCGCGCGGTAGGCGTATATTCCAAGGCTGTTATTAAAAAGAGGAACGATGTTGAAAAGCTTGCCGCTTTCTTAAACACTAAGAATTCTTCGGGCAAGACAAATGCTGCGATTTTAGGCAGCAACAAGACCTTTGACGCGACTAAGGCGATTTACTCGTGGGACCTTGAAAGACTCTACGGAAACAACTACACCGGCGAGCTTGAAAAGATTGATTTCGCGGACGCGAGCAGCACGCTAACAGGCGCTGCAGATTTCTCTAACTGCAAGGGATTAAGGCGTGTTTCGCTGTCGAGAAATACGGGCGTTACCTCGCTTGATGTGAGCGGCGACTCCGAGCTGATTTCGGTTTACGCGTCCTCGGCAGGCATTAAAAATGCAGTGGCTACGGGCTGTAAATCGCTTGAGGTGTTCAACCTCGGCTACAACCCGCTAAAGAGCGCTAAATACACATTTAACACCAGCAAAACCGCGAGCATCGAAGCTACGACGGGCGGCACCTTCTTTGTAAATTACGACGGCGCTAAGCACAGTATGAAGGCGTACGCAAACGACCATTATTATCTTTCGGGATGGTATAATTCCTCGGGAAAGAAGCTCGCTTCAAACGCTGAGTATTCGACCACAACCAAGAGCTCGTTTACCTATAAGGTTAAGTTCGTTAAGCTTAAGGCCCCGACTAATTTAAAGGTTAAGATTTTGTCCCCGACGGGCCATAAATTAACCTGGGATAAGGTTAGCGGTGCCGACGGATATTATGTGTATAAGGGCGAGTCTAAAAACGGACCGTTCGCGCTTGTAAATCTTGCGGGCGCAAACAACACATCCGTTGAAAAGACAGGACTTACAACGGGTAAGAACTACTATTATTATGTAGTTTCGTACAAGAAAGTCAGTGGTGCAAGCTACACAACATATAGTGAGCCTACGGCTATCGTTACTAAAAAAGTTCTGCCCCCGACCCCATCGGTAACTCTCTCTACAGCCAAGAAAACCATTACCGTAAAATTCCCCAAGATTTTCAATGTAACGGGCTACGAGATTTACAGGGCGACCTCCTCGGGCGGAACCTACAAAAAGATTAAAACTATCAACCAGCAGAGCGTATCGCCGATTAAGTTCGAGAACAAAAAGCTCAAGAAGGGCAAGAAGTATTACTACAAGGTAAGAGCGTTCAGAACAGTCGGTTCAAAAAAGGTATATTCTGCTTACTCAAAGGTTAAGTCGATAACCTGCAAATAATCAAAAATCTATTAAAAGCGCTGCTTTTCGTCTAATCGACGGAAAACAGTGCTTTTTTTATTGTAACTTTATGTAAAAAAATATATATTCTTTATTGACATAAGTATTTAGTATGTGGTAAAATTTTAGGGTATAAGTATATCTATACCTTACAGTATAGTGAAAGGGAACACTTGTGAAAATTTTATTCTTAAACTTCCTTCGGCTGTGGATGATTGTTATCTACGCGCCGTTGAAGCTCTTACCGATACAAAAGAATAAGGTAGTATTCATAAGCCGTCAGACTAACGGAGTAAATCTTGACTACAGACTTCTTCAGGGCTATGTGAAAAAGCAGAATCCCGATGTCAGGTATGTCAATATCTGCAGGCGTTACGAAAAGGGCTTCGGCGAATATGCGGCATTCGTCGGAAATATCTTAAAGAGCCTTTACCACCTTGCTACCACGAGCGTGTGCGTAATCGACGGTTACTGGCCTGCGGTGTCTATGCTTAACCATAAAAAGGCGCTTACCGTTGTTCAGATTTGGCACGCTATGGGCAAGATTAAAAAGTCGGGCTATCAGTCGCTTAACAAAAAGAGCGGCAGAAACCCGAAGGTTGCCAAGGCTATGGCTATGCACAAAAACTACGATGTGATTATCGCAAGCGGCAAGGCGTGGAATAAGTTCTACTGCGAGTCGTTCGGCGTAAGCGAGGATGTGCTGCTTAACTGCGGACTGCCGAGGATTGACGCTATGCTCGAAGCTGACGAGGCTAACCGCACAAAGATATTACAGACTTATCCCGAGCTCGAGGGTAAAACCGTTTTACTTTACGCTCCGACCTTCAGAAAAGGCTGGAACGCCGACTGGGACAAGCTCTCTAACTCGCTTGACTACGATAAATTTGCGCTTATAGTTAAGAACCATCCTAACCAAAAGCTCAAAATCAGCGACAAGTGCTACACCTGCGACGAGTTTACCTCTGACGAGCTGCTCAGCGTTTCGGATTATCTGATTACCGACTATTCGGCTATCGCGGTCGAGGGTGCTATCCTTGATGTTAAAACATATTACTATGTTTACGACTACGAAAAGTATATCGAAAATAACGGTCTTAATATCGACCTGTTTGAAGAGATGCCCGGCTGTGTATTTAAAAAGGCTGAGGACTTGATTGACGCGCTCAATAAGCCTTATCCGCAGCAGTCGCTCGATAACTATAAGGCAAAGTTCTTGCCCGAAAATTTAGGAACATCAACCCAGACAGTAGGTAACTACATTTTAAAATCAATAAAAAAATAATTTAGCGATATGAATTTTATTAAACTCTGCATTAAAAAATTAAAGCTTTTTGTACTCTATTTTGTACGCATCGTGTTTGCAAAAAATCATTTTAAGGTGCCTTTTTACAAAAAGGTTAAGGCTAATCTGTTCGGCGGTTATCTCGCCGACCAGTATGCGCTTTATGATTTTGACCATAACGACAAAAACGAATACCTTTCCGAATTCGACTGGTACAAATCAAGGTACATTAACGAGCCGTTTGATTTTATGATGAACAATAAGGTTGTGTGTAATCTTGTTCTCAGCCAGCATGTCAGAGTTGCCGAAACATATGCTGTAAAAAATAAGGGAAGCATAACCTCTGAGGGCGACAAATATACCACTTATGAGGATATTGTTTCTCTTTTAAAAAATGTCAAAAAGCTGATTATTAAGCCCTTTAACCGCGGTAAAGGTATCGGCGTTTATCTGCTCGGATACGACGGCGGTAAGTTTTATATCGGCGTTGACGAGTGCAGCGAAAAGGATATTATCGCGCTGTTAAAGAAAAACGATAACTGGATGCTTTGCGAGTTTATTAAGCAGCACAAGTATCTTTCGGATTTATACGATAAGACCACTAACACGATTAGGCTGATTACCCTGCGCGACCCCGAAACACGCAAGATTAAGATTTTCTTTGCGGTACAGAGAATCGGCACTTCTAAAACAATTCCCGTTGACAACGGCAGCGAGGGCGCGCTGATTGCTAAAATTGATTTGGAAACGGGCGAGCTGTCCGAAGCTAAAACGCTTCACAATAACAATGTTTACGAACGCCATCCCGACTCCGACGCACCTATTAAAGGCGCTAAGGTTGCAAACTGGGATATTATAAAAAGGGATATTCTTGAGCTTGCAAACAAGGTTTACTTTATGAACTTTGTTGCGTGGGATATTCTTGTAACCGACGAGGGTATGTGCATTATCGAGGCTAACACTTCGTCGGGCGTTAATATTATTCAGCTTTGGGGCGGTCAGAGACACGACGAGCTCGGCGACTTCTACCGCTATCACAAGGTTATCGGAAAGTAGAACAGTATGAAATATATTATTATGGCAGACGGGCAGGGAACACGCTGGCACAATTTCGGCGGCGTGCCTAAGCATCTTGTCGAGATAAACGGCAAAACGCTCCTTGCTAATGTAACCTCGCTTGTCAGAAAATACGACAGCGACGCCGAGGTTATAATTACCACCCACAACGAAAAATACGAAACCGAGGGCGCAACCCTATATGCGCCTTTGAATAATGAGCTCGAAATTGACAGGTTTACGAGAGAGCTTATCGGCGACAACACCTGCTTTTTGTACGGCGACACCTATTATTCGGACGAAGCTGTTAAACAGATTGTTGAAGCTGAGGTTGACGACCTTCTCTTTTTCGGAGCTAAAACCTCGATTGTCGGAATTAAAATTCACGACGGCGATGTGTTCAGGGCGCATTTTGAAAGAGTGCGTCAGCTTTATGTAGAGGGCAAAATTAAACAGTGTATCGGCTGGCAGGTTTATCTTTCGTTTATGAACCTTCCGCTTGACGAAAAACAGATTAAAGATAAATTTGTACTGTTTGACGACTTGACCCAAAACTTTAACACACCCGAGGATATAGAAAAATTTACAGCAAATATCTAAATCACAGTTACAAGGAGAGCCCGTATGAGCTTTAAAAAATTTCTAAAACCCTATGCAAAAAAATTCAGAGGCTGGTGCAAGAAAAAGGAATTCCATTCGCCGTTATTTGTATGGTTTATCGCTAATTCGTACCGCTTTGCACTGTTCTTGTTCGGCAAGGGCAAAAAGCGTTTTGACTCGTCGTATGTAATTATGCAGGACTACCTCAGCGAGGAGGAGCTTGCTTCAAAAAGAACTGTACGCAGGATTTATAACGACATCCTGTTTTGCAGATTTATCTACGGTACGGTTACAAGAGAGTATTTCTCCTTTGACTTCAGATTTCTCTCCCACGAGGCGCGTAAGACCTATGTAACCCGTAACAATAAGTACCCGTTTTACCGTAAGTTTAATAACGGTAACTATGTAGGCTATCTTAATAAAAAGACCGAAACCTACGCTAAGTTTAAAGAATTTTATAAGCGTGAGGTGCTTTGCATTTACGGCGAGGAGGATTTTGACGCCTTCGTTGAGTTTACAAAGCGTCACGAGCGCTTTATCTACAAGCCTGCCGACGATTACGGCGGACACGGCGTAGAGATTTACGACTCGTCAAAGTATCCTGATAAGAGGGATTTGTTCGATATTATTCTGTTCAACGGCTTTTGCGTTGTTGAGGAGCTTATTGTTCAGGCTGACCCGATTAAGGCGCTTCACCCAAGCTCGGTTAACACGATGCGTGTTGTTGCTTTCCTTTCACCCTCGGGCGAAACTAAGATTCAGTGGTGCTTTTTGCGTATGGGTATGGGCGGAAGCCATACCGATAATATGAGCTCGGGCGGTCTTGCAATTATCGTTGACCCGAAGACGGGTATCGCTTACCTTCCGGGCCGCGACTGGCTCGGTGCGGAGCATCTGTTCCACCCCGATACGGGCGAAAAGCTTATCGGCTTCCAGATTCCCGACTGGGACGAGCTTCTTGAGCTTGTTAATAAGCTCTCGCATGTTATTCCGCAAATCAGGCTTGTTGGCTGGGATTTGGCTTATACTGACAAGGGCTGGATTTTTGTTGAGGGTAACGCAACCCCGCAGTGCGTATCCGCACAGCTTACTAACTTTAACGGCAAGCTTCATGTTTACCGTAATATGAACGCAGAGTTTAACGCTTACCGCGATTACGAGGCGGGCGTTATAGATAAAGAAGAATTTGACCGCCAGATGGCGCTCGTTAACGCAGACCATACCACAGGCGATATAGAGGAGGAAAAGAGCGATGACGAATAAAACAACTATCGGCTTTTCCGGTGATGTATCCTTTAGTGCGTTTTTTAAGGACGGATATAAGGACGAAAATCTGCTTGCACCCGAAATTCACGAATTTTTCAAGGGCAACGACGCTAATATCATTAATCAGGAAAGCCCTATTACCGCTTGCAGAATTACAAAAAAGAAAAGGCTTTCTCACAGAAGCGATGTCGAGGTAATTGATTTTTACCAGGAAACTATCCCTAATGTTGTACTCAGCCTTGCTAATAACCATATGCTCGACTACGGCAGAATCGGCGTGCTCGACAGCTGCGATAATCTCGAAAAATACGGTTGCGAGTATATCGGTATCGGTAGAAACCGTGACGAAGCTTCGAGATATATTATTATCGGCGAGGATGTAAGGGTTGGCGTTATCGCTATCGAGTACAAAAAGTTTAAGCCCCACGCTAAGAAGTGGGCTGCTCCGTTTTGCGAGGTAAATCTCCCCGTATTGCAGGAAAAGATTGACCTTATGAAAAACGAGGATAAGGTGGACTGGGTAGTCGTTGTTTACCACGGCGGCGAGGAATTCCTTAACTGTCCGCTTCCGTTTAATAAAAAGCTTCTCCATAAAATTGCGGATATGGGCGCGGACGCTATTGTCGCTCATCATCCCCACGTTGTGCAGGGCTATGAGTATTATAAAGGCAAGCCGATATTCTACTCGCTTGGTAACTTTATCTTTGATACAACATATCAGAGAGCGCAGGAGGGCACTACCGAGGGTATGCTCGTTAAGCTCACCTTTACTAAGAGCGAGATTACCTGGGACAACCTGCCGATACATATCGACAGAGAAAAGGTATGTGTTACAACGGGAGAGGATAATCCGTATTTTGTAGACCTTAAAAGCATTAACTATACTGCTAACTGGACCTATCAGTGCAAGAGGAAGAAGGAAGCGCTCGAAAGAGCTACCGAGCTTCGCGTTGCAGAAAAAGAGGAGATGGCTAATTTCAGGCAGTCCGAGCAGGAGCGTATAGATAAGATTAAAGAAAAATACGCCGACGAGGTTGGAATAGCAACCGACGAGGACGAAAGCGATTTAGTTGACTCCGACAGCAGCGGAGAGTCGCTTGAAAACGAGAGCGCACTCAGCAAAAAGAATGTTAAAAAGCTGATACGCAAGGGCGTTCGTTCTGTTTTTAATAAGAAAAAGAGGACATACCGCCGCGGCAGATTTTTGTACGCAACTCTGTTCAGAGGTAAAGAGATTAAAGCATAATAATATAGCCGCAGGTATTGTATCTGCGGCATTTTTTGAAAAGAGAGTATATTATGAAAGCAAAAATTGACAAGAGATTTATAGAAGCGTTGTTACTGATTTTGGTTTTCGGCGTGGTTTTGTTTATCTGCGTAAACACTAAAGAGGCTAAAAAATTAGTAAGCTATGCTATTACAGTACTAAATCCGTTTATCTACGGCTTTTGTATTGCGTATGTGCTGAATTTGTTTACAAATCAGTTCGACTTTATGCTCGGCAAGATTAAAACAAAAAACGGTAACGCAATGAGCCTTAAAACAACGCGTATTATTTCTATAATAGTTTCACTTGTGGTTGTTATTGCGGTTGCGGTGCTTACGGTCGTTATGATTATACCGAACCTAAAAAACACCTTCCAGAAGCTTTACGAGAGCGCACCTGCCCTGTGGCAGAGCTTCCTTGATTTTCTTGACGAGCTCAAGGTTAAGCAGCCCAAGCTTGCAAGCCTTATCACAACTGTCGAAAATAGTCTTGACAGCCTGTTTGAAAAGCTTACAAATTCCGTTAAGAACAATCTTTCGGATATTCTCTCAAAAGCGCTTACGGGCATCAAGAGCGTTTCAAATGTTGTGGTTAACTTTGCAATCGGTCTTGTTATCGCGTTTCCGCTGCTTATTCATAAGGAGCTTTTGAAAAAGGAATTCAACACAATTTTAAGACGCTTCTTAAACCCCGTTGCTTACAAAAGGACTCGTTATGTGCTTGACTTAACAAATAAGAAGTTCCAGATTTTCTTAAAGTATAATGTAATCCAGGCGGTTATTACGGGCGCAGGCACGCTGCTGTTTATGCTCGTTACTAATATGCCGTATAAGATTTCTATTACTTTACTTATCACCGTATCTCAGCTTATCCCGATTGTCGGTGCAATCGCAGGTACGGTAGTTGCGGCGCTGCTTATCCTGCCCGTAAGCACATTTAAAGCGATACTGTTTGTTGTGCTTTGTATAATCGTTCAGCAGCTTGTTGAAAAGCTTATTAACCCGCATCTTATGGGTAAAGAGCTTGAGCTGCCGGGTATACTTACCTTCCTTGCGGTTATCCTCGGCGGTAAACAGTTCGGTCTTATCGGACTTCTTTGTGCCGTTCCCACACTTTCGGTTGTATATGACATCTATACTATTAAGCTCAGACCAAGGCTCTATAGTAAGGATAAAAATAAATAATTATAATAAAACGCCGGACTCAACGAGTCCGGCGTTTTGCTATTTCGTTTCTCTGTTATATTCGTCAAGAAATGCGAGCAAAAATTCGTGTCGCTCTTTTGATATTTCTTTTGCGCGTTCGGTGTTTAAGCCGTCGAAAAGTAATAGCAGCTTGTCGTAAAAATGCTGTATCGAGGAAGCAAGCGTCCTGCCGTTCTTGCCGCCGTAGGCAAAGGTGCGCGCTATGCCGATTGCACCCATCGCGTCAAGTCTGTCAGCGTCCTGCACAATCTTACCCTCGATTGTGTCGGGCGTTTTGTTTTTGTTTTTAGAAAACGAAACGCCGTCAATAACTTTAATAATCGCTTCAGTCTTTTCGTCGTCAACGCCCTGACTTTCTAAAAATCTGCGCGCGTTTGCGTAGCCTTCGGTGTTAAAGAGCTTTCTGTCGTCCGCGTCGTGCAACAGCGCCGCAAGCAGCACAACCTCTCTGTCGCAGTCGTAGGCACAAATAAGCTTCTTTGCGTTTTGATATACACGAACTGAGTGGTCATAATCGTGACCGTCCGCGTTGCCGCTGAAAAGCTCGCCTATATACTCCTTTGCGCTTTCGGTTTTGTCCGCTCTGTTAAAGAAGTCCAGTATCCGCTCTTTGTAGTCGGGCGCGGTGTCGAACGCCGCGTGAGCAAATCCGTCGTAGCTGTAGGCTTCAAAGCCGTAACGCTCCGCGTCGGGAATATCAAATATTTTGTCGTCCTTTGAGCTGATAACCAAAACGGGGCAGGTGATGTTACCGAGTTCGTCAGTCATATCAAAGCCGCGTGTGCCGTCGCAAAGGGTTGCAAACCTGTCAAGGTCGCTGTCGGTAACGCTCTTTGCCATATCGGCAAAAACATCGCGGTATTGCAGGAACATCTCGCCCGGATAAATAGCTTCTGTAAAATCGAGGCATAGCTCTTTTACTTTTCTATCCCTTGCAAGCGCGCTCCATCGCGTTATATTTTCGTTTTCGCTTACCTTAAAAGCAGTCGAGCCGAGCACCGCCGCGCGTACAAGATTCGGGCTTTCAGCCGCTATTACCTGCGCGAGCATACCGCCCTGCGAAGCGCCGAAAAGGTAAATGTCCTTTAGCCCGAGCGCTTCAATAGCCTTGATAGTGTCGCGCGCCATATCATATATAGAATATGTCTGTTCAAGTTCCGTTCGTCTGTCGAAAACATAGGTAGTAAATTCGTCTTTAAAAACGCTGTACGAGCTTTCGACAGCCTGCGCCGCGTCCATAACGCTTGTAACGCTAAGCCCGGGCAGTATTACAAAAGCCTTTTTGCCGCTCCCGAATTTAAAATATTTCATCTCAAACTCGGGAGTAATAACTTTTTCGATATTAATCATATTATCCTCATAGATATTTTACATCAAGCGGCTTTCTCGGCGGTATCCTGCGATACTCCACATCGGGATAGCCGATAATCATACAGGTTATTACCCTGTGACCGCGCGGCAGGCGCAGCTTATTTTTAATAAGGGGATTTATTATCGTGCATGCAACGAAAAATCCGCTGTACAAAACGCCGAGTCCCATACTGTTAGCGCAAAGCTCCATATACGCGCTTGCAAGCGAAGCGCTAACGCCGTCCTTGCCCGATACTACGATAACGAGAGGCGCCTTTTTAAAGAAAAAGTTGTCGTCAATCTCGTTGTTTCTCAGCGTTTGCGAAAACAGCTTGCCTACTTCAACGCCGCCTCTGAATAGCTTTACGCAGTCCTTTTCAATATCGTCCTGCATTGAGCCGAGTACGGTAAAGGCGGTCGTCTGCGCGTTCTTACCCGTAGGTGCGTATCTGCCCGCTTCAAGAATTTTGTCAATCTTTTCCTGCTCAACGGGGATGTCCTTGTACTGCCTTATCGTGCGCCTGCTCTTCATAGCGTTAAGAAGGGTAGCGGTGTCAATCTCCTCCATCGAGGTTACCTCGCCGCAGTCCGAGTCGTCGTAGCCGCACATACCGATAGCTTCCTTAGGGCATACCGCATAGCAGTGGCCGCACTCGATACATCCGCCGTAAAAAACTGCTTTTCCGCCGACAACCTTTATTGCCGACGCGGGACAGTCCTTTGCACAAAGTCCGCAACCTATACATTTTTCTCTGCTGATTTCAATAATCTTTTCCATACTTTTCTCCTTTAATTAATGCTTTTTAGCAAATTTCAGTGAAAAGATACTGTGCAGGGTCTTTTTTTGTACTCATTTCACAATTTTTACCTATTGTACCACATTTGTAATAGGTAAATCAATACAAATTTTACAAAACCTATTGACTTACTAGGCAAACTAGGTTATAATGAGCTCAACAACTTAAGGAGATGAGCGCAATGAAAAAAAGCACTATCTTTGCAGCACTCTTTGAAATGCGAATGTGTATGCGATGTTGCAGTTGACAATCACATAAAAAACATTTACATTATTAAGGAGAATTATTATGAGCTATAAATTTGAAACATTACAAATACATACAGGACAGGAAACCCCGGACCCTGCTACCGACGCAAGAGCGGTCCCGATTTATCAGACGACATCTTATGTTTTTCGTGACTCGCAGCACGCTGCTGACCGCTTCGGTCTTGCGGACGCGGGCAATATTTACGGCAGACTCACTAACTCGACCCAGGAAGTGCTGGAAAAAAGAGTTGCTGCACTCGAGGGCGGCAGCGCGGCGCTTGCACTCGCTTCGGGCGCGGCTGCGATTACCTATACTATTGAAGCGCTTGCCGCAAACGGCGGACATATCGTAGCGCAAAAGACTATCTACGGCGGCAGCTACAATCTGCTTTCGCACACGCTTCCGCAGTACGGAATTACCACTACCTTTGTTGACGCGCATAATCTTGACGAGATTAAGGGCGCAATTCAGGATAACACAAGAGCTATTTATCTTGAAACTCTCGGCAACCCGAACAGCGATATTCCGGATATCGAAGCTATCGCAGAGCTTGCTCACAGCTTCGGACTACCCGTTGTTGTAGATAACACCTTCGGTACTCCGTATCTTATAAGACCTATCGAATACGGCGCGGACATAGTAGTTCATTCGGCTACTAAATTCCTCGGCGGTCACGGCACAACGCTCGGCGGCGTTATCGTCGAGTCGGGCAAGTTCGACTGGAAGTCAAGCGGTAAGTACCCGAATATCGCAGACGCAAACCCGAGCTATCACGGCGTTTCGTTCTACGACGCGGTAGGCCCCGCAGCGTTTGTAACATATATCAGGGCTATCCTGCTTCGCGATACGGGCGCGTCGATTTCACCGTTTAACGCATTTCTGCTCCTGCAGGGCGTTGAAACGCTGTCGCTCCGCCTTGAAAGACACGCGGAGAATACAAAAAAGGTGGTTGAGTATTTAAATAATCACCCGCAGGTTAAAAAGGTTAACCATCCGTCGCTACCCGACCATCCCGACCACGCGCTTTATGAAAAGTATTTTAAAAACGGCGGCGCGTCAATCTTTACATTTGAGATTGAGGGCGGTCAGGCTGAGGCTTGGAAGTTTATTGATAATCTTAAGATTTTCTCGCTTCTTGCTAATGTTGCGGATGTTAAGAGCCTTGTAATTCACCCCGCTTCGACAACTCACTCGCAGCTTTCTGCCGAGGAGCTTAACGAGCAGGGAATATACGATAACACAATCCGTCTTTCTATCGGTACGGAGCATATTGACGACATAATTGAAGATTTAGATAACGCGTTTAAGGAGGCAAAATAATATGTCAAAGGTATTTAAAAGTGCGGCTGAGCTTATCGGTAACACGCCGCTTGTAGAGGTAACTAATATTGAAAAAGAGCTTGGATTAAAGGCTAAGGTGCTTGTAAAGCTCGAATACTTCAACCCCGCAGGTTCCGTTAAGGACAGAATCGCTAAGGCTATGATTGAGGACGCGGAGGCATCGGGCGCATTAAAAGCGGGCTCGGTTATTATTGAGCCGACCTCGGGTAATACGGGTATCGGACTTGCTGCAATCGCTGCGGCAAAGGGTTATCACATTATCCTTACGATGCCCGAAACTATGAGCGTGGAGCGCAGAAACATACTTAAGGCTTACGGTGCAGAGATTGTACTCACCGAGGGCGCAAAGGGTATGAAGGGCGCTATTGCAAAGGCTCAGGAGCTTCACGAGCAAATTGAAAACAGCTTCATTCCCGGTCAGTTTGTAAACCCTGCAAACCCGGCGGTACACCGTGCTACAACGGGTCCCGAAATCTTTGCGGATACTGACGGCGAGGTTGACATCTTTGTTGCAGGCGTAGGTACGGGCGGCACCGTTACGGGTGTCGGCGAATACCTCAAAGAGCAGAAGCCAAGTGTAAAGGTAGTTGCCGTTGAGCCCGAAACCTCTCCCGTACTTTCAAAGGGTACGCCCGGCGCGCACAAAATTCAGGGTATCGGCGCAGGCTTTGTGCCCGATGTACTCAACACCAAGGTTTACGACGAGGTAATTACCTCCTCAAACGAGGCGGCGTTTGAAGTGTCAAAACTCCTCGCAAAGAAAGAGGGCATCTCGGTCGGTATTTCCTCGGGCGCAGCGCTCGGCGTTGCAATTGAGCTTGCCAAAAAGGACGAAAACGCGGGTAAGACAATAGTCGCTCTCCTCCCCGACAGCGGCGACAGATATTACTCAACACCGCTATTTTCAGAATAAAAAATGTCCATCGGTGCGTTTGCACTGATGGACATTTTCATTTTTGATATCTCTTAGATAATTCCAAGCGGAATAAGTACTGCAAGCAGTATTGCAACCGTTGCCCAAAGGCAGATAAGAAACTTTTTCTGCGTTTTTCTCGGCTTGTCATAAATGATATTTGCTGCAAGGAAAAACGGGATGTAGGTTGTGATGAATACGGGAATTGCGCCCCACCATTTGTAAACCCATATAAATGCGGGAGTGGAAGCGAGGAAAATCTCGAATACCGAGAAAAACAGCGCGTTACCGATTGCAAAGGCGATACGGTTATTAATGCCGAGAATCTTTTTGTTTTTATCCTCGGGCAAAAGCTCGACGCTCATAAATCCCGCAACCGAGAACATCATCGAAAGCTCCCACGATACGCCGACAAGCAGGATAAAGCTTGTGCTTTCGGGTGATACGTGCCACAGCGCGTAACCCGTAAAATGACAAATCACAGCGTTTGCGATTTCATAAAGCCAGTGAACACCGTAAAGCGCAAGCGCGGCGGCAATGCCGTTGTAGTTTTTCTTTTTCCACTGCGGAATCCATATTCCGACGATTACCACAGCCAAAAGCGCAATAAAGGTCCAGTTAAAGTTTGCAGTGCTTCTTACTGCCGCTTTAGCCGCGTCGGCAGCCGCCATTGCAGCAGAAGAGCCGTCTCCGAACAACATAATGTAACACTCCTTTTAAGTTTAATTTTATTTAAACAGTCGCCATAACAACTGTGTTATTCAAACGGGTAAACGAGTCCCATTTGTTTTCTGCATTCGTCCATAATCCGCATACAATCGCGTGTTGCAAGGTGGGGGATGTAGTCGGACTCGGTTTTGCCCGCCCTTATTTCCTCGGCGGCTCTTGTAAACTCGATAAGATAATTTGTCTTACCGCGAAAGCTCTCTTTTTTGCCGTCGGCTTTAAGCTCGGCAAGCCTTGCCATATGGAATATCGGCACATTTATTTCGCCCTTTGTGCCGACTATTTTGCAACCCTCTTTGAGCTTTGAGAGCGACATTTCGAGAACGCAGTCAAAGTCGCCGTAACCGAGCGTTACCGTTTCGGCAACGTCAATTCCGCCCTTAATAACGCCGTCGCACTTGATAGTTACGGGATAGCCGAAAAGGTTGTAGCAGTAGGTTATCGGGTAAATTCCGATGTCGAGCAGCGCGCCGCCCGCGGTTTCGGGCGTCAGTACGCGCGAGTCCTTGCTCATCATAAGTCCCGGGAACGCGTAGTCGATATGTACGCTTTTTATTTCGCCTATGCGCTTGTCGTCTATCCACTCTTTTACCTTAAGCGCAACATCCGAGAACCAGGTCCACATCGCCTCGCAGAAATACACTCCGTTTTCTTTTGAGGCGCTTAGCATTTTATCCACCTCGTCAACGCTTACGCCGACGGGCTTTTCGCAAAGAACGGGCTTTTTCGCCTGCATAGCCTTAATTGAGTAGTCAAGGTGCGAGGTGTGCGGCGTTGCAATATAAACGCCGTCGAATTCGCCCTCGCTTAACAGTTCGTCAAAGGTATTGTACACCTTTGCGCCGTGCTTTTTTGCAAAGCTGTTAGCCTTGCTTTGATTTCTCGAATAAACGGCAGAGATAGCGTGCTCGCCGCCTGTGATATTTCTTGCGGTACTCTTAGCTATATTACCGCTGCCGATATATGCCCACCTGAATTTTTCCATAATTGACTCCTGTAAAATTTTTTACGCGTCTATGTCTGGTATTATCTGTAATGTATAATCGGGGTAGAGTGCCTGTACTTCTTCTGTAAGTGTTTTAATTGCGTCAGCGCTGTCTATATCAAAGCTCAGCACCACATCGAAATGCATTTCTTTTTTATCAACATCGGCGTAAAAGCCGTGCAGCTGAAGCGCCCAGTCGTGCGCCATAACGGTTTTCTGGATAGTGTTGCGTATCTGCGCCACTCCCTCGTTAGAGGTGTTATACGAGTAAACTCCGACTCCGGTCAGTATAACGCCGGTTTCGATATAAACTCTTGCCTGCACGCTGCGGGTAAGCTTGTCAACCTCGTCAACCGTCATAGTGTCGGGCAGCTCAACATGTACGCTCGCGTAGTTCTTGTTAGGTCCGTAGTTGTACATTATAAGGTCGTACGCGCCGCGCACCTCGGGCTCCTCGCAGATAAGCTTTTTAATGCGTTTAACCTCGTCTCTGTCGCTGCGTTTGCCGAGTATGTCGTTAAGCGTTTCAATCATCATCTCAACGCCCGCCTTAATAATAATTGCGGCGATTACTACGCCGACATATGCTTCAAGCGAGATGTGCCATACAAGGTAAATTATCGCGGACGCAAGCACCGACGCCGAAAGAATTGCGTCGAACAGCGCGTCCGAGCCCGAAGCGACAAGCGCGCCCGAATTATGCTTTTTACCCTGCTTTTTAACATACTGACCGAGTATCAGTTTTACCACTATCGCTACCGCAATAATAATCAGCGAAACGGTGCTGTAGTCAGCCTTTTCGGGTGATATAATCTTTTTTACCGACTCCACAAGCGAGGTCACGCCCGCGTAGAGCACAATCGCCGCAACGAGCATGGAGCTTAGGTATTCAATCCTGCCGTAGCCGAGCGGGTGCTTTTTATTAGGTTGTTTTGCGCCGAGCTTTGCCCCGACGATGGTAATAACGGACGAGAGCGCGTCCGAAAGATTGTTAACCGCGTCAAGCGTAACCGCGATAGAGTGCGAAATCATACCTACCGCCGCCTTGAAAATTGCGAGCATTACATTAGTAACTACGCCTATAACACTGGTTTTAACAATAGCTTTTTCTCTTTGCTGTGTAAGGACTTCAATGTTATTGTCTTCCATAATTCCTCCTAAACGGTTTATTTGTAAAACTATTATATCATACATTGATTTTAAGTACAATATTAAATCAATTCGTTTTAGGCTATGTATTTCTTGACATTTAATAAAAAAGAGTATAAAATACTATTTAGCAATGTAAAAGGAGTAGTATTTATGAAATCGGACGTTATTCATATCGCAAGTGACGGCTCTGGTATTAACGAGGCTTTAGCCCAGACCGAAGCGGTTGCTGTATTTAAATCCCTTTCAAAGCAGGACTCCATTCACCTCCTTCTTTTAGCTGAAGAAATGACAGGTATGATGAAGGCGCTTACCGGTGAGCAGGAAGCTGACTTTTGGATTGAGGACGACGACAAAGCCTTTTGCCTTCACCTTAAGGCAAAGACTAAAATGAATACGGAATTAAGAAATAAGCTTTTGGCTGCTTCAACGACCGGTGAAAATGTTGCGGCTAAGGGTATGATGGGCAAGATTAAGGACTTGTTCAACCGTCTGCTTGAGCCGACGGAGGCGCCTATTCCGAGCGAGTACACAGTTGGCTTTGAAAGCGCTAATCTCCCTACGGCGGAGGCTGCTGCCGTTGCAAGAGGTATGTCCGCTGCGGCTGCTAATGTATGGTCACTCAACAGATATAAGGCTGCTCTTAACGCTTCGGGCGAAGCATGGGACGAGCTTGAGCAGTCAGTAGTTGCTAATATTGCCGACGAAATCGAAATCGGTATCAGCGACAATTACGCAGAAATGATAATTTATAAAAAATTTTAAAAAAGGAAGATAAATATTATGGTTATTAACAGAACTAAAAACGGAAATGAACTTACGCTTGCCGTAGAAGGCAGACTTGAAACAACAACAGCTCCTGAGCTTGAGACAGTTATAAAGAACGAACTTGACGGCGTAACAGAGCTTACATTTGATTTAACTAAGCTTGATTACATCTCATCAGCAGGTTTAAGAGTAATCCTTTCTGCACAGAAGATTATGAACGCTCAGGGCTCTATGAAGGTTACGGGAGCTAACGAAATCGTTATGGAAATCTTTGATGTAACAGGATTTTCGGATATTCTTAACATAGTATAATATATTTAAAAATACTTAAAACCCGAAGTGACCGAACGCACTTCGGGTTTAGTTTTAGGAGAAAAATATGGTATTAAAAACGAAGCGGCTGATACTTCGCCCCTGGGAAGAAACGGACGCCGAAAGCCTTTATGAATATGCAAAGGACGAGCGTATAGGCCCTGTTACGGGCTGGCAGGTGCATACCGATGTGGAAAACAGCCGCGAGATTATTAAAACAATTTTATCTGCGCCCGAGACATATGCCGTGTGTCTTAAAGAGGATAACAAAGCGATAGGCAGTATCGGCTTAATGGTCGGCGACGCGAGTGATATCGGCCTGCCCGATACAGAGGGTGAGCTCGGCTACTGGATAGGCGTACCGTTTTGGGGACAGGGACTAATTCCCGAAGCCGCACGCGAAATTATACGCCGCGCTTTCGAGGATTTAAAGCTGAAAACGCTGTGGTGCGGCTATTTTGACGGTAATGAAAAGTCAAAACGCGTACAGGAAAAATGCGGTTTTACCTATCAGTACACTAATCGCGACATCCTGTGGAAGCCGATGAACGATATCCGCACCGAGCATATATCCCGCCTTACTAAAGAGGAGTGGGAGAAGAATAAGAGGGCAGATTAATTCTGCACGATGGAATGTGAAGCGCCGGAAGGGACTCTCTTCTTGCGGACAGAAGCCCCACCGGGGCTTCTTCCTGTTTTTACTCAGCAGCAAGCTGCACAGTAAAAACAGAAGCTCGTTTCGAGTCCCTACATCCCGAATCATAATAAAAACCCAGCAGACACAAATGTGTCCACTGGGTTTTTGGTACGCCGGAAGGGACTCGAACCCCCGACCTTCTGGTTCGTAGCCAGACACTCTATCCAGCTGAGCTACCGGCGCGTATAATTGAGAGTATCTCAATTGCTCAAATACTATAACACACTTCATTAAAAAATGCAAGAAAAAATTAATTTTTCCTTGCATTTTTAAGTTGATTTAATTTTTAGTCGTCCTCGCCTTCAAGGATTTCGGAATCGCCGCTGCCCGAATCCGAGTCAGCATTTCCGCCGCCTTCATCCTCTACAGGCTCAAAGATTGCGGTAAGATATGTATCGCCCGTAACCTTGAACGAATAAGCGGTTTTAGACGAAACCTTCTTGCTTCCCATATACCATCCGGCGAACTGATAACCGTCGTCAGGTCTTGCGATAACGGTAATCTTTTTGCCCTGTTCGTACTTGCCGTCGCCTTCTACCTCGCCGCCGGTATCGCCCGATACAGAAAGGTTAACAGTGTACTTGGTAACCTGAGTCGTAGTGGTCGTGGTAGTGGTTGTGGTAGTAGTCGTAGTGGTTGTGGGCTCGGTAGTGGTCGTGGTGTCGTCCTCGTCCTCATCCACTTCGGTCGTAGCTTCCTCGGTAGTGGAAGTAACGGTAGAAAGAGTAGTGTCCTCTTTATTCTTTGCGTGATTAACCGCAAGCACGGTGCCGACGATAATCGCAACAAGTACCACACAAAGCACAACTATAATAGCAATAGTCTGCTTCTTTTTCTTTTCTTCCGCTTCCTTCTGGCGAAGCGCGTCCATATGAGGAGTGCGAAGCGGTGGCTCTTCCACAGCGCCGAACACCTGCGTACCTCCGTTACTTTCCGGACTGTCCGCAGCGTTTATATCCTCGTCCTCGTCGTAGAGAGGGGAGCCGCAGTTTTGGCATATGTATAAGTTGTCGTCATTTTCGCAACCGCAGTTTTTACATCTCATAATGCTATACCTCCTATTTATTATTAAATAATTATATCATAAAACAGCGTTTCAGACAATAAAAAATGTATTAATTTTGTATTAATTTTTATTGTTTTACAAAAAATTTAACTTTTCTATTGACTTTTTAGTGATTTTATAATAAATTTATTATGTAATGTTTTCTGTAAATGAAATACATATTATGTGAAAGGGGACTCCCACAATGAAGAAAACGATTAAAAGCTTAGCTTGTATAGCACTTGTTATTGCGCTTATCGCGTCACTTGCAGGCTGTGCAAAAATCAACTATGTTACTAACGGCGCTATTAAAGCCATCAACGAAGTTAAGTCGGGCGACTGGCTTAATCAGGGCGAAGAAGGCGAAGAAGGCGGCGACTCAGAAGAAGATAAGATTGTTATCGACGAGCTTACCCCCGGTACATACGGCGGCGTAGAGTTTAAGACAGTTGACGATGTTGCTAAGTATTATAAGGAAGCTTATGATTATACTAAGTCACTCACCGCTGAGTACAAAACCGAGGACGGTTCAACAGCTACTTACTATAAGCTCCTCGGCGACGAGAATATGGAAATCGGCGATGTTATGATTGACGGTTCTGCTAACGCAGTTGTTAATAAGCTTGTTCCTTCTATCGTAAGCGGTATGTTTAAGCCAAGCACCTACGGTCTTGTACCTTGCTACAACAGAGACCCGAACCTCGACAACAACGGCGAGGATGAGCACAAGAAGGCTGACCACGACTTCAAGACTACTGAGTTCTCGGGCGAGGATATTCTTGCTGCTAATGTTACAGATAACGGCGACGGCACAATCACATTAGTTATTCAGCCTAAGGCTGCAGAGATGAGTACCCGTGGCGACGACTCACAGGGTCGCTTCTTCGAGGTTCTCGGCGATATCAGCGGCGTTGTTGCTGACATCAAGCAGGTATCATTTACTCAGGGCACACCTGAGGAGAACATCCGCGTTATCTACAAGGGCGGTACAGGTACAATTAAGATTGATACTAAGACTAAGGAAGTTGTTGAAGCTGACTATGTTATGGAAACCACAGTTAAGGTTACCCACGCTTCAATCGCAGTTATTAAGGATAAGAGCGCTGAGCTCACAATTAAGTACATTAACCACTATCCGGCAACTGACGAATACCTTAAGTCAAGCAAGGGTATCACAAGAAAATAATCAGTAACTAAGGGGCGTTCGTATGAACGCCCTTTTTTGTTGCAAGTCAAGCGGGGGATTGTGCCCGTAATTCATAATTATATTCGGTATTGAAAATGTATTGCCAAATATATTATAATATAGTATAATTAGAATACTAATTTAGAAATGGAGAAACATTATGGCAGACCAGATTCCTAATATGGACTATGATGCAGACGAGGTTATCGAAAACTTTAAGTCGAAATTCAAATGGCCCTCTAAGGACGAGGTGGAGGTTGTTGTTAAGCCGCCTAAACTCGGGGCTAAGATTTTGCTTTCTGCTTTAATAACCCTTGTTATCACTGCGATTGCATACTATGTTATGTTCCCTGCAATGAACCCGAAAACCTCGGAGTTCTACACATTTATTATCGGCATTATCGTTGTTTTCTGCGGTTCGTTTTTCGTTTTAATCGGCGCGAGAACTAAGATTGAGCGTAAGGAATACGCTAAAAAACAGTCGAAAATTCCGTTAATAATTGTTGGCGTAATTATTTTGGTAATGCTTGTAGGTTACCTTACGGGCGCTACGATTTTCCGCGCGCAGTCGTACAGTAAGCTTATGGATGTCCAGAAAAGCGACTTTAGCGAGGACTTTAAGGATATAAACTACGACGAGGTACCGAGACTTGATTCCGCGACCGCTAAGGTGCTTGCCGACCAGCAGCTCGGTTATCTTGACGAGTACAAGAGCCAGTATGTTGTAACTAATAACTCAACCCAGATTAACTATAAGGGCAAGCCGATGCGCGTAGCGTACCTTGAGTATGCGGATATCTTTAAGTGGTTTAATAACACTAAAGAGGGACTTCCCGCGTATATGCTTATCGACCTTGTGTCGCAGAATGTACAGGTAGTTGACTGCGTAGAAAAGTTCGGCGAAGGCATTAAGTATTCGCCTACGGAGCTGTTTAACGAAAAGCTGCTTCGCCACCTGCGTTTTCAGTATCCTACCGCTATTATGGATACCCCTAACTTTGAGATTGACGACAACGCGCACCCGTACTGGATTACGCCTGCGCTCGATAAAAAAATCGGACTGTTCGGCGGTACTGATGTTAAGGGCGTAATTATTACCGACGCGCTTACGGGCGAGAGCGAGTATTACAGCATCGACACTATTAAAACCGATAAAAAGTTTAACTGGATTGATGTTGTTTATAACGAGAATCTGCTTATCCAGCAGTACAATTTCTACGGTAAGCTGTCGGGCGGTTTCTGGAACTCGATTATTTTCCAGAACGATGTTAATATCGCATCTAACGGTAGCGGTAACATCGCGCTTAACGACGACGTATGGGTTTATACGGGTGTTACCTCGACAAAGGCTGACAGCTCTAACTTCGGCTTCATCCTCTGTAACCAGCGTACTAAGGAAACAAGGTATTACAAGAACGGCGGTGCTACCGAGTATTCGGCAGTTGAGTCCGCTAAGGACGCCGTACAGAACTACGGCTACGACGCAACCTTCCCGATTTTGCTCGATATCGAAGGTCAGCCGACCTACTTTATGTCGCTTTACGGTGACGGCTATACAATCAAGGGCTACGCGCTTGTAAACCTTGAGGATAAGACGATTGTGGGCTCGGGTCTTGTTGATGTCGTAAAGACCGATGTCAAGGCGCTCAACGCCGCTGTAGAGAACTATATCGACGCTCTTAAGGATAAGGGACTTGTTGATAAGACCGCGGACGCCGAGGACTACAAGGCGGACGAAAGCGCCGAGGAAAGCGCTGACACCGCTGAGGATAAGAAGGACGACGAAACTCAGACCGCTGACAAGAAGACAGTAAAGGGTAAGATTACCGATATTAAGACCACCGTTAACGACGGCAATACGGTATATTACCTGCAGGTTAAGGGCAAGTATTATTACATTAAAGCTGTTGATTCGATGAACGTAATCCTCCTCAAAGAAGGCGATATGGTTACAATAACCTACGAAAAAGACGCAGACGACTTTGTTGAAGCCGTATCAGTAGAATAAAAAATAAACCCACCGAAGTGGGTTTGTTTTTTAGCTTAGAGTTTTAAGCTGTGAGCTTAGAGCTTGTGGTTACTCGCTTTGCTCGGACAATAAAAACGGGTGCGGGCAAGCCCGCCTTCAAGCTCATGGCCCATAGCTCAAGGCTCATAGCCACAAAAAAGAGGTTGCCGATGCAACCTCTTATTTTGTATAAAACAGTGTGTCCTGCGGAGCGCGGGAGAACCGGTAGACCGAAAAGGCTATGCCGAGCGCTAAATAAATACATAGCGACGACGAGCCGCCCGCCGAAAACAGCGGAAGCGTAATGCCGATACACGGCAGAAGCGACAGCTCCATACCGATATTTACAAGCATTTGTGCAAACAGCATTACCGATATGCCGCTGCACATCAAGAAGCCTACATTATCCCTTGCGTTCATAGCGGTTTTGATTACCCTCAGGATTAAAAATCCGAGAAGTAATACTACGCACATCGCGCCTACAAAGCCGAATTCCTCGCCCGCAACGGAGAGTATCATATCGTTTTCGTTCTCGGGTACGGCACCGCTTTGGGTCATATCGCCCTGAAGATAACCCTGACCGAACAGTCCGCCCGAACCGAGCGCGATTTTGCCGTGAGTCTGCTGATACATAACATCCTCGTACTGGTCGGGGTAGAAAAGCGCTACTATACGCTGGCGCTGAATTCCGCCGATAATACCCGCTTTCCACGCTACCACAAAGCCTACGATTATCGCGCAAATACCTGCCACGAAGTAGCCGATATTTACCTTAGCGAAAAACAGCATACCGATAAACATTATCATAAAGATAAGCGCCGAGCCCGCGTCACCCGTAAGAAGCACAAGCCCGATGGGTACTGCGCCGTGGATTACGAGCGGAATAATCGTTTTGAGCTTATTAATCCTATCCCTTACCAAATCAAGATGGTAAGAAAACGAGATAATAAATCCAACCTTTAAAAGCTCTGACGGCTGGAAGTAAAAGATTTTTAAATCAAGCCACGATTTCGCATCCTGCCGCGCGGAGGGCGCAACGCCGAAGAAGAAGGTAAACACCATCAGCCCCGCGCAGCCTGCCGCTATAACGGGCCAGAGCTTAGAGATAATCTCGTAGTCGATGTTCGACACAAGAATTGCAATAGCCAGTCCCATAAGCACGGAGGCGAGCATACTCCTGACATCGGAGGTAATGATTTTACCGTTTGTCAGCTGAGAATATGTAGCGCTGTAAACGAGCATGAGCCCGTAAACAGAAGCCAGCACCGCCGAAAGGAGAGTAAGAAAATCAGTGCTCTTGATTAAATCCAAAACAGATTTTTTCTTTGATATTGAGTTTTTCATTATATCTCCTTTCGATGAATTTTCGGTTTTTGCCGAATTTGTACATCTATTATATTATTTTATTTCGCGTTTTTCAATATATTATTTAATTTATTCTTGGATTATTTTTTAAATTATGCTATAATATAGCGCGACAAAATGATTGGGAGAACTAAATATGCTCAGTGATATTGAAATTGCCCAGAGGGCGAATATGAAAAATGTTTTTGAAATCGGCAGAAAAATGGGTATTGCCGACCGGGACCTTGAGCCTTACGGTCACTATAAGGCTAAGATAGGCGAGGGCGTTTTTGAAAAGCTTAAGGATAAAGAGGACGGTAAGCTTATTCTCGTTACCGCCGTTAACCCGACCCCCGCAGGCGAGGGTAAAACTACTATTTCAATCGGTCTCGGTCAGGCTATGAATAAAATAGGTAAGAACACTATTGTTGCTCTGCGCGAGCCGTCGCTCGGTCCGGTGTTTGGTATTAAGGGCGGCGCTGCAGGCGGCGGATACTCTCAGGTTGTGCCTATGGAGGATATTAACCTTCACTTTACGGGCGATATGCACGCTATTACAGCGGCTAATAACCTTATGTGCGCTATGCTCGATAACCACATTCAGCAGGGTAATGTAGAGAATATTGACCAAAGGCAGATTCTTGTTAAGCGCTGCCTTGATATGAACGACAGAGCGCTTAGAAATATTGTGTGCTCGCTCGGCGGCCGCCTTAACGGTATTCCGCGAGAGGACCATTTTTGCATTACCGTTGCAAGCGAGGTTATGGCTATCCTTTGTCTTGCGGACGACATCTTTGACCTTAAGCGCAGACTCGGTAATATTCTTGTGGCTTACCGCTATGACGGCTCGCCCGTTTACTGCCGCGATATTAAGGCTGAGGGTGCTATGACCGTTCTTTTAAAGGACGCTATTAAGCCTAACCTTGTTCAGACGCTCGAGAACACGCCCGTTATCGTACACGGCGGTCCGTTTGCTAATATCGCGCACGGCTGTAACTCCGTACGCGCTACTAAAATTGCGCTTAAGCTCGGCGACTATGCTGTTACCGAGGCGGGCTTCGGCTCTGATTTGGGCGCGGAAAAATTCTTTGATATCAAGTGCAGATATGCAGGTCTTAAACCGTCCTGTGTTGTGCTTGTTGCTACAGCGCGCTCGCTTAAATATAACGGTGGCGTGCCTAAGGACGAGCTTACTAAAGAAAATCTTGAAGCTGTTAAAGAGGGTAGCGCAAACCTCGGCGCACATATTGATAACCTTAAAAAGTTCGGCGTGCCGGTTGTTGTTGCCGTTAACCACTTTAAGAAGGATACTGACAGCGAGATTGAGATTATTAAGAACTTCTGCGCTGAAAAGGGCGTAGAATGCTCGGTTGCAAAGTGCTTTGCCGAAGGCGGCGAAGGCGGTCGCGACCTTGCAGAAAAGGTTGTAGCTGCCTGCGAAAAGGAGAATAATTTCCACTTCCTCTACGACCTTGATATGGATGTTTACGAAAAAATCAGGCTTATCGCAAGGGAGATTTACGGCGCTGACGGCTGCCACTTCCCAAAAGAAACGAGAAAGGCGATTGACGGTTTCGTTAAGCTCGGCGCTGACAAGCTTCCCGTTTGTATGGCTAAGACGCAGTACAGCCTGTCGGATAACCCTGCACTCCTCGGCAGACCTAAGGGCTTTAAGATTGCGATTAACGCCGCTAACCTCTCTAACGGCGCGGGCTTCCTTGTACTTCAGACGGGTAATATTATGACCCTGCCCGGACTTCCTAAAACTCCTGCCGCTTACAATATTGATATTGACGAAGACGGCAACACCGTAGGTCTTTTCTGATGAAAGAGTATATAACCAGGAGCGCCGACGAGACCGAGGCGCTTGCCGCACAGCTTGCAAAAGAGCTTGCTCAGGGCTGCGTTATCGGATTTTTAGGCGACCTCGGCGCGGGCAAAACCGCGTTTACAAGGGGCTTTGTTAAAGGACTCGGCATTGACGCCGAAGTGTCTTCGCCGACCTTTGCAATCTGTAACGATTACCGTTCTGACGATAAGCGCGTGCTGCACTACGATATGTACCGCATAGACGGGTGGGACGATTTGTACTCCGTCGGCTTCTTCGACGCGGTCGAAAGCGGAGCGTACATCCTCTGCGAGTGGAGCGAAAATATTTTCGGTGCTCTTCCCGACGACGCGGTGATTATAAAAATCGAAAAGCTCGGCGAGAACGAAAGAAAATTCCAAATTCTTAAAAAATCGGATTTTAAAATATGATTTTATCTATTGATTCCTCGGCGGTTACCGCTTCCGCGGCGCTGACCGAGGGCGACAAGGTTATCAAAAGTGAATTTAAAAATACGGGGCTTACGCATAGCGAAACCCTGCTTCCTATGATTAAAAGCGTTATGGGCGACACGCCGTATTCTGCGCTTGAAGCTATTGCGATTACTGCAGGTCCGGGCTCTTTTACGGGCGTAAGGATAGGTGTTGCAACGGCTAAAGGGCTTGCGTTTAATTGCGGTATTCCCTGTATCAGCGTGTCCACGCTTGAAGCAATCGCGTATAATTTTGTCGGCAAAAGCTGCGTTGTATGCGCGGTTATGGACGCAAGGCGTATGCAGTTTTATAACGCTCTTTTTAGGGTCGAGGGCGATAAAGTTGAGCGCCTGACACCCGACAGAGCTATCGCTATCGAGGATTTAAGAGAAGAGCTTAAAACCTTTGACAAAGTTATTATTGCAGGCGACGGCGCAAGGCTTTGCAAGGAGAATATAGCTCTTGAAAACACCGAGCTTGCAGCGGATGACCTTATTTATCAAAACGCGGTGGCGGTTGCACGCGCCGCACAGAATAAACAAAAAATCTCCCACTTTGCGCTTATGCCGATTTATCTTAGACAGTCGCAGGCGGAAAGGGAGCTTAAGCTTAAGTTAAAAGAGGAGTAAAATTATGATTGCTATCGGTTCTGACCACGCGGGATTTCCGCTTAAGGAGGAAATCAAAAAGTATCTTGACGAAAATAAAATCGGGTATAACGACGTCGGATGCTACAACACCGACTCGTTTGACTATGCTATTTCGGCACAGAAGGCTTGCGATTTAGTGGTAAGCGGCGAGTGCGATAAAGCAATCCTTTGCTGCGGTACGGGTATCGGTATCTCGATGGCTGCTAACAAGGTCGACGGCATCCGCGCCGCTGCCTGCAGCGAATATTTCAGCGCTAAGTATACCCGCTTGCATAACGACGCAAACTGTCTTTGTATGGGCGCGCGCGTTATCGGCGTCGGCGAAGCGCTCGAGATTGTTGATGTGTTCCTTAACACCGGCTTTGAGGGCGGTCGTCACCAGCGCCGCATAGACCAGATTATGGATATCCAAAACGGCAAAAAGCTGTACTGAGAGGGCATAAAATGAAAAAGACATTAAGCATTCTTTTAGCCGTTATAATCGCGCTTCTTCCGCTTAGTCAGGGCGTTTTTGCCTTTGCCAAGTACGATATGGAAGCGCCGCAAAACCCCGTACTTAAAAAGTCTAAGGGCGAGTATTCCTTTTATGTTAAGTATGACGGAAGCGATAAAGATTTCGGCTACGAAGAAAACACGCAAATTCAGTATCGTAATCCGAACGGCAAGTTTAAAGCGTTCGACGGCGAATCGTTCGCGCCGAAAATCGGCGTTAAGTATGCGCTCAGAATCCGCTTTGCCCAAACAGAGTATGACGAAAATTACAACCCGGTCAAAAAGGGCAAAAGCGACTGGACTTATTTTGACTATGATTTAACCAAAAAAGCGCCTAAGATAAAGAGCTTTGAACCTACTAAAAGCGGCTTTTATCTTCATATTAACACCGTTTACTATTCGAGTAAGATAAGGGTTTACAGGTATAATAAAAGCATTAAAGAATATAAGGCTGTTAAAACCGTTAAGTCCTACGGCACCGAGCCCGATGTTTTTATTAAAACAAGTAAGTCGCACAAATACTGCGTTAAAGCTATAAGTACCGTTAACGGCAAGAATTATTATTCTAAAAAATCTGCTTCCTTTACAGCCTCGAATATCAAAAAGACTAAGGTTAAGATTAAATCCCTTAAGTCAAATAAAATTGCAAAATTTACACTAAAGTGGGAAAAATGCAAGGCAAAGGGCTGTACCGGTTACCAGATTTCATATAATACGGAAGGTCCTTACACGGGCTTTACAACCTCGGTTAAGGGCGTGAAAAAGACAAGCAGAACGGTTAGCAAAAACTGTATCGAAGGGCTTACCTACTGGGTTAAGATTCGCCCCGCTTTTAAAAAGAAATACGGCACCGTTTACGGCAAGTGGTCCAAATATCAAAAGGTTTCGCTGAAAAGCGGCATACCCTCTGATATCGACACGAAAAAGCTTATTAATAAGCAAACACTTACCCCCGTTAAACCGAGCAACAAAAGGCTTAACAAAATCGTAAATAAGATTATCAAAAAGAATATTAAATCCGATATGACTAATTACGAAAAGCTTTTTGCAGTTTATAAATATGTAAGTAACGAAAAGTTCTCTAACTACGGCATAACCGGAAGCAACGATTATACCTGGGACGAAGAGGGAAGAGCGCTCGAACTTCTTGATAATAAAAAGGGCGACTGCACTAAGTACAACTCGCTTTTCTGTATCCTTGCAAGGCGTATAGGATTTCAGGATGTAAGATACACCGGCGGTCTTGTACACAGCGGCAGCGGCGGATATGTTAATCACTACTGGTCTATGTTTAAAATGAACGGCCATTTTTACCTCTTTGACCCGCGCCTTGATATGTACCAAATTAAAGATTGGGGCGCAGATAAAGACAGCGACAGATACTTTTGTATCCCGTTCAGACCCGATAACGATGTTTTAAAATCATACAGATATGGTTATTATTCAGTTATGTATGATTTTTACGATTAAAATAAATCAATAAAACTAAGCACCTCGCTAATAATAATAGCGAGGTGTTTTTTAAATTTATTGCCCGCCGAGTAAATCGCGGGAAGAAAGGCTATGAATTATTATGTTTTTTAACGGCAAAACCGTATTTTTTAACTCGCAGCCCGTTATAACCGGCAGCGCGGGAGTTGTTGGTAAAAAAGAGGGCGAAGGTCCTCTCGGAAGCGAGTTTGACGCTATTTTTGAAGATACAACTATGGGACAGGATTCGTTCGAGCTTGCGGAGTCCGCTATGCTCCACGCTGCGATTATCCGCGCGCTCAGTAACGCAGGCAAAAGCCCGAGCGATGTAAGCTTTGTTATGACGGGCGACCTGCTTGACCAGTGCGTAGGCTCGTGCTTTGCGCTAAAGGATTTACAGATACCGTTTATCGGAATGTACGGCGCGTGCTCAACAATGGCGCTGACGCTCGCAAACTGCGCTATAACCGTTGACGGCGGCGCAAAATGCTGCGTAGCAGGCGCATCAAGCCACTTTTGCTCAAGCGAAAGACAGTTTCGCTTCCCGCTTGAATACGGCGGTCAGCGCCCGCCTACGGCGCAATGGACGGTAACAGGCGCGGGCAGCGCGGTTGTGGAGCAGTTAACCGACCAAAATGCAGAAAATTCAATCAAAATCAAAGCCGTTCAGATTGGCACAATCACCGACCTCGGCATCAAAGACGCCAATAACATGGGCGCCGCCATGGCACCTGTAAGTGGTAGAATTAGACCATAAGGTGGTGCAAAACTAATCTACAAAATACTGCAAGAAAGGAGGAAAACCGACAATATAATCTACATATTGTACCACCTGAAAGGAGGTCAAATGTTAGTCAGAAATAATCTTACATACACAGAAATTGACGGGATTAACTACCCCGATTTAAAGGAAGGCAAGACCCCTCCCAAGCCAATAGGTCAATGGGGACGCAGGCACGCTTTCTATCTCAAAGAGTTTAACTATCCCAAATATTTTAAACTTCTCTGTACATCGGATATGTACGATTATCTTGAACTCGTAAATGAGGAAGCAATCGAGCTGTACGACAGACTAATTGAGCAGTACAAGAAAAAGCAAGGCGTGACCGAAAAACTTAAAGCCAAAGATATGATGGAGTGGGTAAGCAGGATGAACAACATCCACAACCAAGTAACCGATGTTGTCTATGACCAAATCATCTTTGTTGACGAGGCTATAAAGCAAGAACACTTTGAATGTTACCAACGCTACAAAGGTGCCCTCAAACCCGGCGAAGAACCCGATTTCAAAGCCTTCACCCGTTTTGAGAAGAAAGAGGAAAGAAAACGACAGAAAGTGAAAAATAACGATTAAGAGAAAAAGCAGTTGATGACATCAGTCACCAACTGCTTTTTCTCGTTTTTATGCTTTTTTCGTCAAATTTTTGTCTTTTTTTGCAAAACCCCTTGACATTTTTTATAATATATTTTAGTTGTATTATAAGGTTGAAATCTCCTTTAATAAAATATATAATAATTTAATAAAGAGAAAATAAAATGTTAATTGATGATGTTTTAGATTTTGCTGACGAAGAATACAATTCTTTTGAGATTAATTGTGGAGGAACTTGTAATCATCCAAGTATTTGCCCAAATTATAATCAAGCTGATTGTTTAAACTGTGAAACATGTTTAGAACAAATACATTTTCCAAAGAGATATAGGGGTAGTACTGTTTGGACAGACTATGATTGTGAGAAGATGATAAACTATTATATCTGCAAATATCTTCTTAAATACTCTTCTGAAATATTATATGCATTAGAAAATAATAGGTTTATAGATTATCTTGAAAACTACGATATTTTGTCAATTGGTTGCGGGGCTTGTCCGGATTTGATGGCATTCGAAACATATATTTGCAATCACCGTTTGGATAGCACAATCAATTATATAGGAATTGATAAAAATGAATTGTGGAAAGAAGTACAAAATCAGATTATTCAGTACTCTGAAGATGTTCCAGATATTAGTGTTAGCCCGTTTATATATGATGATGCTATTAGTTGGCTAAGACATCATATAGTTCGCAATATAGATGTTATTGTACTTCAATACTTTATTTCTCATCTTAATAATACGCGACAGAATAATCAGTTTAATGATTTTTGTGACTCTTTAATTGATAATGTGGTAGCTTATAAAAAAGATAATATGCCAATGTTTATCATAATAAATGATGCAAATAGTTGTTACAGAGGCAGGGATAGATTTGAAGTATTATTTGATAAGATAAGAGAACACGGTTATAATTGTGATTATAGAAGACGTTATTTTAATTATAGAATTCAACATGACGAGCAAAGATATGGTAGAATGTATCCAAACATAAACATTAAATATCCTGTTCCAAGGTTTATATATCAATATAATCCTTGGGAAGTATGTTCAAGTGCTCAAATGATAATAAAAATTGATTGAGGTATAAAATGATATTAAGTGTAAGTAGAAGAACCGATATACCATCATATTATTCTGAATGGTTTTTTAATAGATTAAAAGAAGGATATGTTTGTGTAAGAAATCCTATGAATATTCATAGAATAAGTCGAGTTCCTTTAAATAAAGATATTATAGATGGTATCGTGTTTTGGACAAAAAACCCAAAACCGATGTTACAACATCTTGATAAATTAGATGATTATCCTTTTTATTTCCAGTTTACTCTTAACCCCTACAGTACAGATATAGAAACAAATTTAGCATCAAAAAAAGACCATATTATACCAACTTTTATAGAATTATCAAAATCTGTAGGAAGAGAAAAAATTGTATGGAGATATGACCCAATAATTATTAATGAAAAGTATTCGTTAGAATATCACTATAAATATTTTTCGTCTCTTTGCGATAAATTATCTCCGTATACTGAAAAATGCACAATAAGTTTCATTGACATATATAGAAATATAGCTAAAAAGCTTATGGTTTTGGGAGTAAAAGAGATATCTCAAGAGTTGCAAATTGAGATTGCAATTAGATTTAGTGAAATTGCGAAAGGTTATGGATTGTTAATTGATACGTGCTGTGAGAAAATTGATTTATCTCAATATGGGATTAAGCACGCTGCATGCATTGATGGTAGTCGTTTGGAACGAATAGGTAACTATAAGCTTAAACTTTCAAAGGACAAAAACCAACGTCAAGAATGTGGATGTTTTGAAAGCATTGATATAGGTGCTTACAATACATGTAAAAATGGTTGTGTATACTGTTATGCAAATTTTAGCGATACAACTGTAAATAAGAACTTTAACGCACATAATGTTAATTCGCCACTTTTATTTGGCGAAATAAAAGAAGACGATGTTATTACTGATAGGATAGTTGAATCAAACAAGATATCACAAATTTCATGGTTGTGATGTAATAAAAATAGCTCTTATCAATGATTGTATAAGGACTATTTTTTGCTTTTTTGTCGAATTTTTGTCTTTTTTTGCAAAAAACCTTGACAAGAAAAAACATTTTATTATCGTGTTATTGTGGTCTCTTATTTTAATATATACTAAATATTGTATTTTTTCTTTTTTTATGTTATTATGGATTATTAATAAATGATTTATGGTGGGATATTATGTCAAACGAACAAGAGATTTTGAAAACTCAAAAAGATATAGCTGAACGAGAGCGAATTAGCAACAAGTTTAAGCTAAAGGGTTATTTCTCCAAAGAAGAAAAAGATGAAGCTATAGAAAAAGTGCTGGATTTAAGATATTCAGATATGAACGTTATGGCAATTGCTGTTGCAGATAACATTAACGGATATACGACGCCTGAAGCCGCAACGGATGATATGGTGTTTAATGAAATCAATAAACAGATTGAGTTCTTAAAAGCAAAACTCGTAAATGAAATTGAAGAAAATCAATAATTAAACAAAATGAGATTTTTAAGAATTGCGGGTACGTTTATTCCTTGTTTTCAAGTGAAACAATAGATCTTGTTGAAAACGCTGTTTATGGGTGTTCATAAAAAGTTATTCCTTAATTGTTTGAAATAAAGTGGCTTGAATGGAAAAGAATGCGCGATCATAGTGTTTATGAACTGTTAAAAAACAATTATACTGAAAAGAGGTTATTCTATGAATACTGAAATGAGTTTGTCTGAAATGATTACATATTCTACTGTAAAAATAAGCTGTGAGTACGCAGATGGCTCAAAAGGTTCGGGTACAGGTTTTATTATAAATTTATGTAATAATGAAGAAGAACAGAAATGTGTTCCTGTAATAATCACTAATAATCATGTCGTTGAAAATGCAAAATCTACTCTTTTTTCGTTCTGCAGAAAAAATGAAGATGGTAGTCCGAATGACCAAGAAGTTATTAATTTTCAATTAATCGGAGAACATTGGATTAATCACCCTGATTCTTCTGTTGACTTGAGGTGCTTCCCGATAGGTAGAATCCTTAATGATTTGGATAAGAGAAAACAACCAATTTTCTATATTCCGTTAAACACAAGCATTATTCCAAATAAACAACAAATATCATCGCTTGGGGCGTTAGAAGAGCTGGTTATGGTGGGATACCCGATTGGTCTTTCTGATGAATACAACCATAAACCTGTTTTAAGAAAAGGAACTACAGCAACACATCTTAAAAACAACTATCAAGGTAAACAAGAATTCTTGATGGATATGGCTTGCTTTCCTGGCTCCAGTGGTTCGCCTGTTTTTATTTATAACGAAGGTACATACACAACAGGGTAAGGCGGAATAATAATGGGAAATAGGCTTTATCTAGTTGGAATATTGTATGGCGGTCCTGAATATGCAGCAGATGGGGTGCTTCGTTTTTCAAATCTTCCTAATATACCAAGACCAGTAATCAGTATTCCGACAAATCTAGGTATTGCAATTAAAGCAGAAAGAATTTTGGAATTTGAAAAATTGTTTTTAATACAATCGGAGGAAATCAATAATGAATAAAGAACTAATTAAAAGGTATATTGATTCTCAACCTATAAAAGTAGTAACCAAATTGGATTTGGGTAATGAAAAAATTAAGTATGATAAAATAGTACAATGCCAAAAACGAACTGAAGCCAAGCCCGAAGAATTAAGCAGAGCATTTATTCTGACTAAGCTTGTAAATGAATTGGGCTATTCTCCTGAAAGAATTGAAATAGAGCATGAGTATACTGCAGGACGTCCTCATACTATAACAAGCAGAATTGATATTGTTGTTAGGGACTCGAATGGCGACGCTTTCTTATTTATTGAAGTTAAGAGTCCTGAAGAATATGCTAGTATTGATAAAGATAGTGTTATCGAGGAGCAATTGTTCAAGCTTGCAGGAATGGAACGCACCGAAGGACACGATGTTAGATACTTAGTCCTTTATACAACAAATGATTCATCAGGAACTATTTCAGATGACTGTATTATCATAGATAATAAAAAGTTTTCTTCTTATTCCGATTGGGAAGCGTCAAGAGACTATACAAACACTATTCCAGCTCGTTATGGAAAAGCACAGAAAACGTCATATGTTAAAGCTTCCGCAAATGACCTTGAAACTGATTTTAGTAATGACATGTTGAATCAGTTGCAATCTGATTTGCACAATGTGCTTTGGGGTGGTGGTGGCACTGATGATAATGAAGTGTTTGCTTCCCTTACCAATCTTATTCTTGCTAAAATTCAAGATGAAGACGAGAAAGAAGATGGCGATACATACGATTTTCAGTCATTAGCATTTGAAAAAGATGGCGATGAAGAATTCGAAACTAACGAACAGCTCTTTGATAGAATCAATGAGCTTTATCGTCGCGCATTAAAATCTAAGCTGTATATTTTAGATGAAAATGAACTGAACAAATCATATGTAATAGATACTAAAAAATTTTCTTTGTCAAAATTGAAATATGCGGTTCAAAAGTTAGAGGGTTTGTCTTTTGTAGATGGGAAAAACAGCTTAAGTGGCAAAGACATTCTTGGAGACTTTTTTGAAGGCATTATCAGAAACGGTTTTAAACAGAGCAAAGGACAGTTTTTTACACATATTAATATTGTTAAATTTATGCTTTATGCTCTTCAGGCTGATAAACTCGCAATAAAACGAATTAAAGAAGATAAAGAAATACCATATATGATTGATCCGTCTGCTGGTAGCGGAACTTTCTTAATCGAATATATGAAATTCATTACAGAAAATATGAAATACCGCAACAGGAATTCTGACGGATACAATGCCGATTTAGGAACAGCAAGAGCTGTAAAAGATAAAATATTGTCAGATTGGTTTTATCCAGACCATCGTGAAAACAAGTGGGCACAAACTTATATTTACGGTTCAGAAATCAACTTTAATCTCGGAACGGCAACAAAAGTTAACATGATCCTCCATGGTGATGGTTCAACAAATATTTTTGTAAAAGATGGCTTACTTCCGTTTTCAAAATATGAAAAAGCTACTGGACCTAATGCACTTCAAGGATTTGAAACAGATGATCTATACAGGAATAAAGATAAGTCTTTAGATGTCAATGGGCAATTTGATTTAATCTTGACCAATCCTCCGTTTAGTGTAGAACTTGATAACGATACAAAAAAGACATTAAAGAAGGATTTTGTATTTGGTGAAAAGAAAAATTCTGAAAACCTCTTTATTGAACGTTGGTATCAGCTTTTAAGAGAAAACGGAAGATTGGCAGCTGTACTACCCGAAAGCGTATTTGACACGACTGAAAATAAGTACATTCGTTTATTCTTATACAAATATTTCAAAATTAAAGCAGTTGTTTCTTTGCCACAATTAGCATTTGAACCATACACCACCACAAAGACGAGCATTCTATTTGCCCAGAAAAAAACGAAATCCGAAATTGAAGAATGGAATAATGTATGGGACGAAGCAAGCAAAGAATGGGTTTCGCTAAAAACACGAGTTGAAAACATTATCGCAGTATTTGATAATAAGAAGAACAAAGAAAAACTTCCGTCCATAAAGGATTTATCTGCCGAAGAAGAAAGCAAACTTATTAGAAGAATGTTAAAAACCTACATTACAGTTCGTGATGATCGCCTATTAACTAACGAACTCATTAGTAAATATCGTGCTGAACTTGAATTGCTTTGTGCCTATGACAAAGACACAAAAGATTCATTTGGATATGTTAATACATGGTGGGTTTTTGGTGAAGTATCTGAAAAAATAAACTATGATGTATTTATGGCAGAAGCGGAAAACATTGGATATAAAAGATATAAAAAGAATAAAACAGTTACTGATAAGCCAATGCCAAATGAACTGTTTAGAGTTAAAGACAATACTATTTTATTAGATGATGGTACAGTTGAAACCATTTTAGATTACATGAGGAGTATTCCGTGGAACTGAGGTGATATAAGTGAAAATTCAAAATATTCAATTAAAATCAATTGGAGAAGAACGAACACTTCGCTACGATTTTGATTATCATTATTTTTACGGCATATCCTCAAATGAATACTATAAGTTTGAAGAACTATTTGAAATAGCAAAGGATGATAACGTAGATTTTGACAACCTTTTTGAAGAGTTTCAATATTGCGAAATAGGAAACACAGACAAAAATGGCGAAATAACCCCAGTAACACTGGATTTTTCAAAGCGAAATCTATTAGACGAAAACTATTATAAAAAAATTGAGAAAGGGGATATTATTTCCGCTTCAAAAGATGATATATTAATTGCTAAAGTTCGTCCTAACTTAAAAAAATATATTCGAGTGACGCCTGATATTGAAAGTGTTTATTTTACTTCTGCCTTTCTGCATTTAAAAGCAAAAGCTATTCCTGAAATAATGTATTATTGTTTTAGAAATCTTTTTTATAATAATTTAATGGCAATTTCTCGTCAAGGTAAAGGATACCCAACATTAAGTGAAACAGATATACGTGAACTAAAATTTAGCAAAAGCATTATTGACACTCTTATAAATAAAAAAGAAACATTAACAAACCAGATAGTTTGTATTGAATCAGAAATCTCAAGCCTAAAACATCAGACTCGAACACAGCAAGATATAATAGATAGTTGTTTCGGAAATGAATTTGGATTTGATTATGATAGATTTGAAACACTAAAAGCGGTTAAGATATTCCATTCTAATAATTCTGATTTTTCAAACAATCCTGATTTGCGTTTTAGTGCAAAATTCCATAGGGGTGCTGGCAAATTTGTAATGGAACAATTAAATATTGTAACTGACAAAAAGATAAAACATTATTTATCTGAACCTATTGTGTTGGGTGCAAGCATTTCTCCCGATAATTATTCCGATGATGGAGACGGCTTTTATATATCTATGGCAACAATTAAAAGTTGGAGTTTTAATTCGGAAGAAGCAAACACAATATCGGACGAATATGCAGAAGCAAAAAGCGAAAAGACGGTAAGGAAAAATGATATTATTTTAGCTCGTTCAGGTGAAGGTACAATAGGAAAAGTAGCATTAATAGATAACGATGATATTAATGGTGTATTTGCTGATTTTACAATGAGAATTAGACTTAAAAACTACAATCCCGAATTTGCCTATTATTTTTTTAGAACAAGCTATTTTCAGTATCTTGTTGAGGTGTATAAAAAAGGTCTTGGTAATAATACAAATATTTTTCCTGTTGTTATTCAAGAGTTTCCATTAATAGATATTTCGTTAGAAGAACAGCAACGAATTGTTGATGAAATACATTCCGAAATCAAAAAGCAGGATGAAATAAATGAAAAAATTGTTGAGTTGAGGTCGGAAATAGACAAGATTATTGAAAAAGCCATTGTTGAGGACTAAAGATATGAACAAAGCATTATTAGAAAAAGCAATAACCGAGTTTTTAAAAAAGAAAAAGACAAATTCGGCTTATTATGAAGATAATTGGGCTGAACGTAAAGAGCGCAAAACTTTCTATCAATCTTTCACAAAAGAAAAACTACTTGCAATGACTGAAGATGAGTTCTTTGAGTACATAAGCAATCTTTGGTCTATGCTCATTTGGGGAAACAAAAAATATGTGGTTGACAAGTTAATCGCAGATAACGGGTTCATTAATATCAAAAAGCAATTAGCAGAATTGTTGTTTAGTCATGCTGATATTGAAAAACGCTGGGATTCTTTCCTGAAAACAGTAAAAGGAGTAGGTCCGGCAACTATTAGTGAACTTCTTACATATGTAAATCCGAATGAATATGTAATATTTAACAAAACAACGATTCTTTGCTTTGGATATCTCGGTATCTCTGATATGCCAAAATATAATTATCAGTACACTGGTAAGAAGTACAAGGAAGTTTGCAGTATTGCAAAAGAGATTGCTTTAGAATTGAAGAATGTCGGTGCAGATGATTACGATTTGCTTGCAGTTGATTATTTCCTTTGGGATGAAATACTTCCCATTACAGAGAAAAATCCCAGCGGTAACACTGAACCCGCTGCTGAAAAAGCAGTTGTATCAAATAAAGATTCAAAATCATTGCACGATGAGATTAAAGAAAAACTTGTTGCAATCGGCGAGCTTCTCGGTTTCGATAGCCGTTCTGAAGTCAAAATTGCAACTGGCGCTATTGTTGATGCAATTTGGGAAGCAAAAATCGGCAATATGGGTAAAGCAATTTATGTTTTTGAAGTGCAGTCAAAAGGCTCAATAGACAGCTTGATTCTTAACTTGAAGAAAGCACAAAGCAACGCAGCTGTACAAGCTGTTGTTGCGGTTGCGGATGAAGAGCAATTAGCAAAAATCATCAGAGAAAGCGAAGGTGTTATTGATTCCAAAACCTTACGCACTTGGGATTCAGATGATGTTTTGGCAGTATATGATTCGCTTGCACGAGCTCACGAATCAATCAACAAGCTTGCTTTAGTTCCTGATAGTTTTTGATACGGAGACACATATGAATTCTGATATTATTAAAGGCTTATTAGCAAAACAAGAAAATGAAATCATTGATATAAAAGAAAAGTATTATTCAAAAGATAAAAAATATGATCTTATTAAGGACATTGTATCGTTTGCTAATAATGTAAAGCCTATTGATAAATTCATTGTATTTGGTGTTAAGGATACTACTTGGAACGTTTGCGGTATAGACATTACAACTCTTCCTGATATATCTGAAATAAACGATTTACTTCGTAAATATGTTGAGCCATTTATAAATGTTGAAATAGGTAGCCTAGAGTATGAAAATGTTACAATTGGTTATATTAGAATACCATTTAAAGAATTAGATAGACCGTATCTTATTTGTAAAGAATATAATAAGAATAACAAAGCTTTATTGCGCGAGGGCGATATATATATTAGAAAAAGCGGAACTAATTTTATTGCTGATAGAAAAGACCTAGATGATATTTATAACAATAAAGGTTTGTTAGAAATTATCCCTTATAAAAATATTGTCAATGTTTATAATGCAAGCTTTAATAATTGTAGATGCTTGACCGGAAGTATAAGGAGTACCATTAGCAACACTATGCCAATTACTGCTAACATTGACAGCATAAAAATTATAATTAATAGTGGAAATAATGCAATTGCTCCAGAAGTTCTATTTATCGATGATGAAAAAAGAGTATTTGGAAACAAACCAGAATCAATCTCACAGAAACCAATAGAATTAAGCACGGGAAGTAGTATCCAAAGGACTTTGTATTTTTCATTATCTGAAAATGCAGTAAAGAATTTATTAATTAAGAAACAAGCAAAGCAAAATTTCACGATTTCATACAAATATACAGATGTGAACAAAAAAGAATATGAGAGCGAAGTTTTTAATGTCGTTCTTGAATTTTCAGATGATATTTTGAAATAAACACTGTTTTTAAAGGAGAAACGGGATATGAATTATTCACCGTTAAGATATCCTGGAGGAAAAAGTAAAATTGCTCCATTTGTTTCACTTGTTATAAAAAAATCAAATATTGATAAATGCATTTACATTGAACCTTTTGCTGGTGGCGCAGGAGTGGCACTATCTCTTTTATTTGATGGCGTGGTTGATAATATCGTGATAAACGATTATGACAAAGCCATTTACTCTATGTGGAGAGCGATATTAACTCAAACAAATGAATTTATTGAGCTCATTATTAATACCCCTTTGTCGATCGATGAATGGAAAAAGCAAAAAAGCATTTATTTGAACGATAATAGTCATTATTCTTTGGAGTTGGGATTTGCGACATTTTATCTCAACAGAACAAATCGGTCGGGTATTCTTTCTGCCGGTCCTATTGGAGGCTATTCACAAGAAGGCAAGTATAAAATTGATGCAAGATTTAATCGTGATGTGTTAATTGAAAAAGTGCGAAAAATAGCAAAATATAAAACACATATAAAATTATATAATAAAGAGATTGAGAGCTTTATTATTCACTATTTACCAAAATACCAAAACAGTGCTTTTATATATTTTGATCCACCATATTATAATAAAGGGAAAGAGTTGTATAAGAATTTTTTAGTTCATGATGATCATGTGCGTATTTCTAACCTTATAAAGAATATTGAGTGTTCATGGATGGTTACATATGATGATGTTAATGAAATACGAGAATTATACAATGAATATATATGTAAACGATTTGACTTAGCATATAGTTTGGCAAATTCAGGAAAGAAAACGGAAATTATGCTTTTATGCAAGGACAAATTGTGGCCTAATGATGAAGAATTAAAAACTAACAAAATAAGAATCAATATTAGAGAGGTATAGTATGTCTAATTCAATAGATAATCTGCTTAGTAATGATCCGCTTTTAAAACTTATTCAAGAAGAAAATTTTATAGGTTGGATTTATTCCATTGACTATGATTCCGCTTTAGTAGTAACTAATGATTTGTGGAAATCGAAAGTTAATGGTGTTCCTCACAATAGTTTTTTAGTTGCGTCTTCAATTAATCCAAATAACTATAGCAGTGCTACACAAATGGATAAAGAGGTTATATTATTGAGAGTAGTTGGAACTTGCAAACTACCCCAAGACGATGATATGATTCGCACTAAGATTGATAATTATCAAAATCAAACAGGTATTTATTTAAGCGATGAATCAAAAGACTTTGACCCAATTACTAAAAACAGACTTCAATTTGGCGGATTGAAGTGCCGAGTTTTAGGTACTTTCTTTATGAAGAATAATGAACTAAATATGGGTAGTGATATTTAGTCATTTTCAGTATCAATGCGTATGGGGGTTTACATGCCAAAAGGAGAAGCTCTGTCAGAAATTGTTAATTATGTTGATCCCATAAGAAAAACTAGATTTAAAGAAGAGCTAAATGCTTTAGGTATTAAAAAGGAAATTAAACCGTTTGAAATAGGAACGGTAAGATATACATCAACAGATAGATTGCACCGCGCTAATGAAAATGACAAGATTTCTTTTTATATACAACCATCTGATTTTTTAGCAAGAAGAACAGCGGTATTGGGTATGACTAGAACTGGCAAATCCAATATGATTAAACAGACCATTTCCGTAGTAAAAGATATAGCTGATTCTTGTGATTTGCCTATAGGACAACTGGTTTTTGATATTAATGGAGAATATGCTAATGCAAATAAGCAAGACAATGGCTCAATATCTGATATTTATGCTGATGGCTGTGAAAGGTATAGGATGATAAAAACAGATGGTTTTAATCATTTGTTAAACAATTTTTATACGGAGATTAACGAAGGACTAGCTATATTAGGTGACTTAATAAGAGAAAACAAAAAGGATGGTTCAGCTGATGTTGACACATTTCTTGGTATGTCATTAGATAAGCCTGATGCAAGCGAAGAACCAGGAGAATACAAACGTTGGCAAGTAAAAACTGCTATTTATAAGACATTATTGAAACGTGCAGGCTATGAATATAGTGGGAAGTTTTCAGTTAAGTTTGAGGCAAACAAAAAAGTTCGAGATGCTGTTGATAAATTATTAATACAAGAGGATAGTGGTTATGTATCTATGGATCCGAAGAACTCTTTTGATTACAATCAAGCATTAAAATGGTTTGATGCTGCTAGAAAAGCTAATAAAAACAAATCAGATACAGGCAAACTGAAATCTAGTAGTGGTTCAAACTGGCTCGACGAAGAGTGTGTTGCAATGTTAAACTTGCTGGTAGGTAGAAACAATAATGATTCATATATAAGGGGATTCAGAACGATTGAGTGTGGTAGACCTTATCATACGCCCGCCCGAAGTCAAGATGTTTATAAAGAGATATATAAGCATTTGACTGATGGCAAAATAGTAATTTTAGATTTGTCTGTTGGACAAGCTCAGCTGAGAGAACGAATTGGCAAAAAAATAGCAAAATATGTTTTTGATTCTTCAATGAACTGTTTCACACAAGGTAATAATCCCAATAATATAGTTATATATATAGAAGAAGCGCATAATCTTATTGGAAAAGGCATGGATTTATCAGATACTTGGCCAAGACTAGCAAAAGAAGGAGCAAAGTATAAAATAGCTCTTGTATATGCTACTCAGGAAGTATCATCTGTTCATCCCAACATTCTCGCAAATACAGAAAACTGGTTTATTTCACATTTGAATAGTGAAAAAGAAATTTCAGAGCTTGCTAAATTTTATGATTTTGCCGATTTTAAGCAATCGCTATTGCGTTCACAGGATGTTGGTTTTGCTAGGGTGAAAACATTGTCGAGTCCATTTGTGGTCCCAATACAGATTAATAAATTCGATCCTGAAGCTATACTATCAAAGAAAGGGGTTAATAATGTCTGATATATTTGTGGACAGAACATCACACATAGATATTGTTGACAATCCAGATGTAAAATCTTTTTTAGAAAAATGTGAATATATAAGAGAGCCTAGCGAAGACGAACTCAATTCTATATTGAATTATTTTATATCTGTTCCAAAGCCAGAATACGAATTGCCACAAAACATTATTTCTATTGATGGGAGCAATTACGAAGCAAGTGTTAGAGAAGAACTACCATTCACAAGAATTGGCTTTGTTAAAATTAGTAACTTGTTGATGAATCGAAAGAATTTTAATAAGTTATCTAACCACCATTTTGTGGATCCTTTTGCTGTTGCGAAAATGAGCCAAAGTAACGATTCGTTAACATTTGCTTTTCCAAGCACAAATATTTGTTTTGAGGGCGAAAAAAATGTTCGTGACAGTTTTAGAAAAGCGTTAGATGACTCTTTGTATAAAAAGAGGTTTAGAGAAGATGATGCATCCACTAGTTTGAGAACAACATTATTTCATTTGGCCGCATTAAAAACAGATAATTCGGACAAAAGCATTGATAAATTTATTTTATATAAGTGCCCTTCGTGCGAACAAAAGGATATCGAAATTTGGGATGTCCCGGAAACTCAGTATTGTCCACACTGTGGCGAAAAGGTCTATCCGTCAGATTGTTTGAGGATTTGGGAAGATGTAGGAGATTGGCATTCTAATCAAGCTGCATTAACAAGATTCACAAATGCTATAACTAATTTGTTAGTAGTACACTATATAAGATACATTAAAGAAAATAATACAGACTCATATTTAAATACATTAGATGATTTGTGTTTTGTATTAAATGGACCTTTAGCTATATTTGGAAATCCAGCGTGGCTGCATGGTTGTATATTGAAATATCTATACGATATTAACAAAGAGTTGATTAGCCATAATAAGAAACCAATTATAGTAATGGGTATTATTAAATCCGGTGCGATTTGTGATTATTTTAAAATGATAGAAAATAGCGTGCCGAAGAATTCTATCTTTTCGGTTTCAGATGATTTCAGAGACAAGTACATATATTTTGACAGAGAACCGTCATCAACAACATTTGGAGCTGAAACATATTATGGACAGGATTTTTTATTAAAGACAAACGATAAAGTATTTGTGTTTAATGCCTTACTTCCATTTAGGGATAAACATAACACAACTGTTTTTAAAAAAGAAAAATCGAATATTCTTAACTATAATAATATAGGTACTTATGTAAAATTAATAGAAGAATTTGAATGTGATTTACATAGTTCAACAATAGTTCCTATTGCTTTAGCAGAGAAGTATTCCGCTATTAGTTTGGAACCTGGTGGTAGAGTACTTGATTTATTAGCAAAAAGCTCCGTATGACCACAATATACGCTCATTTATGATGTCAAAGAGATCAAATCCAGCACAATGCCATTTTTGACACTATGCTGGATTTCTTTGTTTTATACTTTTGAAAAGTGAAATAGTGCATGGTATAATGAATCTGAAATATTTTTTTGAATTTTTAGGAACAATTTTGCAATACTAACGCCTCAAACTGTAATATTGTTAAACAGGTATTAGGGTGTCCCTAACGAGTACCATTTTCGCCGAGAGGAGTAAAAATGGTCTGCTCGCTACGACAATGCAGGGCATAATTGTTGCTGATTTTACAGTATAAAATATAACTAAATACTATTAAAATGAAGGACGATTTTTGTAAAAAAGTTGTCCTTTATTTGCTTTTTTCAACATATTTCACGCTTTTTGCTTGCTATAATCCCTTGTAGAAACAAAGTAAAAAACTAGGCATAAATAAATATATATTTATCTATATAGATATTTATATAAATACTAACCGAAAAAGAGTAATAGTATTTAATATACGTATAGTAGGAGGAATGAAAAGATGATGAATAAAATCTATTCAAGAGCCGAAATGAGAGAACATGGCATTGACACAAGTGATTATGTGTTTATTGACAAGGCGGGGGACGTCAAGGGAACATTCCTTTTGAAGGCAGACGCAAGAAACAAGATGATTCGACTGTTTTTTCACTTGGATGATGGGCGAAAAATCATAACACCTGTCTTTTGGTGGCAAATTGAAAAGAAGGTGGGAAATATTGATGTTGGAAGTCGTGTTTTGCTGCACTACAAACAAAATGGCACCGGCGGTATTCATCTTGAAGCAGCAGAAATAATTGAAGCAGCGAAAACAATTGAGAATGATGATTTTAGCGATCTTTTTGATTCTTTTAGTAATAAATAACGACACTCATTTGGTAATCAAAAAGTCCAAATTTCTTTTCTTTTTTGAGAATAATCGGGCTTCATAGAGCCGTATTCAGCCTAGAAAAGTGTAAATTTCGGGGTGATTTTTAATTTGAATCTTTCTTTTTTCGGGTAGTATTAAGGATTTGTTGGGGAAATAAAAGGACTAAAAATGAAAGAATTCAAGGGAAATTATTCTTTGTTTTGGTAAGTATTTCGATTTGTTAGGGAGAAAAATGCGCTAAAAAATAACCGTAACCACCCGAAAAAGAGATGTTGAACAAGCGTTTTGGGTTAAAAATGTTTGTTTTTCGCTCAGCAATAACAGTTAATTTTTGGGTTGTCAAAGGGCGTAAAAATGACATGCATTGTCGGAGCGAGCAGACCGTTTTTACTCCTCATATTGAGCAAAAACAGTTTTTTCGTTAGGGGCAGCCCTAAAACCCGAATTGAAAGGACATAAAAAATGGGAAAAATAATAAATCTTTTAGTTTATCGTATAGATCCGCATTTAAAGCCAAAAATAACCAATAGAGGTGTTGGCTTAATGCTTAATAAAGAGCAGCTTGAAAAACTCAGTAAAGCGGACATTGAAACGATTGACAAGAGCAATCTTTACGATGTCACTGTACTTGATATGGATATCTCCGAATCGATTCTGAGACGCTCGGAACAGTTCTTTGATTTGGTAAAGAACCCGTACACGCTCAAGGTTGGCGATGTGGGAGTAAAAGTAAACTTCGGTAACGGTAAAAGCTTTTCGGACAGCATTATGGATGTCGTAATGAATCCGAATTGTCACTAACAGAAATTACTAATTGAATTTGTGATGGTGGTGTGCTATAATTCAAACGTAGATAGTTTTGCACCACCTTCATAAATCTAAATTTATGGAGGTAGCTTTATGGCTAATAAGTATAATGAATTTTTAGAGCAACCTTCTCGTGACCAAAGCTGGAGGGTTGCTCTTTATATTAGACTTTCAAAAGAGGATAACGAAAAAGGCGAGAGTTATTCCGTTACCTCACAGAGAGAAATTTTGCTCGAATATCTCAAAACGCATCCCGAATTTGAATTGTTTGACATCTATGTGGACGACGGTTGGAGCGGTACGAATTTTGACCGACCCGATTTTAAACGGATGATGGATGATGTTTATGAGGGTAAAGTAAATTGCATTATCGTTAAGGATTTATCCCGTTTCGGACGAAACTATGCGGAAACGGCGAACTTTACCGAGAATATTTTTGTCCGTCTTAAGATTCGATTTATCGCTTTGAACAACGCCATTGATTCTTTTAGCGACGATATGAATTCGGCGACAAAATGTATCACTATGGGCGTTCAGAATGTTATCAACGAGAGCGTTGCTGCTACAACCTCGGTCAATATCAGGGGTACGCTCAATGTATCAAGAAAACAGGGGAAGTTTATCGGTTCCTTTGCTTGCTATGGGTATAAAAAAGACCCGGCGGACAAGCATAAGCTGATTATTGATGAAGAAGCCGCCGATGTTGTCAGAATGATTTACAAACTGTTTCTTGAAGGCAAAGGCATTCTCGGCATTGTAAAGCAGCTGAATGCGCTCGGTATTCCTAATCCGGCGGCATACAAAAAGCAGCAGGGCTTAAATTATAATCACACTTCAGGTGTGAATAATGATGGTTTATGGTGCGACCAAACCGTGCGCCGAATCCTCAAAAACGAGATGTATATCGGCAATATGGTACAGGGCAAAAACACCACAATCAGCTACAAGATTAAGCAGTGCAGACCCGTGCCGAAATCCGATTGGATTATTGTTGAGAATACGCACGAACCGATTATTGATAAGGACACTTTTTACAAGGTGCAATCGCTTTTCAAGATGGATAGCTTTGTGAGAAAATCGCTCTTAACGGACAATGTGGATTTGTTTTCGGGGTTGGTAAAATGCGCCGATTGCGGACGAGCAATGAGCAAGAAAACCAACACGTTTGATTACGGCACTTATAGCTATTATCGTTGTGTTACGAATAATAAAAAGGGTATGTGCTTCACTCACTCAATCCGCATTGATAAACTGGAACAGGCTGTGCTCTACACCATTAAGGCGATGATTAAAACGGCGCTTGAACTGGAAGCGTTTTTGATGGAGGTTGAGGAACGGGCAAAGAACAATCCCGAAACTGATATCATTCAGCGCACGATTGATAAAAAGACGGAGGAGATTGAACGATACAAAAAGATGTCGCTTAGCCTCTATCCCGACTGGAAATCAGGTGCCATTACAAAAGAGGAATACTCACAGCTTAAAGAGAATATTGCCGAGAAAATCAGGGAACTTGACGGAATGGTTGCCGAACTGAAAAAGCAAAGGGGTAATCCCGAAAACAAGAACCCGAAGCAAAATGAATTTATCAATCATTTCTTGCAATATGCCACGATTGATAAACTTACAAGACCGATTGTGGTGGAACTGATTGATTCAATCTTAGTTCACGGCAACGGTAATATCACCATCAATTTCAAATTCAAAGACGCTTACGAAGAAGCTATTGAATATATTGATGAAGTAAAACGCCTGATGCTTGCGGAAATAGCATAAACAAAATACTCGGTAGGTGTGTTTTGCACTTGCCGAGTATTCAGAATAATAGAAAGTATGAAATATTGACAAAGTATGTAAAATATTATATAATATCTAACGAAGGGAGTGAAGTATTATGAATAGCTATGATGTAATAATTGATTCATTTGAACCGGATGAACCGATTTTTGTTGATGATATCAAAAAGCTGTTTCCTGAAAAATCTCGCCCTTGGATAGATAAAGCTCTAAAATCCATGCTTGATTCAAATAGAATAAAGCGGTACGATCAAGGTGTTTATTATATCCCGAGAAAGACTATTTTTGGAGACTCTAAATTAAATCCAAATATAGTTTTGACAAAACGATATATAAATGATAAAAACAACATATATGGATATACTTCCGGAATAACCTTGCTGAATAAGCTTGGTTTAACCACTCAAATGTCCAATACAATAACCATCGTTTCTAATAAAGAATCGTCAAGAGGAAGAGCAATCACTGTCGGACGACAAAAGGCTTATTTGATGAAAGCACCTTGCGAGATTACAAATCAAAACTGTAATGTTTTGCAATTACTTGAGGCAATAAGAATACTTGATACAAGCAAAACTGATGAAACAGAGTCAGAAAATTTAAGGCAATTTATTAAACAAAACAATATTACGCTTGCAGATGTAAGTAAATATTGCGAATACTTTCCTGATTATGTTTCAAAAAGAATTCTTGGAGGTAATGTAATTGGAATACTTGCATAACAATAAGAATGTATTTAACGATATAGTATTAAATGCTTCGGAATACCTGAACATTGAACCCGCTATTATTGAAAAGGATTACTATGTAACGCTGTTACTAAAGGAAATAGTTAGCAGTAATCCGGATATCATCTTTAAAGGCGGCACATCACTTTCAAAATGCTTTCAAATAGTCAACAGGTTTTCTGAAGATCTTGATATTGGCTTGAATGTTGACAAAGCAACAGAAGGTATGAGAAGAGGCTTAAAAAGATGTATCGTTGCTGCCATTGAAAAATACGGATTTACTCTTGGCAATGAGGATTCGATTTATTCAAAAAGGGATTTTAATCGCTATCAAATCAAATATCCGATAACGCAGGAAGTTGACTATATTAAGCCTTTTCTGTTTGTAGAGACAGCAGTATTTTTAAAACCGTTTCCTTTTGAAACTAGGCAAGCTGATACATATATTTATCGCTTCCTTGCTCAAAACGGATATGATGAAATAATAGGGAAATACAAGCTTGAAACGTTTGATGTAAATGTTCAATCGCTGGACAGAACCTTTATTGACAAGCTTTTTGCACTAGGTGACTATTATTTGACAAACAAGGTTTTTGGATATTCAAGGCATTTATATGATTTATATAAAATTGCACCTGAAATCGTTTATGATGATGACTTTTATCGTTTGTTCGATGAAGTGCGAGAAATCCGAGCGTTAGATAAAGATTGCCCGTCTGCAAAGCCGGAAAATAGCTTAAAGAAAATACTTAAAGAAATATGTGACAAGGATTTTTTTAAATCAGATTATGAGGATGTCACTGAGGAACTGCTCTTTGAAACTGTGTCATACAACACTATTAAACAAAATCTTATTGAGATTATTAATTCAATAAGATAATTGGAATTAATGACAAAAGGCAGATAATTTCGCTTAATGAAGCTTAACATAGTTTGCTTGCAGAAATAGAATAATGAAAGCCGATAGGATAGCAACTGTTGTCCTATCGGCTAATTCTTTATATTAAAGGAAAAAGAAAACGATAACGGCAATGACAGCGACTACTGCAACCGCTGCAAAAATAGTCAATGCTTTAGAGTTATTGCCCTCATCATTTTGTTGATTTGAAGACGTATACTGAACCTGCTGTTGTTGTGTTTTTTGTATGCTTCTTTGTTGCAGCTTGAACTCTTGTTGCTTTTTCTTTGTGTTTTCAATTTCTTTGTAAAGCAAGGCGAGAGGGTCTTGCTGAATAAGTAATTCAGTATGAAAGGCTGTAATATCTGTTAAATCCTGTTCCGTAACTTCATACACTTCGTTATCATGCGCAATTTGATTTCTTAACCACTTAAGATGCTTGAGAGTTTTTAGCTTATCGTACCAATTTCTAACAAACATCTTTTCACGATTGGTACAGTTTTCCATTTTTTCAATATACGCTTTTACTCCGTCTTCGCCATACATATCTCTGCATATGCGCTCAACGGTTTTGTATTCGCTGAAGTATTCCATATCAATGCTTTGCATATTATCACCAATTAATCAAGATGAAATCATTATATCATACTTGACAGCTATTTGCAAAACAGATATATTAAATACGGTCGAAATGATTTGTACTTTAGAAGATTGGAAAACAAACTAATGAACGAATTTGATTATGAAGTAAAAGAACGCTGGGGCAATACCGAAGTGTATGCAGAGTTTAGCGCAAAAACAAAGGGCTATTCTAAAGAGCGCTTTGAGGATATTAACACAGGGCTTGAATACATCTTTCGTGATTTTGCAGAGCTGATGAAAAGCGGCGCAGAGCCAAGCTCAACCGAAGCGCAGGCGCTCGTCAAAAAGCTGCAGGATTACATTACCGAAAACTATTACACCTGCAACGATGAAATCCTCGCAGACCTCGGTCAGATGTACGTTGCCGACGAACACTTCAAAAACAACATAGACAAATATGCTACCGGCACAGCAGAATTTGCAAGTCAAGCAATTGTAATTAATACTTAATAACAACGGTCATTAAGATATAATTAAGCCTTCCTAAAGTTTAAAACTTTAGGAGGGCGGTTTTTACTCATCATATGTTAAAATAGGAGTTTTTATTAATTTGTATAATTGAGGATCTTTTTTCATTTTGTAAAGGTTTATTCTGTTTTCCTCACAGTATTTGTGAACTAGTTTTTCATAATCTTGTTCTGCTTGGCAACCTAGAATAATAGAATGAGGGCGTATCATTTCAAGTAGAGCACCATTATTCTTTGTATCCCAGTTTGATCCACACGCACCCTCATCTCTAATAATTCTCCATTCTTTTTCATAACTCCATTCAGGAGATTTTGAGGTTATACTTTCTACAAAAACTCTGGTTGAATCACTATCAATTGTATTTTCGTTCAGATAATTAAAACTGGTTTTTTCATTGTCATATATAACTGGAACAGGAGAAAAATTTAACATATTACTTATTTCAAGCAATTCATATTCAACACATATCCCTCTATGGTTGTTAGCATAGTGTGCCCACATTAATAAAGAATCAGGCGACTCGCTAAAACACGATATTCCCATTGATTTCTTCAGTCCTTCAAAGAAATCATATAATGATGAAATACCTGAATGAACTTCTTTCTTTATCTTAAGCCACATTGAACTTCCTGGTTTAATGCCACGTTTGTCTGGAATGGACTTCAAAAAGCTGTTAAACACACCTTTTTCATCAATTGAAATATCACAATCAAAAACATCATTGAATTTACATGGTGCAGAATACCACATTTTATTGGATTTTATCGTTTCTAATCTTTCTGGATTGTCGCTATAATATTTATAAAGATAATTAGGCGCATAACAAGTATAACAATAACCAACCTGTTCTGCAGCAATGTCTTTTTCTTGCGAATTTCCAATCATACCAATAATAAAATTCTTGCGTAAATCCTTTTTCCATTCTTCAGTTTTCACAGATGTGTTCATAATACCTCTATCCTTTTATAAGTGTTAATAATGCTTCTGTTCCTTGATAGACTAATTTATATAAATATTCTATCATAGATTTTAACATGAGTAAAGATTCTTAAAGATCAATAATTAATGGTTTATCAAAAAACAATGCGATATGATGCACGGCACGGCATATTTACGCATAAGTACGCCGATTTTTTCGTTACCTAAATGTTTATTGTTTTCCATATTTCTTTCCTTTCAAAAATAAAAAGTGTGCTGTCAAAGCCGGATTTACGCCTTTGGCAACACACTTATATTTGTTTTATTCATTTTTCCTTGCGTATTATACACGATTGAAAATCGGTTTGCAAGGAAAATTTTTTTATTATTTATAAAACGCAGCTGACAGTCTCGGCTGTACTTGTCTTATACCCATTTTTCTGTTTTGATGATTTCGCCCATACCGTTTGCAAGGGTGGTGTCTGCAGAGCAATAATTCAAAACAGTGCCTTCCTTTACATAAATCGGCATAGTTTTCAGGTCGATTTCTCTCGTAATCCACTTTCCGTCTGATATAATTTTTTCCTTTGTGAAATAGTCAAACCAAACGCCTTTCGGCAGGTATAGTTCTCTGGTGTTTCCTTTGCTCATAGGTTTGAGAACGGGGGCAATCAGAAGGCTGTCGCCGAAGAGGTATTCGTCGTCAATAGTTCTTACCGTTCTGTCCTCGGGATACTCAAGATACAGCGCCCGCATCATCGGCAAGCCTGTTTTTGTGCATTTTTCCGCCTGCTCGTAAATATACGGC
>JAFSTE010000004.1 GCA_017450645.1 Eubacterium sp.
AACATATTATGTGTTCGGAGCATTTTGCAAGCAAAATACTAATGAACACTCCATATGTTTCTCCTCTCCCCAAAAAATCTAACGATTTTTCGGGGTCCCCGTTTGGACTCGCCAGCTCCTACAGGAGCCGTCCCTTTTGTCGCCTGTGGCGACATTTCCCCACACTGTGGGGAATCACCCCTTAGCAGGGGCGCCAAATCGGTTTTTGCCTTCGGCAAAAAATTAAAGTCAAAAAAAATCAAAAAAGTCTGAAAATATTCTTGACTTTTTCTGACCTTTGTGTTATAACTAAATCGAAGGACAAAGAAAGTCAAAGACAAATTTTGTCCACCACTAATTTGAAAGAAGGCGATTATCAAATGAAAATGAGCGATATAATTGCTGATATGATACTTGATATGTTCGACGACGACAACACAAGCGTCCAGATTCAGCGTAACGATTTAGCTAACCGTATCGGCTGCGTGCCAAGTCAGATAAATTATGTTATAACCTCGCGATTTACCCCCGAAGCGGGCTACAGGATTGAGAGCCGCAGGGGCGGCGGAGGATACATTATGATTACGAGAGCCGAAACTAAGGACAGCGCCCTTATGGCGCTGGTAAACAGCATTGGCGACTCTATTGACGAGCGTAGCGCCAAAGCGAATGTTTACAATCTTAATTATCAAAAACTCATTGACGATAAAAGCGCACGGCTTATGATGGCTGCTGTTATGGACAGCAACTTCAGGGGGCTTGATAAAGAAGCGGCTAACATTATCCGCGCAAAGCAGCTAAAACAGATGCTGCTGTCGTACGTGGGTTAAACCAAAGGAGGACTTAATTATGAAATGCACACACTGTAACGAAAGACAGGCAAATACACATATCAAAAGAATAATTAACGGAAAGAGGGAAGAAATGCACCTCTGCTCGGAATGTGCAAAGGAGCTTGGCGTTATGAGCGATTTTGAGTTCGAGCCGTTCTCGATGGATTCCTTCTTCGGTAATCTTCTCGGCGCCGGCGCACACGCGCTCAACCAGCTTGCGGGTATTGACCGCTGCACCTACTGCGGCACAACCTTTAACGATGTTATAAACTCCGGTCAGGTCGGTTGCGCGCACTGCTACGATAAGTTTGAAAACGAGCTTGCCCCGAGTATCGAAAAGCTTCACGGTAAGACTAAACATATCGGCAAAAGCGTAACCTATACCGAGGAAGCAGACGATAAAAAGCCTGAGCCTAAGCTCAGCGAAAAAGAGCAGCTCAAGGCTGAACTCAAGCTTGCAGTTCAGGAGCAGCGCTTTGAGGACGCGGCGGTACTAAGGGACAAAATAAATGCACTCGGCGAGGAGGATAAATAAATGAGCAGATGGTATAGTAACGACGGTAAAAACAGCGATGTTGTGCTGTATTCAAGGGTAAGGCTGGCGCGTAATTTAGCCGACTCACCGTTCCCTGCAAAGATGAGCGAGGAGATCAGAAAAAGCGTTACAAAAAAGCTTTATGCAACGCTTAAAAGCTCGCCCTTCGCAAACGAATTTGACCTCATAAACCTTGCGGATTGCACAAGGGAAAGGGCGCTTTCGTATGCCGAAAAATGCCTTGCAAGCCCACAGCTTGTAAAGGAGGGCGGACAGCTTATGATATCAAAAAAAGAGGACGTATCGATAATGCTTTGCGAGGAGGACCATATCAGAATTAACGCCTTCTCGTCAGGGCAGAATCTCGAAGATGCGTTCAACAAGGCAAACGACATCGACGATGTGTTTTTGAACTCGCTAAAAATTGCGTATTCGGACAAACTCGGCTTCCTCACCGCGTCACCTATGAATCTCGGTACGGGACTTAAGGCGTCGTTTATTCTGCACCTTCCGGCACTGAGAATGGAAAACTCGCTTTATCGCATATCTGCAATGGTCGGCAAGCTCGGGCTCAACCTTACCGAGCTTTACAAAAACGGCGCAGGCGACCTGTATGTACTGTCAAATCAGGTATCGCTTGGCATAACCGAAAAAAGCGCGATAGACAATGTCAGCGCTATCTGCGACCAGATTGTTAAGCAGGAGCGCGAGGCGAGAGAGGAACTTAAAAAAGACTTTGAATTTGAGGACAGAATTTTCAGAAATCTGGGCATACTCAAATCAGCAAGAATATTAAAAACAGACGAATTTTTGAAGGGTATTTCGCTTGTAAGGCTCGGAATATCGCTTGGATATTTCGACATAGATTACAAAACTGTCGGCGATATGCTTTACACGCTGCACTCGGCAACGCTTGCCGCGGACACAAACGGCGAGTATACCGAGGAAGCGTGCGGCAGAATGAGAGCTAAAATTGTAAGAGAGAAACTGTGATTTGCCGAGTTACACTCGACAAATCAGCTTCAAGCTACAAGCTTTGAGCTATGAGCTTGTGGTTTCTCGCTACGCTCAATCAATAATTAGATGAGAAATACACAGCTAAAAGGAGGTATTTACTATGTACAAGTTTAATTCCTTCACGCAAAAGGCAAACGAGGCTCTTAACCTCGCAATCAGCGCTGCTGAGGAATACGGCCACAACTACATCGGCAGCGAGCATATTTTAATAGGTCTGCTTAAAGAGGGCACGGGCGTTGCTGCTTCTGTCCTCGAGGATAAGGGCATAACCTATGACGAAATTGATAATCTTATTAAAACAGAAATCGGCTCGGGCAGACCTACAAGGCTTACGCCCGAGGACTTCACCCCGCGTTCAAAGCGCATAATCGAGCTGTCGTTCCAGATAGCAAGGTCAATGCAGCACTCATTTGTCGGCACCGAGCATCTGCTTATCTCGCTTGTAAAAGAGAGTGACTCGTACGCAGTTAAGTTTATTAACGAGCTCGGCGCGGACGAAAACAGAATAATCGAAGCTATTGCAGACTCTCTCGGTTCGGAGGACGACCCGCGCCACAACGCTAAGGGCGGCAAAAAAGGCAAGAGCAAAACTCCCACCCTTGACGAGTTCGGCAAGGACCTTACCGCCGAGGCTAAGGACGGCAAAATCGACCCCGTAATCGGCAGGGAGAACGAGATTAAAAGGGTTGTTCAAATCCTTTCAAGGCGTAATAAAAATAACCCCTGCTTAATCGGCGAGCCGGGCGTCGGTAAAACCGCAATCGCCGAGGGTCTCGCGCTTAAAATCGTTCAGGACGAGGTTCCCGAAATGCTTCGCGGCAAGAAGATTGTAGCCCTCGACCTTACCTCTATGGTTGCGGGTACTAAGTACCGCGGCGACTTTGAGGAGCGTATCAAAAAGGCTATGGACGAGGTCAAGGCGGCAAAGGACGTAATCCTGTTTATCGACGAGGTGCATACCATTATGGGCGCAGGCGCTGCAGAGGGCGCGGTTGACGCTGCAAACATCTTAAAGCCGTCGCTCGCAAGGGGCGAACTGCAGGTTATCGGCGCTACCACAATCGACGAGTACCGTAAGAATATCGAAAAGGATGCGGCGCTTGAAAGACGCTTCCAGCCCGTAACTGTAGGCGAGCCTACGGAGGACGAAACAGTAGAAATTCTGCGCGGACTGCGCGACAGATACGAAGCGCACCACAAGGTAAAAATCACTGACGAAGCTATTGACAGCGCGGTTAAACTCTCCTCGCGCTATATCGCCGACAGATACCTGCCCGATAAGGCTATCGACCTTATCGACGAGGCTGCGTCTGTCGTAAGGCTTAAGGCGTACACAATGCCGCAAAACCTTAAGGATATGGAGGAGGAAATCAAGCGCTTGGAGCAGGAGAAGCAGGCAGCCGTTGCCGCTCAGGACTTTGAAGCTGCCGCTAAGCACCGCGACAAGCAGACTAAGCTGCAGGAGCTTTTAAACGGCGAAAAAGACAAGTGGCGCAACTCCTCGTCACACGAAGTGAAGTCCGTTACAACCGACGAGATTGCAGCGGTAGTATCCTCTTGGACGGGTATCCCCGTAAATCAGCTTACTAAGGAGGAGAGCGAAAGACTGCTTGATATGGAGAATATTCTCCATAAGAGAATTGTAGGTCAGAACAAGGCGGTGTCCGTTATTTCCAAGGCTATCCGCCGCGGCAGGGTAGGACTTAAAAATCCTAACAGACCTATCGGCTCGTTTATCTTCCTCGGTCCTACGGGCGTCGGCAAAACCGAGCTTTGTAAGACTCTTGCAGAGGCTATGTTCGGCGACGAAAACGCAATTATCAAGCTCGATATGAGTGAGTATATGGAAAAGCATACTGTGTCTAAGCTTATCGGCTCGCCGCCGGGTTATGTCGGCTTTGACGAGGGCGGTCAGCTTACCGAAAAAATCCGCAGAAAGCCTTACAGCGTAGTGCTTTTTGACGAGATTGAAAAGGCACATCCCGATGTGTTCAATATGCTCCTTCAAATTCTCGAGGACGGCGTTCTCACCGATTCTCAGGGCAGAAAGGTATCGTTTAAAAATGCGATTATCATTATGACCTCTAATGTCGGCGCACAGAAACTCACCGACGGCACACAGGCACTCGGCTTCGGCTCGGACGATGGCGACTCCAACAAGACTATCGAAGAGCTTGTAATGCCCGATTTAAAGCGCACCTTTAAGCCCGAATTCCTTAACAGACTTGACGAGATTATTGTGTTCACACAGCTTGAAAAGGAGGATATTAAGGAAATCGCAAGGCGTATGCTTAAGACCCTTGAAAAAAGGCTTGAGGATATGGATATCGAGATTGAGTTCTCCGACGACGCAATCACAGCGCTTGCTGACGAGGGCTTTGACAAGGCGTACGGCGCAAGACCGCTTCGCCGCGCAATTCAGTCCAAAATCGAAGACAGACTCAGCGAGCTTATCCTCGAGGACAAAATCAAGCCCGCCTCAAAATGCACCGTTGATTACAAGGACGGACAGTTTACATTCAGCTAATAAAGCGGGGGCGCCCTCTTACACAGGGTGCCCCTTTTCTTTTTCATTTTTTAAGCGATGAAATTATTCTAATAAGTTGACAATCGTTTATTAAAGCGTTATTATATATCTGTTATACATATAACAATCAATTCAAAGGAGTGACTATTTTTGAACAAGTACATTGAAAGTGTTATCGCAAGAGTCGAGCAGCGCGACAGCGAAAAACCCGAATTTATCCAGTGCGTTAAAGAGGTTCTTCGTTCTCTTGAGGGCGTTGTTGAGGAAAGACCCGAGCTTGAAGAGTTCGACATCCTCGGCAGAATGGTAGAGCCCGAGAGATTTATCTGCTTCCGCGTTGCATGGGTTGACGATAACGGAACCACACAGGTTAACAGAGGCTTCCGCGTGCAGTTTAACTCTGCAATCGGTCCGTACAAGGGCGGTCTTCGCTTCCACCCGAGCGTAAATGCATCTATTATGTATTTCCTCGGCTTCGAGCAGACATTTAAGAATTCTCTTACCGGTCTCCCGATGGGCGGCGGCAAGGGCGGTTCGGACTTCGACCCCCGCGGCAGAAGCAACGGCGAAATTATGCGTTTTTGCCAGGCATTTATGACTGAGCTTCAGCGTCACATCGGTCCCGATGTCGATGTTCCCGCAGGTGATATCGGTGTTGGCGGACGCGAAATCGGCTACCTTTTCGGTCAGTACAAGAGAGTACGCGACGCTTATCAGAACGGCGTGCTTACGGGTAAGGGACTCACCTATGGCGGTTCTCTTATCAGACCCGAGGCTACCGGCTACGGCGCAGTTTACTATGCTTGCGAAGTATTCAAGCACGAAAACGACGACATCAAGGGCAAGACTTTTGCTCTTTCGGGCTTCGGTAATGTTGCCTGGGGCGCTGCTAAAAAGATTGCAGAGCTTGGAGGTAAGGCTGTTACAATTTCCGGTCCTGACGGATATGTTTACGACCCCGAGGGTATCGTAACCGACGAAAAGATTAACTTCCTTCTTGAGATGCGTGCATCAGGCCGCGACAAGGCTCAGGATTATGCCGACAAGTTCGGTTGCGAGTTCCACGCCGGCGAGAAGCCATGGGGCGTTAAGGTTGACGTTGCTATGCCTTGTGCTACTCAGAACGAGGTAACAATCGACGAGGCTAAGAAGATTCTTGCAAACGGCACGAAGTACTACATCGAGGTTGCTAATATGCCTACTACTGAGGAAGCATTTGACCTCTTTATGGAAACAGAGGACGTTATCATTGCTCCTTCGAAGGCTGTTAACGCAGGCGGCGTTTGCGTATCGGGTCTTGAAATGAGCCAGAACTCTCAGAGACTTCGCTGGACAGCAGAGGAAGTTGACGAGAGACTTCACAGCGCTATGGTTGAAATCCATAAGATTTCAATGGAAGCTGCAGAGCGTTACGGTATGGGCTACAATCTTGTTGCAGGCGCTAACATCGCAGGCTTCGAGAAGGTTGCACAGGCAATGCTCGAGCAGGGCGTATATTAATTAAAGCAAAAAAGACTTCCCTCGGGAAGTCTTTTTTTAGTGTTCGGTTTTATCTGGTTTTAATTACTTCGTTGAATACTGCCGTCATCTTTTTGCTGATGTTCAGGTCCATATGCAGCGAGCCGAAATACCAGTGGTTATACTCTACGCTTTTCATAAGCTCCTGCAGGTAGGTGTTAAGCGTTGTAATATGTATATTCTGGTTTGTATGCAGTCGGATAAAATCCTTTGCGATTGCGGGAGCTTCGTAGGTGATTATGTAATCGACCTTGTTGCCTGCCTCTTTAAGCACCTTTGCTCCGTTTAACAGCTCCTCTGCGTTTGGCATTTCCTCTTTCCACCAGGTTCTTCCCGGTATACGCATATCCGCGTCGTCGCTTTCGCCGCCGCCCATACAGAAAAATGTCTTTTTATCAAAGGTAAAGATTTCGCCCCTTGACAGGTGGTAGATGTTGTCGGCAATCTTGTGCGCGTTGCCGCCCTTGTAGCGGTACGGTCTGTATTCGCCCAGCATATCAAAGTTTTCGTGTACGCCGTCGACAAAGCAGATGGTGTACTTTTTCTTTTTTAGCGCGGCGAGCGCCTTTTTTTCCTTAGAGCTGCCGTCCCAGAGGAAGCCGAAATCGCCGCAGATAATCAGCGTGTCGTCCTCCGTAAGCTTTTTAAGCTGAGGGTTTTTAAAAAAAGATATGTCGCCGTGAACATCGCCAGTTATATAAACCATAATTTTCTCCGTAAAGCTGTTGTAATTTCAAAATGATTGTGCTAACATATATGATATAATTTATTTTTGCGGGTGTCAAGAGTATGAAAAAAACATTATCGGTATTTATTGCCTTAATTATAGCCTGCGCGGGTATTTTCAGCGTAAATATCAGCGCTTTTGCAAAAAAAACAGAAAACGAGCCTCTTTATAAGGTAAGCTCTAAAGTCTACGCAGACGCGTATATGCTTATTAATCTCGACGACGACAGCTTTCCGGTTATCGCCGCTAAGAATATGAACAAAAAGAAGTATCCCGCGTCGCTGACGAAAATTGCTACCGCGATGGTCGTACTTAATAATGTTAAAGACTTAAAGGCTAAGACGACTGTTAGCGAGTCGGCGCTCCTTGTGCTCGCTAATACGGGCGCTCAGGTCGCAGGACTTGAAGTAGGGGAGAAAATCAGCATAGAAAAGCTTCTGACCTTAACTATGGTGCACTCCGCGTGCGACGCCTGCGAGGTGCTTGCGGAGTATGTTGCGGGTACGGTCAGCGACTTTGTTAAGATGATGAACGACTGGGCTAAGTCCATCGGATGCGAGCATACTAACTTCGTAAACTGCGACGGACTTCACAGCGACGACCATTATACAACCCCTGCCGATATGGCAAAAATGACGCTTGAAGCGATGAAAAACGAGGACTTTATGACCTTTGCCACAACGACTGAGGTCAAGTATAAAGGTCTTACGCTTATACATACTAATTTTATGCTGCATAAGCCGCATCTCAGCTATTATTATGAGTACGCTGAAGGTATCAAAACCGGCTCCACCGACGAGGCGGGCTACTGCGTAATTACCAAGGCTGCGAAGGACGGTTACAACTACCTTGCCATTGTTATGGACTCGCCTATAAGAAAAATCGGCGGCTATGATACGAAATGCTCGTTTATCGACGCGGCGACGCTTTTTGACTGGGCGTTCGACTCGCTGAAATACTCTAAGGTCATACGGATGAACGACCTTGTGAGCGAGCTTCCCGTTAAAAACGGCAGGGACGCGGACACTATACAGCTTGTGGCGCAGGACGATGTTACAACTCTTGTGCCTGTGTCGCTCGACCCGTCTGCAGTTATGATAAAACCCGTCAACGCTCCCGAAACGCTTGACGCGCCGATTTCGCAGGGCGAAAAAATCTGTAAGGCGGATATAATCTACGGCGGAAAGGTTATTGCTAAGGTTAATCTCGTAGCTGCAAAATCCGTTGAGCTGTCAACATTTTTGACTATCACTAACGCGATTAAGAGCTTTTTCGGCCAGAAGATTATACTTGTAATTCTGCTTCTTATGATACTGTGCGTAGTGCTTTATATTGTAGTTTTCGCTAACAGAATGCGAAAGGACAAAAAGCGTATCGCCGAAAAGAAGCGCCGTCAGCGCGAACTCGAGGAGCAAATCAACCGCGAATACTACGGCGACGACTACCTGCCACCTCCAACGCGGAGAAAATAATAATAATCAGGTGTGGACAGCGTCCCCTTGGAGCGGGCGCCAGACCCTTTTGTCAGCTGCGCTGACATTTCCCCTATCAGGGGAATCACCCTTAATTCTCAATTCTCAATTTTCAATTCTCCATTCAAAAAAGGGCTTGACAAGTCCTTTTTTATATGCTATTATATTCGCACAACAAAGCAGAACGCAGTCCGTTCTCCCCTCCAGCGTTAGTAAAGAGGGCAATACTTATTGATTACACTATAAGTACGGACATTCTGCGTGTTCGTACTTTTTTTGGGCTATAAACCCTAAGCTAAAGAAAATGAGAGGTGTTTTTTATCAGCAAGGATGCTCCACAACTTAACGGCGAAATCAGGGACAAGGAAGTTCGCGTTATTTCCGACACAGGTGAACAGCTTGGCATTATGAGCGCTAAAGAGGCTCAGCAGCTTGCCGACGCCAAAGGTGTAGATTTAGTTAAAATCGCTCCGCAGGCTAAGCCCCCTGTTGTAAAGATAATGGATTATTCCAAGTTCAGATACGAACAGTCAAAGCGCGAAAAAGAAAATCGCAAAAAGCAAAAAACTGTTGAAACTAAGGAAATCAGACTGTCTATCAACATTGACATCGGCGACTTTAACACTAAGTTAAACCAGGCTCGCAGATTTCTGTCAAAGGGCGATAAGGTTAAGGTTTCTATAAGGCTCAGAGGTCGTGAGATGGCTCACAGTGACCTTGCGGTTGAGAATATGCTGCGCTTTGCAGACGAGCTTGGCGAGGAAGCAACTATTGATAAAAAGCCGAAGCTCGAGGGCAGACAGGTACTTATGTTTATGTCGCCCAAGGCTTCTAACAAATAAGTTAATTAATTTTACGGAGGAATAAATTATGCCAAAAATTAAGACACACAGCGGTGCTAAAAAGCGTTTTAAGACCACTAAGAGCGGCAAGGTTAAGAGATCACACGCTTACACATCTCACATCCTTACCAAAAAGTCCACTAAGCGTAAGAGAAATCTTCGCAAGCAGTCTGTAGCTGATGTAACAAATCAGAAGCAGTGCAAGAGACTTATCCCTTATAAATAATTCAGATTTTAACGCATTTTTATACACAAACGGAGGTAAATAACTATGGCAAGAGTTAAAGGCGCTATGGCTACTCGCAAAAGAAGAAAAAAGGTATTAAAGGCTGCTAAGGGTTACTACGGCTCGAAGCACGCTCTGTTCAAGACAGCTAAGCAGGCTGTTATGAAGAGCGGTCAGTATGCATATATCGGCAGAAAGCAGAAGAAGAGAGATTTCAGAAGAATGTGGATTACCCGTATTTCAGCTGCTTGCAAGGCAAACGGTATGAACTACTCAACATTTATGAACGGTCTCAAGAAGGCAAATATCGACCTTAACAGAAAGATGCTTTCGGAGATTGCTATTTCTGACCCGACTGCATTTACAGCACTCACAGAAGCAGCAAAGGCAGCTTTATAATTGAGCTAAAGGACTCCCTGAGGGGAGTCTTTTTATGTGCTTTCCGGGCTGAAACTTGCCTTAATATTACAAAATATTAAAAAATGAAATTTACTATTGAATTTTAAGATAAGATACTGTATATTATATAAATAATAAAAGACAAGTGATTTGTTTAAACGAATAATGGGCTTTGCTCGAAAACAGCACGACAGGTGTATGGGAGAAATCACAGTGGAAACTATCAGCAGTAAATCTAATACTATAATTAAGGACACAAAAAAGCTGTTGACCTCTTCATCGGCAAGGCAAAAGAATTCTTTGTTCGTGCTTGAGGGCGCAAGGCTATGTTTTGATGTCCTTAATTCTGTTTATAGAGTAAGATATCTGTTGCTTACGCAAAAGGCGATGGATAAATACGCCGACAGAATTGACAGCCTGATTGCTGTTTCGGATAAGGCATATATCATTACGGACGAGATTAATTCTAAGCTTTCGGATACCGCCACTCCGCAAGGTATTTACGCCGTCTGCGAAATGACGGAGCAAAAGGTTGAGTTAAAGAATAAGGTGGTTGCGCTTGACAGGGTGCAGGACCCGTCGAATGTCGGCGCTCTTATCCGCACCGCCGAAGCGCTCGGTATCGACAGCATAATTCTTTACGATTGCTGCGATATTTATAACCCTAAGGCGCTGAGAGCGTCAATGGGCTCGGTGCTTAGGCTCGGCTGTGTTCAGTGCGACAGCCTGGCGGATACCTTAAATAACCTTAAGGACGAGTATAAAATCTATTCAACCGTACCGCAGAGAGATGCAAAAAGCATTACCGAAATCGACTTCACTGCCCCCTCGGTATGCGTTATCGGCAACGAGGCTAACGGCGTTGAGGAAAACATTAAGGCGCTCAGCGACGAGCTTATTACAATTCCCATGCTCGGCAGGGCAGAGAGCCTTAACGCAGGTGTTGCGGGCGCAATCACTATGTGGGAAATGATGAGGTAACGCGATGTGCGAGGTAAAATACTGGGTCTGGCTTTCGCTCTGCCTCGGCGCAGGCGCTAAGATAAAAGAGCTGCTCGACTACTTTTCGACACCTAAAAAGATTTATGAGTCGGACATATTTGACTATCACGACTCAGACTTAATCAGCGAAGCTAAGCTTGACTCAATCGCAAAGTACAGCCTTGAGGACGCGTGCAGGATAATTGATGTTTGCGAACAAAACGGCTGGGATATTATAGCGTACGACGACATAAGATACCCGGATATCTTAAAGGATATTTCAAATCCGCCCGCCGTACTTTATGTAAACGGCGAGATGCCCGATTTTGACAACGCTCTTACAATAGCCGTTGTAGGCACGCGCAAGGCGTCGCCGTATGCAAAAAAGGCAGCCGAGGTTATTTCTAAAGAGCTTGCCGAAAGCGGCGCGATTATTGTAAGCGGCGGCGCGCTCGGTATTGACTCCGCGGCGCATCTCGGCGCAATAAAAGCTAAGGGCAAAACCGTTGCCGTGCTCGGCTGCGGACTCGCGTCAAATTATCTTAAAACAAATAAAGAGTTAAGAGAACAGATTATAAACAGCGGCGGCGCTGTAATTTCAGAGTTTGCCCCTTCGGTTGGCGCGGGCAAGCACACCTTCCCGATAAGAAACAGAATAATAAGCGGTCTTTCAAGGGGCGTTCTTGTAGCTGAGTCAGCAAACAAAGGCGGCTCGCTCATAACCGCGGAATGTGCAAAAAAGCAGGGCAGGGATGTTTTTGCAATCCCCGGCTCGATATTCGACACTGCGTTTTGCGGTAATAATAATCTTATCGACGAGGGCGCGTATGTCGTTACGGGAGCACACAGCGTGCTTAAGCACTATGCCTTTGATTATCCCGAGCTTAATCCCGCCGTGCCTGAAACGGTCTATAATCTGCCTTCCGACAGACAGTACACATTTGATAACATTGTGTCCGAGCGCAAGGCGGAAAACGAAAGGCAGGAGCAGGCTTTAACGCTTAGCGAAAACGAACGCAAGGTATATTACGCGCTCAGCGATGAATATATAAACATAGAGGTGCTGCAAAGTGAAACCGGGCTGCCTTCTTCGATGCTGATGGCTATGCTGTCGCTGCTTGAATCCAAGGGGCTTGCCGAAAACAAGGGCAGCGTTCTATTCAGAAAAAAGTAATTTATATCCATTGAAAGGAAATAAACATATATGTCAAAATTAGTAATTGTAGAGTCGCCTGCAAAGGCAAAGAACATTAAAGGCTATCTCGGCGCAGGCTACGATGTAGTAGCTTCTATGGGACATGTTCGCGACCTTCCCGCAGCACGACTCAGTGTTGATGTATCAAATAACTTTGAGCCCAAGTATGCGGTTATCAAGGGTAAGGAGAATTTTGTAACCGACCTTAAAAAGAAGGCGGACAAAGCCGACTATGTCTATCTCGCAACCGACCCCGACCGCGAGGGAGAGGCTATTTCGTGGCACCTTGCATATCTTTTAGGGCTTGACCTTGACGAAAAGAACAGGGTGACCTTTAACGAGATTACAAAAACGGGCGTCCAAAAAGGTATGGCGAACCCGAGAGAGCTTGACATCGACCTTGTTAACGCTCAGCAGGCGCGCCGTATTCTCGACAGACTTATCGGCTACAAGCTCTCTCCCTTTGTAAGCCAGAAAATCAGACGCGGTCTCTCCGCAGGTCGTGTTCAGTCCGTTGCGCTCAGGCTCGTTGTTGACAGAGAGAACGAAATCAGAGCCTTTAAGCCCGAGGAATACTGGTCGGTGGACGCTAAGTTCACTAACCCGCCCGACAGAAAGACTTTCAGCGCAATTCTTGTGTCCGACCCCGAGGGCAATAAGCTTAAGCTCGGCGAAAAGAATATCGAGAATAAAGAACAGTCGGACAAAATCCTTGCTGACCTTGACGGTGCGGAGTATGTTGTGACCTCAGTAAAAAAGGGTACAAGGAAAAAGAATCCCACACCTCCGTTCATCACCTCAACTCTTCAGCAGGAGGCGTCGCGCAGACTCTCCTTCCAGGCTAAGCGCACTATGAAGGCTGCTCAGGAGCTTTACGAGGGCGTTGATGTTAAGGGTATGGGCACAGTCGGTCTTATTACCTATATGCGTACCGACTCGCTTCGTATCTCCGAGGACGCAAGAGCTGCGGGTAACGCGTACATCCTTAAGGCTTACGGCGAAAAGTATCTCCCCGCAAAGCCGAGATACTATAAAACCAAGGGCAACGCGCAGGACGGTCACGAGGCTATCAGACCGTCAATGCCTAATGTTACTCCCGACAGCGTTAAGGACTCGCTGACATCAGACCAGTACAAGATTTATAAGCTCATCTGGGAGCGCTTCACAGCTTCTCTTATGGAGTCCTGCCAGCAGGAAACCATGAAGATTGAGATTGAAGCTAACGGCTATATCTTTAACGCAACCGGCTACACAGTTAAGTTTGACGGCTTTACCGCGCTTTATGAGGAGAAGACCGACGATGCGTCTAAGAGCCAGGCAGAAGCACCGCTTCCGCCTATGACTAAAGGCGATGTGCTCAGGCTCAAGTCAATCCTCGGCAATCAGCACTTTACCCAGCCGCCCGCAAGATATACCGAAGCGTCGCTCACCAAAGCGCTCGAGGAAAACGGCGTCGGCAGACCGTCAACATATGTTACGATTACTTCAACTATTCTTGCTAAGGAATATGTTGTTCGCGAGGGCAAGCAGTTCGTTCCTACCGAGCTCGGCGAGGCGGTAACTAATCTGCTTAAGGATAAGCTCCCGAACATCGTTAATGTTAAATATACCTCTAAAATGGAGGACGACCTCGACAAACTCGACTCGGGCGAAAAGGATTATATTGATATGATTCGCCTTTACTATAACGATTTTGAAGAGCCGCTCGAAAAGGCTAAGCAGGATATGCAGGGCGTTAAGATTAAGCTTAAGGAAGAAGAAACCGATGTTGTCTGCGACAAGTGCGGACGCAATATGGTTATCAAGGTCGGCAGATTCGGCAAGTTCCTTGCCTGCCCGGGCTATCCCGAGTGTAAGAACACTAAACCTCTTGTCTTTAAGACTAACGCAAAGTGCCCCGACTGCGGCGGCGATGTTATAGAAAAAAAGACGAGGAGAGGTTCAAGCTTCTACGGCTGTTCGAATTATCCTAAGTGTAACTTTATGACCTGGGATTTACCCACCGACGAGGTGTGCCCGAACTGTGGCAAATCTCTCTTCCGCAAAAAAGGCGGCGGACTCTACTGCCCCGATAAAGAGGGCTGCGGCTTCACCAAGTCAAAGAAAAAATAATCGCAGATTATTTTTCCGGCTATGAGCTTGGAGCCATGAGCTATGAGCTTATGGTTACTCGCTTTGCTCGGACAATTATAAGGATAAGGTGATTGTTATGCCTTGGAGAGATTATAAGGAACTAAAAATCTGGCAAAAGTCAATGGCGCTTGTTGACGAGGTGTATAAGCTGATTTCAAAATTGCCAAGCGATGAAAAGTATGCACTTGCTTCTCAAATAAGAAGGGCAGTAGTTTCTGTTCCTTCAAATATTGCAGAAGGTAATGCAAGGTCATCTCAAAAAGAGTTTGTACATTTTTTGGAAATATCAAAGGGTTCTTTGTTTGAACTTGACACACAGCTTATGATTTGCCAAAGACAGAATTATTTAACAAAAGAAGAAACAGATAGTGTCTTAGTACAAACTGATGAATTGATAAAAATGCTTTCTAAGCTGATTATCAAAATAAACGAAACTAACAGCTAATACAATGGGTGTGGGCGTAGCCCACCCTCAAGCTCACAGCTCACAGCTCATAGCTTGTGACTAAATTGGGTGTGGGCGCAGCCCACCCTCAAGCTCACAGCTCACAGCTCACAGCTTGTGACTAAACTGGGTGTGGGCGCAGCCCACCCTCAAGCTCATAGCTCACAGCTCATAGCTCTAAGCTAAATTTTTGAAGTATGAAAAAATTTACCGTAGTTGGCGCAGGTTTGGCTGGATGCGAGGCGGCGTGGCAGATTGCCCAAAGCGGGTACGATGTTACTCTTGTTGAAATGAAGCCGCTTAAACACTCGCCTGCACACAAAACCGAATATTTTGCAGAGCTTGTGTGCTCAAACTCGCTAAAGGCTGCGCGTATCGAAAGCGCGGCGGGTCTGCTTAAAGAGGAGATGTTCCGCCTTGGCTCGCTTTGCGTTCCCGTTGCGAGGGACTGCGCGGTTCCGGCGGGCGGTGCGCTTGCGGTAGACAGAGAGGTTTTTGCAAAAACAGTTACCGACAAAATCACCTCTAACCCGAAGATTAATATCGAGCACCGTGTTTACGATAAGATTGAGCCTGAAAAGGATGAAATACTTATTATCGCAACCGGTCCGCTGACCGACGGCGCACTCAGCGACGAGATACAAAAGCTTTGTAACAATATGCTTTCGTTTTACGACGCAGCGGCTCCGATTGTTACCGCGCAGAGCGTTGATATGAACAAGGCGTTCGGCGCTTCCCGATACGACAGGGGCGGCGAAGCGGACTACATAAATTGCCCGTTTAATAAGGCGGAGTACGAAAGCTTTATAGACGAGCTTGTACATGCCGAGGGTGCAATAACTCACGACTTTGATGTGTACGAGGGCTGTATGCCTATCGAAAAGCTTGCTAAGCGCGGGCTTGACGCGCCGCGATTCGGACCTATGAAGCCTGTCGGACTTGTTGACCCGAATACCGGACACAGACCGTGGGCGTGCGTGCAGCTAAGGCGCGAAAACGACGCGGGCACGATGTTTAACCTTGTAGGATTTCAGACTAATCTGAAGTTCGGCGAGCAAAAGAGGGTGTTCTCTATGATACCCGGTCTTGAAAACGCCGAGTTTGTGCGCTACGGCGTTATGCACAGAAATACTTTTATCGACTCGCCGCGAGTGCTAAACAGCGACTTTTCGCTGAGAAAAAACCGTAATATATTCTTTGCGGGTCAGATTACGGGCGTTGAGGGCTATATGGAGTCAGCGGCGTCGGGCATTATGGCGGGCAAAAACGCCGTGCTCTGTGCCGAGGGTAAGGACACCGTAACGCTAAGCGAGCTTACTATGATAGGCGCGCTGTCAAGATATATCAGCGACGAAAGTGTTACCGACTTTCAGCCGATGGGCGCAAACTTCGGAATACTTCCGCCAATCGAGCCTAAAATCAGAGATAAAAAACAGAGATATGCGGCTCTCGCCCAAAGGGCATTAAAATTGATTGAGCCATAGGCGAGTAACTGATTTGGCTTCCCCTTGGGGGGAAGCTGTCCGCGAACACCTGCAGCGGACTGATGCGGGGAACGGATTTCAAGTTCGTTTGATTGAGCATTATTTAATAACGCAAAATCTGATTGCTTTATTTTTAGTATTCGCTAAATCAAGCGACCATCCCTCCACCACTTCGTGGTCCCCCTCCCTTTAGCAAGGGAGGCAATAAGGAAGATGATTATATGAAGATTATTGTTGACGCGATGGGCGGCGACAACGCCCCGCTTGAAATAATTAAAGGCTCAATGCTCGCCCTTGACGAGTTTGATATCGACGAGATTATACTTGTAGGCGACGAGCAAAAAATAAACGCCTGTATTAAGGACAATTCTATCGAGATTAAAAATACGAGTATAGTGCACTGCAGCGACGCTATTGATATGTGCGACGACCCGACGAGCGTGCTTAAAGCTAAGCCCGATTCGTCTATGGCAGTCGGCTTCAGACTGCTTAACGAGGGCAGGGGAGACGCTTTTGTAAGCGCAGGCAATACCGGCGCAATCACTGTCGGCGCAACACTTATTACAAAACGCATTAAGGGCGTTAAGCGCCCCGCGATTGCGTCCGTTATGCCGAGCGCTAAAAAGCCGTTTTTGATGATGGACTGCGGCGCTAACGCTGAGTGCAAGCCCGAGTTTTTGTACCAGTTCGGACTGCTCGGCTCGATTTATATGAAAAATGTTATGAAGTACGACAACCCGACCGTTGCCCTTGCAAATAACGGCACCGAGGACACAAAGGGCACTCCGCTTGTTAAAGAGGCGTACGCGCTTATGAAGGATGCGCCGTACAACTTTATCGGCAATATTGAGGGCAGACAGATTCCGTTCGGCGACGCGGATGTTGTTGTAGCTGACGGCTTTACAGGCAACCTTATACTTAAGACCTATGAGGGCGTAGCCAAGGTGCTTATGAACGGCATTAAAGAAGCGTTTTATAAAAACACGCTGTCTAAGCTTTCGTACCTCGGCGTGCGCTCGGGTATTAACGATATGAAAACGCAGTTTGATTATAAAGAGTACGGCGGCGCGGTAATGCTCGGCGTTAAAAAGCCTGTTATTAAGGCTCACGGCTCGGCAGACGCGCGTACATTTAAAAACGCAATCAAGCAGGCGGTTTGGTTCTTGGAAACCGATTTGATTAAGATAATAGAAAACGAATTAAGCAAATAACGGTGTAGATATGCAAAATCTTGAAAAGAAAATTGAATACACCTTTAAAGATAAGAAGTACCTTAAAGAAGCACTGACTCATTCGAGCTACGCTAACGAGAATCCCGCTTCGAGCGCTCCCTGCAACGAGCGTATGGAGTTTTTGGGCGACGCGGTGCTGTCGATAATTTCCGCTCAGTACCTCTATGATAAGTTCCCGAAAATGCCGGAGGGTAAGCTCACTAAGCTTCGCTCGTCCCTCGTTTGTACGCAGTCGCTGTCCGCGTTTGCTAAGGAGATTGACCTCGGCTCGTATCTAAAGATGGGCAAGGGCGAAACAGCCTCGGGCGGCGCACAGCGTCCGTCGGTGCTCGAAAACGCCTTTGAAGCGCTGATTGCAGCTATTTACCTCGACGGCGGTATGGAGGAAGCTAAGCGCTTTGTGCTGCGCTTTCTGAGCCGGGAGGTTGATAATCACCATGTTAATTTCAGGGATTATAAATCGCAGCTTCAGGAGATTATTCAACAAAATCCCGACGAGGTTCTGACCTATACTGTTACGGGCACAAGCGGTCCCGACCACGATAAACGCTTTGAGGTAGAGCTAAAGCTCAACTCTAATGTTATAGGCCACGGCGTCGGTACAAGCAAAAAGAACGCAGAACAGCTTGCAGCTCGCGAGGCGCTTATGCTGATGGGTGTCGAAGTATGAAAAAGGGCAACATAAGCATTTTTGTACCGCACCTCGGCTGCCCGCAGCAATGCTCGTTTTGTAACCAAAAAACGATTACGGGTAAGCAGACTCAGCCCACTCCCGACGATGTGAAATCGGCGGTTCAGACTGCGCTGAAGCGCAAGGGCTATGAGTATGAGATTGCGTTTTTCGGCGGCTCGTTCACCGCGATTGACCGCGAGTATATGGAGTCGCTGTTAAAGGCTGCCGCTGAGTTTATCGACAACGACAGAATTAAGGGCATACGCATTTCAACCCGTCCCGACTTTATAGATAATGAGGTTCTGCAACTTCTAAAAAGCTACGGCGTTACGGCTATAGAGCTCGGCGCTCAGAGTATGGACGACGAGGTGCTTAAAGCTAACCTGCGCGGTCACTGCGCCGAGGATGTCGCCGTAGCCGCTAAGCTGATTAAAGATAACGGCTTTGAGCTTGGCGTGCAGATGATGACGGGGCTTTACCGCGACACTGACGAAAAGGCAATTAAAACAGCCGAAAAGCTGATTGAGCTTAAACCTGATACGGTAAGGATTTACCCGACCGTTGTGCTAAAGGGTACATACCTTGCCGAGCTTGTTGAACGCGAGGAATACACTCCTCAGACAGTGGACGACGCGGCGGCGCTTTGCACTACGCTTGTGCCTATGTTTGAAAGCGCGGGCGTAAGGGTTATCAGGCTCGGGCTTCACGCGTCAGACGATATTAAAAAGAATATGGTCGGCGGAGCTTATCACGACTCGTTCGGCGAAATAGTGCAGTCGCGCTTTATGCTGAATAAAGTCCTCGCGTATCCGCCGGGAAATTACGAAATCTTTGTAAACCCAAAGAGCGTATCAAAGCTCAAGGGTCAGCAAAAACGCAACGCCTACTTCCTTATGGAGCAGGGGTACAACATAAAATACACGGTTACCGATAAAATTATTGCGGGCGAATTAAAGATTGTCCGAGCGTAGCGAGTAACCAAAAGCTTAAAACTTAAAGCTAAAAGCTTAAAACAAAAAAGGACAAGAATATGCTTCTCAGAACACTTGAAATGCAGGGATTTAAATCATTCCCTGACAAAACTGAACTGAATTTCGGAAAGGGAATAACGGCTGTTGTCGGACCTAACGGCTCGGGTAAGAGTAACATCTCCGACGCTGTTCGCTGGGTACTCGGCGAAACGAGTATGAAGTCGCTGCGAGGCTCCAAAACCGAGGACGTTATCTTTGGCGGTACCTCGTCGAGAAAGGCGCTCGGCTTTGCTCAGGTTATGCTGACGCTCGACAACTCCGACGGCTCGCTTAAGGACAAGGGCGATATCGTTACCGTGTCGCGCCGCTACTACCGCTCGGGAGAGAGCGAGTATAAGATTGACGGCGAGTCAGTGCGCCGTAAGGATATACACGAGCTGTTTATGGATACGGGTCTCGGCGCTGACGGATACTCTATGGTAGGTCAGGGTAAGATTGACTCGATTATTTCCGCTAAAAATGAGGACAGGCGTGAGCTGTTTGAGGAGGCTGCGGGTATTTCGCGCTTCCGTCATAAAAGGCGCGACGCTGAGCGCAGGCTCGAGCAGGCGCAGGAAAACCTTGTAAGACTTCTCGACATTCTCGGCGAGCTTGAAGGCAGGGTAGGTCCTCTTAAAACCCAGAGCGAAAAGGCTCAGAAATTCCTCGAATTTTCCGAGGAGAAAAAAGAGCTTGAAATAGGCGTATGGCTTGGAAAAATTAATAACTTCACCAACGCTTTAAGAGAGCAGGAGCATAAGCTTGACGCTGCAGGCGCGTCGTACGAAATCTGCGAAAAAGAGCTTGCCGACATCGAAAACGAGATGCAGGAGCTTGCGGATAAAATGGTACATTTTAACACGCTTATCGAGCAGCTAAGGACAGGCGCTTCCTCGTTTGAGGAGGAGGCTGTTCGCCGCGACGGTGAAGCTAAGCTGCTTGAAGCCACTGCAGCACATAATTTAGAAACTATCGAAAGACTTAAAGCGGATATAAATTCCGCCGATAATTCGAGCGAAGCTATCGACACTCAGATTGCCGAAAAAGAGGCGTTTATCGCAGAGTCCGATGAAAAGGCTGCGGCAAAACGCAAGGAGCTCGAGAGCGTAGCCTTAGAGCTTCAAAAGCTTCAAAGCGACAACGAGGAGATTGCAAATAAAAACTCCGAGCTTAACAAAAACCTTGCCGAGCTTACTATTAAACTTTCGGACAGCAGGGTTAAGGCTTCGCAGGCACAGTCCTCGATTGACGAGATTAATTCGCGCTTCTCGGTGATTGACGAAAGTATTGCCGAAGTTCAAAAAGAGATTGACACAGCTACCGCTCAAAAGGACGAGCAACAGGCAAATCTTGACTTCATTAAGGCGCGTATCGAGGAGGGCGAAAACTCACTCGGCGGCTATCAGCTTAAATTAAAAACAAAGACCGAAGCCGCACAGAAAAAGAAGGACGAGCTTGACAGGTGCGAGCGCGCCCTTGCCGAAAAGCGTTCAAGAGCTAAAATGCTCTCCGACCTCGAAAAGAATATGGAGGGCTTCTCGGGTGCCGTTAAGGCTGTTATGAAGCAAAAGGACGCCAAGGCGCTTTCGGGTATTCACGGCGTTTTGTCGCAGCTTATCAGCGCGGATAACGAGTACTCGACCGCCGTTGAGGTGGCGCTCGGCGCAGCTATGCAAAACATCGTCGTGTCGTCCGAGGGCGACGCAAAGCGCGCTATTAACTTCTTAAAACAGAACAACCAGGGACGCGCTACCTTCCTTCCTGTTTCGGCTATTAAGCCGCGCAGCATTGACGAAAACGACCTTGACGACAACTTCGGATTCGTTGATATTGCCGCTAATCTTGTTGAGTGCGACAAGCAGTACGAAAGCATTATTTCAAACCTTCTCGGCAGAGTTATCGTTGCCGAGGATATCGACTGCGCTATCGGCATTTCAAAAAGGTATAAAAACAGATATAAAATTGTAACCCTTGACGGTCAGGTTATGAACCCCGGCGGCTCGATGACGGGCGGCAGCCGTTCAAAGGGTGCGGGTATTCTGTCAAGAGCTAATCAGATTGAGGAGCTTAACGCCGAAGCGGACAAGCTCGAAAAAGAGTTTGGCTCGCTCTCCGACGAGTACAAAAAGCTTATCGAATCCTCTAATAAAGCTGCTGCAGACCTGCAGGGTGCGGATGCCGATTTGCGTAACGCAAAAGAGGACTTAATCCGCGCAGAGGGCGATTTAAAGCTTGTAAACGACAGGATTACTTCGTTAAACGAGCAGATTACCGCAATGACGGGCGAAAAGGAGAATTCCGAGTCCAGAATTATGCTCTTTAACGAAGCGCTTAAGAAAGCTTCGCAGGAAGAAGCCGAGATACAAAGTGAGATTGACAAAACCGAGAATGCGCTTACCGAGGTGAACTCGGGCGCGGATATTCTCGGTGAAGAGCGCGAGAAAATCAGACAGCGCAGCGAGGAGATTAACCTCGAAATCGTAACGCTTGCTAAGGACGCCGAGAGCGCTAAACTCTCCGTTGAGGAGCTAAAACTCAGACAGTCCACGCAGTCCGACAGGGTGCGCAGCATTAACGACGAGATTGCAAGTATTGAAGAAAAGAATAAAAATCTCGAGCTTTCAATTAACGATGTTAAGGCGCAGGCTGAGGAGCTCAGAGGTAAGGCTAAGGGCAAGAACGACGAGGTTGCGGACATTATCGAAAACCGTAATCAGCTCGAAAAGAAAAACGGCGAGCTTCGCGCAACCGAAAAGGAAAAGCAGGAGGATAAAGAAAAACTATCCGCTGAGCTTGTGCGTATTGAAGAGCGCAAGAATAATATGAAAAAGGAATATGACGAGCTTAACGATATGCTCTTTGAGCAGTACGAGCTTACGCGCGTTGAGGCGCAGGCGCTTGGTATCGTTATCGAGGATATGACTGCCGCTAAGCGCAGACTTCACGAAATCAAGGTGTCGATTAAGAAGCTCGGCTCGATTAATGTCGGCGCTATCGAGGAGTATAAGGAAGTGTCCGAGAGGTACGAATTCCTTAAGGAACAGACCGACGATATCGAGGCGTCTAAGCGCGAGCTTCAGACTATTATTACAGACCTTACTAAGTCTATGAGCGAAAAATTCCTTTTTCAGTTTAACAGGATTAACGAGCAGTTTAAGCTGTCGTTTGCGGACTTCTTCGGCGGCGGTAAGGGCGAGATTATTCTCGAAAACCCCGAGGACTGTCTTGAATCACCGATAGAAATTAAGATTCAGCCACCCGGAAAATCGGTACAGAATATTAACCTGTTCTCGGGCGGTGAAAAGTCGCTTGCGGCTATGGCGCTGCTTTTCAGCGTGCTTAAGGTTACGCCGTCACCGTTTTGTATTTACGACGAGGTTGAGGCGGCGCTCGACGATGTCAATGTAGAGCGCTTTGCAAAATATATGCGTAAAATGACAGACAGAACACAGTTTATTTCTATCACTCACAGACGCGGTACTATGGAAGAAGCCGATGTACTTTACGGCGTTACTATGCAGGAAAAGGGCGTATCTAAGCTTCTTGAACTCCAGAGCGCCGAGCTCGCTGAGCAGATGGGACTTGAGTAGAATTCGGAATTCGGAAAGCGGAATTCGGAATTATTGTCCGAGGAAGCGAGTAACCCTAAGCTCATAGCTTAAAACTATTTCGACCAGAGGGAGAAATTAATAAATGGGATTATTTGACAAATTCAGAAAAGGACTTAAAAAGACTCGTGACGAGGGTATCACCGCACAGATGGACGAGGTTATCGAAACCTATGACGAAATCTGCGACGAGCTTTTTGAAGAGCTTGAAGAAATACTGATTATGGGCGATGTCGGTATGCCCACCGCCGAGCGTGTTATCGGCGACCTTAAGGATAAGATTGAAAACGACGGTATAACCTCCGTTCGCGAGGTGCGCGAAACTATGAAGGATATCGTAGCCGGCGTTGTATGGGGCGGTTCGTACCTTAAAATCAGAACCAAGCCGTCAATTATCCTTGTAATCGGCGTAAACGGCGTAGGTAAGACTACGACTATCGGTAAGCTTGCGCTTTATCTTCAGGATATGGGCAGAAGCGTTATTCTCGGCGCTGCGGACACCTTCCGCGCCGCTGCAATCGAACAGCTGCAGGTTTGGGCTGACAGAGCTAATGTAGACCTTATTAAGCACGGCGAGGGTGCTGACCCCGCAGCCGTTGTTTACGATACTATCCAGGCAGGCAAGGCGCGCGGAAACGATGTTATTATTATCGACACCGCGGGCAGACTCCATAATAAGAAAAACCTTATGGACGAACTTAATAAAATCAGCCGCGTTATCGACCGCGAGCTTCCCGACGCGTCGCGCGAAACGCTTCTCGTTCTCGATGCTACAACCGGTCAGAACGCTGTTAATCAGGCTAAGGACTTTAAGGACGCTGCCGGCATTACGGGCATTATCCTTACTAAGCTTGACGGCACCGCGCGCGGCGGCGTTGTGCTTGCAATAAATAACGAGCTTGATGTACCCGTTAAGTTTGTCGGCGTGGGCGAGGGAATTGACGACCTTCAGCCGTTTGATGCGGATGCCTTCGCGTCAGCCCTCTTTGATATGAAACCAAGCCACGAAGACGACGAAACTCTGACAGAATTTGTAACAGGCACAGAGGAAGAATAATGACCTTTATTTTAGCTTCAAATAATAAGAAAAAACTAATTGAAATGCAAAGAATACTATCTCCTCTCGGTATTGACGTTGTAACCGCAAAGATGATTGGCAAAACACTTACAGACGTTGTTGAGGACGGCGAAACCTTTGAGGAAAACGCACAAAAAAAAGCACGCCACGCATGTGCAGAGATGGGTATGCCCGCTATCGCTGACGACAGCGGACTATGCGTTGATTATCTTGATGGCGCGCCGGGTATTTATTCTGCACGTTTTTCGGGCGGTCACGGCGACGACGAAGCTAATAACGACCTGCTGCTCAAAAAGCTTGACGGTGTACCTATTGAGGAACGCACGGCATACTATGTGTGCGCTATTTGCTGCGTGTTCCCCGACGGCAGAGAAATAACCGTAAGGGGCGAGTGTCACGGACATATCGGCTTTGAGCGCGACGGCAACGCAGGTTTTGGCTACGACCCGCTGTTTCTTGTAGACGGCAAAGCCTTCGGACGTTATTCAGCTGAAGAAAAAGATAAAATATCCCACCGCGGCAACGCATTACGCAAACTAACAGTAGAATTGGAGAAAATTATATGACTTCAAAAGAAAGAGCAGCATGGCGCGCAAAGGCAAACTCGCTTGAGCCGATTATCCAAATCGGTAAAGAAGGTATCAGCGACAATTTAATTGCTCAGATTGACGACACGCTTGACGTGCGCGAACTTTTAAAAATAAGAGTACATCTTGAAACAAGCCCCAAAACACCTAAAGAGCTTGCAAACGAGCTTGCAAGCGCACTCGGTGCCGAGGTTATTCAGGTAATCGGCGGAGTAATTGTGCTTTACCGCGAGGCGGACGAAGCCCGTATTATGGAAAAAAAGAAAAAGCGCGGCTCGGGCACAGCAAAAGCAACCGCTAAGAAAAAAGTCAAAATTAAGGGTATGCGAGCACGTCAGCGCGAAAAAGAAAGTAAAAACCCTTACGCAGTATACGACAGACCGCGTTATAAAAACGACCGCGACAAAAAGCAGGGCAGAAAGTAATGAACAGTAAAGAAGAATATATTGCACTGATTCAAAAACGCCTGTCGCCCTACCGTTTTAACCACAGTATGTGCGTTGCAAAAAAGGCAAAAGAGCTTGCACAAAAGCATGGCTTAGACGGGGATAAGGCTTACATTGCGGGCATACTGCACGATGTTACTAAAGAGGAGGACTACGATATTCAGCGCGAACTTATTGAGCGCGAGGAAAAAATGACCCCTCTTGAAATTAATAATAAAAAGGTATATCATCAAATGAGCGGTGCTTCTTTTGTAAAGAATGTGCTGGGTATTGAAGACGAGGATATTATCGGCGGTATCCGTTATCATACCACGGGGCGCGAGAATATGACGCTCTTTGAAATGATAATCTATCTCGCTGACTTTACGAGCGACGACAGAGATTACCCCGATGTTGATATAATGAGAAAAAAGACGGACGAAAACCTGCTTGACGGTATGCTGTATTCGCTGAGCTATACGATTACGAGCATAGTAAAGCAGGGCAGACAGATACATCCGGATACGATAAATTGTTACAATTATTGTTTGGCTTTAAGTGTTAAGCATTAAGCGTTAAGCTTGTGGATACTCGCTTCGCTCAGACAATTAAAATCAGGTGCGGACAGAGTCCGCCATAAAGCTTAAATCTTAAAACTCTGAGCTTAAAGCTAACAGAAAGGGAAATAAATGGAAAATAACTATCTTGACATTGTAAAAACCGCTGTTAAGGCGATTGACTCAAAGCGCGGCAGCGAGATTGAGGTTATAAGAGTAAACGATATTACGGTGCTTACTGATTACTTTGTAATTGCCACCGCTACCTCTAATACTCAGCTTAAGGCGATTGCCGACGAGGTTGAGTATAAGCTCTCGGAGCAGGGAATAGAGCCGCATCATATCGAGGGTAAGGCATCCGACTGGATTTGTCTTGATTATATCGGTGTGGTAGTGCATATTCTTTATAAAGAGAGCCGCAGCTTTTACCAAATCGAGCGCCTTTGGGAAGACGGCGAAAAGGTAGAAATTGACGATTTGGTTATTAAAGAATGAATAACAAATTGAGAATTGAGAATTGAGAATTGAGAATTTATGGTCGCTTCGCTCCGATTAAATAATCAGGTGTGGACAGCGTCCACCCAAAATTCTGCATTTTCAATTCTACATTCTCCATTGTTTACGGAGGAAACATATATGGACTATAATTTTAAAAAGATTGAGAAAAAGTGGCAGGACATCTGGGACGAAAAGGGCACTTTTAACGCTGTTGACGGCTCTGATAAAGAGAAGTTTTACGCTCTTGTAGAGTTCCCGTATCCGTCGGGCGCAGGTATGCATGTAGGTCATATCAAGGCGTATTCGGGCCTCGAGGTTGTATCGCGTAAACGCAGACTTCAGGGCTATAATGTGCTGTTCCCGATAGGCTTTGACGCTTACGGTCTGCCAACCGAAAACTATGCTATTAAAACGGGCATCCATCCGCGTAAGGTTACGGATATGAATATCGAAAAGTTTACTTCTCAGCTTAAACGCGTAGGCTTTTCGTTCGACTGGAACAGAGTTATTGACACCACCGACGAGGACTACTATAAGTGGACTCAGTGGATTTTCCTTAAAATGTTTGAAAACGGTCTTGCTTTCCGCGACAAGACGCTTGTAAACTACTGCCCGTCGTGTAAGGTTGTACTCTCTAACGAGGACTCTCAGGGCGGCAAGTGCGACATCTGCCACAGCGATGTTGTACAAAAGTCAAAGGATGTTTGGTACCTTCGTATAACCGAGTATGCCGACAAGCTCCTTGAAGGTCTTGAGGAGGTTGACTATCTGCCTAATGTTAAGCTTCAGCAGATTAACTGGATCGGTAAATCACGCGGCGCATTTGTAGATTTTGCTATCAACGAGGTGCCCGAGTCGCTCAGGATTTACACGACCCGTCCCGATACTCTCTTCGGCGTTACATTTATGGTTATCGCTCCCGAGCATCCGCTTATCGACGAGTATAAGGCTAAGATAGCCAACTTCTCGGACGTTGAGGATTACCGCAAGGAGTGCGCTAAAAAGACAGAATTTGAGCGCACGCAGCTCGTTAAGGATAAGACGGGCGTAAGACTTGACGGCATTACCGCTAAGAATCCCGTTAACGGTAAGGACATCCCGATTTATATTTCCGACTATGTTATGATGGGCTACGGTACGGGCGCTATTATGGCTGTACCTGCTCACGACCAGCGTGACTGGGAATTTGCTAAGAAATTCGGCATAGATATTATTGAGGTAATCAAGGGCGGCGACATCACCGTTGAAGCGTACACAGGCGACGGCGAGATGGTTAACTCCGAGTTCCTCAACGGTCTTGATAATAAGAAGGACTCTATCGCCAAGATGATTGACTTCCTCGAAGAGAAGGGCATCGGTGAGGCAGGCGTACAGTACAAGATGAAGGACTGGGCGTTCAACCGTCAGCGTTACTGGGGCGAGCCTATTCCGATTGTTCACTGTCCCGATTGCGGACTTGTTGCAGTGCCTTATGACGAGCTTCCGCTCAGACTGCCTGAGGTAGAAAATTTTGAGCCCGGTCAGGACGGCGAAAGCCCGCTTGCAAAGATTGACTCCTTTGTTAACTGCAAGTGCCCCAAGTGCGGCGGCGACGCTAAGCGCGAAACCGATACAATGCCTCAGTGGGCAGGCTCTTCGTGGTACTTCCTCAGATACATTGACCCGCATAATAACGAGGCGCTTGCCGATATGGATAAGCTCAGATACTGGGGACCCGTTGACTGGTACAACGGCGGTATGGAGCATGTTACACGCCATATGATTTATTCGCGCTTCTGGCATCGTTTCCTTTACGATATCGGCGTTGTTCCGTTTAAGGAGCCGTATCTTAAGAGAACTGCTCAGGGACTTATCTTAGGTCCCGACGGCGTTAAAATGAGTAAGTCGCGCGGTAATGTAATCGACCCGAACGAGGTTGTTGATGTTTACGGCGCAGATGTACTTCGTACCTATGTACTCTTTATGGGTGACTACGAGCAGGCGGCACCCTGGAGCGAGTCAAGCGTTAAGGGCTGCAAGAGATTTATCGACAGACTCTGGAAGCTTCAGGATATGCTTGAGGACGGTGACGAGTATTCGAGCGAGCTCTCAAGCGCTATGCATAAAACAATTAAAAAGGTGTCCGAGGACATCGAGGCTATGAAGTTCAACACCGCGGTTGCAGCGGTAATGACGCTTCTTAACCAGATTTACGACAAGGGCAGTATCAACCGCGCTGAACTTCGCGACCTGCTTCTTATCGTAAATCCGTTTGCGCCTCACGTAACCGAGGAAATCTGGCAGCAGGCAGGCTTCGACGGTATGCTTAACGAGGCTTCGTGGCCGACCTTTGACGAGTCCAAGACTGTTGACGACACTGTAGAAATCGTGCTTCAGGTAATGGGCAAGGTAAGGTCAAGAGTTACTATCCCCGTTGATATGCCTAAGGATGAGGTAATCGCACTCGCAAAAGAGGACGAAAAGATTAAGGAGCTCATCGACGGTAAGCAGATTAAGAAAGAAATCTATGTTCCCGGCAAGCTTGTTAATATAGTAGCCGTTTAAATTATTAAACCTATTTGCCTCCCTTGCTAAAGGGAGGGGGACCGCTTGCGGTGGAGGGATGGTCGCTCTACTTAACGAATACTAAAACCAAGCAATCATATTTACAACACATCTTAAAAGGCATTGACCACCCCTCAGTCACTTCGTGACAGCTCCTACAGGAGCCGTCCCTTTTGTCACCTGCGGTGACATTTCCCCACACTGTGGGGAATCACCCCTTGGCAGGGGCGCCAAATCAGTTACTCGCTTATAGCTCAAACAATTTGAAAGGAAAAACAATGAAAGTATTACTATTAAACGGCTCGCCCAGAAAAAATTCCAATACCGGTATTGCACTTGACGAGATGGTTAAAATTTTTAACGAAAACGGTGTAGAAACCGAGGTTGTTCAAATCGGCAACAAAAACATTCGCGGCTGTATGGCTTGCGGCGGATGCAACAAGCTCGGCAAATGCGTTATCGACGACGTTGTAAACGAGCTCGCCCCGAAGTTTGAGGAGGCTGACGGTCTTGTCGTTGCAAGCCCCGTGTATTATGCTTCTGCAAACGCAACGCTTATTGCGGTGCTTGACAGGCTCTTTTTCTCGGCAAAGTTTAACAAGACGATGAAGGTCGGCGCAAGCGTTGTCTGCGCCAGAAGGGGAGGGCTTTCCGCAACCTTTGACGAGCTGAATAAGTACTTTACAATTTCGGGTATGCCCGTTGCCTCCAGCGCTTACTGGAACAGTATCCACGGCGGCGCACCGGGTGAGGCTCAGCAGGACGCCGAGGGACTTCACACAATGCGCCAGCTTGCGCGCAATATGACGTTCCTGATGAAGTCGATTGCCCTTGGCAAAGAAAAATACGGCGACCCCGAAGTCGAGCCGAAACAGTTTACGAACTTTATAAGATAAAAAAAGAGCCGTCCGGCTCTTTTTTTATCGACTATGAGCTCAGAGCTGTGAGCTATGAGCTTGTGGTTACTCACTGCGCTCGGACAATTATGACCGGGATGACCAGGGTAAATATAGGTTTTTATATATTTTATTTTTTTCAAATATTATATATTTAGTCTGGTCACTCTGGTCATATTGTATTTTTATAGTATATGTTCCGGATGTTCCACACTAAAATAGGTTTTTTTATATTTTTATTTTTTTTAGAAAACTATGTATTTTGTTTGGAACATGTGGAACACTTTTATTTTTTATATAAAAAACAGGGGATTTAACGCTGATATTGCGCTATATTTAGGGAACACCCGACGCCGTTGTTAAAAAAGTTTTGCCTTTTGGTAAAATTTAATAAAAAATTATGTTGACTTATCAGTCTTTATAGTATATACTGTTTACCACGATTAAAATGGAATTATCTGCCCTTATGGCACTTTTTGCCATAATTTCGGAAACAAAAAATTTACAATTTTTCCGTCCGATCGGCGCATAAAATTCCTAATTTTAAACGAAATAAGCTAAGAAACGGAGTGAAACCTTTATGGTAAATGTGAAGGATGTTCAGCTCGGCACAACCACACGAAAAAGCTTTGCAAAAATCAACGAGGTTATGCAGATGCCTAACCTTATTGAAGTGCAGAAAAAATCGTATCAGTGGTTCCTTGACGAAGGTCTTAAGGAGGTATTCCGCGACATCGGCTCTATCACCGATTACACCGGCAATCTTGTGCTTGACTTCATCGACTACTCAATGGACGACGAACCGAAGTATTCGATTATGCAGTGCAAGGCGAGGGATACCACCTACGCTAAACCCCTTAAGGTAACGGCAAGACTGCAGAATAAGGAAACGGGCGAGGTTAAGGAAAACACAATCTTTATGGGTGATTTTCCGCTTATGACCGAAGCCGGCACCTTTGTAATCAACGGTGCGGAGAGATGTATCGTATCTCAGCTCGTCAGAAGCCCGGGCGTATATTATCATATGGAGCATGACAAGACCGGTAAGGAGCTTTACACCAATACCGTAATTCCTAACCGCGGCGCATGGCTCGAGTATGAAACCGACGCTAACGACCTGTTCTACGTAAGAATCGACAAGAACAGAAAGATATTTATCACTACCTTCCTTCGTTCCCTCGGTCTTTCCACCGATGAGCAGATTAGAGAGTTCTTCGGCGACGACGAGAGAATCGAGGCAACGATTGAAAAGGATACTACCAAGAATCAGGAGGAGGCACTTCTTGAGGTTTACAAGAAGCTTCGTCCCGGCGAGCCGCCTACGCTCGAAACAGCTCAGGCTCACCTTGACGGCCTTTTCTTCGACGCTCACCGTTACGACCTTTCGAGAGTCGGCAGATACAAGTATAACAAAAAGCTTGGTATTGCTGACAGACTTACGGGTCAGGTTGTATCTCAGCCTGTTGTATCACCTCTTGGCGAGGTGCTCGCAGACGAGGGCGAAAAGATTTCTGCCCAGAGAGCTAAGGAAATCGAGAATGCAGGTGTTATGTTTGCGTTCGTTCGTCTTGAAACAGGCGAAGAGGTTAAAATCGTATCAAACGGTATGGTTGATATCGAGAATTTCGTAGATGTTGACAAGAAGGCGCTCGGCATTAACGAGAAGGTGTCATACGCTGTTCTTTCCGAAATACTTGACAAATGCGGCGACGACAAGGCTGCACTTGAAGAGGAAATAAGAATTAAGCACGACGACCTTATTCCTAACCACATTATCGTTGACGATATTTTTGCAACCGTATCTTACCTTTGCAACCTTGCTAAAGGCGTTGGTACTACCGACGATATCGACCACCTCGGTAACCGTCGTATCCGCGCAGTAGGCGAGCTCCTGCAAAATCAGTTCAGAATCGGTTTCACCAGAATGGAGCGCGTTATCCGCGAGCGTATGACGCTTCAGGCTCAGGATGACGAGGAGGCTATCACTCCGCAGGCTCTTATCAATATCAGACCTGTAGTTGCTGCAATTCGCGAGTTCTTCGGTTCATCACCGCTGTCGCAGTTTATGGACCAGAACAACCCGCTTGCAGAGCTTACGCACAAGAGGCGTCTTTCGGCGCTCGGTCCCGGCGGTCTTTCGCGTGACCGTGCAGGCTTCGAGGTTCGTGACGTACATTATACTCACTACGGAAGAATGTGTCCTATCGAGACACCTGAAGGACCTAACATCGGTCTTATTTCGTACCTCGCTTGCTACAGCCGTCTTAACGAGTACGGTTTCATTGAAGCTCCGTACCGTAAGATTGATAAAGAAACCGGCGTCGTAACCGACGAGGTTGTTTATATGACAGCCGATATGGAGGACGAGTTCGTTGTAGCACAGGCTAACGAGCCGCTTGATGAAAACGGCAGATTTGCAAACAACAGAGTTACCTGCCGTTACCGCGACGAGTTCCTCACCAAGTCACCCGACGAGGTTGACTATATGGACGTATCGCCTAAGATGGTTGTATCCGTCGCAACGGCGATGATTCCGTTCCTCGAAAACGACGACGCAAACCGTGCTCTTATGGGTGCTAACATGCAGCGTCAGGCTGTTCCGCTTCTTAAGACGGAAGCTCCCGTTGTCGGCACAGGTATGGAATACAAGGCTGCTTACGACTCAGGCGTTGTAGTTGTTGCTCAGCGCGGCGGTAAGGTTGTTGCTCTTGACGCTGACACTATCGAGATTCAGACTAAGGACGGCAGCATTGACAAGTACGAGCTTACAAAGTTTGCCGGCTCTAACCAGGGCACCTGCATTAACCAGAGACCTATCGTATCACTCCATCAGGAGATTATCGACGGACAGGTTATCGCGGACGGTCCTGCAACACAGGGCGGCGAAATCTCGCTCGGTAAGAACGCTCTTATCGGCTTTATGACCTGGGAGGGTTATAACTACGAGGACGCTGTTCTTATTAATGAAAAAATAGTACGCGACGATGTATATACTTCTATCCATATTATAGAACACGACCAGGAGGCTCGCGATACTAAGCTCGGCCCCGAGGAAATCACAAGGGATATCCCGAATGTTCCCGAGGACGCGCTTAAGGACCTCGACGAGGACGGTATTATCCGTATCGGCGCTGAGGTTAAGAGCGGCGACATCCTTGTCGGCAAGGTAACGCCTAAGGGCGAAACCGAGCTTACAAGCGAAGAAAGACTCCTTCGTGCAATCTTCGGCGAGAAGGCGAGGGAAGTCAGAGATACTTCGCTTAAGGTGCCTCACGGTGAGTACGGTATCGTTGTTGATGTCAAGGTATTCACAAGGGCTAACAGCGACGAGCTCGGCCCCGGCGTCAACAAGGTAGTAAGAGTATATATCGCACAGAAGAGAAAGATTCAGGCAGGCGACAAGATGGCAGGTCGTCACGGTAACAAGGGTGTTGTATCCCGTGTACTTCCTCAGGAGGATATGCCATTCCTTCCCGATGGCAGACCGCTTGACATCGTGCTTAATCCTCTGGGCGTACCTTCCCGTATGAACATCGGTCAGGTGCTCGAGGTACATCTCGGCTACGCTGCTAAGGCGCTCGGCTGGAAGATGATGACTCCTGTATTCGACGGCGCACACGAGGAGGATATCCGCGAGTGCTTAAAGCTTGCAGATATCGGTTACTATATTGACGAAAACGGCAACAAGGTATTTGACGGTAAGACTCAGCTTATCGACGGCAGAACGGGCGAACCGTTTGATAACCGTGTAACAGTTGGTTATATGTATTACCTTAAGCTTCATCACCTTGTTGACGACAAGATGCACGCAAGGTCAACCGGACCGTACAGCCTTGTAACCCAGCAGCCGCTCGGCGGTAAGGCTCAGTTCGGTGGTCAGCGTTTCGGTGAGATGGAGGTTTGGGCGCTCGAAGCATACGGCGCAGCTTACACCCTTCAGGAAATTATCACCGTTAAGTCTGACGATGTTGTGGGCAGAGTTAACACATACGAATCAATCGTTAAGGGCGAAAATATTCCGCCTGCAGGTATTCCTGAGGCATTTAAGGTACTCTTTAAAGAGTTCCAGGCACTCGGTCTTGACACCCGACTTTATGATAAGCAGGGCGAAGAGATTGAGCTTAAGCAGGAGCTTGACGACGACGGTATTCAGCCTATTGACGAAAGCGCGTTCACCGAGGTCAACGATTTTGATAACGACACAGAGGGTTACGGATTTGTTGACGCAGAGGACGGTGACGAGGAAGCAGGTCAGGAGGACGACCTCTTTGCAAGCTTTGCAGACGCTTTTGCAGCGAGCGAAGATGACGACGAGGATTTCTAATCCCACCTGATTAAAAATAACGAAAAGGAGTGCTTCCATATGGATAACAATACAAACGATTTCAGTTCAATCAAAATCGGACTTGCTTCCCCCGAGCGTATCCGCGAATGGTCATACGGCGAGGTTACGAAGCCCGAAACTATAAATTACAGAACACTTAAGCCCGAACGCGACGGTCTTTTCTGCGAAAGGATTTTCGGTCCCATGAAGGACTGGGAGTGCCACTGCGGTAAGTACAAAAGAGTTCGCTATAAGGGTAAGGTCTGCGAGCGTTGCGGCGTTGAAATCACACGCGCTAAGGTACGCCGTGAGCGTATGGGTCATATCGAGCTTGCAGCTCCCGTATCGCATATCTGGTACTTCAAGGGTATCCCGAGCCGCTTGGGTCTTGTGCTTGACATCAGCCCGAGATATCTCGAAAAGGTGCTTTACTTTGCGCTTTACATCGTAACAGACCCCGGCGATACTCCACTTGAGAAAATGCAGATACTCAACGAAAAAGAGTATGCCGAGATGCGCGAGAGATACGAGGACGACTTCGAGGCAGGAATGGGCGCAGAGTCTATTAAAAAGCTGCTTCAGGATATCGACATTGTACAGCTCAGAGACGAGCTTACCGAAGAGCTTGAAACCGCAACAGGTCAAAAGAGAGTTAAGCTCCTCAAGAGGCTTGATGTTGTAGACGCTTTCTACAACAGCGGAAATAAGCTCGAGTGGATGATTATGGATGTAATTCCGGTAATTCCTCCGGATATCCGTCCTATGGTACAGCTTGACGGCGGACGCTTTGCGACCTCCGACCTCAACGACCTTTACAGACGAGTTATTAACAGAAATAACCGTCTTAAGAGACTTATCGAGCTCAATGCTCCCGATATTATCGTAAGAAACGAAAAGAGAATGCTTCAGGAGTCCGTTGACGCCCTTATTGATAACGGCAGACGCGGAAGGCCTGTTACCGGACCTTCAAACCGTCCGCTTAAATCTCTTTCGGATATGCTTAAGGGAAAGCAGGGACGCTTCCGTCAGAACCTTCTCGGTAAGCGTGTTGACTACTCCGGCCGTTCGGTTATTGTAGTAGGCCCCGAGCTTAAGATGTATCAGTGCGGTCTTCCTAAGGAGATGGCTATCGAGCTCTTCAAGCCGTTTATTATGAAGCGTCTTGTTGAGGTTGGCGTATCCTCTAACATCAAGTCCGCAAGAAAGATGGTAGAAAAAGCAGACCGCTCAGAGGTTTGGGACGCATTAGAGGTTGTAATTAAGGACCATCCCGTAATGCTCAACCGTGCTCCCACACTTCACCGTCTCGGTATTCAGGCATTTGAGCCCGTACTCGTAGAGGGCAGGGCAATCAAGCTCCACCCGCTTGCTTGTACAGCGTTTAACGCTGACTTCGACGGTGACCAGATGGCTGTCCATGTACCGCTTTCTGCAGAAGCTCAGGCAGAGGCAAGAATGCTTATGCTTGCTGCTAATAACCTTCTTAAGCCGTCCGACGGTAAACCCGTTGCTGTTCCTACACAGGATATGGTTATCGGTTCATACTACCTCACCATGATTAAAGAGGGTGAGGCTGGCGCACCGAGAACCGAAATTGTAGACGGCGAAGAAGTTACAAGATACAATATCTACCGCGACAAGGACGAGGCTATGATGGCGTTCCAGGAAGGCTCGCTCGGTCTTCACTCCGAGTGCCTTATCCGCTTCACTAAGGAAGTTGACGGCGAAACAAAGTCAAAGCTTGTTAAGACCACAATCGGTAGAGTAATCTTTAATAACCCCGTTCCTCAGGACCTCGGCTTTGTTGACAGAAGCCTGCCCGAGAACGAATTTGAGCTTGAAGTTTCCTTCGTAGTTAAGAAGGGCGGCCTTGGTAAAATCGTTGATAAGTGTATAAGAAAGCACGGCGTTGCGGTAGCTTCCCGTATGCTTGACGAGCTTAAGGCTCAGGGCTATAAGTACTCTACAATTTCGGGTACAACAGTAGCCGTTATCGACGCACTTATCCCTGAAAAGAAAAAGGAATACCTTGCTGAGGCTGAGTCAAAGGTTGACGAAATTACACTTCACTATAACTTCGGTGAAATCACTAACGAGGAGCGCTCACAGGCTGTTATCAAGGCTTGGGAAGAGTGCACCGACAAGGTTTCAAACGAGCTTACAAGTAACTTCGACGGTACTCACAACCCGATTCATATGATGGTAGACTCGGGTGCTCGTGGTAGTACATCACAGCTTCGTCAGCTCGCAGGTATGCGCGGACTTATCGCTAATACCTCGGGTAAGACAATCGAGGTACCTATCCGTGCTAACTACCGTGAAGGTCTTAACATTCTCGAATACTTCATCTCCTCGCGCGGTGCGCGTAAAGGTCTTACCGATACAGCGCTTCGTACGGCTGACTCGGGTTACCTTACCCGTAGGCTTGTTGATGTATCACAGGATGTAATTATCCGTGATAACGACTGTAAGTGCCACGAGGGTATTGATGTATACGCTATTATGGACGGTAACCGTGTTCTTGAATCACTCGAGGACAGACTCGTCGGCAGATATGTTGTTGAACCCGTTGTTCACCCCGAAACCGGCGAAGTTCTTATGGATACCGACAGAATTATGAACGAAGAGGATGCTCAGCGTATCGTTGAGGCAGGTATCACTTCTGTTAAGATTCGTTCGCTCATCACCTGTAAGTCAAGAAACGGCGTATGCTGCAAGTGCTACGGTTCTAACCTTGCGTTTAACGAGCCGGTACAGGTCGGCGAGGCTGTTGGTACTATCGCAGCTCAGTCAATCGGTGAGCCGGGTACTCAGCTTACAATGAGAACCTTCCACACCGGTGGTGTTGCAGGCGGCGAGGATATCACTCAGGGTCTTCCCAGAGTCGAGGAACTCTTCGAGGCTCGTAAGCCTAAGCAGCTCGCAATCCTTACCGAAATCGAGGGCGATGTTCGCTTTGAGGAAATCAAGAAGAGCCGCCATGTTGTTGTATATAATAACGAAACGGGCGACGAGAAGAAGTATCTTATCCCTTACGGCGCAAGACTTCACGAGAATATCTTAGAAGGCGCTCATGTTGATAAGGGTCAGGAGCTTACTATCGGTTCTAAGAACCCGCACGATGTACTTGCTATTCTCGGTAAAGAGGCTGTATATAATTACCTTATTAAAGAGGTACAGTTCGCATACCGTACACAGGGTGTTGATATCAACGATAAGCACATTGAGGTTATCGTTCGTCAGATGCTTAAGAAGTGTACCGTTGACGACGCAGGCAGCACAGACCTTATCGCAGGTACAATGGTTGATGTAAGCCAGGTAGACGAGGCTAACGACGAAGTAGATAAGCGTATTGCTGCGGGCGAGGAAGGTCTTACCCACGCAACATATATCCCGATTCTTATGGGTATTACAAAGGCTTCGCTTGCTACGGATTCGTTCCTTTCGGCAGCTTCATTCCAGGAAACCACGAGAGTTCTTACCGACGCTGCAATCAAGGGCAAGAGCGACCCGCTTATCGGTCTTAAAGAAAATGTTCTTATCGGTAAGCTTATCCCTGCCGGTACTGGTATGGATATCTTCCGCGAGGTTGATGTCGTACCGAGCTACTTCTCGGCAGAGGGCAAGGAGGAAATCCTTAACCTCGAGCAGCTCCAGGAACTATTAACAAGTTCTATGGAATAGAACTTAACCTTATGACCTCCCTTGTCAAAGGGAGGGGGGACCGCTTGCGGTGGAGGGATGGTCAAATATAATCATCAATCCGTTTTGCCTCCCTTGCCAAAGGGAGGGGGACCACGAAGTGGTGGAGGGATGGTCGTATAGTATAAGTAGACTTTAAACACCACATCTTATAAGGCGATGACCACCCCTCTGTCACTATGTGACATCTCCCCTTAAAAGGGGCGACAAAAAGGTTTGATTGATAAATATTGTGCTTGACAAAGTATTGTAATCATTGTATAATATTTAATCGTGTCAGTGTGATTTTGTCGATTTTAACAAAATTTACACGAATTATTTGTACAAATCGCTATACAGAGTACGGCTCGTCCGTACTCTGTAGCGTTCGTATAAGTAAGGCTTCAAGCTTGTGGGCGGGACACCCGTACCCGATTATATTGAAACCTTACTTATGCGTACGACGCATAAATTTTACAGAAAGGAGATAAACTATTGCCTACCTTTAATCAGTTAGTTAGAACAGGACGCAAGTCCCTCGAAAAGAAGGCAAAAGCACCTGCACTTTTGAAGGGTCTTAACACTAAGAAAAATGTTATGACCGATAACGCTTCACCCCAGAAGCGCGGCGTTTGCACAGCAGTTAAGACAGCTACACCTAAGAAGCCTAACTCAGCACTTCGTAAGATTGCCAGAGTTCGTCTTACAAACGGTATGGAAGTATCTGCTTACATTCCCGGTGTTGGTCACAACCTTCAGGAGCACTCAGTTGTTATGGTTCGCGGCGGTCGTGTAAAGGACCTTCCCGGTGTGCGTTACCACATCATCCGCGGCACACTCGATACTCAGGGTGTAACCGGCAGAATGCAGAGCCGTTCAAAGTATGGCGCTAAGAAGCCAAAGGTTAAGAAATAATTGATTAAAATCCGGTTTAATTGCGAATTTGCACATTTTTCCGATTTGAAATTCAGGCGTATGTCTGCATCGAAAAAATGCACAACTTCATCAATTTTCCCATGATTTTAATTCAATTATTACAAACTTAAAAAACTAAACAGGACTAACAATAGTTTATCTATTATATAGCTTTTAGCTGATAAATGACCTATTGTTGGCTCCACGGAAAAACCGAGTACCTATGAACTCATATAAATTTTAATGAAGGAGGGAAGCGAAGATGCCAAGAAGAGGTCAAATCGCTAAGCGTGATGTACTTCCGGACCCGCTTTACAACTCAAAGGTTGTAAC
>JAFSTE010000005.1 GCA_017450645.1 Eubacterium sp.
CCCGTAGGAGTCTGGGCCGTATCTCAGTCCCAATGTGGCCGTTCAACCTCTCAGTCCGGCTACTGATCGTCGACTTGGTAGGCCGTTACCCCACCAACTATCTAATCAGACGCGAGCCCATCCTTAGGCAGTAAACCTTTGGTTTCCAGAAGATGCCATCCGAAAACATTATGAGGTATTACTGGCCGTTTCCAGCCACTATCCCTCACCTAAGGGCAGGTTGCTCACGCGTTACTCACCCGTCCGCCACTCAGTCATATCTGAAATCATTCCGAAGAAATCATTCATCAAGCTTCGTTCGACTTGCATGTGTTAACCACGCCGCCAGCGTTCGTCCTGAGCCAGGATCAAACTCTTAAAACTTTGTATCTAAACATCCCCAAGGATGTCCAAATCATTTTAATCATCCGATCAGCTCTTCGCTGTCGTCTATCATTACTGTTGAGCTTCTTCTAAAGCTCGGAGTTCAGTACAACTCAATTTAAATTTAAATCGGGTTCCTTTTCGTCGTTGTTTAATTTTCAAGGTCCTTGTGCCATCAAAAAAAGGTTGTAAAAAAAACATCTGCATTAGATGTTTTGCCCTCTCGCTTGACGGCTTAGACATAATAACAAATTCAAAAACAAATGTCAACACTTTTTTTCAACTTTTTTTACAGATTTCACACCCCGCCGTGTGTTCCCTTTTTTAAGCGTTTCCAAATGTAGCTATTATAATAGGTATATATAAAAATATATACTATATATAGTAAAACTATACTAAAATAGTATTTTTAGTCATTTATATGGTCATAAAGGTATCGGGGACAATTTTTTTAATATTTTCGGTTTTTTCTTTAACGGTATTATATTCGATATGATAATCCATAACATCAACGCTATCGGAATTTATGCTGACAATATAGCTTTTGTTGTAGCCGAGATATGCGGTGTTGCGGTAGGCAACAAGCACACCGATTATCAGAAATACGGTTGCAACCGAGAGTATTTTAAACTGTTTCATTTTATCAATCCTTAGTTTTATTCCCCGCTGCAATACTTTTCGTTTAATAGGTCGCCGAGGGCTTTACCGAACAGTCGGGCGGAGTAGCACGCTTCGTCAAGCGTGTTGGCGTCCGTACCTATTTCGAGCAGGAAGGAGTTATGCGTTTCGTACATATTATATTTACGCTCGGAGAACAAAATCGGGCGCATAAGTTCGGGGTACATCGAGCTCACCTTTTGCTGCACCTGCAAGTCAAAGCGCAGGTTATACTCCCAGTCGGGAAAGTTAACGACGCGGTTATATTCGCAGCCGGAAATCAGCATCATACGGGCAGCCTTTTTGCCGTTTACAACGACAGTGGGCTTAACCTTCGTTTTGTCGGAATATGTAATGTCGTCGCGGTGGACATCAATAGTCACCTCGATTGACGGGTACTTTTCGAGATATTTCTCCACCGTTTCGCGCGAGGAGTCGTAGCTCGAATTATAGTCGGTGTCGTGGATTTTTCTGTCGTGGATAACGGTAAAGCCCGCTTTTTCGAGGTACTTAACAAGCTCATCTCCGACGCGCACCATATTTCTTGACGAATCCGTAGAGCGAGCGTCGGAGGATATATAATAACCCGAATCGAGAAGCGAATACGCCTCTGTCGTATGCGAATGATAGATTAAAACGGCAGGCTTTGATTTATCCTTAATCCTCAGGTCGGAGCCTTTTTTCAGTAGCGCCTTGATGTCAGGATTGTAAACCTTGGCAGGAATTTTGCTTTGAATCTGTACATTATTGTACTTAATAAGCCTTCCTCCGCCGAAATACGACTCCTCGCTCGTTTTGCCGAGCGCATTCTTTTTATTCTGCTTCTTTTTTGCCTGCTGCATCAGCTTTTTAATATCGGGAGGCGTTTCGGTTATTTTTCGACCGTCATCGCTATCCTTTGAACCTATCGAGTTCATAACCTGCTGCTCCTCGGTTCGGGTGTTAGTAGTATTCTCCGTTTCTTCAGGAATATAAGAGGATATTTTTGACTCGGCAGCGTCGAAAACATACGCGGGGCTGCCAAGCTCGGCGAGCTGCAACGAAAAGACGGAGAGCTGCGTTTTTAAAAGCGGCGAAAGATTAATGAATATCCCCGTAACGCCGATAATTATTATTGAGTTAAGGATTAAAATTACAACTTGTTTTTTCATCACATATCACTATATAGTATATATTATATATTTATTACATTATATATAGGGGTCAGCCGACAAGCGCATAGATATCGCGCGCGGATAAATCCTTTTGAAGCGCGACATTAATACCCATACCGATTAGCTTAGCGCCCTGCTGGATAATACGGTCAATTTCACGCGGGGTAACATACGCAATATCGGAAAGCGAGCTGTTAACGGCGGACATACCAACAACGGTCGGTATGCCTACGGAAACGACGGGCACGCCGAGGGTCGATTTTGAAATCTCGTGGCGGTGATTACCGACACCAGAGCCGGGCGAAATACCGGTATTTGAAAACTGCACCGTAGTACCGAGTCGCTCCGCCGAGCTTGCGGCGAGAGCATCAACAACTATAACGCAGGAGGGTTTAATTTTGCTGACGACGCCCGAGATAATCTCAACGCTTTCTATCCCCGTTTCGCCGAGCACGCCCGTGGCGATAGACGACACGCAGGCGATGTTGCCGCCGTTAAATGTATTTTTTAAATCATTAATTATATGCCGCGTGGATAAAATATATTCACCGCATTTCGGACCGAGCGCGTCGGCGGTGATATTGGTGTTGCCGAGCCCTGCGACAAGCACTGAGTCGGGTTTATCGGGCAGCAGGGTTTTAAGGATATCCGAAAACCGGTTAAGCCTTCCGTCAAAAATATCGTTATCGTTTACAAACGACGGCACCTCGAGCGTTACATAAGTACCGATAGGCTTTTTAATTGCTTTCGCTCCGTTTTCGTTAAGCACGCGAACAGTGGTTACCTCGTTCTCCTCTTTTACCACTACTCCGCTGAGCTTGGTTTTCTCGCCAGATTCGTAATTTTCAAGCGCCAAATCGCTGTTTTTTTCCACAAAAATCACCACTCAAACAAATTTTTTCAATAAAAGTATGCCCAAAAATAAAAAAATGCTTGCAATTTATTAAAACTTGTGATAACATAACAAACGCACTAAATTAAATGTTCAACCTCTAATGAATATAAACACATCAACTCATAAAGGAGTGAAAAGAATGGCTAATATTAAATCTGCAAAGAAGAGAGTTAAGGTAAACGCTAAGAAGGCTGCTAATAACAAGGCGCGCAACTCAGCTCTTAAGACTGCTATCAAGAAGGCTAATGCAGCCATCGAGAATAATGCAGAGGATAAGGAAGTACTTGTTAAGGACGCTGTTAAGAAGATTGACCAGGCTGCAAGCAAGAACCTTATTCACAAGAACTGCGCTGCAAGAAAGAAGAGCAACCTTGCTAACAAGCTCAACAAGGCGTAAGATAACAACTATTAAAGCTGACCGTTAACCCGCGGTCAGCTTTTTTATTTTAATTGAGAATTTAGAGTTGAGAATGGAGAATTCAGGTTACTCGCTTCTCTCGGGCAATTGGCATTGACAAGTGTGTCTGCTTGATATAAAATATTATTGAAATATATGAGGGGTTAAGATAATGAAAAAAGCACTATCTGTTTTTTGTGTTTTATTTTCTTTGTTTATTGCTATAACAATTTTTATACACTATGAAAAAAGCAAAGTTACTGTTGAGCGAAGCACGGTTATTAATCAAATCGATTCGGGTTATCAGGTATCCTCTGAATACTATGTTGATAATAACTCGTGTTTTGACATAACTGTAAAATGTAAAACAAGCTACAATTCCTTTCAATTTTTAACAAAAGGCGAAAAGGAATATGTGGTAATACCTAAACATTCTGATTCTGAGGATATTGATATTATGGGATTTAAAACCATATGCAAAACCAAAAACAGAAGTTCCTCATTTTTAGTTAAGGATGTGGGTTAAATGGAAGATAATAAAAAAATATGTATAGTTATTTCAATATTGATTTGTATAGTTTCTATTATCCTTTTAAGCTTTAGACATTTTATTGCCGGTATTATATTCCTGCTATTAAGCATTTGCTTTCTTAATTTTACATTAGCCGGTTTTAAACTAAAACTTAGCAATCTGATATCAACAACTGTTATAGGTATAATAGTATATGCAATATGGAAAATACTATGACGATACAGCAATGCATAGAAATATGCTCGACACAATGCTTGTTGACGAAGAAGCACCGACTGCGGTAGTAGCTTCTATAATCACATGTGTATATTTATTGTCCGAGGCGCTTGCACCGAGTAACCGAAAGCTCATAGCTCACAGCTTAAAGCTTTAAGCTAAATAATCTCTTGACTTTGGCGGAAATTGTTATATAATAGAAGTGATATATGAATTTTTGTGGAGGTATAATTATGACTTTTAAGAAAATTTGCAAAATTATTGCTGTTATAGCTGCTCTTTGCGCACTTGCTGCGGCTGCATATTACGCAGTTAAGAAGCTCACCGATAAGGACGAGCCGGAATATTTTGACGACAACGATTTCTTTGAGTGCGACAACGACCTCGAGATTGTAGAGGTTGAGGACGAGCCAGAGGAGCCAAAGGAAGAAAAGAAAAAGGCTGCTCCTAAGAAAAAGGCTGCAAAAAAAGACGCAGAATAATTAACGAATAACAGCGGGAGGGTAAACACCCTCCCCTACATTTTGTATTGAAAGAAGGAAAACCTATGTACAAAAGCGGACTTGTACTTGAGGGCGGCGGCTCGCGAGGCATTTACACGGGCGGCGTGCTTGACGCTTTTATTGAGGAGGGCATCACCTTTCCGTATGTAATCGGCGTGTCGATGGGCGCGTGCTGCGGCGCTTCGTTTTTGGGCAAAAATATCAAGCGCCAGCACGACGTTATACTGTTCTCGGCTAAGGACAAGAGGTATATGAGCCTCTCGAATCTCAAAAAGACGGGCGAATACGCTAATTTTGACTGGGCGTTCGGCGAGCTGAGCTACGACCTTTTCCCGCTTAATCACGAGGAATTTGAAAATTCGGGCGCTGTTTACTGCGTAGTTGCGACCAACGCAAAGACGGGCAAGGCGGAGTATTTTTACCCCAAGACGCTTCGCGACAGCTGCCCCGAAATCAGGGCGTCGTGCAGTATGCCGGGCGTTACTAAAGGTACCGAAATCGGCGGCGAGATATACTTTGACGGCGGGCTTGCAGACAGCATTCCGCTAAAGCGCGCATTGGACGACGGCTGCGAAAAGGCGGTCGTAATCCTGACGCAGCACAAGGGCTATGTTAAGCCGATAACGAACAGAAATTTTAAAAAGCCGTTTAACAGCACCTACCCGCTTGTGGGCGACGCGATTATCAACAGAAGTATCGTCTATAACAACCAGATTGAGTATGTACGGCAGATGGAGGATGAGGGCAGAGTCCTCGTAATTCAGCCGCTTGCCGATTTGAAGTGCCTTGCAATAGAAAAAAGCCCCGAAAAACTCGAGGCAATCTACCAGCTCGGCTATACCCAGGGCAAGCAGAATATTGAAAGAGTTAAGAGTTTTTTAAATAATTAAAAGAATAACAACTAAAACGGAGAAGGATTAACCTTCTCCGTTTTTTAATATTTGCGTAATTGCTCTTCGTCGAATACTGACAGGAACTCGTCGTATGTGCCCTTGCGGTCCACGATTGAGTTGCCGCTGATTTCGATAATTCTGTCGGCAACGGTCTGCACGAACTGGTGGTCGTGCGAGGTAAAGAGCACCGTTTCGGGATATCGGATAAGACCATTATTAAGCGCGGTAATCGACTCGAGGTCAAGGTGGTTTGTAGGCTCGTCAAGGATAAGCACATTTGCTCCCGAGAGCATCATTTTGCAAAGCATACACCTTACGCGCTCACCGCCCGAAAGGACGTTCGCCATCTTAAGCGCCTCGTCGCCGCTGAACAACATTCGACCGAGCCACGCGCGGATGTCCGCCTCGAGCTGCTCGGTGCTGTACTGTCTGAGCCAGTCAACAAGGTTAAGCTCAACGCCGTCGAAATACTCGCTGTTGTCGGACGGGAAATAGCTCTGCGAGGTGGTAACGCCCCATTTGTACGAGCCCTCGTCCGGCTCCATTTCGCCCATAATAATTTTAAAGAGCGTGGTCTTTGCAACTACATCGGAGCCGACAAACGCAACCTTCTCGCGCGGGTGAATAACGAACGAAATGTCGTCAAGCACCTTGCGGTCACCGATAGTTTTAGTAAGGTGGTCAACGCGCAAGAGGTCGTTGCCGCACTCTCTGTCGGGCTTAAAGTCAACATACGGAAAACGGCGTGAGGACACAGGCATTTCAATCATTTCAAGCGCGTCAAGTTGCTTTTTACGGCTTGTCGCCTGCTTACTCTTAGCAGCGTTCGCGGAGAAACGGTTAATGAAATCCTGAAGTTCCTTAATCTTTTGCTCGTTCTTTTTATTCTGGTCGCGTGCCTGGCGCTGACGCATCTGGGTATACTCGAACCAGAAGTCGTAGTTACCTGTATAAAGTGTAATTTTACCGTAATCCACATCGCAGATGTGAGTGCAGACCTTATTTAAAAAGTGACGGTCGTGCGACACAACGATAACGGTATTCGGGAAATCAAGAAGGAAGTTTTCGAGCCACGAAATAGCCGACAAATCAAGGTGGTTCGTAGGCTCGTCAAGCAGAAGAATATCGGGATTACCGAAAAGCGCCTGAGCGAGCAGCACCTTAACCTTAAGGTCCGAGGGAAGCTCAGCCATCTGCATATAGTGATACTCGGTAGGAACGCCGAGCTTGTTTAGCATAAACTCCGCGTCGCTCTCCGCATTCCAGCCGTCAAGGTCGGCAAACTCCGCCTCAAGCTCGCCCGCGCGGATACCGTCCTCCTCGGAAAAGTCCTCTTTCATATAAAGGGCGTCCTTTTCCTCCATAATCTCGATAAGGCGGGGGTTACCCATTAAAACGGTACGAACAACCTCGTACTCGTCGTAGGCAAAGTGGTCCTGCTTTAACACCGAAAGTCTTTCGCCGGGGGTGATATGAATCTCGCCCTTGCTCGGCTCGAGGTCACCCGAAAGCACCTTTAAAAAGGTGGATTTACCTGCGCCGTTTGCGCCGATAATGCCGTAGCAGTTACCGGGAGAAAAGGTAACATTTACCCTCTCAAACAGCAACCTGCCGCCAAACTGAACGGATATATTATTTGCACTAATCATAGCTATCCCTCCTAAAAGTCTGCGGGTATTCTAACATATTATTATTATAAATACAAGAGGAAATTTTAATTATGAATTATAAATTATTAATTATGAATTAATGGCGGACTCTGTCCACACCTGATTATAACGGGCGGATAATATCCGCCCGTACAAATCAAAAAGCAGGCTAAGCCGAATTTTGATTTGATAAGGAGAAACATATGAAGTGATTGTCAGCAAAACTTTAGTTTTGCCTTGAACACGAAATATGTTTGGACGCGCTCAAAGTTATACTGTGAGGAATAAATAAAAGGATGCAGAATTTCGTTTTGTTGCGATGGGTGCTGTACAAAGGTACTGCTCCCGAGCAAAAAACTAAAAATGCCAAAACTGCCGCAGGAATTACCTGCGGCAGTTGTTATTGGCATGTTTATGCGTCTTTTATTATTTCTCAGCGTATTTGTCGTCGCCGTTCCAGCTATACATAGCGCGGATACCTTCGCCGACCTGCTCGAGCTGATGCTCAGCCTCAAGAGCTCTCTTAGCCTTGAAGTGTGCCCAGCCGTTATTAGCCTCTGTGATGAACTTAGAAGCAAATGTACCGTCCTGAATCTCCTCAAGAACCTTCTTCATTTCCTTCTTAGTTTCGTCTGTGATAAGGCGCTTACCGGTTTCGTAATCGCCGAACTCAGCAGTGTTGGAAATTGAGTATCTCATCTTTGAGAAGCCGCCGCTGTAGATAAGGTCAACGATAAGCTTCATCTCGTGGATACACTCGAAGTAAGCGTTTCTCGGGTCGTAACCAGCCTCAACAAGTGTTTCAAAACCAGCCTTCATAAGAGCTGTAACGCCGCCGCAAAGAACAGCCTGCTCGCCGAAGAGGTCAGTTTCTGTTTCGCACTTAAAGGTTGTTTCGAGGATAGCTGCACGAGCGCCGCCGATACCTGCGCCGTATGCAAGAGCGATATCCTGGCAGTGACCTGTAGCATCCTGGTATACAGCTACAAGACAAGGTGTACCCTTACCCTCTTTGTACTCGGAGCGAACGGTGTGACCCGGAGCCTTAGGAGCAATCATAAATACATCTACATTTGCAGGAGGTACAATCTGCTTAAAGTGGATATTAAAGCCGTGTGCAAAAGCAAGAGCCTTGCCCTCTGTAAGATTAGGCTCGATATCGTTTTTGTAAATTGAAGCCTGCTTCTCGTCGGGAGTGAGCACCATAATTACATCTGCAGCCTTAACTGCGTCTGCGGTGGTCATAACCTTAAGACCGAGTGATTCAACATGAGCCCATGACTTAGAGCCTTCGTAAAGACCAACTATTACATTAACGCCGCTTTCGTGAAGGTTGAGCGCGTGAGCGTGACCCTGTGAGCCAAAGCCGATGATTGCAACAGTTTTGCCGTCAAGGACGCTGAGATTACAATCTGATTCATAGAAAATTTTAGCATCTGCCATAATATTTTCCTCCGTATAAAATAGTTTTTGTTACATTAGCGTTATATATTATAGAATAATAAGTGCATTTATGCAAGTATAAATTGCAACAAAATATAAATTTTTTAATGTATTTAATTGAATAAATTTACTATTTTTAGGCAGTTTTTACAAAAATCGGGGTGTTTTATAATAATTAGTTTAAAATTTCTATTGTAAATTATGAACAAATAGTATAAAATCATATTGAGGTAATCTATTATGGACAGACTTGAACTATTTAAATACAGTCTTGATTCTATATGTGTATACAATATAGAAAACGACGAGATTATTACCGCTATGCGTAATCTGCTTCACGCGGCGCAGAGCGACGAGCTTGTAAAGCATTACAGCGCGTTCTTTAAAAAGCTGAGCGCTCACGGCTCGCTGAGGGAATACATCTCTAATCTTATACTGACCGACGACAACCCGTTTACAAGGGCGTGCGCGGCAGGACGCGACAAGGAGCTGCCGAAGGCTTTGATTGAGGGCGTTAAGAGCGACCTTGAAAAGCTTGATGAGCTGTCCACCATTTCGGCTGAGGATGTTATCGAAGCGTCCTTCGGCGAGATGGAAAAGGTTTTGCTTACGCTGCCAAAATGGGAAATCGGCGAGAGCGAGGAGCCGCTCGACGGCAAATGGGCTGACAGGATTGAGGACCTCGCGTTCTTCCACAGGAGAAACGGCTACGGTATTTACTCAAAATACTATGCGTTTGCGTGGCGCGACGGCGACTTTATACCGATTAGCGCAACCGACCCGATTGAGCTTGACGACCTTAAAAACTACGAAAGGCAGCGCAATCAGGTGCTCGAAAACACCGAGGCGTTCCTCGACGGTCTGCCGGCTAACAACATACTGCTTTACGGCGACAGAGGCACGGGCAAAAGCTCGACGGTTCACGCCGTACTAAACGAGTACAAGACCCGCTCGCTGCGTATGATTGAAATTTCAAAAAGCGACATCGGCGACCTTACGATTATTCGCGAAAAGATAAGCAAGAGTCCGATGAAGTTTATTATTTTCATTGACGATTTGAGCTTTGACTCGCACGACGACTCGTTCGGCGAGCTTAAGGCGGCGCTCGAAGGCTCGCTTTCGGGTAAGCAGAGCAACACGCTTATTTACGCCACATCAAACAGGCGGCACCTTATTAAAGAAAACTTTAACGACCGCGAAAACGATATTCACCGCAGCGACACGCTGCAGGAGGAGCTGTCGCTGTCCGACCGTTTTGGCGTAACTATTACATTTATGAATCCCGACAAGAAGGAATATCTTGAAATTATCGAAAAGATAGCGCTTGACAGGGATATCGAATTCGACCTTAACCGTCTGTTATTAGAGGGTGAAAACTGGGCAAGGCGCAGGGGCGGACGCTCGCCGAGATGCGCTAAGCAATTCGTCGATTATGTTGAAACTTGTGAACGAATGGGCAAAGATTGGTAATTAAATGGTAAAACTTTGTTAACAATTTTAAAATATTGTTCACTCAAAATACAAAATCTACACAAATTTAAGTGTTATAAATAAGATACAAAACTGAAAGGACGAATGTTTATGGCTGATAAAATACTTGTTGTTGATGACGATATAAACATTAACGAACTATTAAAGCTTTATCTTGAAAACGACGGTTACGTAGTATTTACCGCACTTGACGGACAGGAAGCGGTTGAGATGTTCCAGGAAAAAAATCCCGACCTCATTCTTCTTGATATTATGCTGCCTAAGATGGACGGCTGGCAGGTGTGCAGAGAGATAAGAAAAACCTCCGCCGTACCTATTATTATGCTTACGGCAAAGGGCGAAACCTTCGACAAGGTGCTCGGTCTTGAGCTCGGCGCGGACGACTATGTTGTAAAGCCGTTTGACGCAAAAGAGGTTATGGCTCGCGTTAAGGCAGTGCTTCGCAGAACTAAGGGCACCGGCGAGGAAGAGGACGACGAAAAGAAGATTGTCACATATGATAAGCTCGAAATCAACATCGCAAACTACGAGATGAAGGTTGACGGCGTATCGGTTGACACCCCGCCTAAAGAGCTGGAGCTTATTTATCACTTCGCGTCAAATCCGAACAGGGTTTACACCCGCGACCAGCTGCTCGACGAGGTTTGGGGATTCGATTACTACGGCGACTCGAGAACGGTTGATGTGCATGTTAAGCGACTTCGCGAAAAGCTCGAGGGCGTGTCGGAAAAATGGGAGCTTCGCACCGTATGGGGCGTAGGCTACAAATTTGAAACAAAGGAATAATTTGTGAGCGGACCGATGTAAGCCATCGGTCCCTACAAATAAATAAATATGGGTAAGATAAAAAGAAAAGCGCGTTCTAATATCTTTGTAACATATTTCATATTGTTTGCATCAATTTTTCTTGTTGCGTTTATGGTGCTCGGCACTACGCTGATTGTTATAGTTAACAACTATTCAATTAACGAAAAAACCAACCTGCTGTCAGAGAATACTCAATCTCTTGCAGATACGATATCCTCTACGCTGATTGTAAACAATATGAATTCTTCTTATTCTTACGAAAAAGAGGTTATATGCGAGTCGCTTGCTGTTGTGGCTAAGTGCATTGACTCGGATGTATTCGTGTGCGACACGGAGGGTAAAATTATACTCTGTAAGGAGCAGACGGGTATGTCGTCGTACTACACATCGTCTATGGTGTGCGACAAGCACGACAAATTCAGGCTTGACGACAAAGTTATTCAGAGCGTTTATGAGGACGGCACCGCCGTTTCTACCGCAATCGTCAACGGCGTTGAGAGCTATGTGGTAGGCACCGCGATTGTTGCGCCGGAATACGCCTCGGAATCAGAGGCTTCAAACAGAATAATCGGCTCGGTTTTCGCCGTTGTGGAAACGGGTACTAACGATATTGTAAGCACGGTTATAAGGAGCTTTATTATAACCGCGATAATCTGCTTTGCGGTAGGATTTTTGCTAATATGGCTGCTTACAAAGCGTATGATTACCCCGCTGCAGCAGATGAGCACCGCTGCTAAGCGTTTCGCGGTAGGCGATTTTTCGTACAGAGTTAAGATTAACTCTAACGACGAGCTTTCGGATTTGGGTATCGCGTTTAACGATATGGCTGACGCGCTCGACAAGCTCGAAAACTCAAGGCGCTCGTTCGTAGCTAATGTATCGCACGAGCTTAAGACGCCTATGACCTCGATTGCGGGCTTTATCGACGGCATACTCGACGGCACTATCCCCGCCGAAAAGCAGGAATACTATTTAAAAATTGTATCCGACGAGGTTAGACGACTTTCACGACTCGTTGTTGCTATGCTTAATATGAGCAAGATGGAATCGGGCGACTTTGAGATGAAGCCTAAAAACTACAACATCTCCGACCAGATTATCCACATACTGCTTACCTTCGAGCAGAATATTGACAAAAAGCATATTGAGGTTCGCGGTGTTGACCGTCTTACTCCGCACAGGGTTATGGCGGATACGGATATGATTTATCAGGTTATTTATAATCTGTTTGATAACGCCGTTAAGTTTACGAACGAGGGCGGATATATCGAAATCAGAGTAACCGAGGACGGCGAAATGGTTACCGTATCTATTAAAAACAGCGGCACCGGCATTAAGCAAAATGAATTATCAAGAGTTTTCGAGCGCTTTTACAAGGTGGACAAATCGAGAAGCCTTGACGCTAAGGGCGCGGGACTCGGACTGTATATAGTTAAGATGATGATAGAAATGCACGGCGGAAAGATTGTTGCAAAATCCGACAGCGAAAACGAAGCGGAATTTATCTTTACCCTGCCGAAAGCAAAATAAAAATGATTTAATTTTCGTTTAAGGTTTTGATACTATACTTTGCTCAAACACAAAAAAGGAGTGTTATTTATGGATGAATTTAACAATGGCTTCAACCCTACGGAGCCGAACACAGAACCTCCCAGAGAGACGGAGAAAAAATTTGATTACAAGCCTTTAGATATCGAAAAATCGGGCGAAAGCTATACGGGACCGCTCGGCGGCGAGCCCGTTACTCCCCCTGCTCCGCCCGTGCGCGAGCAAAGCTACACTGCGCCCGCTTACCAAAGCGCGCCGCAACAAGGCTTTAACCCCGCTTACGGTCAAAACCCGTACGGCAATATGAACGCCGTTAATCCTGCTCCGCCGAAAAAGAAAAAGAGCAGGACGATATCGACAATCGTTATTATCGCGGTTGTATGCTGCGCGATTGCAATCTGCGGAATGTTCGGCGCAAAGCTTATTAACAGAAACGACAACGACACAAGCTCGTCATACTCCGAGGATTCGGGCGACAGCGATAAGAGTAACAGCAGCGACGCAGAGGCCAAGATTGAAAAGAGCGACTCTAATCCCGAAAAGGATGACGACGGTAATCTTACCGCAGTTGGCGTAGCTAAAAACAACAAGGACTCGTGCGTTGGTATCACCGTTTACACCGACCAGCAGGACTACTATTTCTACAACTACGGCAACAGCAACGAGCAAAACGGCGACAGCGTTGCATCGGGCGAAGGCTCGGGCGTAATTATGGCAGAGAGCGGCGGCAAAACTTATATTATGACCTGCGCTCATGTTATTGCGGACGGCAGCTCGTTTAAGGTAACGCTCGAAAACGACAAGGAATACGACGCGGAAATGGTCGGCTACGACTCACAAACCGATATCGGCGTGCTTTCTATCAACACTACGGGCTTACAGATTGCAAAGTTCGGCGACAGCAACGATATCGAGGTCGGCGAGGACTGCGTAGCTATCGGCTGCCCCGGCGGTCTGGCATTCAAAAACAGCGTTACTAAGGGTATTATCTCTGCGCTTGATGTTCCGGTTGCTTCTCAAATCGGTTACGACAACGAGTGTATCCAGGTGGATACCGCTATCAACCCCGGTAACTCGGGCGGCGCACTTTTTAATATGCAGGGTCAGGTTATCGGTATCAACTCCTCTAAAATCGCGTCAACAGAGTACGAGGGTATGGGCTTTGCGGTACCGAGCAATACTGCTGTAGAAACCGCGAACTCACTTATCAAGAACGGCTATGTTGCAGGCAGAGCTAAAGTAGGCGTTGAATACACACCTATTTCAAGCTACACCAGCGCTAACAACATCCTTAACGCGCTCGCAGAAAAGGGCTTCAAGGACGCTGAGGGAACTATGGTAATTAACACCATTTCAGACGAGTCCGACCTTAAGAACAAGGATGTTAAGCAGTATGATATGATTGTTGCTGTAAACGGCAAAACAATGACTTCGATTGATGTTATGACATCCACCCTTTCGGATTCAAAGCCGGGCGACACAATAACGCTTACAATCGCAAGAGTAAGCAATAACTCAATAAAAACCTTTGACGTTAAGTGCAAACTTATCGAAAGTAAGGAATAACAAAAAGCGCTCGAATGAGCGCTTTTTAAATTCGGAATTCGGAAAGCGGAATTCGGAATTGAGGGCGGGCTCTGCCCGCACCCGATTCTCCATTCTCAACTCTTAATTCTCAATTTTAAAAAGGCTTGCAAATGCAAGCCTTTTTTATCTTAGCTGCGGGATTACCGAGCTTGAAATTCCGAAGAATACGAGAAGCGATACCGCGTCTACGATTGTTGTAATAAACGGCGACGACATTACCGCCGGGTCAAAGCCTATGCGCTTTGCAAGCATAGGCAGCGTTGCACCGATAAACTTTGCGAACACAATTTCCACAATCAGCGTAAGGCAAATTGCAAGGTCGACAATAAGCGTAATTTCGTCATTTCTGAACGCTAGTCTGTCGATAAACCAAATCTTAGCAAAGTTAACTACCGCAAGGGTTACGCCGCACATCAATCCGACGCGAAGCTCCTTCCATATAATCCTGAAATAATCTCTGAAATCGACTTCGCCGAGGCTCATAGCACGGATAACCGTAACGCTTGCCTGTCCGCCCGAATTACCGCCCGTATCCATAAGCATAGGGATAAATGCGGTAAGGATTGTAAGCGTTGCAAGCTTATCCTCGAAGCTCGAAATAATCGAGCCGGTAAAGGTAGCCGACACCATAAGCAACAGCAGCCACGGAAAACGGCTTTTCCAGGTTTCAAGCACTGTGGTTTTAAGATAAGTCTTCTCCGTCGGGAGCATAGCGTTCATCTTCTGGATATCCTCGGTGTTCTCCTCCTGGATGACATCGAGAGCGTCGTCGATGGTGATGATACCGACGAGTCGTTCTTCCATATCAACTACTGGAAGCGCGAGGAAATTATACTTATCAAAATACTGAGCCGCAAGTTCCTGGTCGTCGAGAGTATTGAGGTAGATTACATTAGTTTCCATAAAATCCTCAATAATATCGTCGTAATCGTGGAGCAACAAGTCCTTAACCGTAGTAACGCCGAGAAGATGGCGCGACGCGTCGGTAACATAACAGGTATATACCGTTTCTTTATCAACACCAGTTCGTCTGATGCGCTTAAACGCGTCCTCAACGGTCATATCCTTCTTTAAGTCGACATACTCGGGCGTCATCATCGAGCCCGCGGAGTCGTCGGGATACTTAAGCAGAATATTAATAGAATTTCTCGTTTCGCTGTCGGTATTCTTAAGAATACGCTTTACGAGAGTTGCGGGCATTTCCTCGATAATATCAACGGCGTCATCGAGGTAAATCTCGTCGAGCACCTCACGCAGCTCGGTATCCGAAATCGCGTGAATAAGCGCTTCCTGAGTGTCGCCGTCAAGCTCTACAAAGGTGTCCGCTGCTTCCTCTTTCGGCAGCAGTCTGAAGAACAGAAGTCTTTGGTTTTCGGGGAATTCCTCGAGCAAAACCGCAATATCTACGGGGTTAATCTCGTTAAGGATTTCTTTGATTTTACTGAGTTCTCGCCTTTCGTAATGCTCCTTTATCTGTTCGACGAGTTCTTCCATTTCAAATTCCATTAATTAACCCCCTTTCGTGTATTTAAAGCCGAATTTTATTCAAAAAATTCCTGCTCATCCTCGTCCTCAAGGCTTATTGTCAGCCTCTTTGCGAGCGATATAAACATAATTAAAAGTAACAGCGCAACGCATACGCTTAGCGTTGCAATCAAAAACGCCGGCTTTTGGTAAAACCTTTCGCTTTTTACAATAATATCGGTGTTGCCGCTCTTAACAAGCGCGTCAAATTCTTTGCTCGATTTTTCGCACCTTTTAACCTTAAAGGTGTACGCCCTTGTTTCGCCGTTTGAAGCGGTTACGGTAAGCGTCAACTCGAGCTCCTGGTCAGCGGAGAGCGCAACCTCTTTAGGTACATCGCAGTATGCTCCTACATCCTGAGTAGCGGCGGATAAATCAAGCACCGTCAAATCCTGTGGAATATAGATAGTATAATCGGTGTCCTCGGCGTTAATAGCGGGATAAATCACGCCCAGCCTGCAGGTGACCTCTTTTAAAAGATTATTAGAGCTTTGCTCGAAAAATTCCGCGTTACTAAACGCAAAATTATAAATCGTACTGCCGTTTTCGAACTCGAGAGTTACGATAATACCCGTCTGGTGCTTAGCCTCGTCAAGCGCGTAGGTAACAAAGATGTCCGCTTTGCCGTCCACCTCATAGCTTTCGAGGGTAGGCGTATCCTTAGGCTCGTCTAAAACGAGGGTGTAATCGTATTTTTCGGGCGAAAACTGCTCGACTATTTTTGCATTTTTAAACGAAATAGCCTTTAACTGCGGCGCTTTTGCATCCTTGGCAAGCGCAGAAAACGGCACGCTCAGAAGCAGCAAAGCCACGATAAATGTACAAACTAATTTTTTCATAAAAACACCTGTTATTTTGTTATAATAAAGCTGTTTACTCCGTTTTTAACAAGCTCACTCCTGAGCTTTTTATCGGATATTTTGGACGAAATCACATACACATCGTTTTTTGTAACCTTATTGTCCGTTTTCATTTTTGTAATCTGTTTTTTAACGGGCTCGCGCTTTGTAACGCTGACCTCAACGGGATTTAAAAACTTAATATTTGCGTCAATGTCGTTATACAGCTTTTTTGAAATCGCTTTAAAGCCGTCGTTATAATCCTTAGAGATATCCTCGGGCAGCGCAGTATCCTTAAGCACAAAAACATTTACGCCGTAGGTTACAAGCTCGGAAATAATATCCTTAATATAGTTATATGCAAAATCGGAGTCGGGATTAAGATAGGTGTTGCCGTCCTCGTCCGTATAGAGCTTTTTGCCCTTAGTAATCGCGGCGCCCTGCGCCTGAACGGGAAGGGTGTTATCCTTATAGCAGCTTATAACCGCAATCGGCATAATGTCGTTTGCCAGCATCTGCTTAATCGACTGTTCGGGCTTTGCGCCGAAGGAGCTTTCGACATTAAAGGTTTCAACCGACGCAAGCTTAGAGTCGTAGCCGATTGTACCGTCCGCACGCTTAGCTTCAAATGCAAGCGAGCCAAAGCCGTTCGACTGAGCCTCGTTAATAACCGACGAGAGCATAACCGAAGCGTCAAGGCTTATGCCGTCGGTAAGACGCGCGTAAAAATTCATATCCATCTGGGAGAGTGTGCCCTCGTTGTTTGACACATCCTCAATAGCGTTTTGCGCGGGCTCGGCGTGGCGCACAACATAAACGTCCATAGCCGTATATCCCACCGAGATAATCAAAACGCAGGACACAAAAATTATAAACCTTTTCAGCCTTGTTTCGTTCTTTTTAGCGGACTTTGCGTTATAGCTTTTTGACGAGGTGCGGTTAGGATTAAACTTATCCGCTTCGCCGCCCTCGACATACTTGTCGGCAAATTCAATTTTGCGTCCCTGCTCGGGCTCGGTCCACTTTTGGTTACGTTTTTTATTGTTATAAAATCGTTTTCTTTTCATACTAAACCTAATCTGACTACACTAATCTGATTTGGGTGCTGTCGCTTATCTGCTCGAGCGCATTATTTCTAAGCGTTTCAATCGCTTCTTCGGGGCATTCGCTCTTAAACACCGCAGAGCCTGCAACGAACACATTTGCGCCCGCTTCTGCAGCCATTTTAACGGTCTCAAAATCGACGCCGCCGTCGACTTCGATATCTATACTTTCGTTAAGCTCCCTGATTTTACGGATTTTAGGAAGCACCTTTTGCATAAAGCTCTGTCCGCCAAAGCCCGGCTCAACGGTCATAATAAGCACCATAGACAGCTTATTAAGATACGGGATAACCGAGTCAACAGGCGTGTCGGGCTTGATTGCAAGGGCAGCCTTTTTGCCGAGGAATAAAATCCTGTCGATAGTTGCCTCTATATTGCTCTTACACTCTATATGAAAACAGATTATATCCGCGCCCGCTTTTGCAAACGCGTCGGCGTAATCGTACGGGTCGCTAATCATAAGATGCACATCAAACGGGATGTCGCAAACGCCCTTAAGCGCCTTAATAACGGGCATACCTATAGTGATATTCGGCACAAAATGGCCGTCCATAACATCAATATGAATTAAATCAGCGTTTTTAATCCTGCTAAGTTCGCTTTGCAGGTTAGCATAATCGCTGGATAAAATTGAAGGTGAAATTTTTACATCCATTTTATTCTCCAAATACTATTTTGAATTAAAATTCTAAAAGTAAGCGTAAATATTATACTATTATAAGTCGGATAAGTCAATCAATTATATGCACAATAAAAAAGACGAAATTTCGCTCATTTACAAAAATGTTACAAAATTTACAAAAAAATAACTAAAAACACTTGAAACTTAAATTAAGGTGATGTATTATATATTAGTAATTATGGGGAGGTGTCCCTTTATTAAGGTTGCCCTTTCATAAAAATAAGTCTAAGGAGTTAAAGCCGTGATTGAATTTAAAGATGTCACAAAGGTATATGACAGCAACGGCACCAAAGCCCTTGACAATGTCAATATTAAAATCGAGGACGGCGAATTCGTCTTCGTTGTTGGCTCGTCGGGCGCAGGTAAAAGTACATTTTTAAAGCTTATTATGCACGAGGAGAAGCCGACCGAGGGCGATGTTATCGTTAACGGTTACGCATCCTCTAAGCTTAAAAAGCGCAAGGTGCCTTATTATAGAAGAACTATGGGTATAGTTTTTCAGGATTTCAGAATTATCCCAAAAATGACCGTATACGATAATGTTGCGTTTGCTATGCGCGTTATCGGCGCTAAGGAAAAGGATATAAGAAAAAGAGTTCCTTACATCCTTCAGCTTGTTGGTCTTTCTAACAAGGCGCGTTCAATGCCTAACGAGCTTTCGGGCGGCGAGCAGCAGCGTGTATCGCTTGCAAGAGCGCTGGTTAACAACCCCGACCTTATTATTGCGGACGAGCCTACGGGTAATGTTGACCCCGAGATGAGCCACGAGATTGTTGACCTGCTTACAAAAATCAACAACTCAGGCACCACCGTTGTAATGGTAACTCACGAGCACGAGCTTGTGCGCTCGTTCCAGAGACGAGTTATCGTTATCCAGAACGGACAGGTTGTATCGGATACTCCCGACCCGACCTTCGCTAAATTTAAGGCTAAAGAGCCCGAAAAGGTTACGGATATGTTCTACTACGAAGAGGATGTTAAGCAGGACAGCGTAACCGAGGTATTCGACAACCTTGAGGATATCGTTTCCACCTCCGAGGAGGAAGAGGTTGACGATGCTGTTACTGAGGACGGAGGTGAGGAGTAATGACAGGTGCAAGCTTAAAGTATCTTATTAAAGAGGGTTTCCGCAACACCTGGACAAACCGTATGATGTCGGTTGCGTCTGTATGCGTACTCCTCAGCTGTTTAGTGCTTATCGGCTCGGCAGCGATGATATTCCTTAATATCAACGCCCTCGTTGATAAAATCGAAAACGAAAATGTTATTATGGTGTACATCGAGGACACCGATAAAGAAGGTAATGTTATTCTCGACGACGCTGCTATTGACCGGATGGGCGAAACGCTTAAGGGTATGCAGAATGTCGAGAGCGTTGAGTTCGTAAGCAAGGAGTCCGCCTGGGCTGACCAGCTTAAGACTATGGAGGACGCGCAGGCGCAGTTCTTTAAGGAAATCAGCACCGACATTCCCCTCCCCGACGCTTACAAGGTAACGGTTGCGGATTTAAGCCAGTTTAAAAACACCGTATCCGAAATCAAAAAGATGGACAATGTTACCGTCAGGGAAAACAGTGACCTTGCAAAGAAGCTCGACACTATCAGCCGCGGCATTTCGATTATCGCAGTTGTAATTATTTCCGTACTTTTTGCAATTTCGCTTTTCATTATTTCAAACACAATCAAGCTTACCGTTTATTCACGCCGCCTCGAAATCAGCATTATGAAGTCCGTAGGTGCTACTAACTCCTTCGTAAGACTTCCGTTCGTTGTAGAGGGTATTATACTGGGCGTTGTGTCGGGTGTAATTTCGCTCGGCGCGGTCTGGGGCGTATATGTGCTTGCGGTGCGGAGCTTCAGCGAGCTGCTGATGTCGCTCAGACTTGTTCCGCTCGGCTTCACTAACTACGCGCTGCCGATGCTCGGCGTATTCGTATGCATAGGCATTATCAGCGGTGTAGGCGGTTCGCTTATCACTATGAGAAGGTATCTTAACAAGGAAGGCAGTGAGATTTATGCAATTTAAGGGTATGACTAAGCTTGTGGCAGTATTACTCAGCCTTTGCTTCGTTTTCAGCTGCATCGGCGCACCTGCTGCATATGCAAAATCTGTTTCGGACCTTCAGAAGAAAAAAGATAAGATTTCCGAGCAAATTAAGGAAACCGAGGAAAAGGTTGAAAAGCTCAAGAAGGAAAAGGACAAGACCCAGGAGTACATTACCGAGCTTGACAGAAAAATTAAGCTCAAGCAGGACAAGATTGATGTGCTTCAGGCTGACGCGGATAATCTTCAAAACGAGATTACCGATATTCAGAACAACATAACCGAAACCGAACAGAATATCGAAAAGACACAGCAGGAGATTGACCGCAAGCAGGCGGAGTTTGACAAGACCTACGAGGAATACTGTCAGCGCCTTAAAGCGATGTACATCTCGGGCAGCGCAAGCAATCTCGAGGTGCTCCTCACCTGCGAGGACATCAGCTCGATTCTTACAAGAAGCCAGATGATTAAGTCTGTTTCCGAGCAGGACAGCAACATCCTTAACTCGCTTATGGAAAAAATGAGCGAGATTGAAAAGGAAAAGGCTGCCCTTGAAAAGAGCAGAAACAAGCTTAAGGAAAACAAAAAGAAGCTCGAAACCGACAAGGCTAAGCTCGACAGCAGCATCGCAGAAATCGAAGCTGCTAAGAAGGAGCTTAAGGACGAGGTTGCAGAGCTTAACGCAACTATGAAGAAGCTCGCTTCGCAGACTTCGGAGTACCTTGAATCCATCGACGAGGATAAGGACAAGCTCGCCGAGGTTGAAAGAGAAATCCAGAAGATTTACGACCAGGCGTCTAAGGGCACCGGCTCGCTTAACGGCTCACAGGGCGACGGCTCGCACAGCGGTACGCTGTCGTACCCTACATATTCAAGAAGCATTTCTGCGGGTTATCCCAACTACTCGAGCGGTCGTTATCACGGCGGTATCGACTTCCCCGTTCCTACGGGTACAGAGGTACACGCTGCCGCTGCGGGTAAGGTTATCGTAGCGCTCAACCTTTGGTACAGCTACGGTCACTATATCATTATCGACCACGGCAACGGACTTTCGACGCTGTACGCGCATAACTCCAAGCTGCTTGTAGGCGTTGGCGACCATGTTTCGAGAGGACAGACTATTTCGCTGTCAGGCTCGACGGGTAACTCGACCGGACCTCATGTTCACTTCGAGGTAAGAATTAACGGTCAGCGCGTAAATCCGTGGAACTACTTATAAACTAAAGGCGGGTTTACCGCACTAAATAATTAATAATCAAAAGCTACGGGCAAGTGTCCGTAGCTTTTAACCTAAGTTATGCAAAATAAAGAAAAAACGACTATACGAAAAGTCGGAGTAAAAAAGAACGAAAGTATATACCTTATTATCCGCGGACTTGAGGTGGGCGTAGCCTCGGGTCTTGTTTGCGTGGCGTACCGCTTTGCGCTTGTATATGCCGAGGAGGGCTTGTACAAGGTGCTCGATTTCGTTAAGGGCTCGCCTGCCAAAATCGCGCTGTGGCTCGCGCTGCTATGCGTTTTCGGAGTTATGGTGGCGCTTATCAACAAGTGGGAGCCCGACGCGGCAGGCTCGGGTATTCCGCAGACCTCGGGCGAAATACGCGGCTACTTTTCGCTGAACTGGTGGAGGGTTATCATCGCCAAGTTTATCGGCGGCACGACGGCTGTTTTCAGCGGTCTGTCGCTCGGCAGAGAGGGTCCGTCGGTACAGCTTGGCGGTATGGCGGCTAAGGGCGTATCAAGGCTTACAAAGTCCGATAAAACCACCGAGCTTCGTATGATTTCTTGCGGCGCGGGCGCGGGTATGGCGGCTGCGTTCAATGCTCCGATTGCCGGCACAATGTTCGTGCTCGAGGAAATTCACCACAATTACGACAAGGCGATACTTTGTATGAGCATCGTCGCGTCGATTACCGCGGACTACATCTCGATAGCGTTTTTCGGTCACGAAACCACCTTTCAGTACGACACCGTAACCCTCGCTCTTCACAACTACTGGATACTGCTGCTTATGGGCGTAGTACTCGGCTTTGCAGGCGCGGGATACAATGTGTTTATGGTGTGGGTTCAAAAGCTCTATAAAAAGGTAACCAAAATTCCGCAGGCGGTAAAAATGGCGTTCGTGTTCCTTGTAAGCGGAGTAATCGGACTTACCGTGCCGCAGATTCTTTGCGGCGGTCACACAATGGCAACCCGCCTTATGACCGAGCGCCCCGAGCTTTCGGTGCTGTTCGTTTTGCTTTTTGCTAAATTTTTGTTCGGCGCGTTTTCGTTTTCGTCGGGCGCACCGGGCGGAACGCTTTATCCGCTGTGCGTGCTCGGCGCGTACATCGGCGCAATATTCGGCAATATCGCCATCAACAACATCGGGCTTTCGGGCGGTCTTTACGAGGAATTCGTAGTAATCGGTATGGCGGGACTGTTCTCGTCAATCGTGCGCGCACCGCTGACGGGCATAATACTTGTGTTCGAGCTTACGGGCGATATGCACTCACTGCTGCCGATTGCAACGGTAAGCCTTATTTCATACGCGGTTGCGAACACTATCGGCACCGCGCCGTTTTACTCAATTCTGTTTGAAAAAGCGGTCGAAAACACCGACTCCCCCGTCCTTAATTCAAGCAAGACCGAAAAGGTTATTCAGACCTTTACAATCCCGCTCGGCAGCAAAATCGCAGACCACAAAATCGCCGACATCGACTGGGGCAAGCACTGCCTGATAGTATCGGTTGAGCGCGACGAAACACCGATGACGCCAAAGGGCGACACGCTCCTCAAAGAGGGCGACACGCTTGTGATGCTCATATCGCAGCGCCGCTTCTCGCAGGATGTTAAGCGCATCTGCGATATAATCAAAAAATAATTTTAACATAAATGGAGGATAAACCTATGAAGTCTTATGCGTTTTCAAAATATTTCAAGCTGGCGGTGATTGTTTATGCAGTGCTGGATTTGGCGTACTCAGTAATTACGTTTCTGTTAAACACCGTTGACGGAATAGAGGGAATTGCCTCTTTTGTATTCGTTTTGCTGCTATTTGTGACAGCAACAATCCTGTACAAAAACATCGTAGGTTTTGAGCAAAACAAATATAAATCCATTCCCCTACTGCTCCTTCCGATAGGAATAAGCAAATTTACAAACGATGTGTTTAACTATTTATTGGATATGCTTAAACTGACGGATAATTCCGCAATAAACGATGCAATATCTGCGGCAGCTACGCTAATAATATGCCTTTTTGCATACTCTAAGCTCATAACGGGATACTCTGCGCTTTATGAAGAAAAGTCGAGCTTGCAGTTTCCTGTGCAGTACCGACTCAGAACAAAATGGTGGTTTGTAATCGTTGGCGATTTAGTAGGCAGCATTGTAATTGCTATGATTAGCACCATATTTAGTTTTGCAGGCGCATTTTTAATGCCGATTGTAAATGCTCTGAATATTATAATTCTCCTTGCGATTGTTTATGCTTTCTTTAATATCGCGCTGAAAAAAATAGACAAAAACACGAGAAAGCTGTTTTTGCCAAACATCTTTTTGCCGACGGTCGCAAGCCTGGCGCTCAACAGCGTTTCCGATTTGGTTGATGTATTAACTCCGCTGCATTCGATAAACAATTCGTTTAAAACCTTATTATCAAGCGGCGACTATTTAGCAGCTTTTGCAAAAGTTGCACCCTCGCTAATATTCACTCTGTTTCTCGCCGTGTCAACTACTGTTGTTTACTGCTTTTTGTGCGCAAAGAACTTTGCCGCATACGAGCAAAGCAATAATGAATAAGTAAGTAATTATAATTATAAATAAACTAATTCTTGACAAGCCCCGACAATGCTGTTATAATGTTAGGGCTTGAAGTATCAAGTAAATATCCTTGCGCGAGGAGATATCGCGCCGAATGACCAGAAGGAGGTGCTGAAGAATGGCATTAAGAAATTACGAAATCGTTATGGTTTACTCTCTTTCAAAGGGTAACGAGGCAGTAGACGCTTTAAAGGCTAAGTTCACTGACCTTATTTCTAAGAATGGCACTCTCGGCGAAGTTGAGGAATGGGGCAAGAGAAAGCTTGCATATCCTATCAACTACGAGACCGAGGGCTACTATGTTCTTATTAACTTTGCTTGTGAGGAATCATTCCCGGCTGAGCTTGACCGTGTAATTAACATTACCGACGGCGTGCTTCGTTCACTTATTGTCGCTAAAGGCGAATAAGGAGGCTATAATATGATTAATATGGTAGCCTTAATGGGCAGATTAACTTACGAGCCTGAGCTTAAGACTACACCCAGCGGCGTATCTGTACTTCGTTTTCAGGTAGCTGTAGACAGGAACTATCAGCGTTCCGGCAGCGAAAGACAGGCAGATTTTATCGACTGTGTAGCTTGGCGTCAGACCGCAGACTTCATCAGCCGTTATTTCCACAAGGGCTCTATGATTGCGGTCGAAGGTACTATTCAGACTCAGAACTTTACCGACAAAAACGGTAACAACAGAAAATCAGTAGAGGTCGTTGCAAACAATGTATCGTTCTGCGGCTCTAAAGCAGAGTCGGGCAGCGCTGCTCCCGCACAGGAGTATAATCAGCCTGCACCGAGCTATGCGAGCGCTAACAACAGCGATTTTGAAGAAATCGTGGACGACGATGACGACCTTCCATTCTAAGAGTTAACTAACAAAGGAGAAAAACTATGGCATACAACAAAGGCCCGAGAAAGGGACGCAGAAAGGTTTGTCAGTTTTGTGTAGATAAGGTAGAAGCAATCGACTACAAGGATGTAGCAAAGCTCAGAAAGTTCACTTCTGAAAGAGCTAAGATTCTTCCCCGCCGTGTAACAGGCACCTGCGCAAAGCACCAGAGAGAGCTCACAACAGCTATTAAGAGAGCTCGTCACCTTGCTCTGCTTCCATACATTTCAGACTAACAAAAATCCCGCAGACATCAGGTCTGCGGGGCTTTTTTATTCTTCTATCGTTTCTATCTGCGGGTTAAACGCAGGCATAAGCTGCAGCTTAAATACATTAAGCTTATGCAGGCGGTCAATTTTTTGCTTGATGTCCGCATTGTCAATCTCGCCCGTTCTGATATACTTATCAAGAACAGCGTAAGTAAAGCCCAGGTTATCCTCGTCGGTCTTGCCGCAAAGTCCGTCAATCGGCACTTTATCGACAAGCACATCGGGCAAACCGAGAAGCCTGCCGATAGCCTTAACCTCCTGAACAGTGAGGTTTGCGCAGGGGCTGAAGTCGCCCGCGGCGTCGCCGTAACGGGTTGAGTAACCCACCCAATCCTCGGACATATTACAGGTGTTCGCCACCCTGCCGTTGTGGCTCTGCGCCACAGCATAAAGAGTAGCCATTCTTACCCTTGGCGGAAGATTGGTGAGCGTCTGAGCAGACGCCTCAAACGGCAGAGCGCTCTTAAGACCGTCAACGGCATCCTTAACATTAATTATATAATGCTTTATACCAAGGTGGCTGACAAGCAGCTTTGCCATATCAATATCCGCCTGCTCGCCGTTTGGCATAAGTACGCCGATAACCCTCTCCCTGCCGAGCGCTTCTACACAAAGCGCCGCAACTACCGAGCTGTCCTTGCCGCCGGAAATACCCACAACGGCGTTACAGCCCTTACCGTTCACCTCAAAAAAGTCGCGTATCCAATTTACGCATTCATCCTTAACCTTTTCAACATCAAACATAATATCAACCTTTACTATATTATTTGTTTTAATAATACCAAAATAAACCGAATTATTCAATAATTATTCCAAAAAATAGTATTTTTTGGTTGGTATTATATTACACAATCTGTGCAAAATATTACAGTAACAAATTTGTATTTGGAGATGGGAATATGAAAGCAACGGGAATTGTAAGAAGGATTGACGACCTAGGAAGGATTGTTATTCCAAAAGTAATCCGCAGGTCGTTTCGTATTAAAGAAGGCGACCCGTTACATACATCATTGACACCGTATGAAAAGTTCCGTTATGCAATGCTACAGTTTTCAGAGCGTTGCATCGGAAAATAAATACATACGGAGGAAAATGCATTACCGATAAGAAAACAGACCGAAAGAGAATCGGTCTGTTTTCTTCCTTTATGACGGACGCCGTATAGTCCTTAATTTCAATTTAAGCTTTTTTTCTTTTTCTTTCAACAATAAGGTATATGAATATTACCGCTGATGCTGAAACTGCCGCAAGAGCCGAAATCAGCACGAAATCCGAATTACCTGTTGCAGGCGATGTTTTTGAGGTGTCCCTTCCCTCTGAGGAAGTACCGCTATCGCTTTCTTTTTCCTCTTTTTCCGTTGCAGTCTCAATGAGGGCGTACGGGCTGAAATGGTCTGTCCAGAATGCCAGATAATCTTTTCCGTCGATGGTTATTACGCTTTCTTCAAACTCAACATCAGCACCTGCCATCACCAGAACCGCTTCCAAATCCTTTTTATCCCAACCATCTGGAATCTGTATCAGAACTCTGACCTTGCCGGCTATTTCTCCGCTGATTTTTTCATTTTTAGCGTTATACAGTTCTATTTCAAAGAACGCTACGTTTTCAACCTTGTGAGTGTCGTCCAAATTAGCCAGAAGTTCGTTGTATCTTGCGGAGCCCGGTTCAATCGATTTGACCTTTAACTCTACGCCTTCGGGCAGAACCTTATACGGGTCCTGTAAAATAGTTTTCAGTTTCTGCCCGTTAAAGGCAGTCATACTTTCACCGACTCCGATTTCTTCTTTTTTTGTATCAAGGCACTTTTCGCACCGGTACTCGGCGCTGACAGGTCCGATGGTGGCGGGCATAACTTCCCATTGATGTCCACCTTGCGAAGCCGTCTGATATTCGCTCGAGCACGCAACGCATTTGGCTTTTCCATCGCAGTTTGCCGTGCCGCCGTAATGCGCTTCGCCGTATTGGCAAACGGTGCATTTATGCTGATTGGCATTGTTTGCGTCGGGCTGCCATTTGTGCTGTTCCTTGTAAGAGCATTTTGTGCATATATGCTCAGAATAGTTCTTATCGTTTACTTTAAAATCGTGCGCTTCCGTTGTATTGCAGCGTGAGCACTTATGCTGAGCGGAGTTGCTGCTGTCCTTTTCCCAGTTGTGAATATAGGTGAAGGTGCCGCCCGGGGTTTCTGTTAACGAAGACGGAGCGCCTCCGTCATCGCCCATACCGATTACGGCGTATTCGATTTTGAAGCTGTCGCCGTCGGTAACAATACCGGTGTCTTTGAACAAGCCCTTGTCAAAATTACACGGAATAGTTATCGAGTTCAGGCTTTCGCAATCAACAAATGCGCTCATACCGATAGAGGTCAGTTTCGTACACTCCGACAAATCAAGAGATGTAAGCGCTGTGCAGCTGCCGAAAGCACTGTCAGAGAGTGCTGTTACGCTATAGCTTTTACCGTCGTTTGTAACCGTGCAGGGAACCGTTATTTCGGTAACGGTTTTGGGGTCAAAGTTTTCATTGAACCCCGCTGTTACAGTGCCGGGAGCGCCGTCGCTTCCCTCTGACGTAACAAGGTACATGAGTTTACCTTCCTCAATAAAATCGTCAACTTCAGCCATTGCCGTAAAAGGCAGGTTAACGCTTATAAGCAATATAGCTAATATAATTGATGTTAACGCCCTGACGGGTTTTGCAGTTTTCATAATTCACTCCTCCTGATTATATAAAACTAGCACAATAATTATAGCGTATTATTGTGTTAAAATCAATAATTAAAATTTACAGAATTTCTCAGCTTCTCTTTTACATATGTTCGTTGTTTATGTGCAAAATATTACAGTAGCAGATTTTGAAAAAGGGAGAGATTGTTTTGAAAGCAACAGGAATTGTGAGAAGGATTGACGACCTGGGAAGGATTGTTATTCCAAAAGAAATCCGCAGGTCGTTTCGTATAAAAGAGGGTGACCCGCTGGAGATTTATACCGACGCGGAGGGCGAGGTTATTTTTAAAAAGTATTCGCCGATTGGCGAGCTGTCGAACTTCGCTTCGCAGTACGCCGAGGTACTCCACAAGAGCGGAGGGCTGCCGATTGCGATTATGGATAACGACCATGTTATCGCAGCGTCGGGTATAAGCAAGCGCGAGGTGCTCGAAAGGCGCGTTACAAAGAGTCTCGAGGAGCTTATGGACAACCGCCAGATACACATTAAGACCGACAGCGTGCCCGGGCTTAACGCCATAGAGGGCTGCAACCGAATGGCTGATGTGGTGTATCCGATAATCTACGGCGGCGATGTCAGCGGGGCGGTAGCGCTGCTCGAGGACGAAAACGGAGAGCTCCCGAGCGAGACCGATATCAAGCTCGTACAGGTTGCGGCAGCATTTTTGGGTAAGCAAATGGAGTGAACTCTTGTGCAATTTGTACAAAATATTCTTAACTCTTTTGTATAATATAGACATAGAGTAAAAATGATAAAAAAAGGCTTGCATTTTGAAAAATGGGGTGTATAATGTGAACCAAGTTGAGGGAAGAACGAGCGATAGTCAACTGGCTCACCCTCATTTACATATAACAACAACGGCTGTTAATCAGCCTTATGATATAGCTTTTAGATTTTTTACATAAATTTTACTCCACAAACAAAACGGACGCGAGTTAATCGCGTCTGTTTTGTTTTTATATTTAGTTTTTCGATTTGTAAACAATCATTCACCCCTGTTGACAAGCAATATAAACGTAATATATAATGTTGTTGCAAGACAAAAACAATTAACACAGACACACACTAGCTATTGGATTTTAATAAGTGAGGGGTCGGTCATATAAAAAAGAAAAGTATAATTATAATTCTTGTATTGGTATCATTTATTACAATTGTGTTTGTTGTCCCTATAAGTTATACTACAAACATTGATAAAAATAATATTATTGAAATTGAAAATTTGGGATTAAATGATAATAATTTTGATATTATTAATTCGTACTGCAAAATGAGCAACAAAAAATCAATTATACCAATACCAATATACAAAGAATTTTTTATTGCAGAAATTGCAATTGACGATGCTAATGAATTAGTCGGTAATCCGGAGCCGGAGAACAAGGATTTTTATATATGTTCTGATAAACCCGAGTCGTCAGTTAATTACGATTTCACAAACAATAATATATTAAAAACCATTCCAAAATATACAACCGAAAAATGGGTGGACGCTGTTTATGACAAAAAGCTCACCTGGTATAAAACAGCACCGCCTGGCGAATTAACATTTGGCAAAGAATCTGCAGAATTATTTGTGGCATTTAATGAAGATAATCCAACAAAAGCGTTTATAATTTTTAATCAATCATAACAGTCGGCGTATTAACAAGCAATATATATGCTTTTAAAAACGAAAAACAAATTATTGAGGTGTCTTGCAAATGAAATTGAGCAAAAATTGAAAAGTATTAAATTTGAATTTGAAGGAACAAGTGTTAAATCCTATTAAATCTCAAAAATGCAAGGCTCCCTTTGAGCACCCTGCGAAAATCGGGTGCTCAAAGGGAGTCTTTTGTTATTTGCCGAGTGTGAAGCTTTCGATGCTCTCTGCCGTGGTGTCAACGGCGTAGAGGTGATTGCCGATATAGACGATACGGTCAATGCTGTTGTCGCTCTTGTACTCCTTAAGGACTTTGATTTTGCCGTCCTTTTCGGTGAACACAAGCGCTTTGCCCGATTCTCCGTAATATGCCGGCTCGTCATAGACTTCGCCCTCTTCGGCGTCGTCGTAAACCTCCTCATCCTCGTAATTATCAATAACAATAGGAATTGCGAGATAGCCCTCTTCCCTGTTTTGCATGATTGCCTTGTGGTCTTCCTGCGCGGGGCTGGTTGCGCCCGAATATACCTTAGTATCCAGCACACGCGGTTTATTGTCGTTACTTATATCAAACAGCACTATTTTAACGCCGTTTGTCGCTTCGCCCCACTCGGTACTTTCGGTAGAGTAGCCGATACCCATAAGCTTATCCTCGCCGACCGGCACAAGATTAGTAGAAAAGCCGTCAATCTTAACTTTACCCGTAATCTTAGGGTCGCGCGGATTGCTCAGGTCGATTATGAACAGCGGGTCAGTGGTTTCGTAAGTGATTACATACGCCTTGTCGCCGATATACTTAACCGCTTCGATATGCTCGCCCTTTGCGTATCCGCCAACCGAGCCGACAAGGTCGAGCTTTTCGTCGAGTACAAAGAGCTTATTGATATCGTTGTTAACCGTAGTTGCAACGCGAAGGTAGCCGTCCTTTTCGTCAAACGAGAACTGGTTATTAACGCTGCCCCTGACATTACCGGTGGCAACCTGCTTGAGTGAAGTAGCGCCCGATAGTTTGTACTTAACTATACCCGTTACTTCATGGCTGTCGGTATAAGTTGTGCAGGCGATGTAGATATTCTCGGTAGTGCAGAACACCTCATTCGCGCCGCCCATAACCGCTCTTACCTTTTTGTTGCGGCTCAGACCGTTTTTAGTGTCGATTGCGCCGATAACAGCGTAATCGGGCTCGGTGCAGTCCTTGAATGCACAGATGTCTTTTGCGGGGATTTTTTGAAGTTCCCCGTCCTCGTCGGTACAGCAGGGCACGAAGCGCTTACTCGTAGCGTAGGTGGTGGAAACTACATAAATACTGTCGCCTACCATACGCGAGGTAGAATATTCACCGCTTTGTTTAAAGGTGTCGAGCTCGCGGATTTTAGTCCTGTCGCTGACATCATACGCCTTGACAATCGTATTGTAAGTGGTGGTGTACTTCTTTTTATTATACTTGCTCTCGGTGCCGAGTATATAGAGTCTGTCACCGTTGAGATACAGCTCTCTGTAATTCAGCACGCTGCTGTCGTTAAAGGTTTTAGAAGCGAGAACGCACATTCCGTCCTTCGCCGAATAGATAACGAGCGTGGACTCGGAAGTATCGATAAAATAGATGTACTCGCCGTCGGTTTTGATAATATCCGCCTCGTCTACATCCTCAATCTGGGTATATGTTGTGCTGTGCGACTCTGCGCCGTCAGCGGCATCTGCTGCAGACTCATTGCTGACGCTTTTTTCATAAAGGTCTTTTGTAACAACGCCAAACATATTAAAACCGCGTTCTGGTTTGGAATATAATTTATCCGAAAAATTTTCAAGTTCGTCGTAGCTTGTAAAGTACACCAAGCCGTCCTTTTCGGACTTTGCAATCGCCTTGTCGATACGCGACTGTCGGATTGCGTTACCCGACACGACGGAGGTAATCACTATCGCGATACACGCCGCCACTGCCGCAAGTGGCTTTAGTACGCGCTTTTTATTCTTATTAACTTTTACAATATTATTAACGCTTGTTCCCTGCTCGAGCCTTGCTTTAATATTTTCCTCGCTTAGAGAGTCGGGAGCGTTAATATTTTCTTTTTCAAACTGTGATACGATAAAATCCTTGTTTTTCATAGCAATCACTCCAAAATATCTCTGAGTTTATTAAGGCTGCGCGACAGCTTTGAACGCACCGCGCCCGAGGTCATATCGACGATTTTGCCGATTTCTTTACTGTTAAAACCCGCAACGCAGGAGAGTATAACAATCTCTCTTTCGTCGTCCTTAAGGCTTTGCAGTGCCGACTGAAGCTCGGTTTTTTCTACAGCGTCGGACGCCGAATTATCAAAGAGCAGATTTTCCATATCGTCGATATTGCTGTTTTTGCGCGCTATCGCCTGCCGCTTAATCTGGGCAGCGCAGGTGCAGTAAAGAATGCGGAATATCCATGACGGGAATGCCTCAGCCTTTTTAAGCGAGCCTATCTGTATGTATGCCGACAGGGCACATTCCTGCACCGCGTCCTCGGCGTCGGACTCGTTTTGCAGGCGGTAAAAGGCATAGCGGTAAAGCCTGTCCTTGTAAAGCCCGTAAAGCTCAGCAAAGGCGTCCTTGTCGCCGGATTTGGCAAGAAGTATTAAATCCTTTTCGTTCATTGTGTCACTTCCTTTAAAAGCGCTTTCATATGTTAAGTATAATAAAAAGTGTAAAGTGTTGCAAGAAATTTGGAAAAATTTCAGACTCAAGACTCAAGAGAATGGCGGTCTGCGCCGCACCTGATTATAACAGGTCACTCGTGAACTACACCTGCAGACAAAAAAATAAACGCCGAAGCGTTTATTCTTTATTATTCTTTTTAAACATTGTAAATACTTTTGTTCCGGTGTAGATATTGACCGCGGCGGAGCACATATAAATCAGCGCCGACACAATCATTATCGCAATTTCTCTTGCCGCTGCGCCCGTAATGCCGAAGTACAAAAACAGCACGCCGATTGCGGCGGGGATAATCGCCCAGATTATCGGGAACTCTACCGTAACGCCGCTGCGGTTATAGTCGCCAAGCAGCATTACCAGCACTACGCCAAGCAGCGCGCTCGCCACACAAAACAGCGACATATTAAAAAACAAGCTCTCGTTATAATTAAAATTAGGCACGATAAAAACCGCGATATAATTCATTTTAAACAGCTTTATTGCCGCTACAGCAATACCGACGCCGTAGGTGCAAAGGTTAATAAAAACGGCAAGACCTTTAGCTAAAGCGTTCATTATTTTTCCTCCAAAAATCTTTTAGTTTCGGCGAGGAACACATCCATTTCGCCGTCTGTGCCGATAGTAATACGAACATATTTATCTATCCTCGGCAGCGAGAAATACCTTATAAACACCTTTTTCGACTTAAGAAATTCAAAATACTCCTTCATAGAGTAGTCGCTGTGGGTCACAAGAATAAAGTTAGAGCTTGAATCGAGCACCTCAAAGCCGAGGGCGCGAAGCTCGTTTGTAACTCTGCTGCGGGTGGCGATAACCTTGTTAATAGTGGATTTGAAATACCCGTCGTCCTCAAGAGAAGCGATGCCCATAGCGATGGACAGACTGTCAACGGTGTATGAATTGTACGAATTTTTGACCGCTTCAAGCACCGAGATAAGCGTTTTACTTCCGATGGCAAAGCCGATACGCATACCCGCAAGCGAACGCGATTTTGAAAAAGTACCGCACACAAGCAGATTTTCGTATTCCTTAGTGAGCGCAACGCTTGAGTAGCCGCCGAAGTCGACATACGCTTCGTCCACGATAACAACGCTGTCGGTATTATAGGAAAGGAGCGTTCTTATAAACTGCTCCCCTTCGCAAAGCGAGGTAGGCGCGTTAGGGTTAGGGATAACCACGCCGCCGTTTTGTTCCCTGTAATCCTCGACATTTATCCTGAAATCCTTATCGAGCGGATAGGTCTTAAACGGGATATTAAACAGCTCGCACCAAACGGGGTAAAAGCTGTAAGTGATGTCGGGGTAAACAATCGGCTTGTCGCTGCAGAAAAACGACTGAAAAGCGAGCGCAAGCACATCGTCCGAGCCGTTGCCGACAAACACATTTTCGACCTCAACGCCGTAATACTCGGCAAGCGCTTCCTTTAAAACGGTAGCGTTTGCGTTAGGGTAAAAGCGCAGCGAGTCGGTGTTAAAGCTCTTTAGCGCCTCAACAGCCTTAGGCGACGGAGGATAGGGGTTTTCGTTAGCGTTAATCTTAACGATATCCTTTTCCTTGCTCTGCTCACCCGGAACATAGGGTTCAATTTTTCGTAAATTGTCAGTAAAAGAATTCATTTTGGTCCTTTATAATTATGAATTAATAATGATTAATTATGAATTTCGGGTGCTCGCCGCACGGGCATTTTATAATCAGGTGTGGACAGAGTCCACCATTAATTCATAATTCATAACTCATAATTCTTAATTAAATCTTATCTTCATATCTTTCAGCGGTTAGAATACCGTCGTTTACATCAATCTTACAAATACGGGCGTTGCGCGCGTCAAAGGCGTTTGCGCCGAGTCCGTCGTCGTAATCCCTTGCGTGATAAACGGCGTACCACTGGCCGTCCTTTTTAATCATAGAGTGGTGACCTGTTCCCTCTTCAAAGCCGTTAGCAGCAATTACGGGATGGTAGGTGTTGTCGTCGGGATACTTTTCAAACTTAATTTTAGTAAGGTCGGTTTCGGTAGTTTTTGCTCTGGCGTAGCCTATGTAGTAAGTCGGCTGCTCGTAGCAGTTGCCCGAGTACATAAGGTAGTGCCAGTCGCCCTCGCGGAAATAGAACGCGCCCTCGATAGTATGCCAGTGCTGACCCTCTTTATAGCGGTCGCGGCGATAGATATCCTCGTCAAGAGTAGGCTCTACAACCACCTGCGGATTACGCTCGGGGGTGTAGGGGTCGAGCATTCTGTCGACTACGATGTATGTACCTATTCTGTCGCCCTCAAAGCGGTTTGTGGAGTAAAACAAAAACAGCCCGCTTTCGTTTTTAACAATATGCGAGTCTATAGAAAACGGCGGCAAAATCTGCTTAGCGTTTTTAAACGGACCAAGCGGATTGTCGGCAGTGCTTACAAACATCGCCTGCCTGTGACCGCCCAAATCGGGCTCGTCGCCGTAAAATTCAAACGAGTTATACATATAAAACGTACCGTCAAGCTCGATAACGCTCGGCGCCCAGAAGCCGTGGTGACCCTCAACAGTCATAACCATACCGTAAAAGTGCCACCCGCCGAAAAGGTCGTCGGCGTGGTAGGCGTAAATGCCGTCGTGACCGGTGGTGTAGATGTAGTAGCGTCCGTCGCTTTCGATTATGTACGGGTCCGCCTGACCGATGTAATTATCCTTATCAATTTTAAGTAAATGCATAGTGAGTACCTACTAAAACGGGGTTATTTGCTGTCTGTTGCCGATTTTTCTTCCTCGAGCTCTTTAATCTCGCGGTAGAACATATTAGCCTTCAGGTAAACTTCGATAAAATCGCGGATATGCTCAGCCATATCGCCCTTATTATAATTAAGCGGCAGGATGCGCTCGTCGTCGTCGATAGCAAGCGGTCCTTTTTCGTAATCGTTAAAGGTCGGCATAAGCGAGTAGCCCGTTTGCATTTTAACAATAGAGATTAAAAGGAAATCCTTCGTAGCTTCAACAAAGCCCTTCTTTTTTGTATAGCGCTCGATAGTCGAGGTTTCGACCTCGTCGTTGTGCTTTTTTGTATAGCAGGCGTCGAGCACCTTTTCGATATAATTTTCAAGCTGAGTGTCGCTGTACGGCGCTTTTAAAAGCATAACCGTATCAATATCGGCGATGCCGTATTTTTCGCTTTCGCCGCAGGGAATGCCGACAAGGTTTTCGTCCTTATCCGCATACACCGATATTGTGTAAAATTCCTTTTCCATAAGCTCTCCAAAAATAATTTTTTATAATTATATACTATATATTTGCAAAATTCAATAATAAATGTTAATATATTTTCGGTGATTAAATGAAAAAAGTACTTATTACGGGCGCGGCTTCGGGTATAGGCAGGGCGTGCGCCGAAATATTCAGAGATAACGGCTACGAGGTGTACGCCGTTTATAATACCACGCCGTGCGAAACCGAGGGCGTAAACAAGGTAAAATGCGACCTTAAAAATACGGACGAAATCAGTGCGCTTTTCGATAAAACCGGTGACATTGATGTACTTGTTAACAACGCGGGAAGTGCGCTTATTAAAATGATAAACGACACCACCGAGGAGGATTACGAAAGCCTCACCGCGATAAATCAGAAGGCGGTTTATTTTTGCGCTAAGCACGCTGCGCTCGGTATGCTCAAAAAGCACAGCGGCGCTATAATCAACATCGCCTCCATATGGGGCGAGGTCGGCGCGTCGTGCGAAACGCTGTACTCTATGACAAAGGCAGGGGTAATCGGCTTTACAAAGGCGCTGTCAAAAGAGCTTGCGCCGTCAGGTATTACCGTAAACTGCGTATCGCCGGGAATAATTGACACAAGGATGAACGCTTGTTTTGACAGAGCGGAGCTTGAAAACGAGGTGCCGCTCGGCAGACTCGGAACGCCCGAGGAAGTGGCGAAAGCGGTGCTGTTTTTTGCAGAAAATCCGTACATAACGGGACAGGTGCTGTCGGTCAACGGAGGCGTTATATGAGCTACACCTTTGAACGCCTCAGCGACGACATAAGCGTTGCGGTAACGGACGACCACACCTTCGGCACGGACGCGGTTATACTCGCGTATTTCGCTAAGCCGAAGTATAAGGACAGATGCGCCGATATGGGTACGGGCTGCGGAATTATACCGCTGCTCTGGCTGCGCGACAGCAAGATGGGCGCCGTTCACTGTCTTGACATTCAGCAAAACGCTATCGAGCAGGTGAACGCCGCTATTGAGCACAACGCGCTCGAAGGCAGACTAATCCCCCACCTTTGCGACCTGCGCGAGATAGATAAAGAATTCAGCGCGGAGGGCTTTACGCTCGTTACGATGAACCCGCCGTACAAGCCCGTAAACACAGGCTTTGAGTCGCTCGGCGAGAGCGCAAGGATTGCGCGCCACGAGGTGTGCTGTAACATCGAGGACGCAGTGAAGGCAGCTAATTATATGCTGACATACGGCGGCAGATTTTGTATGTGTCACCGCCCCGAAAGACTTGTGGACGCACTTGCAATAATGCGGCAGTACAAATTAGAGCCGAAGCGCCTTCGTTTCGTGTGCGACAAGGAGGGCGAGGAGCCGTTTTTGTTCCTTGTTGAAGGCAAAAAGGGCGCAAAGCCGTTTATTAGAGTGGAGGCGCCGCTGGTAATCAAGGACAAAGAGTCAAAATTTACAAAAGAAATGCTGACGGCATATGGCTCATATGCCGATGGGTATGAGGATAAAATCAGATGAGTAAACTTTATGTAGTCGGTACGCCGATTGGCAACCTCGGGGATTTATCGCCGAGGGCGGTCGAAACGCTCGGCTCGGTCGATTTTATCGCCGCCGAGGACACGCGCGTGACATTGAAACTGCTTAATCATTTCGGAATAAAAATAGAAATGGTAAGCTACTTTGAGCACAACAAGCGCGAGCGCGGCGAGGAGATTATAAACAGAATAAAATCGGGCGAAAGCTGCGCCATAGTGACCGACGCGGGTATGCCCGCTATATCCGACCCGGGTGAGGATTTAGTGCGTATGTGCCACGAGGAGGGCGTCGAGGTAGAGTCCGTACCCGGACCGACTGCGTTTGCAACGGCGCTTGCAATTTCGGGTATGAACACCGGACGCTTTACCTTTGAGGGATTTTTGTCGGTCAGCAAGAAGTCGCGCCGCGAGCATCTCGAGGAGCTTGTGAGCGAAAAACGCACAATCGTTTTTTACGAAGCGCCGCACAAGCTCTCGGCAACGCTTGACGATATGCTAAAATACTTCGGCAATCGCAATATCGCCATAGTTCGCGAGATTACAAAAATACACGAGGAGGTAATCAGGACTACTCTTGAGGAAGCCTCCGCGCGCTATCACGAGGAGAAGCCCAAGGGCGAAATAGTGCTGATTATCGAGGGCAAAAAAGAGGAAGAAAACGACATCCCGTTTGACGAAGCTGTTAAAAAAGCGCAAAAGCTCGTCGAAGGCGGAATGAGCATAAACAACGCCGCAAAAGAGCTTGCGGGAGTCACTCCGTACAAAAAAGGCGACATATATAAGGCACTGTTATGATTTGTAATTCTTGTCCGCGAAAATGTAATACAGACAGAGAAAACACGCTCGGCTTTTGCAAAAGTCCCGAGCGTTTTCGCGTTGCGCGCGCCGCGCTGCACTACTGGGAGGAACCTTGTATCAGCGGCAAAAACGGCAGCGGAACTGTGTTTTTCAGCGGATGTAATATGCGCTGCGTCTTTTGCCAGAACGGCGAAATAAGCCGCGAAAACAAAGGCGTTGAAATCAGCGACGGCAGACTTATCGAGGTATTTAACAGCCTTATTGAGCAGGGCGCGCACAACATAAACCTTGTAAACCCTACGCACTACGCGGAGCGGCTTAAGGAGGTTTTAGAGCGCTTTGACTCCCCTGTTCCGATTGTGTACAACACCTCGGGATACGAGAGCGTGGACACGCTTAAAAAGCTCGACGGGCTTGTCGACATTTACCTTACGGATTACAAATATTCAAAGCCCGAAAAGGCGAGCCGCTACAGCAAGGCGGGCGACTACTGCGAGGTTGCAAGGGCGGCAATAGGTGAAATGTGCAGGCAAATCCCCGCGCCCGTTTTTGACGGCGACATTATGCAAAAGGGCGTAATAATCCGCCACTTAATTTTGCCGTCCAACTCTAATTCGGCGCTTGAAGTTATAGACGATACGATAAAAAGCTACGGCGGCGCTTACCTGTCACTTATGGCGCAGTACACGCCCTGCGGTGACCTTAGCGAGTATCCCGAAATTGACCGCAGGCTTACAAAACGGGAGTACGAAAAGGTCATAAACCACGCCCTTTCGACAGGATACGAGCGCATTTTCGTACAGGAAACGGAGTCGGCAGATAAAAAATTTATCCCCGCATTTGATTTTACGGGGATAATGTGATATAGTATATATGTTAAAATTTATGTAAAAACAAAGGAGAATGTAAAATGAAAAAGTTTTTTGCAGAATTTAAAGAGTTCATCTCTAAGGGTAATGTGCTTGATTTGGCAGTCGGCGTTATCATCGGCGGTGCTTTCTCGGCAATCGTTAACGCGCTTATCGACAACCTTATCAACCCGCTTATTGCAATGATTGGCGGCACAGAAATCGGTCTTGCTGTTCAGATTAAGGGTCAGACGCTCAACTTCGGCGCATTTATTTCGGCAATACTCAACTTCCTGATTATCGCATTTGTTGTATTCCTTATCGTTAAGTCAGCTAACAAGGCTAAGGAGCTTGCTACTAAGAATAAGGAAGAGGAAGAAGAGGCAACTACCAAGACCTGCCCGTTCTGTAAGAGCGAAATTGATATCGAAGCAACAAAGTGTCCTCATTGTACTTCTGACATTCCCGAGGAAGAAGAAGCCGACGAGGAATAATTAAACCGAGGAGTAATTTTTATGAAAATTGAAGCATACAGCTTTCCGTCCGCTACCGGCGTTTGCGATATTTACGGCAACGCGTATATGCCCGACGATGAGGTTAAGGCAGTACTTGTAATCCATCACGGTATGGCGGAGCATCAGGAAAGATACAGAGGTTTCATCGACTTTATGGTTTCTAACGGTTTTGCCGTATATATTCACGATATGGCTAACCACGGCAAGTCTAATTCCAATTTTGACGAAACCGGTTATTTCGGCGACAACGACGGCTACAAGGCGCTTGTTGAGGACCTTAAAACCACCTTTGAAAAGGCTAAGTTCGCCTACAGCGACAAAAAGATTATTGTTATGGGTCACTCGATGGGCTCGTTTATCGTAAGGTGCTTTACCGCGTGGTATCCGAACGTAGGCTTTGCGGGTGCAATCTATATGGGCACCGGCGGAGCTAACCCGATTGCAGGCGTCGGCGAAAAGGTATCCGCGCTTGTTGCAAAGGTTAAAGGCACTAAGCACAAGAGCAAGACGCTCGACAAAATGACCTTTGGCTCATACGGCAAGAGGTGCGAGGGCAGGACTAATTTTGACTGGCTCACACGCGACACCGAGATTGTTGACAAGTATATTGCCGACGATTACTGCGGATTTTTGTTCAGCGCGCAGGGTATGAACGACCTTGTTAAGCTTAATATCGAGGCTAACACCGACGCGTGGTACAAGAATGTACCGACAGAGCTTCCGATACTGCTTACAAGCGGCTGCGAGGACCCGGTCGGCGAGTATTCAAAGGGCATACGCGATATCTATCAGAGACTGCTTGCGTCAAACCACAAGCATGTTACGCTTAAGCTCTACGACAACTGCCGCCACGAAATCCTAAACGAGCTCAACAAAGACGAGGTTATGAACGACATCCTTGAATGGGCAGAAAAAGAAGTTTTACAGTAACAAAAAGCGCCCTTTGGGCGCTTTTTTGTTAGTATCAAGTATCAAGTAGGGGTGGATATTATCCGCCGGCGGACACACCGATTACTTTCGGGCGGATGGTATCCGCCCCTACCTACCCTCGTAATATCGAATTTGTAGGGGAGGGTCTCCGCGCCCTCCCGATTATTGTTTGAGGCATAGCCGAGTAACCACAAGCTCACAGCTAACAGCTATAAACTCATAGCAAAAAAAACAGGACGGAAGATTCCGTCCTGTTTTGATTATTTCTCGTCGATTTTCTTAGAGTATTTCGCGAGGTATACGGTACGCATAAGCATACATTCGAGCTTAGGTACATAGTGTGCGCGGTTGAATATGTCAACATCAATCGCTGCCTGGCAAGCTTTATCCATAATGATTTCAAGCGCCTGCAGGTCGCCCTCGGTATTACCCGTAATGAGTGCGCCGTTGCCCTGTACAAATACCGCATTTCTCTGGTCGATACCCTCGCCTGCTTCAGCTGCGCAAGCGTCTGTGTCGCCGTCAATCCACGGAATATTCTTAACATCGATACCTACAATCTGAGCAAAGTCGTCAATCATAGGAATCATCTCTTCGCCGGTGCAGGAATATGCAACTACATCGGGAGTGCTGAGGTGGCGGATAAAGGTGCAATCCTCAGTATTGTAAATTGCTCTGTGAAGCTTCTCAACTTTAGGAGGAATACCGTTAATTCCAACGCCCGTTTCGATATCAACATCTACGGTCTTGCCGCCGACTGTAAGAGTAAAGGTGTTACCGTTTCTTACAGACGAGCCAAGGTCGCAGATAGACTCGGGCATAGCGCCTGCATCCTTTTTATTAAGATAGTAATTTCTCTTAGCCTCGTCGCTGTAGGTCTTATCCCAGGAGTGACGGAGGTAGTTATCCTTAATAACCTTACCGCAGCAGTTCTCGAGGTTTTCTGCAAGCGCAAAAGCGTGCTCATAGCTGTCGCCCATACAGATTGTACCGTGGTGCATCATCATAATAGCTCTTGCGCCGGGGTTCATCATAATGCACATCTCGACCTTCTTGCGAAGGGAGTCGGTAGTAGACATAGCGTATGCAGCGCAAGGCACCTTGTCGCCGAGAACGCCCTTAAACTCGTCGTAAACATTCCTTATTTCCATACCCGTAATGCTGACGATAGTAGCATTTTTCTGGTGGGTGTGGATAACAAAATCAACTGTAGGATGGTGACGGTATGCAGCAGCGTGAACGCCCTTTTCCGACGACGGCTTGATGTCGCCCTCGTATGAGCAATCCTCGATATTAACAACAACGATTTCCTCGGGAGTTAAATCCTCGTATGCTCTTCCTGACGGAGTGATAACAAACTGGGTGTCCGAAATACGAGCTGAAACGTTACCCCATGTTCTGGCGATAAGTCCCTTTTCAATCAGCTCCTTACCTGCCTTAACAACTAATTCTTTAGCTTCCTGAATTTCGTAAGCCATATTTATCTCCTTTTTATTAAAGGGAGCAGAGTTAACTGCTCCCTGCATACTAACAATTAATAATCAATCTTTTCGCACTTAGCAAGTACCTTGTCAAAGCGGCGGATACATTCATCAATATCCTCTTCTGTATAAGCGCTTGAAGTGTAAAGACGTGAGCCTGCAAGTGTTACAAGACCTTCTGCCATATAAGCAGCGCCCATATACTGCATCTCTGTCTGACGGATGCCGGTCTGCTTAAATGTGTTAGGAATTTCCCAAGGCTTTTTCCAGTTAATTCTGAAGTGCATTGTAGCAACAGTGTGAAGCTGGCAGATTGAACCAACATTGTAGCATACAAACGGAAGGTCATACTTTTTGATTGACTCGTTAATACCCTTAACAAGTCTGTCAGCCATCTGACCTGCAACCTGGCAAGCATTTCTCTTTTCAATCTCGCAAATTACAGTGTAACCTGCAACGCAGGAAAGAGGTGTAGCAGCCATAGTACCGCCGCACATTGCCTTATGTATCTTCTTGCCTTCAGCCTTATCAAGACCAGCGCCGAGGTACTTCATAACTTCCTTATGGCCGCCGATACCGCCTGCACCCGGATAACCGCCTGCGATAATCTTACCGAAGATTGTGATATCGGGGTCGATACCGTAGTAACCCTGTGCGCCCGAAAGACCGATTCTGAAGCCTGTAACAACCTCGTCACAAACAAGCAGAGCGCCGTACTTACGGCAGAGTGCCTGAACACCCTTCGGGAAGTCCTTATCTACAGGACGTGTTGCAGACTCAGGTCCGCAAGGCTCAATGAATACAGCAGCTGTGCCGCCGCGGAACTTATTGATAATGAGCTTCTTCTCGAGTGACTTAAGGTCGTTGGGGAAGAACTCCTGTGTGTGCTTAAATACGAAAAGCGGAACACCGTGTGACTGAGTATTAAGAGTACCCGGTACACGCATACCCCATGCGAGCTGGTCGGACCAGCCGTGATAAGCGCCGCCCATCTTAATGATGTTCTTATGACCTGTAGCAAGACGAGCTACACGAACTGCGCACATACAAGCCTCTGTACCCGAGCCGAGCATACGGAACATCTCTACTGAAGGTACGCACTCGCTGATTTTCTTAGCGAGCTTATACTCATAGGGGTGGAACAGACCTGTTGAAGGTCCGCAATCGTCAAGAAGCTTTTTAACCTCTTCCTTAACTACATCGTCGTTAGAGCCGATGATTGTAGGACCACCTGCCTGAAGGAAATCGAAATATTCGTTACCGTCGATATCATAAAGCTTGTTGCCCTTAGCCTTAGTCATAACGATTGGGAACGGATAGTTAAATGCAAGGTTGTGCTGAACTCCGCCGGGGATTACGTTCTTAGCCTCGGTAATCATTTCCTTAGATTTTTTGCACTTCTTCTCAAAATACTCCTCTTCATACTCTTTAAGAGCAGCTCTGTTGATAGAGTAAATCGGTTTTTTAATAAGTGCGTCGAGTTGAGCTGTAAGAGCAGCTGCGTTTGGATACTCTGTAATAGCGAATCTTGTATCCATAGTTATCTTCCTCCTTGAATTTAGTGTGAGTGGCTGCTCACCGTTTTGGGCGTGAATGTCCACTCACTAGTTTTACATAATAATTATATCACTATTTAACAATTTGTCAAATGAAAAGTTATAAAAAATTGTTCAATATTGTTGCAAAAGTGATTAATTGATGTTACTATAATATCATCGACTGACTGTTTGTATAAGGAGTTTTGTAAGCTTTGCACAAGTAATCGCATCCCCTTTTGTGCAAATAAACAAAAATTGATATGTTTGAAAAAAGATATAAAGACGCTTTTGAAAGAGCAAGCGACGAGAGAAAAGAGAGAATTCTTGAAGTCGGAATAGAGGAATTTGCTTCAAAGGGCTACGAGAATGCCAATATAAATGTAATAGCAAAAAATGCAGAAATCAGCATAGGGCTGATGTACAAATACTTCGCTACTAAAGAGGATTTGTTTGTAACCTGCCTGCAAAGAGGTATGCAGATTCTGGACGACGCGCTTGACGAGATTATGAAAAGCGACGACAAGCTGCTGATAAAAGCCGAAAAGGTTATACGCACAACCTGCACACATTCAAAAAAGAACGCTAATTACATAAAACTGTATAACGAGATTACAAGCGAAAAAAATGACGAGCGCGCAAGGGCGCTTGCCGAGGAGATTGAATCGAGCACAAGCAAAAAGTACATCACCTCGATTGCTCAGGCGCTTGCAAAGGCGGATGTAAGGGGCGACCTTGACCCGAGGCTTTTTGCGTTTTTTCTTGACAATCTGCTTATGTCGTTGCAGTTTTCGTACACCTGTGACTACTACAGGCAGAGGTTTGAAATTTACACTGGCGTAAATGTTGATGAAATGGACGAAGAAAAGGTTGTAAGCCAGCTGCTTAAGTTTATTGAGTCGGCGTTTACATTTGAAAAGTGAGCAGCGCTCACCTTTCAAAAGACCAAAATTCAAAGGTCAAAAATAAATTTGTAATAAATTTCGAGGAGGAAACGATATAATGGGCAAATACGTAATAACCTACGACACAGGTACAACAGGTATCAAGACCTGCCTTATTGAGATTGACAAAGAGATTAAAATCATTGCCGCTCAGACCGCAGGCTACAGCCTTTATGTAGACGAGGAAACAGGCGTTAAGGGCGGTGCCGAGCAGGACGCTGACGAGTGGTGGCAGGCGATGTGCCTTACCACAAAAGAGGTGTTCAGAAAGGCTCCCGGCATCACAAAGGAGCAGATTGAGGGTATCAGCTTTTGCTCCGCTATGCAGGGACTTGTACTTGTTGACAAAGACGGCAACTGCATCCGCCGTCCTATGACATATATGGACCAGCGTGCCACTCAGGAGCTTAAGGACGGTATCGCGCACGGCTTTCAGATTGCGGGCGCAGACGCTGCAAAGCTGCTTAAGTGCTTAAAGTACACGGGCGCTGCTCCCCTTTCGGTTAAAGACCCTGTATGGAAGTACAAGTGGGTTGAGGCGCACGAGCCCGAAAACTTTAAGAAAATCCACAAGTGGCTCGATGTTAAGGAATACCTTATCCTGCGCGCAAGCGGCGAGTTCGTAATGACTACCGACTCTGCTTTTGCCACAATGATTTATGATACGCGCAAGGGTCACGAGGGCTGGTGCAAGCCGGTTTGCGATATGTTCGGCATCAATATGGACCACCTGCCAAAAATTATGAAGTGTACCGACAAGGTTGGCGAGGTTACCGAAAAGGCGGCTGCTGAGCTTGGTCTTGCGCCCGGCACTGCTGTATTCGGCGGCGGCGGCGATGCTTCGCTTATTGGCGTAGGCGCAGGCGCTGTTGAGGTTGGCGACACACATATTTACTCAGGCACATCGGGCTGGGTCGGCACTGTTGTTGAAAAGCAGTTGGTTGACACAACGGCTATGATTGCCGCTATAGTCGGTGCAGACCCTGACGCGTACAATTATTTTGCAGAGCTTGAAACCTCCAACAAATGCGTAAGCTGGGTTAAGGACCACCTTGCGCTTGACGAAATCGGCGTATATCTACAACACCACGGCACCCCGTCGGACAGCTACGAGGATATTGCTGTTAACCTTTACGACTATCTTGAAGAGGTTGTTGACAGGGCTGAGCCGGGTTCAAACGGCGTTGTATTCACACCGTGGCTGCACGGCAACCGTTGTCCGTTTGAGGACCCCAACGCTGCGGGTATGTTCTTTAACATCAAGCTCGAAACCGGTAAAACCGAGCTTATCCGTTCGGTAGTTGAGGGTATTTGCTTCCATATGCGCTGGATGCTTGAAAGGCAGGACCAGAAAAAGGAAGTACATATTAAAGACACCGTTCGCTTCTGCGGCGGCGGCGCGCTCGGCGCTTCCACCTGCCAGATACTTGCAGATATTCTGCAGCGTAACGTAGAGGTTGTTGACTCGCCGCAAAACATCGGCGCAGTAGGCGCTGCGGCGCTTATCGCAGTTGGTACGGGTATGCTGCCGTCAATCAAGGACGTTAAAAAGCTTATTCCTGCAAAAACTGTTTATAAGCCGAACCCCGCAAACAAGGCGGTTTACGACAGAAACTTTAAGGTTTTCAAAAACCTCTATGCATCAAACAAAAAGAATTTTGCAATTCTGAACGGATGATTTAATGAATAAACGATACAAATTCGCCTATCGCTCAAAGGCGCTGAACACGCTTTATGTGTGCCTTCAAAACTTAATGCTCGGGTTGCTGACGATACCCGTTACAATCCTGATTGCGCTATTGTTAGAGCTGCTCGGCGTAAGTAATCTGTCGTTCGTGCTGCCTTTAATGTGGGCGCTCGTTGGTGTGGTATTCCTTGGCTTTCAGCTAAAATACTGGCTGTCGCACAAGGGCGTTACGGTAACGGACACTAAGCTGATAATCGACTACAGCTGCATAGTTCCGCCCGTTCACACCTTTAAAACGGAAATACTTATTAAAGGTATTGAGAGTATCGAGATTTGCACCGAGCCCGTAAGCCAGCGCATCGAGGAAGTCGAAGGCGGCGCGTATAACAAAGAATATGTATTAATTAAATACGGCTACGGCGGACGAAAGGAAGTCCGCCTGCCGCTGCTCGACAACGAGGATTTTATAAATACGGTAAAAGAATTAACAAAAGGACTGTCGTAGGACAGTCCTTTTGTTTGGTTTTAAGCTCAGAGCTTTAAGCTTTTAGCTTGAGGGCGGGCTCTGCCCGCACCCGATTGTATTAATTATTGTTCGAGCGTAGCGAGTAACCATAAGCTTAACGCTTAACACTTAAAACTTAAAGCTAAGAAAAGGCTACCGGAAGGTAGCCTTTTTGTTATTAGTCAAGCGCAGCCTTTGCGTTTGCAAGCTCGTCTGCGAGTTCCTGAGGAAGTCTGTCGCCGAACTTAGCGTAAAGCTCGTCAACGCCCTTGTACTCCTCTTTCCAAGCTTCTTTATCAACATCAAGAATCTTGTCGAGGTCAGCCTCTGTCATATCAAGACCGTCAAGGTTAATATCCTTAGCGTACGGAAGGTAACCGATTGCAGTTTCCTGAGCGTCAACCTTACCCTCGCAACGGTCGATAATCCAGTCAAGAACGCGGAGGTTATCACCGAAACCAGCCCAGATAAAGTCGTCGTTCTCGTCCTTGCGGAACCAGTTAACATTGAAAATCTTAGGTGCTTTCTCGGGGTCAAGACCCTTACCGATTTCAATCCAGTGCTTCCAGTAGTCGCCCATATTGTAACCGCAGAACGGAAGCATAGCCATCGGGTCGCGGCGAACTACGCCAACCGCACCTGTTGCTGCAGCAGTAGTTTCGGAGCCCATAATCGAGCCAACGAATACGCCGTTGTTCCAGCTCTTTGACTGATATACAAGCGGAGTGAGCTTAGCGCGTCTGCCGCCGAATACGAATGCCGAAATCGGAACACCGTTCGGATTTTCAAACTCGGGTGAAAGGCAAGGACAGTTCTGTGCCGGAGCTGTAAATCTGGAGTTCGGGTTAGCGAGCGGCTCGTCGGATGTGCCGTTAATCTCTTCGCCCTTCCAGTTAATGCAGTGGGTCGGAGGATTCTTGTCGAGCTTCTCCCACCAAACTGTATTGTTATCAAGGTCGTGACAAACATTAGTAAAGATTGTACCCTTCTTGGTAGCTGCAAGAGCGTTCGGGTTAGACTTGTCGTTAGTACCCGGAGCAACGCCGAAGAAGCCGTTTTCGGGGTTGATTGCATAAAGTCTGCCGTCCGGACCTTTTCTGATCCAAGAAATATCGTCGCCTACGCACTCAACCTTGTAGCCCTTCTTGAGATATCCCTCGGGCGGGATGAGCATAGCGAGGTTGGTCTTACCGCAAGCTGACGGGAATGCAGCGCAGATGTACTTAGTCTCTTCGCCGGGTCTTGTAAGACCGAGGATAAGCATATGCTCAGCCTGCCAGCCCTCTTTCTTACCGAGGTAAGAAGCGATACGAAGCGCAAAGCACTTTTTGCCGAGAAGTACGTTACCGCCATAAGCGGAGTTAACAGATACGATAGTATTATCCTCAGGGAACTGAACAATCCAGCGCTTGTCGGGGTCGACATCGCACTTGCAGTGCATACCGCGTACCCAGTCGTCGCTGTCGCCGAGGCAGTCAAGAACTGCTTTGCCGACTCTGGTCATAATCTCCATATTAAGTACAACATAGATAGAGTCCGTAATCTCAATGCCGATTTTTGAGAACGGAGAACCTACAGGTCCCATTGAGTAAGGGATGATGTACATTGTTCTGCCCTGATATGCGCCCTTTGAAATTTCGTCGAGCATAGCATAGCACTCTTTGGGGTCCATCCAGTGGTTAGTAGGACCTGCATCCTCTTCCTTAGAAGTACAGATAAGTGTGCGAGCCTCTACGCGGGCAACGTCGTTAACAGCGGTCCTGTGAAGATAGCAGTCAGGAAGAAGCTCCTGGTTAAGCTTTACCATCTCGCCGGTTTCGCAAGCCTCTGCTCTGAGAGCGTCAATCTGCTCCTGTGAGCCGTCAATCCAAACAATCTGTGCAGGCTTTAAAAAGTCAACCTTTTCGTCAAGCCAGGCAAGGAGTGAAGGATTTTTAGTAAGATTAGTATTCATACATTTTTCTCCTTTATGAATGCTGATTAAACTTTGTTGTAGTTTATCAGTATGATTATACTTAATTTAAGGCGAAAGTGCAATACTTATACGCAAAATTCATTAAATTGTTACAAAATTGTCCGGGACTCAACGCTACTCACTTCGTTCGGACGATTCTATGGGCATTGTCGCGTAGGCGTTAAGGCTTTCGTCGGCGACAGTACCGTCAAGGTACTCAAAATATCCCTGAGACGCAATCATAGCCGCATTGTCACCGCAGTACTTTAGCTCGGGTATATTGAGCGTCCAGCCGTTATTTTTGCACATTTTTTGTGCTTCGCTTCTTAGCAGCGAGTTTGCCGAAACGCCGCCGGCAATCACGATTTCAGTATAGCCGAAATCCTTAGCCGCTTTTTCGAGATTAGTAAGAAGGCAGCCGACAACCGCCTTTTGAAACGAAGCGGCAAGGTCGGCGGTATTAATAGTTTCGCCCTTTTGCTCGGCGTTATGAACAAGGTTTATTACCACCGTTTTAAGCCCGCTGAACGAGTAGTCGTAGGGCGAGGTGCTGACCTTAGGCACGGGGAATTTAAACGCGTCTGCGTTACCGTCGGCAGAAATCTTATCTATGCTGACGCCGCCGGGATACGCAAGTCCCATAGTTCGGCCCGCCTTGTCGAGCGCTTCGCCCGCAGCGTCGTCGCGCGTTCTGCCGACAACCTCAAACTCAGTATATGATTTAACCGCTACAATGTGCGAGTGTCCGCCGCTGACCACAAGGCACAAAAACGGCGGCTCGATATCGCTCGTAAGATAATTTGACGCGATGTGCCCCCTGAGGTGATGCACGGGCACAAGCGGTGTATCAGTAGCGAGCGACAACCCCTTTGCAAAGTTAACGCCGACAAGCAGGCTTCCGATAAGCCCGGGGGCGTAAGTTACGGCAACGGCGTCAATGTCGTCCATAGTGCAAGCGGCGTTTTCAAGCGCTTCGCTCACCACCGCGCTGATACTCTCGGCGTGACGGCGCGAGGCAATCTCGGGCACGACGCCGCCGTAGAGCTTATGCTCCTCGAGCGAGGTAGCTATTACATTTGACAAAACCTTTCGCCCGTCCTCGACTACGGCAGCCGCCGTTTCGTCGCACGAGCTTTCAATACCTAAAATTTTCATAAAAATCCTCATACCTTTTTGCCTCCCTTGCCAAAGGGAGGTGGATGCGAGTCTTCGAGCAGACGGAGGGATAGTCGCTTGATTTTACACAAATGCATCGGGAATGACCATCCCCTCTGTCACTTCGTGACATCTCCCCTTTAACAAGGGGAGTAAAGCCGTTACTCGCTTTGCTCAAACAATTTTATTGTCATCAGTAAAGCGTTTTCGACAGGGTTGCGATAAAAATGCGGTCTTACCCCGACGCGCTCAAAGCCGAGCTTGCTGTAAAGTGAAATTGCCGCAAAGTTACTCTCGCGTACCTCGAGGGTTAATAATTCCATCTCGTTTTGCAAAGTGCGCTCAATCAGAGCCTTTGCAACGCCCTTGCGGCGATACTCGGGCAGGGTCGCGACATTTGTAACATACCCTTCGCCGCTGAAAATCTGAACGCCTATATACCCCGCCGCGCTTCCGTCAACGAGCGCAAGGTAAAGGCGGGTGTTCTCGTTTTCGATACTTTCGCGTATCCCCTGCTCCGTCCATGGAGTCGCAAAACACGCCTGCTCAATTTTTACAATATCCGCAACGTCATTAGGGGTTGCGGTAATAATTTTTAAATCCATAAAACAATGATTAATTCCGAATTCGTTTAGTGCGCGTCATACCACGTCTTGCCTACCGCTCCGTCTGCGCGGAGTTTTACCTTCATTTGGCAGGCGTTTTCCATCTCTTCGGTTACTATTTGCAGCGCCTTTTGCGCCTCGTTTTCGGGTGCTTCTACGATTAATTCGTCGTGTACCTGAAGTATCAGCTTTGACTGCATACCCTCGTCGGTAAGGCGTTTGTCGACCTTAATCATAGCGATTTTGATAATATCCGCCGCGGTGCCCTGGATAGGCATATTACGGGCAACACGCTCGCCAAAAGCGCGAAGCATATGGTTAGACGAGGACAGCTCGGGCAGGTAGCGTCTGCGGTTAAACAGAGTTTCGCTGTAGCCCCTGTCCTTTGCGAGGTCAATCATATGCGTCATATAACGGTCAACGCCGCTGTAGGTGGCAAGGTAGTTGTTGATATATTCCTGCGCTTCCTTACGGGTAACGCCGATATCCTTAGCAAGACTGAACGCGCCGATACCGTAAACGATACCGAAGTTAACCGCCTTTGCGCGGGAGCGAAGCTCCTTAGTAATCATATCCGTCGGCAATCCGAAAACCTGCGACGCGGTAATGGTATGAATATCGTCGCCGTTATTGAAGGCATTTATCATATTTTCGTCGTCCGACAAGTCAGCGAGCACGCGCAGCTCAATCTGGCTGTAGTCGGCGTCAACAAGCATTTTACCCTCGTCGGCTACAAAGAATTTACGCATCTCGCGGCCGAGCTCGGTACGGATAGGAATATTCTGTAAATTCGGCTCGAGCGAGCTTATTCTGCCCGTTCTGGTTTCGACCTGATTAAACGAGGTGTGTATCCTGCCGTCGTCTGTGATAACCTTTAAAAGTCCGTCGCAGTAGGTTGATTTAAGCTTAGTAAGCGAGCGGTATTCGAGTATGCTGTCGATAACCGGATGCGCATACCTCAGCCCCTCAAGCACCTCGGCGTTAGTCGAGTAGCCGCTCTTTGTCTTTTTCTTTGCGGGAAGCTCCAAGTCCTCAAACAGCGCCACGCCGAGCTGTTTAGGCGAATTGATATTAAACTCATATCCGACCTCGTTATAAATACTGTCGGTGAGCTCGTCAATGCGCTCGGACAGCTTTTTTGAAAACTGCTCTATTCCCTCTCTGTCGGCGCAAAAGCCCACAATCTCCATCTTAGCAAGCACGCGCGACAGCGGCAGCTCTATATCGGTTAGCAGCTGCATCTGATTAGCCTCGTTTAAAAGCTCGTCCGTCTTTTCAAAAAGCGGTTTAAGCACCGCGGCAAACGACACATTTTTATCGTCGCCGCCGAGCGAGTTCTTAAACTCGGGCAACGCCACGCCGTACTCCATGCAAAGATGCTCAATATCGTACTTGTTGTCCGACGGTTTAAGCAGATAGGCGCTAAGCATAAGGTCGCCGCAAACCGCGCGGCACTCGATACCCGTTTTAGCTGCAAGGCGGTGCAGATACTTGGAATTAAAGGTGTATTTTTTTATATTTTCGTCCTCGAAAAACTCACGCACGAAGTCGGAATATCCCGAGTTCTCCGAAGCGAGTGAGACAACCTCGTCGCCAAACGAAAACAGCATATCGCTGATTGCACCGTCGGTGATTACGGGGTAAAAGTACGCCCGCTCGCCGAGCTTTTTAAGCAGCTCGTCGGTGTTTTCGCAGGCGGTACAGCTAATATCGCGCGGTTTTTCGTCCGCGACCTCAACGGCGTCGTTACTGTCGAGATTGAACTTAGGTATAAGCGAGTACAGCTCGAGGCGTACAAACTCGGTGCTCGCGCCCTTTTTGTCGACATCTGTCACAACATAGGAATTAATATCCCTGTCAATCGGGGCGTCGCAGTTGATTTCGCCGAGTTTTAAGGAGAGATAGGCGTTATCCTTATCCCTTTCGAGCTTTGCGCGCACGCCCGCTTTAATATCAATAGTATCAAGGTTTTCGTAAATCTTATCAACGCTCTCATAGCGCGCGATTAAGTCAAGCGCGGTCTTGGGTCCGATACCCTGAACGCCGGGAATATTATCCGACGAGTCGCCCTGCAAAGCCTTTACCTGAATAAGCTGCTGCGGGGTCACGCCGTACTCGTCCATAATCGCTTTTTCATCGTAGATGTCGGTTACAGCCTGACCGCCCTTTGTGCGCGCAAGAAGCACCTTAACGCCGTCGTGCGCGAGCTGAAGCGAATCTCTGTCGCCCGTTGCGATAAAGCACTCGTCGCCGTTTTTGCGGCACTCAGCCGCGAGTGTGCCGAGAATATCGTCAGCCTCCCAGCCCTCGCACTCTATCGTTTTATATCCGAGCAGGTGCAAAAGGTTTTTAAGCACCGGCATCTGCTCTCTAAGTTCCTCGGGCATAGGCTTTCTGCCCGCCTTGTACTCGTCGTACATCTTATGGCGGAAGGTCGGCGCGTGCACATCAAAAGCTACAGCTACCGCGTCGGCTGAGCTCATTTCCTCGAGCTTAAGCAGTATGTTTAAAAAGCCGTAAATAGCGTTAGTGTACTCGCCCTTTTTATTAGTAAGAAGTCTTATTCCGTAAAATGCACGGTTAACAATACTGTTACCGTCAAGAACTAATAGCTTCATATGAACACCTCATATACATAATGCAAATATTATACCACAAAGCTTAAGCTTTTACAATAACACTTGAATTTTAAGAGTAAAAGTTATAATATAATTATATGGAGGTAGTGTTATGTATCTCAGAACCTATGCACAAATTGATTTAGACGCAATTTTATATAATGTTAAAAACACGAGGGCTAAGTTGCAGGACGGCGTAAAGCTGCTCGGAGTTATCAAGGCGGACGCTTACGGTCACGGCGCAGTCGAGGTCGGAAAAGCGCTCGAGAGCGAGTGCGACTTTTTCGGCGTTGCGTGTATCGAGGAAGCGCTCGAGCTTAAGAACGCAGGCATAAAAACGCCGCTTTTGATACTCGGCTATGTGTCGCCCGAGGACTACAAAGAAGTTGTCGCTAACGAAATACGCATACCCGTTTTTCACGAAAACGACGCAGAGCTTCTTAGTAAAGAAGCGTGCCGTCAGGGCAAAAGCGCAATAATTCACCTTTGTGTTGACACGGGTATGAGCCGTATCGGTTTTCAGGTAAGCGAGGAAAGCGCGGACATATGTAAGCGCATCAGCGAGCTTGATAACATCGAAATTGAGGGGCTGTTTTCGCATTTTGCAACCGCTGACGAAGCCGACCTTACCAAGGCGCTCGCTCAGCGCGAAAAATTTGAAAGCTTTTACAATATGCTAAAAACGAAGGACGTTGAGGTGCCAATTGCTCATCTTAACAACAGCGCGGGCATTATGAATTTTAAAAAGCAATTTAATATGTGCCGTATGGGCATAATCACCTATGGACTTTACCCGTCGCACGAGGTAGACACAAATCTTATCGACATACGCCCCATTATGCAGTGGAAAACAAGTATTTCACACATCAAAACCCTGCCCGCAGGGCGCGAAATCTCTTACGGCGGCGACTTTAAAACAACCAAAGATACGGTTGTTGCTACTATCCCCGTGGGATATGCCGACGGCTACCCGAGATGCCTTGGCAACATTGGCGAGGTGCTTGTTTGCGGCAATCGCGCTAAGATTATCGGCAGAGTTTGTATGGACCAGTTTATGGTTGACGTTACCGATATTGACGGCGTTCAGCTCGGCAGTGAGGTTGTTTTGGTCGGCACACAGGGCAATGAAACGCTTAGTATGGAGGAGGTCAGCGAAAAGGCGCACTCCTTTAACTACGAGCTCCCCTGCCGCGTTGCACGCAGAGTGCCGAGAGTTTACACTAAAAACGGTGAAACTGTAAAGGTGGTTAAGTATTTATAATGAAAAAGCTGCTATCCCTTGCCCTTGCGGTAATAATGGTTTTAACCGTTTTACCGCTAAGCGCATATGCAAAAGAAGACGAAGACGCACCGATAATCCAATTTTGGACTCTCAGTGCGCTTACCGAAGACGGCTCAAGCATAGCTGAGGCAGGCGACAAGGTGCTTGTGTCGGTATATGTTTACGACAATGTTAAGGTTGAGAGCGTGAGTATGCGTATTGACTCTTACCTTGACGGCAAAAACAGAAACATCGACCTGATTTATAACGAAACGACAAAGCTGTATGAGCGCGAGCTTAATATTACCGCGGACACAACCGCGGGTATGTGGAACATCTCGCAAATACTTGCCACAGACACAAGCGGCAACTATATGTACGCATCGGGCTTGCAGGATTACTACTTTTATGTAAAGGGTACGATTACCGACGAAAACGTTAAGCTTTTGGGCGGCACAAGCCATATGTACACCTCTTACGCGATTAAACCCGATGTTGAGGTCACCTACAAGGGTTTAACCTTAAGCGAGGGTATCGACTACAAGGTTAGCTACAAAAACAATACAAATGTCGGCACAGCAACGCTTACGGTTAAAGGCATCGGAGCGTTCGGCGGCACGTTTGTAAGGCAGTTTAAGATTACGCCGTGCAACGTGTTTACCGTAACGCTTAGTAACGACAGCTATGTGTACAATCGCAAGGTTAAAAATCCAAAGGTCACCGTAAAAAGCGGCAAAAGGACAGTAGGCAAGGCAAACTACACCGTTAAGTACCAAAAGGGCAGAAAGCTTGTTGGCAGGTACTTTGTATCTGTTAAAATGAAAAACAATTACAAAGGCTCCCGCAAGGTATATTTTACTGTAAAGCCGAAGAATGTAAGCTCGTTTAAAGGTACCGTGGTAAAGGGCGGCTTCAGAGTCGAGTGGAAAAAACAGACCGTTCAGACTACGGGTTACCAAATCCAGTACAGCACCGAAAAAAGCATTAACTATAAACCGAAATACATTTTAGTTAAATCTAATAAAACCGTAAAAAGAAAAATCAAAGCCAAAGGCAAAAAATACTATTTCCGCATACGCACCTACAAAACCGTAAACGGCAAAAAAATCTATTCCAAATGGTCGAAAACAAAAATAGTTAAAGCAAAATAAAAAAAGCCCCCGATGGGAGCTTTTTTTATTCGAACAAATCGTTGTCTGAAAGAAGTTTTGTAAATTTTTCTATATCTGCGCGGGCGACATCTGCGGACACATCGTATTCGGCAGTTATCAGCTCAACAGCCTCATCTATAGTGATGTCCTTTTGGAAGATATCCCAAAGGAACGAGCCCGTGTCGTTAAGGGTAATCATAGCGTTAAACTCGCGCGCATTTTTGCCTACAGGCACTACGATATTAGAGCCTGCAATATTTCGCTTGGCAAATCCGTTTTTAATCTTCATACTAACCTCCTAAAGAACAAGTGGCTCATAGTTATCCGCGCAAAAGCCCACGGTATCATAAAACATAGTTTTAGCCTTAGTGTAATCCGCGCCCGAAAGGTTGCGCTTAATGTACGCAAAATCGCGTCCGTTAATAATGTCGTCGGCTATATAGTCGCCCGTAACAACGCTGACCGGCGTTGAGGTATGGTCGTTTTTGTCGCCGCCCTGCGCGTCGATACCAAGGGTGAATGTGCGCTTAACAATGCCGCTGCCCTTGATTGTAACGGTGTATGTGCCGGGTGAGTACGGAAAGCTGAAGCAACCGTCCGAGCCGGTGGTCGCAACAGTGTTTGAATTAATAACAATCTGCGCGCCCGAAACAGGCGACGAATCGTAGGAGTCGATAATCTTACCCTTAACGGTGAACATCGCGCCCTGCTCAATCACAACATTATAATCAACGCTCTTGTCAAGCACCGTAACAGTAAGCGTGTTTGCGGTGTAGTCGGGGTTTTCGGAATTGTACCAGTGCACCTCGCTTTGATTATGATTATACTTAATCGGGTAGCCGCCGACATCCGACGAGCCCGGATTAGAGGTAATTACTGTGCCGTCGTCGAAGGTGATTGTAAGCGACATATTCTGAATAATCTTAGATATATCGTAGTAATAGTACGGGTTGCCGGCTTCGTTGGTTTCCCACCTGCCGCCGGTGTACCAGGTAAGCGTTGCGTCGCAGTCGGGCACAATGCTTACAAGCTGCGCGGTATCGTACGACTCGCAGATATGGCGCACAGTAATAGTGCCCTTCATTTTAGTTTCGTCATTCCAGCCCGCAGCGTAATAATAGGTTTTGCCCGCGGTCATATGATAAGCCAGACAAAACTGTCGCCTGCCCGCGCCTTCGTAATTAGCGTAATTCGGGTTGCCGTTAGAATAGGCAAGCTGGGTGTAAGTCTTTTTGCCGTTAACCTCCGTTTTTTCAAACAGATACGCTTCGGTTCCGTAGGTGTTGGAACTAAGTCCGTAAAGCGTGTAAATACCCGAAGTGGTGGGTGTAAAAATAAACCACACATTATCGTCGTAGCCCTTTGTAGAGCTTACGATATCGAGCCCGAGCGTAGTGTCGTCGAGCGTTACGGTTTCGGCATAAGCGGTAAGCATACCGAAGGTCAGGCTTACAAAAATCATAAGCACACAAAGTATGGCGGCAAGCGCCTTTTTAGTTTTCATAAGCCTCACATCCTTTCGGGATTAATCCATTATTATTATATCAAAAAGCTTTAAATTTTTCAAGGTCTTTACAATTCATAAAAAAATTATATAATATACTTAGATAGTGCTATCGGGAGATTTTTAATGAACAGCAAGAAGCGAAGCTCCAAAAACCTTAAAATTACAACGCGTATTACTATTGCGGCGGTTATAGGAATAATCGTGCCGCTTATAATTATACTCGTTTTTTCGTCCGTATTCCCCGCCGTTATGGCGCAGTATTTCGGCTTTTCGAGCGTAACGACCAACTCTTACTCAATGCTTAACCAGATTCAGTGGAGCCAGGAGCTGTCGCAGATAACCAACGAGCTTGTATCCGACAGCTCGCAGGAGGAAAAAATCAGCTCAATCGACGAGTTTGTAACGCCTATCGAAAAGCTCGGCTCGGTTATATACATCGAGGGCAACTCCGTTCCGCTTTATGCCACTACAAGCAAAGAGGCGGTTATATCGCAGGCGAGCGAAATAGTGGACTTTAACCCCGAAAACAACCTTAACTACTTCGGCGAAAACGGTATGGTAATAGTAAACCACGCAAAAAGCAAGGACACGCGATATCTTATTATCATAGCCAACAGGGACTACACCGTAAACGATGTAACAAAGCGCTTTGAGGCGCAGAACATATCGAACATAATGTTCTCTAAAACGGGTATAATTTTCTTTATGATTGCGGCGGTGTTTATAATTGCGATAATCATAATCTCGTTCATTACCTCTAAAACTATTTCAAAGCCGCTTAAAGAGCTTGCAAACGGCGCGAACGAGGTTTCAAACGGCAATCTCGATTACATTATCGACTACCGCTCCACTAACGAAATAGGTATGGCGGTTGAAGCGTTTAACCATATGACCGAGCGCCTTAAGTTTTCGCTCGAACGACAGAGCGAAATAGAAAACTCGCGTAAAGAGATGATTGCGGGCGTAGCGCACGATTTAAGAACGCCGCTCACCTCGGTAAAGGGGTATGTAGAGGGGCTTATGGACGGTATCGCAAACACGCCCGAAAAGCAGCAACAGTACCTAAAGACGATTTACACCTCTACGCTTAATATGGAGAGGTTGCTCGACGATTTGCTTACTGTATCAAGGCTTGAGCTCGGCACGATAAAGCTCGACAAAAAGCCCGTAAATCTAAACGAATTTCTGCACAATATGGAGGAAGAAATCAGCCTTGTTCTTACGCAGAAAAACTTTGACTACGAATTTATAAACAACTGCGACGACGACTTTGTAACCCTGCTTGATGGCGACCAGTTCCAGAGGGTTATACGAAACATCATTTCAAACTCCGTTAAATACTCGCGCAAAGAGGTTAAGGGCAGAATAAGTTTCGCCGTTCAGAGCTACCAGAAATCAGCAATTATCAGCGTATCCGACAACGGAATAGGTATTGATAAAGAGAGTATGGGCAGGATGTTCGACGCCTTTTTCCGCGCCGACCCCGCGCGCACAAAAACGAGCGAGGGCTCGGGAATAGGTCTCGCGGTTTCCAAACAGATTGTGGAGCTGCACGACGGTAAGATATGGGCAGCTTCTAACGAGGACGGGGGCGTTACGATACTGATATCGCTTTCGAGATATATCGGGGAGGACAAAGATGAATAAAAAGATATTGATTGTTGAGGACGACGAGAGCATACTCCGTCTTGAAAAGGATTATCTTGAGGCAAACGGATTTGCCGTTGACACCGCGCAAAACGGTACCGACGGTCTTGAAATGGCGCTCAAAGGCGACTATAACCTCGTAATGCTCGACATTATGCTACCCGGAGTTAACGGTAACGAAATATGTAAAAGGCTTCGCAAAACGAGCAATATACCGATAATTTTAGTCAGCGCAAAGAGCGACGATTTTGATAAAATAAAAGGGCTCGGACTGGGCGCAGACGACTATGTAGTTAAGCCGTTCAGCCCGTCGGAGCTTACCGCAAGGGTTATATCGCACATCAACAGGTACGAAGCACTTACCGCGAGCACTGCGCCCGCAGAGCCTAAGATTATCGAGGCAGGTCCTATTAAAATCGACACCGAAGCGCGAAGGGTTTTCGTGGACTCGAAAGAGGTCACATTTACGAACAAGGAGTTCGACCTTATCGTATGCCTTGCCGAGAACCCCGATAAGATTTTCAGCAAGGACGAATTATTTGAAAAAATATGGAAGTACGACTCGATGGGCGAAACCTCGACCGTCACCGTACATGTTAACAGAATAAGGGATAAAATCGACGCAGTTAACCCCGAGTTCGAGTATATTAACACGATTTGGGGAAAAGGATACAGGTTTAACAAGTAAGTCGAGTTTATTATCTAACGCAACCTTCAACAAAAAAAGCTTCCCGACGGGAAGCTTTTTATACTTTTATACTTTAAGACTGTTAAGTGTATCTTTAATCTCGTCCGAGAAGTCGATGTACCATTCCTCGGTTTCTTTAATATAGCGCTTTTTGAACGAGTCGCTGGTGCAGTAAGCGGTCTTAAGATTATGCACCCTGTCTGCATTTTTAACCGCGAACGCCATTTTATTATGCTTAATGCGGCTTACATACTCGTGCATAACATAACCGTCAAACTTAGTCAGAATACGAACGGCATTTACAATCTCTTCGTTACCGCCGTTTTCGATAAGCTCCTGCTCGGTGGCATTAGTGTCCTCGAGCAAATCGTGAAACAGCGCCGTAATCTGATAATCGACACCGTATCCCTTTTTTTTAAGCATTTTTGCAACGGCAACGGGGTGAGTAATATACTCCTCGCCGCCGATTCTGAACTGACCCTTGTGCTTTTTAGTGGCAAAGGTCAGGGCTTTTTCGTAGCGTTCATTATCGCTCATAACAAAGACCTCGCAATTATGGCTGACAATTACTTTTTACACTTATATTTTACAACTTTCGCACCTTTTGTCAACTGTGAGAAGCGACAAAAAACGAAATGTAATGTTACTAACTTTTGCAGATTTTGTCGATTTTAGCCAAATCCTCGGCGGTGAGCTCGGGTTTGTTGAGCGAGTCGAGATTTTCGAGAAGCTGCGCCTTGGTTCTTACGCCTACAAGGACGGTGGTAACGCCGTTTGCAAGCAACCACTGAATAGCCATCTGAGACAGCGTTTCACCGCGCTCGGCAGCCATTTCGGACAGCGCTTTAATTTGTGCGAGCTGTTTCTCGTCGGGAACTATGCCCCTTACGGAGTCCTTGGGCGCGCCGTTTTTGTACTTATCAGAAAGCCTTCCGCAATCAAGCGGTGAAAAGGCAACAAGCCCCTTACCCTTCTTTTCGCCCTGCTCCTTAAGTCCGTTTTCCTCAACGCGACGGTCAAAGATATTATACCTGTTCTGATTTACTATAAACGGAACATTATAGTCCTCGCACCTATGGTGCATACGGTGCATAGTCTTACCGTCGTAATTGCTCAGTCCCGCATAAAGCGACTTGCCCTGACGGATAATGTCGCTAAGGCAGAGTGCCGTTTCTTCAAGCGGGGTTTCGGGTGTCATACAGTGGTGGTAAAACAGGTCGACATAGTCAAGCCCCATCCTCTTAAGCGACTGGTCGATGGACGCGGTGATGTACTTTCTCGTGCCGCCCTTGCCGCCGTAAGGACCGTCCCACATCTCGTAACCCGCCTTGCTCGAAATAATAAGCTCGTCACGGTAGGGCTTAAGGTTTTCGGCAAAGATTTTACCGAAATTGCGCTCGGCGTCGCCCGGCGCGGGACCGTAGTTATTAGCCAAATCAAAATGCGTAACTCCCATATCAAACGCGGTCAGGATAATATCCTTAATCTCGTCGTAATCAGCAGACTTGCCGAAATTCTGCCACAGACCGACAGCGATTTTAGGCAGTGCAAGACCGTTAGGGCAATAGTTAAAATTATCGTATCCGTATCTGTTTTCAGCTGCTTTATACATAGTAACCTCCTAAAAAAAGGCGTCCTGAATAAGGACGCCAAGAGCTTATGCTACTGAGAAATTATCTTTACCTACTCCGCAAAGAGGACATACGAAATCCTCGGGAAGCTCCTCAAAAGGAGTACCGGGAGCAATGCCGTTATCCGGGTCACCCACTGCAGGGTCATACTCATAACCGCAGATATTGCATACATATTTTTCCATATTTTCACCTCCACAAATATTTACAAGTTCATTATAACAGTAAAAATATATAATGTAAAGAAAATTATTTTTTAAAAAAGTATATCAAAATTCGACAAAAAATGTTATAATTAAATTTAACAACAAAAATTCTCCGCACGACGCGGTTACGGTGAACACTATGAAGGCATATCTTACAAGAATTACAAAGGGCGAAAACAGCGCTAAAAAATGGGAGCTTATATACTGGTGGATACTAAGGCTATGTATGATTGGCGCATTTTTCGACGCACTGTTCAGGCTGCACGACACGCAGCAATGCTTGCAAACCGCAGCAAACCTTGTGCTTATGTTTTTGTGGGAGATATTTATGCTCTTCCCCGACAGCAAGTGGCCGCACTATGTGCCGTCGTACATACAGAATTTTTCGGCATTTGGGTTTTTTCTTGCTTCGTTCGGCGGAGCATATCTTAACTTTTATTACTCAATCCCCGCTTACGACCTGATTATGCACACCGTGGGCGGCGTTGCCTGCACGATAGCGGGATACGAAGTAATAGTGTGTATGCAAAAGCGCGACAAAACAAAGTCTAATGTTTCTATTATAATTCTCGGCGCGTTCGGTTTCGGATTCTTTGCGGGAACGGGATGGGAGATATTTGAGTTTGTATTCGACCAGGTAGCACCCCAAATCGGCGACGCACAGCACTGGTCGCTGGAGCTTGCACAGCAGGCGGCGAGAGAGCACGGTATCGGGCTGCCTAACATTATCCCCGCGCGCGACCCGATGAGATACGCTGTAATAGACACTATGGAGGACACAATCTGCAACACGCTGGGCGGAATTATGGGCTGGATAATACTTAAGCTGCGCCCGTACCACCACACTGGCAAAAATAATGTGAATAATATGTTTGATTAGTACATATAGTATTAAGTCAGAACTAACGGATGTGATTAAATGAGTTTAAAAAACAAGGCGATTATCGACGAATACAAAAGAGAAAAAGACACATATATCAAGCTCGGCGATATTGTAAGCAATATCTTAAAAAAGGAGCTTAAGGCTAACGACATTGACTTTCTTGCAGTAGAGCACAGGGTCAAGGAGGAAACGAGCCTTGAGGGCAAGCTCGAATTAAAGGGCGAAAAATACACAAGTCTGTCGGACATCACCGATATTTTAGGCGAGAGGATTATATGCTTTTTCTCGGACGATGTTGACAGAGCGGCATCGCTTGTTGAAAAGCTTTTTGACATAGACTGGGAAAACTCGGTCGACAAGCGCGCAAAGCTTTTGCCCGACGCGTTCGGCTATCTTTCGCTGCACTACATATGCACGCTAAAAGAGGAACTCGGCTACGGCGAGGAGCTTAACTCCAAAAAATTCGAGATACAAATCCGTTCCACCCTGCAGCACACCTGGGCGTCAATCAGCCACGACCTCGGTTATAAGAGCGAGTACGGCGTGCCGAAAAAAATCACGCGCGAGCTGTCGAGGGTTGCAGGTCTTTTAGAGATTGCGGACGACCAGTTTATTAATATTCGCGACGACATACGCAAATACTCCGACGAGGTTAAGCTTATGCTCGAAAAGGGCGAGCTCGGCAAGGTGCTTATCGACCTTGTAACGCTTAACCAGTATCTCGAAACTAACGAGAATATGCGTCAGTTTACCGACGAGCTTGTTACAATAAGCGGCGCAAAGCGCAAAAAAATAAGCCCCGAAAGCTACATAGAACAGCTTAACTTCCTTGGCAAAAAGACTATCGGCGATATTGAATTAATGCTTATTGAAAACCGCGAAAAAGCACTTAAGCTGGCAAGGCGCACCTTTGAAACGACTGAGCTTACAAGGATTTCAAGCAACGTCGGTCTGTTTTTTCTGTGCCGCGCCGAGCTGCTTGACAACGGCTACAGCATAGAGGATATAGCGAGATTTATGAATATCTCTACTAATAACGAGCGCCGCGCACTTCGCCAGGCAGAGCAGCTTGTAAATATGAACTTTATTTAACGCAATGTAAATAAAATATTAAATCCGTTGACAGCAATAATAATTAGCAGTACAATTATTATGCTGGCAAATTCAAATTTGCAGTATCAGGCATAAAATTTGGCAGCGAGCAATCGCTGCCGTTTTATTTTGGAGGGTTTAAAATGAAAAAGGTTGTATCATTATTACTGTCTGTGCTTATGCTGCTTAGCGTGTTTGGCACGTTTAGTGCCTATGCACAGACCGAAACAGGCACCTGGGGCAAAGACGCGGAAAACTCGGGCACATGGTCACTTACCGACGGCGTGCTCACCATTGAGGGCGTGGGCGAATGTAGAGGCAGCGGATGGAACCACGAAAAACAAAACGGCTTGACCAAAAACAGCTCTATTAAAAAAATAATAATCGGCGAGGGCGTAACTGTTTTAGGAGAGGATATTTTTATGCAGTACGACGGTTTAAAGGAAGTTGTTTTCCCCGAAAGCCTTACAGGAATACACGAATACGCTTTTTATGACTGCGATAATCTTGAAAAAGCCGATTTGCCGAGTCATATTGAATATGTCGGAGTGAGGGCGTTCAGAGAGTGCACGGCACTTAAAAAAATTGAGCTGCCCGAAAGCCTTAAAAATATTTACTACGCTGCATTTTATGATTGTCATAGCGCAACGGGTAAAATAGTTATACCTAAAAATGCCAAGCTCGGCAGACTTGCGTTTTATAATTGCGACAAAATTACCGAGGTGCGCTTTGAAGACGGCTTTTATCAAGAGGATTATGCTAGTGTTGACAAATGCTTTTCAAAATGCGACAACCTGAAAAAGGTATATATCCCCGGCAGTATGAAGGGTATGCTGCTCGCCTGCTTCAGAGACTGCCCTGCGCTTGAAGAGGTAAAAATTTGCGAGGGTGTTGAGTATATAGGCGGTATCAGCGGCAGCAATGCGCTTGAAAAAATCACACTGCCTAAAAGTGCTAAAACAATAAGCGATTTTACCAGATGCCCAAACCTTAAAAGCATTAAAATACAAAGCAAGATTGAGTATTTTCACGGCCACAGTTTTTTGGGCTGTGCGTTAAAATCTATCAAGTTTCCCTATGGTGCTGACACAATTGAACAGTGCGCTTTTGGATATGATTTGGTGTATAATGAATCGGGCGACTGGATAGATGTCGTACCTGTTAAAAACTTTAAGGTATACGGCAAAAAGTGCAAAGCGCTGACGGAATACTGCAAAAACAGCGGCTTTAAGTTTATTGATATGTACGACGTTAAAAATGCAACTGTTAAAGGTTTAGGCTCTAAGAGATACACGGGCAAGGCAATTAAGCCGAGCATTACCGTTAAGCTTGCAGGCGCAACACTTAAAAAAGACACTGGCTACACCGTTAAGTACACAAACAACACCAAGGTCGGCACGGCAAAGGTGACTATAAAGGGCAAGGGCAAGTATAAGGGCACACTTGAAAAAACATTTAAGATTAATCCCAAACCCACCGAGCTTAAAAAAGTAACTGCAGGCAAAAAGAGCTTTAAGGCGTACTTGAAAAAGCAGGACGTTAAAACCTATCAGCTGCAGTACAGCACATACAAAAGCTTCAAAAACGGTAAAAAGATAACCGTCAAAGCCACTGCAAAAACAGTAAAAGACCTTAAATCAAACAAAAAGTACTATGTAAGAGTGCGTACATACAAAACCATCAAGGGCGTTAAGTATTATAGTAAGTGGTGCGAGGCTAAGACGGTTAAGACAAAGTAAATTATTTGGTATTGAGTTTTGAGTGTTAAGTGTTGAGCTTGAGGGTGGGACACCCACACCCGATTATATTCGGGCAGGCACAGAGACCTGCCCCTACTGCAGCTCGTTAGTACAAACTTGTAGGGGAGGGTCTCCGCGCCCTCCCAATTATTGTCTGAGCGCAGCGAGTAACCAAAAGCTATTAGCTAACAGCTATAAGCATAAAAAATGCTTCCCGATGGGAAGCATTTTTTGTTTTTATTCAGTTTCTCTTTCAGCGCCGTACTCAACATCTACATTGACATTTACGAGCACCTTTTCGTATTTAGGTAACCACTGGTCGCCTGTTTTAACATTTTTGTTAAAGGTCTGTTCGTCAGCGCCTACGCATATCTTTGTAACGCCCTTAAGCACCTTGTCGCCGTTCTCGTCCTCCTCCTTAAAGCAGGTTTCCCAGAAAGCGTGGTGGCCGATTTCCTTAACAGAGGACGGAACATACATATAGTTAATGCCCTTGTCCTTTGTAAAGCAGTCGGAGCCGATAACCTCAAGTCCCTCGGGGAGCGACTTATACTGAGTTTTAAAGGTCTTAATAGCTTTATATGATGTGTCGGTAACGGGCTTATCGTAGGTGTACGAATTGAACTCCCAGATGTTACCGCTGTCGAAGAACGCCATAGAGCCGAGCTCCTTAACGCCCTCGGGGATATAAACATAATTAATGTTTACATAGGTAAAGCAAAGGTCGCCGATTTTTTCAACGCTCGAGGGGATAACATAAGTTCTTACCTTATTGTTATACTCTGCAAAGTATTCCTCGTCGTACTTTTCGGTGGTGCCCCAAAGCTCTTCCATCTCGCGTCCGTCGTCGTCAACGAGCTTAGAAATCTGCCTTGTTTCGCCGGTGTCCTTATCCTTACCGATTTCGGCATAGCCGTTTTGCAGTCTAAGATAACGGTCGTGGTCGATAGGATAGTAAACAATCTCTTTCATATCCTTAGTATAAACTACGCCGTCAACATCGCAGTAATTCGGGTTAGCGTCGTCGATATCAACATACTGCAGTGACCAGCAGCTGTAGAACGATTTACCCGAAAGCTTTTTAACGTCCTTGCCGACTGTAATCTTAGTAACCTGGTCGTCGCAGTTAAATGCGAAGTCCGCAAGCTCAACGATAGGCTTGGTTTCGTCCTTATTGCCGTCGTTATCGGTATAATAATCAACGGTAACCTCTTTAACCTCGCCGGGGTTCGAGAAAGAGTAGAGATAGTAATCGCCGTTTTCGTGCTGTTTAAAGTTAAACTCTTTAACATAAAGTGCGCGAACCGACAGGAAAATACTTGCCGAAATAGCTACAAGTAAAACGATAATAACGATTATCTTCTTGCGTTTTACATTAGGCGGCTTAACGCCGACACGCGGCTGCTGTAAGCCCTCGACCTGATAGGTCCAGATTTCATCCTCGGGGATGTCAATGGTATATTCGGCTGCCTGCTCAGCAGCTTCCTTAGCCTCTTCCTCAAGGAAATCGGGCATAGTTTCGGGTGTTGTCTTTTTATTCTTTTTAGCCATTATGACATCACCTCCACTGTTTCTTCGGCGCTGTCGCTCCGGGCTTCAAGCTCCTCGGGATTATCCTCAGCCATCTTCTTTCGTGTAACCTCTTCACGCCGACGCAGAACCTCCATAACCTTGTTCTGTTTTTCGTCGGTGTAATCCCAGGTCATAAACGGAATCGACATAAGCACATAGCCTATGATATCAAAGATAATCGGAATTACGATAATATTCTTTCTAACGCTGTCTACGAACAGCACATCGTAGTTACTGTTAAAGCCGTATTTCAACAGAAGTACCGGAATAATCAGGCTGACAAACGAGGTAACGGGACCCGTAAACCAACCAAATACGCCCGCAAAGTTTTCGAGTCTCTCGCCCGACAGGTACATCTGGTAGTCCTTGATACGAATTTCCATATCGTGGTTAACGGTCGTAGGAACTGTCTTAAACATTTCCATAACGAACAGCATAATAACGCTGACCGTACCGCACAGCATAAGGTTATTTCCGAAGAACCAATATACGCATACGATAATCGAGTAGCCGATTGCACGCGAATACTGGTAGAAAATCATAATCTGTTTATATGTAAACCTCTTAATGAAGTACGGCGAGAACAGGTCGGGCGGTGTACCCGCAAAGGATACAAGCGCAACAATCAAGCTGTACGCCGCGCCACTGAGTCTGAAGGTATACAGATAAAGTACCGTAGTAAATGCAAGCATACCGTTACCCAGCGAGTCAAGCAGGTTAACCACCGTATAAATCCAGTAGTACCGGTTTCGCATTACGCCGAACATACCGTCCCAGAAGTTGATTTGTACCTTCCGTTCGAGCGGCGGTTGAGGTATACGCTCCTTTACCCTGCCGGCAAACACAAGCGTAAGTACAACGAAAACAAGGAAAGAAATCGGAATTACATATTTAAACATAGCGATATCTTCCCACTTATACTTAAGCTTGCCGATAATAACGGGCAGAACCATTGCATAAATAGAATAGAAGATGTGTGACAGCTTAATCGGGTACGAACGAACGAAAATACGCTCGCGGGTATTCGGGGAGATATTCTGAGTACAAACTTCGATATTATTAGCAAAGCCGAATACATTGTAAATAGCAAACAGAAGGTTTGCAATCCATACTCTCTCTACCTCGCCGTAGGTGCCGATATCGTAGTAAGGCGCCCAACCGAGTACGAATACCATAATTACCTTAGGTATAGCGTCACAGTAAAGCGAATACTTATATCTGCCGAACTTGGGAATAAGCTTTTTACGCCAGAAGATATTACGCGCACCAACCCAGCCGTTAAACATAATGTTAGTACCGAGAATCTTAATAGCCGAGGCGCAGCTGATACCCTTAAGACCGTTCATAAACAGAACGAACCTGTTTGTCGAGCCTGCAAGCATGGTATCAAACGGGAAGAATATCATAAAGAGTCCCGCGGCGATCATAGCAAAATACAGTAAGTATAGCTTTTTCTCTGTTTTCTTCGGCAAAAAGCCGAGGTTGTCGCAAACAAACCACCATATGAGTGTCCATATGTAGCTTAGCGGCATATTGATAATGTTGATAACCGAGTATGACAGGTACGGCAGCTTGTAGTGATACATCATCAGCATACAGCTTGCGCCGAAGGTCAGATACTCAAGTATTTTGGAGCCGGCATAGTTATTACCTACGGCAAAAACGATGTCGACATACTCACGGTACGGAACATACTTGCCCTTGGCAGGCTTTTTCCAGTGAGTTTTAACTTCGGTAAAAAGTTGTTTTACCTTCGAGTTTCCTTTTTCGGACATAACTCCACTTTCCTTTCATATTAATAACAAACCCATTATAACAGATAATTAGTAAAAATGCACTAATTATTTTAAAAATTTAATAATTTTTTGTTGATTAATAAATAAAACATAAAAAATAGCCCCGAAAATAAACGGAGCTATAGGTTAAATCAGGTTAAAAATATATCGGTGTAAACAATCCTAAAATGCTGAATTTGAATATCGCCACAAAATGAAGCGCGGTACCGAGCAGTATAAACAAATGAAAAATTGTGTGAAAATAGCGCTTTTTGGTACCTATTGCAAAAAAGATTATTCCGAGCGTATAGGCAAGTCCGCCCGCTACCATCCAGATTATCATTTCGAGCCCGTAAGCCTTGTACAGCGGATAAACCATTAACAACGCCGCCCACCCGAGAGCGAAATAACCGGTCATCGAAATTTTTGCATACTTTTTCCAGTCAATAGCGGTAAACACTACGCACACGACAGAGCCAACAAAGACAAGCGAGGATACAATTATACAAATAGTGAGGTTTTGTTCCCTGACGCCCGTCAGCAGCACCGGCACATACGAGCCGAGTATCATAGCAAAAATCGAGCAGTGGTCAAGCACCTGCATAACTTTCTTGGGCTTTACGGGTTTGAGCCCGTGATACACACTCGAAATTGTATAAAGGTAAATCATACTTATTCCGTAGGCGATACCGCCCGCAAAACCCCAGTAATTACGCCGCATCAGCGCAAAGATGACGCAAAGCACAAGCGCTACCACGCCGAAGCCCGCGCCGACTATATGGGTTGTCATATTCGCAATTTCCTCTCCCCTTGTGTAATCGGGGAGCTTTCTGTCGGCAAGCTTAGTTCGTTTCATCCTGCCACCTCCAAAAATATACAGTCAGTATAATTATTTGTAAATAAGATAGATTATTCCCGCCACGGCGTACATAATCGCGTACAGCACGGGCTGGTGCGCAAGGTAGAACCAAAGGCTGTTGCGCCCAACGAACGCAAAGGCTTTGCAGTGGCGCTTATATGTCCACGAGGGAAACGCGCCGTCCTTAGCCGTTTTGCCGAAAAACGCACCGAAAAGGAACATAAAAAACCAGGGAATAAGCGCAAAGTAGTCCGCGCTCTCAAAGGTATTGTTATAAATGCCGAGCGGCATAAGGTAATTAGTTTGGTACAGCGTCTCGGGCAGCTTAATAATCCCGAAAAGGAGCGTTTTATCCGATATGCCCCAGCTCACCGCAAAGAGCAGCGCCGACACAAGCATACCCACTCTGTAATCGGTTTTTTCAATCAGCGGCATACAAAGCCCCGTAACTATCATACACACGCCGAGGCACGATAGAATACCGAAATATATCTCCGCCCCCGTAACACCGACGGCGGGCATAATCACCGCGGTAACAAGCGTTACGGCAAGACCTGCACCGAGCACAAGCGCTCCCCTTTTGAGCGTGTTTCGGCTGAGCCTTGAGCAGATGCCCGAAATTATGATGAATATCGACCAGAATATCGGCTGCAGCGCGCAAAGCTTATCAAAAGCCTTGTAGCCCCAGTCGAGCCCGAGCACGAAGCCGATGTCGAGAAATGTATGGTGAACTATCATTGCGATTATCGCAAAGCCGCGAAGCTCGTCAAGAAGCTCGATACGGTTTTTCTTTTTTTCCAAGGAGCATACCCCGCTTTAAAAGATTATATATATAATAATATAAATCAAATATATTGTAAATACTAAAATTTTATGTTATATTAAAATTCAGAGGTGAAAATATGAAGGAATATAATGTTTTACAGTACGGCGCAAAGGGCGACGGCTACACTAACGACGCTTTTGCAATACAGCACGCTATAGACGACTGCGCTAAAAACGGCGGCGGTCAGGTTGTGCTTCAAAGCGGCAGAACATTTTACAGCGACTCAATTAAGCTTAGAAAAAATGTTGACTTACATATCCAGAAGGGCGCTCGTCTTAAGGCTACGGGCAATATCGACGGATATATCCGCCCTAACAAGCTGATAAACGACCCTAAGACTGCGCTTATCGGCAATCCCGTTACGGGCAAACCGAGCTTCGTATTTATCTACGGCTTTGAGGCTGACGGCTGCACAATAAGCGGCGAGGGCGTTATCGACGCAAACGGCCACGCCTTTGTTCAGCGCAAGGACAGATACTATGTTACGGGCGAATTTTACCCGCGCCCGACAGCAATATATATCGAAAAGAGCGACCACATCACCTTTAAGGATTTTACGGTTGTTGACGCTCCGTTCTGGACGCTTCACCCCGCAGGCTGCGACGATGTGCTTATTGATAAAATAAGGATTTTAAACGACCTCGATGTTGCAAACTCGGACGGAATTGACCCCGACCACTGCACTAATGTTCGTATCCTCGGCTGTCACATCACCTGCGCGGACGACTGCATATGCCTTAAGACCTCTAAAGGCAACAGCGAATACGGTCCTACCGAAAATGTAATAATTGACGGCTGCACGCTTGTTTCCACCTCCGCCGCAATTAAAATCGGTACCGAGGGCGTGGGCGACTTCAGAAATGTTATAGTATCAAACTGCGTTATCAGCAAAACTAACCGCGGTCTTTCTATCCAAATCCGCGACGGCGGTAATGTTGAAAATGTATCGTACTCTAATATTATTATTGAAACAAGGCGCTTTTGCCCCGACTGGTGGGGTACGGCTGAGCCGATTGTTATCACGACCTTTAACCGCGACGAAAACACAAAGAGCGGTCATATAAAGAACATCCGCTTTTTCAACGTAACGGCTAAGGGCGAAAACGGCGTGCTCATCCACGGCAACGCCGAAAATATTATCGAGGATGTTACATTCGAGAACTGCAATATCGAGCTTACAAAGACTTCTAAATGGGATTGCGGACTTTACGACCTGCGCCCCTGTCTTGACTGGGGTGTTGAAAAGAGCGACAACTCCGCGTTCTTTATCAGGCACGCAAAGAATGTACTTATTATGAAAACAAAAACCAAGTGGGGCAAGCTCTGCGAGAACTACAAGCACGCGATTGACGCGGAGAATGTAGAGAATTTAGAGCTAATCCGCTTTGAGGGCGAAGCTTCAAGTCCCGAATACGACGACATAAAATTAAACAATGTAAAGTTAGTGAGGTAACAAAATGATAGAACTTAAAGGCTATAAAATCAACTCAATCCAGTTTGAAAACAAGGCGCAAAACGGCACGCAGCTTAAGCTGCAAAACCAGGTTAAGTACAATGTTAACTATGTTGACGCCGAAAACCGCTGCATAGGTATACTTGACTTCAGAATCAGCGACGCGGATATGAATCCGTTTGAAATCCGTATCGAAATGGTGGCTGAGTTTACCTACACCGCCGACGAGCAGAAACCCGACATCCACACAGGCTCATTTGACCAGATGTTCCCCTTCCTGCGCCAGGCAGTAAACACGCTCACCTCGGTAAGCGGAATGCCCGGACTGCTTATCCCGCTTATGAAGCTCGACAAGAGCAGCGTATCGGTAAACAACAATGCCGACGCTGACGACGGCGAAAGCACGCCGCTTAACTGATATGGCGCTTTGTGACGAGTGCAAATACAACACCTTTGACGAGGAGAGCGAGGAGTATTTTTGCGACCTTGCGCTCGACGAGGACGAGTATGTTCGCCTTCTTGAAGAAACGGGACGCGGCAAGCCCTGCCGCTACTTTATACCCGACATAGGCGAATACGGTGTGGTAAGAAAACAGAATTAGCTTTAAGCTTACATCCGGCAATAATAAAAAGAGCTGTCATAAGACAGCTCTTTTGTTATGCGTTTTTATCCTTCGACCTCGATTTTAGCCGAGGAGGATTCCTCTTCCTCAGCGGGTTGGGTAGTGGTTTCAACCTCGCCGTAAATCTGGAGGATTACCTCCTCGCCGACTGCAACGGTTTCGCCCTCTGCGGGAGCGGAGCCGTAGGTCGCCTTAACGGTATTCGGCGTATGTCCGCCGTCGTTATAAACCTCTACGGTAGATACCTTAAGTCCGAGAGCTTCAAGCTCCTTAGTAGCCTCTTCAAGCGTTTTGCCGCCGAGTGCGGGTACAACAACGGTCTGAATACCCTTGCTGACAGTAAGCACAATCTCGGAGCCTGCGTCCACGGTTTCGCCCGCGGCAACGCTCTGCTTAAACACTATGCCCTCTTCAACATCGGTTGAATAGTCGTAAACGAATTTAATTGTAAACTGCTCGTTCCACGCGCCGTTACTCTCTATATCCGCCTTCATATAGCCGTTATTCGAGAAATTCGGCACCTCGTAGGTCTTAGTAGCCTCGGTAACAGTGGTAGTTGCGGGCTGCTTAACAAGGTCGGTAAACTCTACCACATAAACAGCCGCGCCGGCAGCGATAATGATAAGAATTACAAGGATTATAATAGCAATTCTGCTCTTTTTATTCTGCTTCTCCTCATACTGCTGATACTTAGTGTAATCGGTAGCAGCGGCTGCAGCCTGAGCCTTAACCGAGGGCGAAGCGTCAATGCGCTCTCTGAACTCGGCAATAGTTTTAATCCTTTTTTCGGGATAAATCTGCATACCCGCACCGATTGCCTTAATAACATGCATCGGAATAGTTTCGGCGATAGAATTAGGTATCATCAGCTTATCGTTAGTTTCGCGCGCCTGAGCAGACGGCGGATTTGTACCGACAAGCGCTCTGTAAATGCAGGCGCTGAACGAATAGATATCCGTTGCAGGACCGAGCCTGTGATTATTCTGATACTGCTCTAAAGCCGCGTAACCGTCCTGACCTACGAACTCGAGCGGAGAGGTAATGTCGCCGGCCTCCTGAATACTAAACGGGCTGAGCCTTACCTTACCGTCGCGGCAGAGCACAAGATTATCGGGCGAAATAGAAGCGTGGATAATACCGTTATTGTGCAGCGCCTCAAGAGTAGTGAGAACGGGCATAAACATAAGCCTTGCGTTATCCCACGGGATATTGCTGTTTTCGCTCCTTAAAAGGTATTCCCTAAGCGGAATACACTCGAAATGCTCGATTACGGCATAAACGGTTTCGTTTTCCTCGAACACATCGTATGCAGGCACAACCGCAGAAAGCGAATGAAGCCTTTGCATAGTAGTCCAGAGCTTATAAAACGACCTTTTGTACTCGGCGCATACGCCAATAAACTTCTGGCGGATATGAATATCCCTTGAGCCCTCAAGTCTGTTAGCCATACCCTTGGGGAAGAACTCCCTTAGCGTAATCTTTTTATCAAGCTGAGTATCGTAAGCGGCATAGGTTACCGCGTCGCTGTCGTGGCTTATTACAGCGCCTACAATATACCTGTCCTGCAAAACAGTGCGCTGGATAAGGTACATATTATCGTTTGCGACCTCGTTATCGTATCCGCACTCGGCACAAACGGCGCCCTCAGTAAGTTCCTTAAAGCAATTTATACAAAGATTATCAATATCTCTCATATTTTACCGCTCCAAAATATTTAATATATTATAATATAACAATATAAAGCTATAAAGTCAAGATACGATATGTTAACAATATAATAAATTTCCTTGCAAGTGTCACCTATACGGAGTATAATATGTGTAACAAATTAAAAGGAGTCTGCTTATGAACTTCAAAGAGCTACCTAACGGAATGTGCGACGGGTTCGTACTGCTAAAAAAATGCGAAGAAAAAAAGACGAGAAACGGCAACGCTTATCTTGATTTAGTTATTGCCGACAAGGACGGCGAAATGTCCGCAAAGCTCTGGGACTACAACGGCGGCAATATGTTCGAGCAGGATATGATTGTTAAAATCAGAGGTAGTGTCGAGCAATATAACGGCAAGGACCAGTTCAGGATTGCACAAATCCGTCCTGCCAACGACAACGACGAATACAACCTCAGCGAGCTTATCCCCGCTTCAAGCGTGGGCGGCGAAGTACTTTTTGATATGATGGTAAAAAAGGTTGAGGCGTTTACCGATGACAATTTAAGGCGCATTGTGCTTGAAATCATAAATGAGCGCAGGGATAAATTAATCAACTGCCCCGCTGCTTTAAAGTTGCACCACGCAATGCTTGGCGGACTTATGTACCACACTATGAGCATTGTTACGACAGCGGAGGCGATATGCAAGATTTACCCGACGATTAACAGGGAGCTTTTGCTCTCGGGCGCGATACTTCACGATGTGTCAAAGACCTGGGAGCTCGATATTAACCAGACGGGACTCGCAAAGGGCTACACCACCGAAGGCGAGCTTATAGGTCACCTCGTAAAAGGCGCAATGCTCATTGAGGAAACTGCAAAAAGGCTCAACATCGAAAGCGAGGAGGTAACGCTCCTCGAGCATATGATAATCTCGCACCACGGCGTACCCGAATACGGCGCTGCGGTAAGACCGATGTTCCTCGAAGCGATTGTGCTGTCTATGCTTGACGACCTCGACGCTACTGTTTACGAGGTTAACAGCGCCGTAGAAAAGGTTGAAGCAAACAAGTTTACCGACAGGCAGTGGGCGCTCGACAACAGAAAGCTCTATAACCACGGGCTTTCGGACACAAAGCACAAGGTTAACTTTTAGGTGAAATTATGGGAATGACTAACGCCGTTGCGGGCGACAAGTGGACCGAGATTAAAATTACCGTTCCCGTTAAGGATATTGACGCGGCGGGCAGCATAGCGAATATGGTTGTGCCGTACGGTATTTATATCGAGGACTACTCCGCGCTCGAAGAAGAAACGATGCAGATTGCACATATTGATTTAATCGAGGAAAATCTGCTTAAAAAAGACAGAACTAAGGGCATTATACATATCTACATTAACCCCGACGAAAATCCGATGGAGGCGACCTCGTTTCTAAAGGAGCGCCTTGACTCAATCGGGATAGAAAACGAAATAGAGCTCGACGACTGCTTAACCGAGGACTGGCAAAACAACTGGAAGCAGTACTACCACGCTATGCCGATAGGCAAAAAGCTCTTAATCCGTCCGCTCTGGGAAGAGGATTACGACGCTGACGGCAGAGTGGTGCTAAACATCGAGCCGGGACTTGCGTTCGGTACGGGCTCGCACCCGACGACAAAGCTATGTCTTGAAACGCTCGAGGATTATGTTAACGAAAACTCGACGGTGCTCGACATCGGCTGCGGCAGCGGAATACTGTCGATAGCTGCGCTGCTGCTCGGCGCAAAGAGCGCGTTTGGCGTAGACATCGACTCGCTTGCGGTTAAAACAGCGGTGGCAAACGCTAACGAAAACGGTTTCGGCGAGCCTGAATTCACCGCAGTCAAGGGCGATTTATCGGACAATGTAAGCGGCAAATTTAATTTAGTTGTAGCTAACATAGTCGCAGATGTAATAATGGAATTTAACAAGCAGGTCGGCGAATACCTCAGCGACGACGGCGTTTACATCACCGGCGGAATTATCGAAAACCGCGAGGAGGATGTGCTGAACTCGTTCAGAGCTAACGGCTTCGAGCCGGTAAAACGCGCCGAAAACAACGGCTGGTTAGTGTTTGTACTAAAAAAAGTCAATTAAAAATCTGAAAGCACCTCATACGAGGTGCTTTTACTTATAATTTTTCTATAAAATTACTCTTATTGATTTTTTGCCCTATTTCGTGCGCCTTTTGTGCGAGTTTGTCGCAACAATGTTGCTACAAATATTGACTTTTGCGTATAATAATGATACAATGACAACAGAGAATAATATTGGAGGTGTTATTATGAACAATGTTGTATCGTCCCCTAAAACCGATATGTTTCGTTTTAGAATAAATCCCGATGTTCGTAAAGAGGTTGAAGCAGTTTATGAAAAAAACGGTCTTTCTTTAACGCAGGCGATTAATATTTTTATTCAACAGTCGCTTAATACCGGCGGTCTGCCTTTTCAGGTTACAGATGACAATGCCGAGATGATAAAAGCAAAATCTATGGAACGTTTGATGAAGGAACTAGAAGCGGGCAAAGCATCTGGGGATGTTGTTTCAGAAGAAGAAGTATACTCAATGTTAGGTTTAAGTTTATGAAAGTAGTTTATCGCCCTGCTGCCATTGATGATATTAAATCAACGGCAGCATACATAGAGAACGAGTTGAAAAACCCGCAAGCCGCCGAACGCTTTAAAGAAAGAATCCTTAATTCTGTTTCTTTGTTGAAAGATAATCCCAACATGGGAAATCTTCTTTCAAATAAATATGAATTCATTAACATTAAATGCGATTATCAGTATATTGTCCTCAATAAACAACTTGTTTTTTATCAGATTAGTGATGATGTTATTGAAGTTGTTCGTGTGCTTGATGGAAGAACTAATTATCTTACACATTTGTTTTAATTTATAGCAGCCTTTGGATTAAGCGAAGGCTGTTTTTCTTATAATACTATTCCAATGTTTTCATTATTTCCTGAAACCCTGGATTCGATTTAAATTCATAGGTGAGCGGATAGTGTTTTGTCATAAGTTCATACATACGCTCGCGCATAGGCATATTACGGAAGCGTTCTTCCTGTTCATAGAACAGAGCAGTCATTCTGATATCTTCGGGGAGACTATCAAATTCAACTGCACGCTCGGCTGCTGTTCGCAGATTATTAAGCGCGTTTTCATTGTCGACGATTTGAGCATAGCGTAATTATAATTCTATATCAATAACTTAATTCCAGAAAACAATTCAACCGTTGGTAGAACACAAAAAAGTATAAGGCACCCTGTTTATATGGGTGCCCTACGAAATGCTTTTACTTATAATTTTTCTATAAAATTACTCTTATTGATTTTTTGCCCTATCTCGTGCGCCTTATGCGCGAGCTTATCGCAGGCGGACGGAACATTAAGCAGTTTAAACACAAGCATTCTGAAGTATTCCAGAAACGCGCTGATAAAGAACACTGCAAACACGCAGCCTATCATATGCAGCACAAGAAGCGGCGAGTTCAGGTAATCAAGCGGCGCAACGCCCTTGCCCCAAAACCAGCCCGAAAAATACACGTTGTAAGAAAACAGGTATACCCCGAGTATCAGCGAGGACAAAAATGTCGCAGCTCCGCCGAGCTTTTTGTTTTTAATTCTAATATTTTTAAACGCTGCAAACAGCATAAGCGATGCAAAAAATACGAACACAAAATTAAGCGAGCTAAAGTCAACAGCCTTAGTGATAAAGCTATTGTTAAACATCGAGGCGAACATCAGCTTAATTACAAGCGCAATCAGCGTTAAAAACAGGTAGCGTCCGATATAAACGCGAACGCGCTTTTTAAAGAGGTCCGCTTTTTTGATATACGCCGATACAAAAAACAGCACCACAAACCACATAAAGTGCCTTGCGCTGTTTAGCTTAGCCCAGTCCCAGGGGATTACGGCAAAGAGCAGCACAAGCGTATAGCATACGGATTTAAGCTGTTTTGCGCCGAGCTTATCCACAACCCAAAGCAAAAACGGCGAGATAATACAAAGTATGAAGTACGCCGTCATATACCAGTACAGATTTGAGGTTACGGGAAAAAGTACGGCGAGCGCCTGCTCAGGTGTGAACTCGTAAAATCCGAGCGCACCCATAAGCACCGCAAATATGGCGTTAGTGACGAATATCTGTATCCAGAAATATATCAGCCGCGCGGGTTTAAACAAATTCTCGTTTAAGAAATAGCCCGTACACAGCACAAGGCAATTAACCCCGGCAAGACACAGAAAATGCACAAACCAAACTATATAGTAGTTGTAGTCGGTAAGCTCGGTTTTAGCGAGCAGTCCGCCCGCGTCGAGATACTGAAGGCACACCACCATAACCGAGCAAACTACCTTTAACAAGTCAAAATTTGTAAGTCTTTTTTTAGCTTTTTCCATAATTAATCATCATCGTCTGACGAGAGCTTAAGCACTGCCAGAAACGCCTCCTGCGGAACCTCCACGGAGCCGAACTGACGCATACGCTTTTTGCCCTCTTTTTGTTTTTCAAGCAGCTTTTTCTTACGCGTAACATCGCCGCCGTAACATTTTGCAAGCACGTCCTTGCGAAGCGCCTTAACGGTTTCGCGCGCGATAACCTTGCCGCCGATTGCAACCTGGATAGGAATTTCAAACAGGTGGCGAGGGATGTATTTTTTAAGCTGTTCGGCAATTCTGCGCGCTCTTGAATACGCCTTTTCTCTATGAATTATAAACGACAGCGCGTCGATAACATCGCCGTTTAACAGCACATCTACCTTTACAAGCTCGCTCTTACGGTAATCCTTCATCTCATAATCGAACGAAGCGTAGCCGCGAGTCCTCGACTTAAGCGCGTCAAAGAAATCGTAAATAATCTCGTTTAGCGGAAGCTCGTAATGTATATCAACCCTTTCAGGCGTGATATAGTCCATAGTGATAAACACACCGCGCTTTTCCTGGCACATATCCATAACCGCGCCAACATACTCCGACGGAACATAGATATGAGCGTCTGCAAACGGCTCCTCGCAGTAGTCGATATTTGCAGGGTCGGGGTAGTTAGTCGGGTTATCAATCTCTACCATAGTGCCGTCGGTCATATGGATTTTATAAACAACGCTCGGCACGGTCGCGATAAGGTCAAGATTATATTCTCTATCGAGCCTTTCCTGAATAATTTCAAGATGCAAAAGCCCGAGAAATCCGCAGCGGAAACCAAATCCGAGCGCGCCCGAGGTTTCGGGCTCATAGGTCAGTGACGCATCGTTTAGCTGCAGCTTTTCAAGCGCGTCGCGCAGTGCCTCATAGTCCGCTCCGTCAGCGGGATAGATACCGCAGAACACCATCGGATTAACCTTGCGGTAGCCCGGAAGCGGCTCGGGAGCAGGATTATCGGCAAGGGTTATTGTATCGCCGACATGAGCGTCGCCCACCGTCTTAATAGACGCGGTGATATATCCTACCTCGCCCGCGGTAAGCTCGCTCGCCTTTTCCATAGAGGTTGCGCGCATATAGCCGACCTCTACTACGGTAAACTGTGCGCCGGTGGACATAATTTTCATAGTATCGCCCGCTTTAATCTTACCCTCTTTAATTCTTACATATACGATAACGCCGCGGTAAGAATCATAAACCGAGTCAAAGATAAGAGCCTTCAGCGGCTTATTATCGTCGCCCTCGGGCGGTGCGATTTCGCGCACGATATACTCGAGCACCTCGGCCACATTCTCGCCCGTTTTTGCGCTGATACGCGGAGCGTCCATACAGGGAATACCGATTACCTCCTCAACCTCGCTCGCGGCGTGGTCGGGGTCGGCGGCAGGCAGGTCAATCTTATTAATAACCGGAAGGATTTCGAGGTCGTGGTCAAGCGCAAGATAAGTGTTTGCAAGGGTTTGAGCCTCCACGCCCTGCGACGCGTCAACGATAAGTATCGCGCCCTCGCACGCTGCAAGAGAACGCGAAACCTCGTAGTTAAAATCGACATGACCGGGGGTGTCAATAAGGTTGAATATATACTCCTCGCCGTCGTTTGCGGTATAATTCAGTTTTACCGCGTGAGCCTTAATGGTAATACCACGCTCACGTTCAAGCTCCATATCGTCGAGTATCTGCTCCTGCATATCGCGCTGAGCAACGGAGCTTGTCAGCTCCAGAAGTCGGTCGGCAAGAGTTGACTTGCCGTGGTCGATATGGGCAATTATTGAAAAATTACGGATGTTCTTTTTATTAACTGACACGCTTTTTAGTCCTTTTTTTGTATTTGTCTGAGCTCTGATTTAACCTTGTTTCGGTTGTACTTCCACCTGTCGTGGAGTCTTACCATATAGTAATACGGCAGAAGGTACGGCGCGCTGTTAAGCTTTTGATAAGTGCCGAACATAATCTTTTTACTCGGGAAAATTCGTTCTAAAAGATATTTAAATCTGCCGCCGCTTTGGTTAATTTTATCCTCAACGGTAAGGGTTTTGCCGAACACCGTATCGCCGAGCATAACGCACAAAAGCGCCTTTTCGTCCTCGCCCGGCTCTTTATCGTTAAACACAACATCAACAAGGTTGAATACCGTTTTAGAAAAGTCGGCGATATTAAAGCGCTCGAGCGTCGGGTTAATGTAGTCAAAATCATACTCGCCGCCGTTTAACAGTACATAGGTATCACACAAAAACCTTATTCCGCAGCCGCCGCCGACATAGTGCTTATACATATGACAAAGCGAATAGATAAGGTTGTCGTCACTGTCCATAGCGAATTGATGGGTGTCGTCTATTCTCTTTGCGCGAAGCCACGGGTCAAGCTCAAAATCGTACTGCTCTTTTTTAATAAACAGCGTACGGTGGAACTCGATTGTGCAGGGCGGCTTGCCGAAGTCGTAGGTCGCACCGCCTGCGGAGGCGAGATAAAAGCCCTGCGCCTTCATAATCTTAATTAAATCGTCCGCTCTCGACGCGTCGAACATAATGTCGTTATCGCTCATCTGGCGCATAGAGGACTTGGGGTAATAATCCCTTATTACAAGCCCCTTAAGGAACATATAGTCTATACCCTGCTCCTCGAGCTTTTCGCAAACCGCCTTGCGCTCGTTATTAATCGTGAGCGTTTTTGTAATCTCCGACAGCTTGTAGTTACGCCAGCTTTTGTACTCCGCGTCGGTAAGCATTTTTTTCTGCTCTAAAAGCGGCAGAACAAGGTTATACACCTGCTGTCTGTTTGCAAGCTCCAGCAGCGCATTCATATCGGCACCGTCAACCTTTTGAAGCGGCTCACCCTTTAGCGTTGCGCGTATTAAATTTAGCAGTAAGTCAGCTTCTTTGTTGTTGGTTTTATACATAATTACTCCAGAATGCCGAGTGAATTTATTTTGTCGAGCACCTCTTTAACATCAGCTTCAATGACATCGCGGGGCGCGTCGTATTTAGCGAGCATAGCGTCTACTATACTCTCTTCGGTCTGCTCCGTTTTTAGCAGTTCAAAAATATATGCAGCGGATTTGTTGTTATTAATAAGTCCGTGAAAATCCTTTGACAGCTTACCCGTAGCTATTGCGAAGTCCTGGCCGTCAATGTTTCCGAGTACAATCTCTTTTTTCAGTTTCATATTATGCCTCTTTATCAAGAATTTGCCTTGCGACATAGATGCCGCTCGCCGAAGCGTGCGAAAGCGAATGCGTCACGCCCGAGCCGTCGCCGATAACGTAAAGCCCTTTATGGACGGTTTCAAGATTGTTATCAATATCAACCTCCATATTATAGAACTTAACCTCTACACCGTAGAGAAGAGTATCGGGGTTAGCGGTACCGGGTGCAATTTTATCAAGCGCGTAAATCATCTCGATTACGCCGTCGAGAATACGCTTAGGCAACACAAGCGAAAGGTCGCCGGGGGTAGCCGCGAGAGTAGGCTGAACGAGTCCCTCCTCGATACGCCTCGGGGTGCTGCGTCTGCCGCATACAAGATCGCCGAAGCGCTGAACGATAACGCCGCCGCCGAGCATATTAGAAAGTCTTGCAATACTTTCGCCGTAGCCGTTAGAGTCCTTAAACGGCTCGGAAAAATGCTTTGTAACGAGCAGCGCAAAGTTAGTGTTGTCGGTCTGCTTTTCGGGGTCCTCGAAGCTGTGACCGTTAACTGTTACGATGCCGTTTGTATTCTCGTTAACCACGCTGCCCTTGGGGTTCATACAGAAGGTACGGACATGGTCCTCGTAATTCTTAGTTCGGTAAACAATCTTACTTTCGTAAAGCTCGTCGGTAAGGTGGCTGAAAATAACCGCGGGAAGCTCAACTCTTACGCCGATATCAACGCGGTTAGAGTGGGTCTTAATACCAAGGCTTTCGCAAACGCCGCTCATCCACTTGCTGCCCGAACGACCTACCGAAACTATACACTCCTTACAGGTGTAAGCAGAGTCCTTGCCGGCAACTTTATAGCCCTCTTCAAGCTTTTCGATGCTGTCAATATGAGTGTTAAAAAACCAGTCGACCTTATTTTTAAGCTCGGTATAGAGGTTTTCGAGAACGACATAGTTAATGTCTGTACCGAGGTGGCGTACGGAAGCTTCGAGCAGGTTAAGCTGATTTTGCATACAAAGCTTTTTAAACTTAGAGCCTGCGGTCGAATAGAGCTTACAGTCCTCGCCGCCGTGAGTAACATTAATATGGTCGACATACTTCATAAGCTCAATAGCCTGCTTTTTACCGATAAACTCGTAAAGCGAGCCGCCGAAGTCGTTAGTTATATTATACTTGCCGTCCGAGAACGCGCCCGCACCGCCGAAACCGCTCATAATAGCGCAGGTCTTACACTGAATACAGGTCTTTACCTTGTCGCCGTCGATAGGGCATTTGCGCGTTTCGAGCGAGTTGCCCGCCTCGAATACAGCAATCTTTAGGTTTTCGTTTTTTGTGGCAAGCTCGTACGCGGAGAATATTCCGCCCGGTCCTGCGCCGATAATTATTACATCATAATCAAATCTGCTCATTTAATTCCGCTTCCTCCTCATACTGTGAAAGGGTATCGTAAAGTTCGTTTATTTCGTGCTGAGTAAGATTTGTGCCTATTCTGTTGTTAAGGTTAATCGTTGTAAAAAGCAGCCCGTCGAGGGTTACGACCTTAACATTAGTGCTGAACACCTTTATGTTTTTTAACATACAAACTTCGGGGAAAACCACAAGTCCTCTTATTACGACGGACTCGTTATCCACCAATTTTTTAAGCGCTTCAAGCTTTTTTTCGATAATCGGAACGGGGTTGGGGAACTTCTCTTCCTGCGGCTTTCTGCCGGAGCCCATCTGGAGCTTTTTTGTCCAGTTTTCCGAATTCTCCATACCGTAAATCCAGCCGTTTACGGGCACATGTTCAAAAATATATATGCCGCTTTTTGCGAGCATTACCATCTCGATTACATCGCCGTCAAGCTCGTCGAGCTTAAGGTCGTACAAAAACCTTGCGCCGCCGTTTTCAAACTCACGAATTGCAAAATAACTGTTTTGGGCGCCGAAGTCGCTGACATCGAGCGGCATTGTCGGATACACCCTGCGATTTTGGTTCGGTGCGCCCGACAAGAGCTTATTAACAACGAAAAAACCGATGTTAATAACCACTAAAAAAATTACGATTTTTTCAAGCATTTAGCTACTCCGAAATTTATTACCTGTTAAAAATACACACAAGCGTAATTATTTTATCACATTAAAGCTTCCGTTTCAACTATTTATATAAAATTATATATTAAAAATAAGGAACGACGTAGCGTTCCCTATTTTATGCGTAATTATGTAAGCAGCCCTTATTTAACTATCAGCGCTACGCACTCGACATGGGGCGTGCGCGGAAACATATCGACCGGCGTGATTTCGAGCGCAGAATAGCCGCTCTCGTTAAATATCGCAAGGTCGCGGGCGAGCGTCGCGCTGTCGCACGAAACATAAACAATGCGCTTTGGCGACATACGGCATACGGTGGCGATAAGCTCCTCGCTGCAACCCTTTCGCGGCGGGTCGAGGATAATTACATCCGCGCTTATACCGCGCCTTTCAAGCTCCTTCGCGCCGTCGGCTGCGTCACCGCAGAAAAACTCGGCGTTAGTAATCGAGTTGATTTCCGCATTTCTCTTAGCGTTTTCAATCGCCTGCGGCACTATTTCGATACCGAAAAGCTGCTTTGCGCCGTCAGCCATAGTAATTCCTATTGTGCCCGCGCCGCAGTATAAATCCACAAGCGTTTCGCACCCTGTAAGAGAGGCGTACTCGCGCGCTTTTTTATACAGCTTTTCGCACTGGTCGTGGTTAACCTGATAAAAGGAATTCGGCGAAATCTCAAACTTTTTGCCGAGCAGAGCGTCGCAGATTGTGTCGCTGCCCCAAATAGTTTCAGTGGTGTCGCCGAGCACGACATTACCGCTGCTTTTATTAATATTTATACAGATACTCTTAACGCCCGAAACGGCGCTGAGGCGCCCGATAAGGTAATCCTTCTCGGGAACAGAGTCGCCGTTAATTACGGCGCACGCCATAATTTCGCCGGTTTCAAACGCTTTTCGAAGATAAATGTGGCGCAAAAGTCCCTTACCGCTTTTTTCGTCGTAAGAGGTGATTTTCGCCTTTTTAACCCAGTCGGAAAACGCGTCTATACAAGCGTCAAAATCCCTGCATTGAAGGGCGCAGGAGTTGTTTTTTACAATCCTGTGACTCTTATATGCGTAAAAACCGCAGGCAAGCTCGCCGTTTTCAATAACCACGGGATACTGCGCTTTATTGCGGTAATGTTCAGTTCTGTCCGCGCCGATAATATCCCTTACCGGCACATCAAGGTGAGCTATTCTCAAAACGGCGTTTTTAACGCGATTGCTCTTAAAATCGAGCTCCGCTTCATAGGTCATATTGCGAAACGAGCAGCCGCCGCAGCTCGAGGATACGGGACAGTCGGACTCTATTCTGTACTCGGATTTTTTAATTATTTCCTTAACCGTAGCGATACAGTATTTTTTAGAAACCTTAATAATATGTGCCAGAATTTCGTCGCCCGTAACAGCGCCGAAAACGAACACAGCCATACCGTCATAGTGACCGACCGCCGAGCCTTCGCTCGTCATATCTTCAATTTTTAAAATTATGTCGTCGTTCTTTTTAATCATATAATTCAAAATTCGGGAGGGCATCAGCCCTCCCCTCTATGTTTGTTTAAGCTTTAGTCGTCCTCGCCCTCAAAGGTGTAGATACCGCTTGTAAGGTCGATAGTGATAAAGTCCTTATCGGTCTTAACCTGAGCAGCGGAGCCTGTATCCTTAAGCGACGCCTCTATCTTAACAATGCCCTTGTATTTTTTAGGCGTTTTAAAGGTGAACGGCTTGCCGTCAAGGTTAACCTTTTCCTCGTACTTGTCGTTACCGATTTTAATAATAAGCGTGTCCTCTAAATTACCCTTTGCGGAAAGGAGGAACTCGATTGTGATATATCTTGACGATTCGTCCGCGTCGGTGGTGGCGGTTGCCTTAGCCCACTTTGAAACGCTTGTACCCGCGTTGTTCTTATTATACGCGCGGACTCTGAAGTAATACTTTGTATAGGACTCAAGTCCGTCAACGGTCAAAGAAGTTGCGGTGGTGGACTTTTTAAGGTACTCGTAGTTTGTACCGTCCTGGCTGTACTGAACCTGATAGCCCTTGCACTTAACCTTGGACCAGGTAAGCTTTACGGAGTTTTCTTTAATATCGGAAACGCTCAGCTTAGCGGGCTTAGCAGGAGCTTCGGGCTTTTTGATAGGAGCTTTTGTAGTGGTTTCTTCCTTGTCCTTGTCGTCCTTATCTTTTTCGTCCTTGTCCTTGCTGTCTTTGTCGTCCTTATCCTTATCGTCTTTATCCTTACTGTCTTTATCGTCCTTTTCGGTGGATTTATCGGGCTTTTTGGTAGTGTCGTCCTTTTTAGTGCTGCTGTCGCTCGGCTTATTTGCGGGCGAAGTAACAGCCTGAGTAACATTAACATACTCGTCGTTAATAACGGTGGTAACGGGCTTACCCTCTTTGTCGGTTACGACCTCCGTTACGGTGTTGCCCTTTTCATCGGTTACAACCTCCGCTTCAAGCTCTTCGGTAACAAGCTCACCGTCTTTATTAGTAACGAGCTCGCCGTTTTCGTCGGTTACAGCCTGGGTCACCTTTTCGACATTCGGCTTTTGCGTGCAGGCAACAAGCGAGCTGATAATTACAATAGCTGATAAAACAAATATAAAACCTTTTTTCTTCATTTTTACACCTCAAACGATTTAATAACTGAATTATACACCATAAGTTTTAACAAATTATTAAATCATTGTTATTTTAAATTTAAATTCCGCCGTTTCGTCGGGCTCAAGGATAGTCATACCCCTCTTGTTTTCGATAACCTCGGTTTCGTCAAGGCAGGTAGAAATACCCGTCCACGGCTCAATAGCGATAAAGTCAGGCTCACCGACAGCGGACCAAATAAGGAGGTTCGCCATATCCTGATACTCGATTTTAACTCCCCTGCCGCATTTACCGATAAGCGTGGCGCATTTTGACTCTATATTATCAAAAATCATAGAGTCCTTCTCCTCGAACAAATCGTGGCTCATAGCCAGCGTGTCGCTGTTATCAAGCGCGTCAAAGCGCACGTTGGTATCAATAAGACCCGTTATATGGTCGGGGCGCAGAACACGCTTTGTCATAGTCTTGTCAAAAACTACTTTGTAATCCTCAAAGGTTTCGCCCTCGCAAAGCGGACAGTTAAACGCGGGATGTCCGCCGATTGCAAACGGCAGTTTACCGTCGCCCGTGTTGGTAACAATATACTCGTTAGTTACGGTGTCGCCGACAATTGTGTACTTTATCTTAAGCTCGTAGTCAAAGGGGAACGCCTTTTTCGTCTCCTCGCTGCTGCGCTGGATAAAGGTAATCGAATTCGCGTGGCGCTCGAACACCTCAAACGGTGAAATTCTTGCAACGCCGTGGCGCTTCATATTACACTCTTTTCCAAAGGCAACGCCCTTATTGTCAAACAGTACGCCGACTATCGGGAAGCATACGGGCGCCTGATTTGCCCAGTACTCAGGGTCGCCCTGCCAGAGATATTCTATACCGTCTTTTTTTAGCGAATTTAACATCGCGCCGTTTAATCCTAATACCGCTTTTGCGGTTTTGCTTTTAATTTCAAAAGTCATAAAATCACCTTATATATTATATATTAAAAAATTTTACAATGCAAGATTGAATTATTTTCAATAATAGTATACAATATAGGTATATTAAGCTTCACGGAGGTAAAAATGGACTTAGCAAATTATATTCACGAAGCAATTTTCGAAGAAAAGGATAAGTTTACAAGGCTTTACGAGCTTATATGGGATAATTTTGACGAGGACGGTTTCGTAGTTACAGACGAACCCGACAACGAGGTGGACTGCATTTTCAAGGCGGTCGCTATACAAAACCTTATCGGCGAGTTTATCTACAGACTTTACGACGAGGTTAATGAAACCGATTTCGAAAGCGTTAAGGAGCATTTGCAAAACCTCGGCATAGGTGAGGAGCAGATTATCGACTACTGCTACGAAAATCCCGATATTGACGCGGACGACGAGGACGACGAAATAACTATAAAAAATGCGCTCGACTACACCACCGAGGTGGTTGCAGATAAGCTGCTCGAGCTGTTTTCGGCAGACGATTTATTCGACTACTTTTTCTGCGCGACATATGATTTCGAGCAGGATTTTGTATTTGCGTTTGAGGATACGGACGAATTCTTGGCGTTCGTCGACTCTAACACCGAGCGCCTCGACGAGTACAAGGACGAGTATCCCACGGTTATGAGCTGGATAGAAACGGGTATGATAGTATAATAACCGCACCCGCTATATGCTATACGCAAAAAGCTTCCGATTACTCGGAAGCTTTTTGTTTTAATTAATTCCAAAAATCATTTCACCGTTCTTGTTCCATGTGGCAATAGCCGCGGGGCGATAGGTGTTGCCGTCCTTATCCTTATAAGTGATAATATCGTCGGCTTGAGTAATCTCGCCCTTTTCGTCATAAACGAAGTAGCCGTCCTTATCTACAAAGCATTTATCGCTTTCGTACTTTTTGCCGTCAGCCTTGGCGACAAAGCAGGTGGTTAAATCCTCGTTTGTGATAAAGTTATAGATATTGCCGTCCCTGTCATAAAACGGCACATCCTTGGCGTCCTTATAGGCTTTGCCGTTTCTGTCGTAGAACTTAAGGTTGTTGAGAATATCGCCGATATCCGTTGTCTCCTCGCTGTCGTCGGGAGAGGTTGCATCCTCGGTAGTGTCGGCGTTTTCATCCTCAATTACATCGCCTATCCAGTCAACAAGGGCATTTTTATCGGTATTTCTTTCGAGAAAATCCACGCCCGCCTTAACTGCGTTATACTGAAAACCTACGGTACAAACCGAGCCGATAACAAAGCATACAACGGCGATAACGAAAAAGGCGATTCCCCTTTTCTTAAGCTTAGTTGTATTTTCGGGAAGCGGGGTCGAAAACATAGTGCCCTGGCATTTAGGACAAATTCTGCCCGAACCGTCAATCGGAGTCTTACAGGTCATACAAACCTTAGTGTTAGGCTCTGCGTCGTGACGGATAATAGCGTAAATTATACCTAAAATTATCGGGAAGAAAAATGTAAGGATAGTCAGCAGGGTTGTTGCTTTAAGATTTCTCGACCTGCAGTCGAAATTAATCGAAAGCAGCATAAACACCCTGAACAGTATTGCAAACAGCGTGGCGAAAGCCAGGAGAAGTAATATTGCCATAATACTTACTCCTCCACACCCTGAAGCTGTTTCCAGTGAATCTTACAGTACTCGTTGCCGTCTATTGCGGGATACTTTTCATCATTGTGGCGTGCTTCGTTCTGGCAGTCGTACTCGTCGTTATAAGCACAACGAACCGCGTCGTCGCCGCCCTCCGAGAGTGACGGTACAAAGCCGATTATGAAAAGCGCAGCAATTACAACAAGCAAAACCGAAACATTAATCTTATACGGGTGCTTATCCTCTTTGTCGAACTTTTTAAACAGCTTGTCGACATCAATAGCGTCAAGGAATTTAATCTTTTCAAAAATCTTGCACACAAGTACCGACAGGAAGTATGCAATAACGCCTGCGCAGGTACCTACAAGCATACCGCACATAACATCGCTCGCATAATGCACCATTAAGTAAACGCGTGAGCACATAGTACAGATTGCAATAAGCGGGAATATGTACGAAAGCTTTTTCTTACCCTCGCTTCTGAAAACAAGAGCGACGGAAACTGCCATCTCAAACGCTGCGGTGGTGTGACCTGACGGGAAGGAGTAATCGCTCTCGGACAGGTTGCCCGCGCCGATATACCATTTCCAGTAGTCCGCGTTTTCCTGAAGCGTGTTATAAGGTCTTATTCTGAGCGCCATCGGCTTAACAACAACATTTGTAACGATTGTGCCGATAGCAATAGCGAAAATCAGCGCGAAGCCGAGCTTACGCGTTTTTTTGAAAAAGCAAAGTACTATGCCTACGATAGCCATAGGGATTACAAACGCTTCGTCGCCGAAGTTTGTAAACACCTTGGCAAGTGCTGTGAAAAAGCCGTTTTGCATACTGCCGAAGAAGTGGAAAAACCACATATCAAAGCCGTAAAAGGCTGTGTCGATTTTATCTCCGAGAGTAGCAGCGGCAAGGAGAATCGGGTTCATATTCTTACCTCCAAAATGCTGTGGGAATTAATAAGTGAAGCAGTTATAAAATACGGAAACTTTGTCTTTATCCTTTGACATAACCTGTGTGATAAAGAAAGAGTCGCCCTTTTTGAATGCAATATATTTAGCGTAATACTTGTAATCCGAAACGTTGAATTCGATATCAACGGCAGTTACAAGATTTCCGCCGACAAAATCACTGTAAGTTGTGCCTACGGTAGCGTCGCCGTATGCGGACTTAATGCCCTCGGTCATATACTCGAGCACCTTTTCCTCTGATGCAACATCAAGACCGGAGCCGTCGGGGTAAATAAGGGTCATAATGTTGGAGCCGTCGTCTGACGAAACAGCCATAGAATCGTAGAAAATTGTGTTGCCCTGCTGACTCATTGAAGGAATGGCGTTACCGTCCTCAACTTTTGAGCTTGTAGAAGAGGCGATATCCTCATAGCTGCTGAAGGTGTACTCAGAGCTGAGCTCATACTTCATACCGAAATAATCGTTTGTGTATGTGTTGCCTTCAACCTTGCCGCAGAAGTCCTCGGGCTTCATGTCGGCTGTGGACTCGGTGGTTTCTTCCTCGTCCTTGGTGGTTTCGTCATCAAGTGAGCCCCAATCAAATTCGGTTGAATCCTCCATACCGTACTTTTTGAACTCTTCTGCCATATCGCTGCCAACGTGCTTTGAAATTGAGCGAGCGGCGATACTGCCGACAATACTGAGTATCAGACCGATTGCAAAACCGATGATAGCTGCGAGTCCGCAAGCTTTTGCGGTTTTGGGCCTTTCGTCTTTTTTGGTTAAGAAGAGAATTAAGCCTACAATCGGGATAAAGAAAGACAGAATTGCAAGACCGATGCTTGCCTTTTCCTCAACTGGTGCAGCAACGAACGGCGGCTGATTTTGCATAAAGTTCTGCTGCGGCGGGATATTCTGCTGCGGGGGCACAAAGCCCTGTTGCGGCTGAGCCTGCTGTGGTTGCGGCGGTACAAAATTCTGCTGCGGCTGTGGCTGAGCCTGGGGCGGCTGAGGCGGAATAAATCCCTGCTGAACGGGAGGCGCCTGAGGTGGCTGCTGTGGTGCAGCGCTTTCCTGCGTGTTAGCTCCGCAATACGGGCAAAACGCAACGTGGTCGCCTATCTCTTTTGAACATTTAGGACATATTTTCATATTTTACTCCTTTCATAACATCAATACATTAATATTAATTAAACGCAACCCTGCGAAATAAACTATGACTTTAAAATTAGCGTATTTTTTCGTCAGTCATGGCTTGCCGATAATTTGGTCGACAGGAGCATATGTGCATATGTGACCGAGCGGAATTAGGGCGTAACGCAGTATAACGGAAAAAGACGCATTTTTTATGCGCGCGCTACCATTTCGCCATACTCTTCCTTAGATTTCTTAATGAACTCCTCTACCTGCTGTGCGCTTGGCATAGCGTCTGAGCAGGAGTGAGCGGAAATAAGGATAGAAGCGGAAGCGCTGCCGAATTCAAGACAGTCGATAATGTCCTTGCCCTGAAGGAGCGAATAGAGGAAGGACGAGCCGTAGCCGTCACCGCCGCCGAAGCCCTTAAGCTTAACTGCCGGGAAGGGCTTAATGTTGTAGAACTTACCGTCGTTTGTGTAAGCGGTCGAGCCCTCTTTACCGTGCTTAATAACGCAGATTGAAGCGCCGAAGGACTGCCAGTACTTAGCGGACTCGGGGTCGGATTCCTTAATGCCGACGATGCCCTCGGTGAGGTCAAACTCCTCGCGGGAGCCCATAATTACATCCGCATTCTGAGCAACAAGGCTGTAGTATACAGCGATTTCGTCCTTTGACTTCCAGGTGTATTCGCGGTAGTCGATGTCGAAAATAATGCGTGTATTATTCTTTTTAGCAAGCATCATAGCCTTAAGGCAAGCCTCGCGCGACGGGCTCTGTGCAAGAGCGGTACCGCTTATTACGATAGCCTTTGCAGAAGCGATATACTCCTCATCAATATCCTCGGGCGCCATACAGAAGTCGGCAACATTATCCCTGTACATAAGGATTGAGGACTTCTCCTTAGACAAAATCTCGGTAAAGGTAAGTCCGAGGCACTCGCCGTTTTTAGCGCGGGTGATTCTTGAGGTGTCGATGCCCTCTTTATTAAAATAATTTACAACAAAGTCGCCGAACTGGTCGTCGCTTACGCAGCCCTGGAAGCCCACCTTACAGCCGAGTCTTGCAAGACCTACTGCGATATTTGCGGGCGAGCCGCCGACATACTTATTAAAGTTAGACGACTCCGAAAGGGGCATATACATATCCGTCGGGTTAAAGTCAATAGCGATTCTGCCAATCGGGATAAAATCAATCGGCTTTGACATATCAAATGTAATATAATTCTGCATATTAGTTCTCCTTAAGCTTTATTATCTGTACCGAAAATCAGTATGTGTGTTTTTGCGTTCTGGTACGCGCCCTCAACCTCTGCGCCCTGAAGGTCGTAGTAGCCGCCGATTTCGCCGTTTTGATAAGCGGCTCTTACGGTAGCTTCTACCCTGTCGAAGGTTGCGGTGGCGATATTGATTTTTTTAATACCCGTTTTAGAGCAGCGCACAAAGTCGTCGGGTGTAATGCCCGTACCGCCGTGAAGCACAAGCGGAGTTTTTGTAATACGCTCAACCTCTTCGAGTATATCAAAACGAAGCTTCGGCGTGCTTTTATAATTACCGTGGGCGTTGCCTATGGCAATAGCAAGCGCGTCAACGCCTGTTTCGTTTTCAAACTTTACAGCGTCCTCAGGTTTAGTGCAGTTAATCGCGATATCCTCGCTGCCGTCCTCGCTGCCGCCTACGCAGCCGATTTCCGCCTCGACCGCAGCGCCGTAGGGCTTAGCCTTTTGGATAACGATATTAGTCTGTCGTATATTTTCGTCAAGGTCGAGATGCGAGCCGTCAAACATAACCGAGGTAAATCCGATTTCGAGCGCCTGAGAAATCTTTTCGATAGTTTTGCCGTGGTCAAAATGCACCGCTACCGGCACCTTAGCGTTTTTAGCGGCGGCTACCATAAGCGGACCTATAACCTCAAGCGGCGACTGCTTTAGCCTTACCTCTGCAATCTGCAGGATTATAGGCGCGTTAAGCTCCTCAGCCGCTTTAATTACGCCGAGCACCATTTCCATATTTGCAACGGAAAACGAGCCAACCGCGTAATTGCCTTTTTCGGCGTCGGCAAGAAGCGTTTTCATATTAACAAGCATATATAATTCCTTTCACAAATTAATAAAACATATTTTTATTCATTATGATTTTACTACATCTAAATTTTCTTTTCAACTAATTTTTAATAAATATTGATTTTATTTTAAAAAAGTTTTATTATATAGTGGCAAGTTAACCAGACGGTTGCGCGCAAACGCGTTTTGCGTGAGGAAAGTCCGAGCAGCGCAGAGCAGGATAACGGCTAACGGCCGCCGAGGGTGACCTTAGGGAAAGTGCAACAGAAATAAACCGCCTACTTGTAGGCAAGGGTGGAAAGGCGAGGTAAGAGCTCACCGAGGAGATGGTAACACCTCCTGCCATGTAAACCCTATCCGCTGCAACACCGAATGAAGGGTTGTTTGCTCGACACGTAACTTCGAAGGGTGGCTTGAGCGTAGTGGCAACACTGCGTCGAGATAGATAACCGTCCACGACAGAACTCGGCTTACGGTTAACTTGCATTTTACACAGGAAGGTGAATATATGCCAAGATTTGACAACGAAGGCTTTAACCCCGACAGCAGAATCAATAACGATTCGCGCGACAGGAGCGTACCCGAGATGGAGAATTATTACGGCAAGTCTAACGACTTCAGGTTTAACGACCCCGTAAGCGACTCCCCTGTTATTGATAACCAGCAAAAATGGGTTGATATTAATTCCTACGGCGACATCGAGCCGCCGGTGAGAAACCAAAGGCAGCAGCAAAGCGGCTACACACCTGAGGTGCTCAGGGATTTCGACAGGGAGCAAAGGCAGCAAAACCTCTACGACAGACGAAATCAGCCGACTCCCAAAAAGCCGAAAAAAAGGCGCAGGAAGAAAATAAACAAGCCTAAAAAAATTCTTTACTCGATACTTGCGATAATACTTATAATCATACTTTTACTGTCGCTCGTCGTTAACGGAATATTAGGTAAAATAAAGTACGACGACCCGATTGAGAACAAATATGTTGCCTCGAGCGAGCTTAAGCACAGTCCGTTCGTTAAGAACATATTACTGCTCGGAGTTGACGCAAGGCCTAATCAGGAGAGCGAAACGAGCCGCGCCGACTCAATGATGCTTATATCAATAGATATGAAGCATAAATGTGTAAAAATGACTTCATTTTTGCGAGATTCGTGGGTTTATATTCCGTCGCACGAGGGCGAGCAAAGGCTTAACGCCGCGTCCGCTTACGGCGGGTACAACGGAGTTGTGGACACGATTGAGTACAATTTCGGCGTTGATGTAGACGGCTACATCGTGGCGGACTTTGAGATGTTCAAGGTGCTTGTTGACAGCATAGGCGGCGTTGAGATAGATGTTACCGAGGCTGAGGCACGCGAGGTTACGCGAAATAAAATCCGTTACGGTAACGTTAAGCTCGAAGCGGGCAAGCACAAGCTCACGGGCGAGCAGGCGCTGGCGTACTGCAGAATCAGAAAAATTGACACCGATTTTGTAAGAACGAAGCGTCAGCGTACGGTAATTCAGTCGATACTAAACAAGGCTAAGAAAAATCCCCTCAGGCTGTTTTCGATGGCTTCAAACAGCGCAGGATACCTTGAAACTAACCTTACTAAAGGTCAGCTAAAGCGCGCAGCAGCCGCAGGAACTTACTGCATTACGGGCGATATGCTGCAGGAAAAAATTCCGTTCGAGCATACATGGGAATACGCTAACAAGAGCGGAATGAGCGTAATTGCAATCAATATAGAAAAGAACAAAGAAAAGCTTATTGATTACATTTATAACAAAACAGCCGAAGAAATAAAGGCTGAACAGGAATAGTTAAAAAGCAAAAACAACGTAGGGGAGGGTCTCTGTGCCCTCCCTAATACTATCTCATTATACGGGCGGGCGTGGAAACCCGCCCCTACATTCAAGCCTTTTTAGTGGACAGTGGATAGTAGATAGCAAAGAAAAAAGCGCGGATTGCTCCGCGCCTTTTCTTTTGCCTGTCCGTAACTTACGGGGTATCGTCGTCACCGTCGAATTCGTTGATTCCTGTCGGTGAGGTTGAAACTACATCAACGGTTTCATACTCGTCAACGACAACCTCAGGCTTTGTGTAAAGCTCTTTCATAATAGCCTCCTATATATCTAACCTTGCCTGCCCCCGAGAGAGCAGGTAGGTTGATAATGAATTAATATTATAAGTTTAGGTTGTAATTACGGATTAACCGAATCCTTAGTAATCATGTCTGAATACTTAACAACGATGTCGCTGCCCTTCTTAACAACAACGAATGCTTTTGCATTAACTGTTGCGCCGGCGCCCTTAACACCATAGTTAAGTGCAAATTCGTTAGATGCTGCATTAGCTGTAGCACCACGAACAACCTTAACCTTACCGGACTTAGTCTTAGTACCGGTCTTGCCCTCGTTCTCAAGAACAAGGTCATCCTCGTTCATGTTCATACCGTATACGAAACCGTAGTCAACAAGAGTGCATCCTTCCGGAACAGTTCTTGTAGCAACGATGTTGTATCTGTAAGAACCACTAATGAGGTTAGCACCGATAATGGTTGCAGCGGGTTCAGATTCAGCATCTGAGGTAAGCATTGTGATTGTTACATCAGCACCAACGTAGAAGGTGTAGCTATCCTCGTTAGATACTACTGCATCGCCAATCTTCCAGCCCTTAGCGTTTTCGTCAGAAACAGTAACCTTAGTGTTGTAAGGAATCTGTCCGTTCTCATATCCGCCAAAGTCATAAACTGTGTCGTTAGTAGCATTTTCTACTGTTACAGTATATCTGTCAACAGACTCAATGTTCTCGTACTCAGCCCAAAGAGTTGTAGATGTGTTGATAGCCTTAACATCATCATCAGTTACGCTTGCACCTGCGATTGTCCAGCCCTTGAATGTAGCGCTCGGATAGTTAGATGCTGTAGGTACTTCGTTAGCAACAGCTGCCTGATAATCGTCAACTGATACATCCTTGAATTCCTTAACCTTGTTACCGTACATATCATAGAATTCAACTGTGATTGTATCGGTAGAAGACTTGTCAACGAATACAGGAGTAATAGTTGTATCAACGAATGCTGTTGATGTGAATGATGTGTTAGTAGAAGCAATCTTGCCGTTGATTTCCCAACCTACGAAGTTGTCAGCACCATCGGTAACCTGAACTGTGTAGGAAGCGTTATAAGCGAAGTTCTCGGTAACAACAGCTGTACCGTCAGCCTCTGTATCACCAATCTTAACAACACCGATGTCGAACTTCGGAATTGTAATGTTTACGCCGAGAGCTGCAACAGGTCTTGTTTCCTTAGTATGGCACTTAGAGCACTCGCGTGTCTCTTCGCCGGCATCCTTAGCTGTAGGCTGAGTTGTAACCGTCCACTCGCCCCAGTTATGACCGGGTGAAGGAATAACAACAGGCTCTGTGATTTCGTTCTGAGCCTGTTCGTCTGAGAACATCTTATGGCACTCAGAGCAGGTCCAGTAAGCCTCTGTACCATCAGCTGTGCAGGTTGCAGGAACTTCTGCTACAGGTGTTAATGTATGAGCTGCAGGTTCGCCAACAGATACATCCTTAGAGATAGAATCAAGTCCATCATAAGATGCAGTGTAGGTGTAAACAGCAGCTGCCTGACAAGTAGCGTCTGACTTCTTAACAGATTCTACTGTAGCAGGAACAGTTGTAGTATATGCATCCTTATAGCACTTAAGTGTTACAGTAGCAGTAACCTTATCCTCGCCGTCCCACTCAATGCTTACAGGAATAGTGTAGTTATGAGTATGCTGTGTTGCAGGAATTGTTACTCTGTGAGTATCAGTATCAGTACCATAGGTAGCTGTGTACTCGTAGTAACCGTCCTCATCCTCTGTAGCTGCCTTAGTATCGGTAAGAGCTACAGTAGCAGACTTTGTATCTGTATGCTCAGAATTGTTTTCGCAAACAAGGTTTGCTACAGCTGTAGGAGCGTCGCTGATGTTTTCACCATCTGTCCATGTGAAGCTGTTAACCTTATAATTATGACCAAGCGATTCGCCTTCGCTTACATCCTTAGAAATTGAGTCAATTCCTGTGTAAGAAGCAGTGTAGGTGTAAACAGCAGCCTCTGTACATGTAGCAGCACTCTTGAGAGACTTATCAACTGTAGCTGCTACAGTTGTTGTAGCGCTGTCAGCATCGCACTTAAGAGTTACAGTAGCAGTAACCTTATCCTCGCCGTCCCAAGCAATATCAGTAGGAACAACATAGTTGTGCTCGCCCTGTGCAGGAGTTGTGTTATCGTCGTAGCTGTAACCGCAGTCACAAGTGTAGGTTGTAACACCGGGTGCAAAGTGAGTTGCAGGTGTCTTAACCGTACCCTGATATACGTGGTTTGCAACATCGTTCTTCTGAAGAGTGAAGGTCTTGTTGCCGGAAGCGTCAACTTCTGCGTCTGACCAACCCCAGGTCCAGTGTTGAGTTGTATCGTAAGCAGCGTCAGTAATTGTCGGATAAACGATTTCTGAATCGTCTGTTACAGTCTGAACTTCACCGATTGTTTCGCCTTCAAGGTCTTTGAAGGTTACATTGTAAGAAGTAGCCGGAGGAGTCTCAACGTTCTCGTTCTTACCCATGAAGGTCATCTTCTTAGAACCGAAGTTCTCTTCTGCAGCGCCCCAAGGAAGTGTAGCAGATGCGAACTTGTTTGCTGAATATGTTGTCTGATTGCTCTTAGCATCGTTTGCAGATGTAGGTGCATATGAACCTTCTGCATACTGTGAGAACTTGTCAGCACCGCTGTCAGCTTTTGCGTGAGCATCTGTGTTACCGTTGTGAACCCAGAATTCAATTGGGTTCTCTGCACTGATGTTCTCTTTAAGAGCAAATGTAAAGGTAGCCATTACTGACTGATTTGCATAAGTAGCGTTATCAGTACCGTCTTCCTTAATAAGAGCAGTACCGAGAACTTCCTCAGTATCCTCGTCAATTACCATTACATCTTCTTTGTTTACAGGTGACCAGCTCTGGTTGCCGTCAGCAACAACCTCTGCGTACATATAATTCTGACCGTCATAGTCTGTTGAAATTACAGAACCGATTTCGTCAGAGTTGATATTGTCGTACAGTGCCTGTGCATCACTATCAGCAAAAGCGTCTGTAAGGTCGGTACCAAGCTGTGAAGCAGTACCGATGTTTGTCTGCTCAGTGGTCTTACCGGCATTCTTGGTAATAACTGATACAGGCTCAATGTTGTCTGAATAAGCGATTTCTGATGTAGCAACGAATACTTTTGATAAGCCATCCATGCGAATGGTTACAGTAAATGTATCACCTTTGCCAAGCTCGTAGTCCTCATCAAGAGGCTCTACTTCAAAACCGCCTGCTGCATAAGCATCAGTTAAAAGAAGATTGTCAATATCGTTCTTTTCAATCTTAAGTCCGGTAATTGTGTACTTAGCGTCGTCAGATACGCTGCCTGTAGCTACGAGCTGAGGACCTTTAAGTCCCGAAAGACCGAAGTCACCACGGTTAGAGTTTTTACCCTTACCGATTTGAACTGCTTTATCTGCAACGTTTTCTACCCAAGTACCGGTGTTTGCGTCGAAGTAAGTACCAAACTGAAGTCTTACATCGGGTGTGTAAACAGTTGTATCAGGACCGTCTGCAAGTGCTGTGAAAGGTACTGAGAAAGCTACCATAAGCACTGCAAGCATGCAAGCTACAACCTTTTTAAATGACTTGCTCATTTAAAAATACCTCCATAAAATTTTACATAAATTTTTCAAGTTTTACTGTTAAAGCGTGAAGTCGCTGTAAGTGTAATCCATATCCTTATTAAACAGTTTAAAGATACCCTTATCAGAAGCGTCTGCACCGCCGGAGCCGTTAAGGTCAGCGTCAGCATCGTCAGCTTCGTACTTGGACTTGAACAGACCCTTATCGGTAGCGTCGTATCCGCCCGAATTGTTATAGTCGATTGCTACAACAGGAATTGCAGGATAATCGGCTACAGCATTGCCCGAAAGTGTGATTGTTCTTTCAATTACGCAATACTTAACAACCTTGAGTGATACTGCTGTATTCGGTACTTCTAACGAGAAGGTACCGTCGTTAGCAGTTGTTGTCGTTGCAACTGTTTCGCCGCTTTGGTCAATTGCATTAATTGTTGCGTTTTGTACGAATGATGTTTCAGCATAGGAATCGCCGTGCTCATCCTTAGCTACCTTAACTGTACCTGTTACAGTATAGCCTGAATTGTCGGGTGACATATCGAAATCAAGGAACGGGAAGTCCGTATCCGTCTGCTCAAGAGTTTTGTAAACATACGCCGATTCATTACCGTCTCTGAAGTCAGCAATGATAAAGGTGTCGTCACGGTTTGTTGAAGCAGCAAAGAAATCTTCAAAGTCACCTGCTGTGTTAACATCCACCGTAAGAGTTACGAAAACAGTGCCGTCGGTAACAGCAGTTGATTCGGTTTTACTTACGGTTGAAATAACAATAACAAATTTATTATTGTCTGTGTCTACCTTGTAGCCGCCGTATTCAAAGCCTGAATTTTCAATTTCTGCGATTGATGATACGGACTGAATGGAGATATCGTCCGTTATGTCAGCAGCAAAGTTGAAAACTGCAACGCTTGAGATACCTGAAAGCTCAAGATTTACTGTGTATCTCCCTACTTCGAGGGAATTGCCGTCTGCCTCATCGCCGTTTGAGTCAGTAAACACTGCCTTGATATATGGAGATTCGGTACCAAGCGTGTTTGCCTCAGCCGAAGCGGCAAATGGCATTGCGGTAATAATTAAAACAATGGAAAGGGCAGTAATAATTATTCTATTTAAATTTTTCATATTATCACTACACCGCGCAAATGCGCGTTCCTTTTTTCCGGATTGCCCCTTGCGGGGCAACCCTTAATTAATAATAGTATTAAATATTATTTTTTATAAAGTGAAGTCGCTGTAAGTGTAATCCATATCCTTATTAAACAGTTTAAAGATACCCTTATCAGAAGCGTCTGCACCACCGGAACCGTTAAGGTCAGCGTCAGCATCGTCAGCTTCGTACTTGGACTTGAACAGACCCTTATCGGTAGCGTCGTATCCGCCCGAATTGTTGTAGTCGATTGCTACAACAGGAATTGCAGGATAATCGGTTACAGCTTCGCCCGAAAGTGTGATTGTTCTTTCAATTACGCAATACTTAACAATCTTAAGTGATACTGCAGTTGAAGGTACATCTAATGAGAAGGTACCGTCGTTAGCAGTTGTTGTCGTTGCAACGATTTCACCGCTCTGGTCAACTGCGTTAATTGTTGCGTTTTGTACGAATGATGTTTCAGCATAGGAATCGCCGTGCTCATCCTTAGCTACCTTAACTGTACCTGTTACAGTGAAGCCTTCTGTCGGCTCTTCGCCAACAAACTCTTCGAGGTTGTTTTCGCAAGTGATGAGATGTGCCTTTGCAGAGTAAGTTTCAGTAATCAGTGACTCCTGACCCTTAGCTACATCAACAGCAGCACCAAGTGCGTCAACATATGCGTTCCAAGAAGCGTCTGTGTAAAGCTTATTGCCTTCAGCGTCTGCGTTAACAAGGTTGCCCTCTGCGTCAACAGAACCGAATTCAACCTCAACGCCGTCTGCAACCTTAACGGTGTAAGAATCTACATCGTCAACCTCGGAATTGTCTCTGATTGAGTACGGGAATCTGTGTGTGCTGTCAGCTACCTTAGTAACGATGAACGAGTTGTAGTTACCTGTACCGTTGGTATGATGAGCGATTTCTTCATTAAGCTTATCGCCGATGTAACCGCGAGGTACTACAAGACCCTTGTAGAAGTTATAAACACTGATAGCCTCAGCAATCTCGATGCTTGTAGCGTCAGTATTATAAACGATGTCGCCATCCTCGTTCTTCTCTTCCCAGATGAGCTTCTCAGCTTCTTTAGCCATTGTTACCATTCTTTCGTAAGTAACTACTTCGTAGTTCTCATTCTGCTGGTTCTCACGGTCAAGAGTTACCTGAGTATGTACATCCTCTGCGAAGTCAGATACAAGGTCTTTCTTAGCAGTCTCATACCAGTAGTCGAGGTTATCAGCAGCAAGCTGATATACACCACGGTTCTCGGAGCTTGTTTCCTCGTTAGGAACGATTACAGTTGCAGATTCTGCAAGCTTGTAAACCCAAGGAGCATTAGCCGAGGTAGATGTGGTCTTTTCACCTGTAGCTGTTCTGTATACGAACTGAGTCTGGTTATAAATCTGCTCGTCAGCGTCGTTCTTCTTAGGATCTGTTGTATCCTTCATAAGATACGGATAGCTATATGTGGTTGTATCCCACTTATAGTTATAAGCGATTTCGTTCTTCAGATGCCAATCGGATGAACCGGACTGCTTAATTACAGCAGCGCCTGTAGCATCGTAACCAACCTTGTCGCCGTTTTCAAGAGTCTGAATGCTATCTACGTCAGCATCTGTAAGAGCTTCGTTGCTGTAGATAGGCATTGTAAGCTCTTTGTTCCAATACCAGAACTCGCTGCCCTTAACTGCGTCTACCTGCATAGAAGCCGGGATGTTAACGCTTACAGGTACCGGCTTATAAGCAAGGTCGCCTGCGATAGCGGTTGTCTCCTGTGTAAGACCCTGAATTCTTGTCTTAGAACCAAGCGTATCACAGTTAGAAGCGTTAACCGATGTTGACATTGTTGCAAGTGCATTCTCGAATGAGCTCTGCATCTTATTGAAGTTAGTCGGGTCGCTGAAGTCAGATGCCTGATAAGAACCCATCTCCTTCATATAACCTTCATACTTAGACGAAAGAGTATTAGCAGCTGAGTCGTCGGAGATATGCATATGAATTGTAGCGTTCATGTTATTGTTGTTTGAAGTGTAAACATGAACCTTCATATTATAGTCATCCGCCTCAAGCGCTGTAGTACCGTCATAAGCAACGAACTGGCTATAGATGTTAGCACCCTTTTCAACAGTGGTCTTACCTGCCTTAAGGAAGATACCGGGAGTAGGAGTACCCCAGGACATACCGTACTGCTCGTAACCGCTAATCTTGTTAGCACCAAGGTTAAGAGTATTAGGTGTAACCATTACTGACTGATAAACGTAAGATTTAACAGTACCGTCTGCATTCATCTCAGCAGGAGTTCTCTGAACACCCTGTACAATGCCTGCTGCAAGAGCTTCGTTGAATGTGTAAACAACGTGAGGTCTTGTAGAATAGTCAGAATAGTTCTGACCGGTTGTATCAGAAGCTGCATAACCCTGATAGAGGTTCTTAGTGTTGAAGCTGTTACCGTCATATGATGTGGTATCGCTTGACTTAGTACCTCTATGCCATGAACCGTTGTAGTACTTATCAACACGGTCGTAGTTAATGATATCACCTGTAGACCTGTCGATAGCTGCATAAGCAGCACCTGTGTTATCAGCAGATGCAGTAGTAATTGTACTATTTACTGTGTTATTAGAAATAGTATAGTACTCAGTGCCGCTGGTAAGGTAAGTATAAACACCGTCGAATGCTCTGTTTGAACCGAAGGAGCTGCTTGTTGTGTTCTTACCGCGGAAGCCGAGTTCCTCGATTGAATGCGGGTTAGACATCGGAACGATAAAGTCGTTCGGGAATGCAGTCCAGATCTGGTTGCTTGTACCACCTCTTACGGTAGAGCTTGTATAAGCATTTGACTGGTTGTATGAAGATGTTTCATAAGTTCCGTCAAAGCCCTTAACAACCGGATTTGTAGAGTAATCCCAGGTGTAAAGAGTTGAACGCCAGTCCTTATTTGTAGTCAGATACAGATAAGCTCTGGTCTGAAGATTGCTATAGAGTGATGTGCCCCTCGTGCTGCCCTTCTTACCCATATAGATATCATAATCAATGGTAAAGATATAGAGCTTTGTTCCGCTTGGAGCTTTACCCGAAATAGAAACCTTAACAAACTCCTCAGGAGCAACTGTTCTGGTGTAAGCACCGATAGTTACGTTATTTGAAGAAGGAGTATTGCCGTCAGAATCCTTAACCGAAACGCTGTTAATGTAAGCGAAGTATCTGTCGTTTTCGTTAACGCCGCTTGCATTTCTATAGAATCTGTTAAGACCCATTGAGTTATTTGTAATAACAAGGTCTGTTGTTGAGTAAGCATTACCCGCTGTAAGGTTAGACTGTGACGGGTTAGATACCTTAGCAGTTACCATGCCGATTGTATGCTCAGAAAGCTGAGGAACAAATGACGGAATAAAGTTGTTAACTGCCTTTACTGCAAACATAGCGCCCTGCCAGCATCCGGTTGTACCGTTATTGCTGTAGTTGCCGCCACCGAAGAACTCGTAAATGTTGCAGATAAGGATACCAACAATACCTGTCTCATAGCTATCGCTGCCTGAGTAGTAAGCAAGTGTGTCGGTGTGAATAAGTGCGTTAAACGGTGAAGAAGCCTTAGTGTAAGAGCTGCTGTCACTGCTGTAGTAATCAGAATTCGGGATAATCTTTGTGTAACCCTGACCTGAATATCTTGCACCTAAAAGACCGTTAATTGTATCAGCGAGAATATCGTCGTATACAGCATGGTCAATATCCTTAACCGAAATCGGGTTGGAGTTGATAATGTCAACTACCTGCTTAAGGATATTTGTAATACCGTGGTTAGGACCGATATCAAGGATACCGCTGATAATCTTGTTGTAGAACAAATCGTAAGAGTCGAAGCCGCCCTTTGTACCGTTCTGAAGAGTACCGAGTACAGGGAAGATACGGTTTGCAACATTATCGATGTTCTGCCATATTGTGTTGCTGAGCTTGAACTGGCAAACGCCCGATGAGTTAACTACACCGAGGAGTGAAGCAACAGCCTTACCGGGAAGTGTTGAGGAACCGAAGCCCTCGCTGTTGTTGAAGTTCTCCTGTGAAGCATAGTAACAAGCTACCGAATTAAGGATATCCCAGATTTCAGTATCATCGTTAACATCTGTCTCGTAAACATTCCACTCAACCCACTCGCCGTTAACCTCGTGTCTGCAAGGTACATAAGCCTGAAGGATGTAGCCAAGAGCGTCACGAGCCATCGGCATAATTGTGCCTTCGAATGTAGCGTTAATAACGCCGTCCTGCTCTGTCCAAAGAACGCTGTAGTTCTTCTCGGGAAGTACATATGAGAGATACTCTGCAAGTGCTACTGTTGCAACACCTTCAGCGTCAACGCACTTATCCCAGTCAGTATCGTGGATAGTATCAGTAATATTCCATTCGTTAAGAACTGCGATAAGAAGCGGAACACAAGCCTCTTCAAATACAGTCTCGGAAAGGTTATCAGATTCCGATACATCGGAGATACTGTGGTTATGATAATAAGCAGCGAGGATGTTCTCGTCTGCGCAGTTAGCAGCGTACTCAAATACTTTAACAGCATTGCCTACAAGTGTGTTGGCAATTGTCTGAGAATCGGTTGTCTTAATAGTAGCAAGCGACGGACGCTGAATGTCAGTAACGACATTGTTCTTGCCATCGCCGAGACCGATGTTCTCGCTGTCCGGGAAGAGGTCGTATACAGCTGCAACAAGTCCGTTGTTGATACCCTCAACAATGCTGTCATAATCGGTGAATGCTGTTTCGAAGAAAGTCTCGATAGCATTAGCGCCGGTCTGTGCAAAGTAAAGGTTGATAGGACCTGTCTGCATTTCAAAGTACTTATCAGCAAGCGGGCTGTAACGAAGCTCGTTAAACAGTGAAGAAGCAGGAATGTCTCTCCAGTTGTACTGAGCTTCCTCTTTAACTCTTCTGTCGTAATTGAATGAATCTTTTACGCCCTGAAGGAACTGCTCGGGAGAAGTAAGGGTGTTGCCGTCTTTATCCTTATACCAGGTATAAACGTCAGCTGCCCAAGCTTCTACGTTAGCGTCTGAGTAGTTAGCTACCCAGTTCTCCGTGTTCCAGGTGCCGTTTTCGGTAACCCAGTCATAGAACTTGTTATCGAAGTTAGAGCCCTGGATAGAGCCTGTAGATTCGTTACCGTTAAAGTTAGCCTGTAAAAGTGTGAGCGTCGGGTCAATTGCTGTTGTCCAAGCAATCTCAAGAGCCTTAAACGCAACATCTGAGAAAGTATCAGTAATAGTTACATCAACTTTTCTGTCGCCGTAAACGAAGATGCAGATGTTACCGTCGCTTTTGCCGTTATCATCCATAGAATACTGGAGATTCGAGTCATAACCGTAATGCTCGCAGGCTTGCTCATAGGTAGCGTCATTATTTTTCATATAAGTAGAGATATAGTACCAACGACGAGCGGAGCTGTCCTTTTCCATGTCAGCTTTCCATACGCCTTCAGTTTCTTCCTCAGCCTCGGTAAGGATGTGGTCGTAATAAACTTCCTTAGTTTCCTTCTTACCGCTTGTGTTAGTAACCTCCTTATAGTAAACATACTTACCATAGTCGTCACTGCTCTGGTCGAGGTTGATTTTGTCTACTTCATTTGTATAAGTAATTTCAACGTTAATTTTCTGGATAAGCTCGGTTGTGAGCTTAGTAACAAGCTGAGTATCAAAGTCCCAAGATGTCTGAGCCTTACCATTATTCTGGAAGTCAGTCTTAAATGCATCAATCTCAGAAGCTGTGTACCAGTTTGTGTTCTGCCAGATAAGATTTGCTACGATGTTGTAAACAAGGTTTGTTTTGTAGCCACTCCACATACCTAATGCGTCCTGCAGAAGGTCATAAACATCACCACCGATAATACCGGTAACGATTGAGCCGAGATTAAGAGTTCCCTTAAAGAAATTACCGAGAACGTTCTTTCCGGCAAAGTCGTTGGAGTTAATGTAGAGAGTCTGAGCAAGTGCCATAAGAATATCTTTAGCATCGTTAGCTGCCCTATAGCTTTTACCGCACTTAGACGTTACAACGCTTGATGAAGTGCTGTAGCTAAGATTTGCCAGCGGGCTGAGGTTAAGGTTTTTAACATCACCGCCGACAACGCCGCCGTATTTGCTTAAGATTTCGTTACCCTGTCTAACAGTATCAAGGATACCGTCGATGCTGTCGAGGTAAGCGTCAATCTTAATGGTATCAATAACGATGTTTTGACTAAAGTAAATATGGTCGTTGCCCATCAAACCAACGATAAGGTCGTCGATGTAGAGGTCGGCATAATCCAAAAGTGCTTCTGCGGTCTGCTCGTCGGTAACTTCTGCCCAAGCAAGGAAGTTAGCAGCGAGGTTATTATCATGGTAGTCGTCTGTTGACTTTGCATACGCAGTGATAACACCGGTAAAGCAAGTAACTGCCATAATAACCGCAAGAAACAGTGCAATCAGTTTGTGTGTAAATACTTTAGATTTTGATTCCACTTTTAAATTTTCCTCCATTTAGAATTTTTTACGAATAACGCGCTGAATGAAACACAGAACATCACAATCTCTGACCACACTGCAAAAGTTGCAGTAGACTGAAGGCATTAAAACCTCTGTGTAGGCTTACGCCCCGTCAAAAAGCGCATATCACGCAACTATATTAAAACACTATTCTTTTATAAAGTCAATAAAATTTTAACAATTTTTATCCTATTATATACATATCGGCGAAATTGTGAATAAATTGTGAACTAAACTATTGACATTTTATCGAATATAATGTATTATTTAGTTGGATATTAACAATTTGTTCACAAACTTTTTACAATTGTTAATAATTTTGTTTTACACAACGGTGAATCTGTATGTAAAGTATTTGCGCTTTACCCTGCTGTAAATTTCGACAAGCTTTTTACTTTTACACCTCAGCATATTGGGGTGAATTTTTGACCGATTTACTACATTTTGTTATACAAAATATGCTCCGTGATTTCTAAAATCGGCTTTTTGGCAATCGTGATTTTTAACAAAAATAAAAAAGTTTTTTGTCTAATATGCACAAGGGAAATTGCTTGCGAGTGTCAATATTAGTGGAAATTTTGAATAATTTGTGAACTAATTTTTAAATTTATATTGACTTATGTATTTATATCTGTTATATATATAATGAGTTTGTTCGTCGCAGAGTAAAATCCAAAACTGCTCTGCGTTCTCATAAACGGTAACCCCGTTTAAATCATTAAAAGAAGGAGAGATGATTATGAAGAAAACGAGCAAGAAATTACTTAGCCTGTTTCTGGCTATAGTAATGGTCGTAACTTCTTGCAGTGTTGGTTTCACCGCCTTTGCAGCAGACGGTAACAAAACCGATTCCAACAACAACTACTGGAAGTACGACACGGACGCAAAAACTGCGTTCTCATCACTTGAAAGCCTTGCTGACGAGTACATCCCTGCTCTTCTCAATGTAGATGCAATTAAGAATCTGCTTGAGAGTGCGCTCGGTATGGAAGTTACCAAGGACACCGGAATCCCTGAACTAGTTGAAGGAGCTTCACCGAAGCTCATCGGCTTACTCGGAGGTTCCGCAGAGAAATCAGCTATTATCCCCGGTTATTCTGAGGGTACATCTGATTACTACTACTCCTATCTTGACAGCGTTGACAACGACGCAATGAGCTTTTATGACCTTTATAAGTTCTGTCAGGACAACAAAGACAAGGGCGGAGACCTTGGTAAGCAGTGTAAAAAGACTTTTGAAGAGCTTGATACACTTCTCGGTATGTACGACACAGCGAGAAACGCTTACGACCAGCAGTATAACGACGCTAACGATTTTGTTGACGCTAATGTAACTGACTGGCTCTTTAACAATGTTGACGATTTTGATTTGTCAACTATTACCAAGGAGGAGCTTGGTGAAATCGTATTCACTCCTACAGGTAAAAAGCTCAGTGAAATCAAGACCGACAAGGACATTGACCCGTCCGCAACTACAGAGAACCTTGCTTTTGCGCTTAAGTATGTTAAGAGCATGTTCCCTGAAAATACAACGCAGAAGTTTGAGAATGTTGCTGACTTTATCTACTTCACAAGATGCGACTTCGGTCTTGCTAACTTTACGACCGAGCTTTACATCGGTCTTATCAACGAGGGCGGCGGAACTGTAACAGCTCCGGACGATAAAACTAAAACTGTAACTCTTAAAAACTATAAGAGCGTTGCTAAACAGTATTATTCATTTGAAGCATTCTGCGACGATTACAGTTTTAATCCCGATGACTGGACAATAATTGAAGGCGACACACCTGAAGTTATAAAACAAAAAGAAGCTCTTAAGCTCCATGTTGAGCGTATGTACGACGCATTCCTGCCACTCTTTGTTTACAGCGGTATCCTTGGTGTTGACAGCGACGGTAACGGTGAATTCGACTTCTTCGGTACATATTACAGGGATGCTTGTATAGGTATCCTTAAGTTCAGCGAGGCTTATGCAAGCGCTGACAAAACAGCTGATTATGTTACCGGTCAGAAGATTACCAAGTCTCAGGTTAAGGAGCTCATTAAGGTTGCTTCGGACAACAACTGGGCTTCTGACTTCCAGATGCTTCTCGACTACCTTAACAGCGACGACAATGTTTTAAGCGAGGCTGCTACTAACTATCTTAAGAATGCACTCCAGCGTGAAGCTACAAAGACTGCTGTTGCAGATCTTTGCGAACAGCTTAATGCAAGAACTGACGAAGAGAAAGCTGACCCCGATACCTACAAGGGCATTTCTGATGCTAGACTTAACGCTAAGTATGACGAGATAAAGAGCTATAAGCTTAATGACGGAACGCCTAAGCTTTCCGATATGTCGTTCATTAACAGAATCAACTTTATGATTCCTGCTCAGTTGCTCCTTAAGTATACAGGTAACAGTGCACTTATCACACCGGCTATTTCCGCGTCTGTATCACCTGCTTCTGCATTCGTACTTTTCAACGAATTCAAGAACTTTGTACAGCCTAACATCAAGTCGGCAGTTAAAAAGTTCCTTAAGGACACTTACGGTATCACAAGCTCTGTAGCTTATAAGTATTCAAGATACCGCAAGGATATGAAGCCTTTCCTTGTAGAAGCTGTTAACTCGCTGCTCAACAGCAAGATTGACGAAATCTTTGCTATGGAGCTCGGCGGCGCTACAATCGAGGACCTTGTTAACTCACTGCTTGAAACAAATGTTAAGCTCGACGCAGCTCTTAAAGATATCTGGCAGAATCTGCACGACAAACCGGTTGAAACCTTATTCAGCCTTATTCCTGTTCTTGTTGTAGCAGTTGATGAGCTTGTAGTTCCGCTTGTATTACACAGCGACGAGGACTTCACAATTCTTCAGCTTTACGACATCATTTGTAAGGGCGAGTCAGGTCTGCTTCATGATATGAGCCAGGAAGTTAACGACACCAAGGTTGGTATCGGTGCTCTTAACTTCGACCTTAACAAGATTGTTCCTGCTATCCTTAACTACTTAATCGGCAGAGATGAAAAGGCTCTCAGCTATGTAACCAAGTACGACGGCTCTGTTTACGACAACGATGTTATTAAGTTTACTAACATCTATGTTGCGGATAAGGCGCTCACAGGCGCTCGCCTTAACGGCGGTCTTGCTAAGCTCCTTAAGCAGAACAAGTCCTTCCAGGGCGACAACGCTTGGATTGCAGACGCAATTGACGAGGCTGTAACTGAGATTGCAACCTTCTCTTGCGAGGCTGTTGAGGACTACCTTGCTGTACATAAGGATGACGAAAGAATTAATAAGGAAGGCGACGAGGTTATCCAGAAGGGTCTTAACAACATCGGCGTTGCACTTCCTCAGGTCATCGATGCTATCGGCAAGAAGTTTATAAAGAAATACAATATTAAATCCGACTGGACTTACACCTACAAGGGTAAGATTATCGATGTTAAAATCAGCGATAAGACTACTAACAAGGGTAACGCATCAATCCAGAACATTAAGCAATACGCCGTAGATAATAATCCTCAGGGCGTACTTGAATCGGTTGTTGACATTCTTATCGGCAACTGGCTTAACGGTTTACTTGATATAGTTAACGACACAACTGCTGACGAGAACAATAAGATTTCTAAGAATCTTCCGCTTGTTCAGAGCCTGCTCGAATCACTCGGCGGCTTCGGCAGCAAGAGCGTTATCACGGATGTATTCAACGGTTTATTCCAGCTTAAGAGAAGCGACGACGAGTCCTTCTCCCTTAAGAAACAGCCTAAGACAAACTTCGTAGGTTTCTCGAATACAAACGGTTACTTCCTGATTTCCAACATCCAGTATAAAACGAAATCCGGCGCTATTAAGGGTCTTGTACCATTTATTTCAACCCTTATCAGCCCCGGCAAAACCAAGGCAGATTACAGCATTAGCAATGTTTACAAAGCAGGAAATAAGGTAAGCGATAACTCGCCTACACTTGCTAACGCTCGCTTAAAGGATAAGTCGGCTGCAGGTACTGATTACGACGAGCTTTTAACTAAGGAAAACCTTAAGGCTGCAAAGAAGCTTGTTAAAGTACTCGACACCTTACTTGCATCTCTCCTTGAAAATACTTCACTTAACGGATTTGACCTCGATAAGACGGATAACATCCTCGCAGGTATTGCATCGGCTGCTTCCGCTTATCTCGGCGCAGGTAACACAAACGATATTGTTAAGCTGCTTAACAACTATCTGTACTACATTGTCGGCGAGTCTAAGTCACTCAAGAGCAGGGACGGCAGAATCGGTACCCGTCCTACCTCAAACGGTAATGTAGATAAGAAGAAGATTTACACTTCTGCTAACCTTTCAAATCTTGTTATTCAGACATATTCACTTATCGAGAATATTGTTGACTACCTGTTCTACAATAAGAATAGCGGTCTGCTCAGCACACGCGACCCGAATATGCTTATTGCAGACGCACTCTACGGTATCATTTCACCCGACGCTGTTGCAGTTCGTATGGGCAGCAAGTACAGCGCTACGGCTAAGGTACTTAAGAAGGACGACTACAAGAACTGGAACTCCTTTAAGATTCAGCTTGAGGATGCTAACCAGACCGCAGGCAAGTACAAGAAGGATTACCTTAAGTACGGCTTCAAGAAGGGCAACAAGAAAGCGTTCTATAACGCACTCGGCGAGTCCTTCAAGGGCGTTGCAACAATTCTCAGCGCGCTCCTTACAAAGACTTATATCGACTCTAAGCACAGCGGTAACTACTACAGCGTACTTGTTTACCCCGTACTCAGCAACATCGCTGACGCTACAGGTGCTGAGGGCGTTATGAAGCCTTCAGCGTTCAACAAAGCTACTCCTGTATCACAGCTTGTTGATGGACTTCTTACTCCTGTATCAAATATTCTTGCACAGATTTATGACGCACCTGCATCATTCCTTCTCAACCTTGTTAAGGGTATCGCAGGTATCGTAAACGATAAGAGCATAAGAACTATTATAGGCAGTCTTCTCAAGCCCGTTAAGGAATTCATTTACGGCGCTGCAAGATTCCTCGACAAGAAGGTATCCAAGCTTTCACCGACGCTTGCATCGTACCTGAGAACTCTGGCTAAAGAAAAGCTTAACCTTAACATCAACCTGCCGAAGAAGGATATAATCGTTACTCTTATCAACGGCATTAAGATTAGCGGAGTTGAAATCGGCAGCATCATTAAACTTCCGTCAATCGACTGGGATAGACTCAATAAGGCTAAGTCACCTGAAGAGGTACTTCTCCTCATCTACGGCTACCTGGTTGACACAGTTCTTAACTCTGACATTCTCAGCGGACTTGTAGACAGTCTTGCACCGGGACTCACAAAGATTCTCAAGAAGCTCAGCGCAGCTCAGATTCTTGAAATCCTTAACGACATCATTGATTGTGTACAGAGTCCTACAGAGGTATTCTGGACCTTCAGCCAGTATGCAGGCAAGATTACAAATACATTTGTATATCCGCAGCAGGTACTTCCTCAGGAAGCAAGCAAGGCGGTTGGTCAGCTCGACGATATCGTAACAAATGTATTCCCGCTTCTTAACGCACTCGGCGTTACGGATATCGAAGGTCTTAACGCACTCGTTAACGACAAGCTTTACACAAACGACCTTCTCACAAAGGCTACTACAGCTATTTACGGTGCGCTCAGCAAGGGCACTGTAGGCGAAGTATTCGCATTCCTTGACATTGATGTAACACCTCAGGGCTTTGCTAAGTACCTTACCAACAAGAAGTACGGTAAGACTTATACAAGCGCTGCAAAGACACTTAAGAAGGCTAAGAGCTGGGATAAGGTTAAGTCACTTAACTGGGGCTTCACCGACGGCAGCGCTAAGGCTCAGAAGGGCTTTGTTGCAGGTCTCGCAGCTATGCTTCGTCCGCTCAACGACGCACTTTCTATCCTCCTTGCAGAGGGCAGAGTTGACAGTCTCGTTGACCTCGATGTAGTTGAGATTGCTAAGATGTTCGACACCAAGGGCTCTACTAAGCTCGGTGACGGCGAAAACGGCGCAGTTCTTGATTACAAGCTTAAGGACGGTATCTTCGAGCTCGGTATCAGGTCAAACAATAAGACCACCGGCGGCAAGAAGGTTAAGAGAAGCGTAGTTAAGATTGATATCGAAGCTATCGCAAAAGACCTTCAGGCTATTCTTGACGGCTCTAAGGGTATTGCACTCGGCACAAACGGCTATGAGAGCGCGGTTATCCCGATTCTTGAAGCATTTATGTGCAAGAAGGTTAAGACCTACAAGCAGTACAAGAAGGACTATAAGAAGGCTAAGGATAATCTCCTTATCGATATTCTTACTCCTATCGCAGGTTTGATTGACGATGTTACACTCAAACCGTTTGATACAATAACAAAGATTCTTCCGAATGTTGCTTACTTCATCGACAGCAACGGACTTGCTCAGGCAGTCGGCAACCTTCTCGGCCCGATTACCGGCAAGAACGGACTTCTCGGAATCCTTAAGAAGGACGGCTTTGATATCGACAAGATTATTAAGCTCATCTTCGATAAGGACCTCGGCACAATCGTAACAGACGCGCTTGATATGAAGAATGTTAAGTTCACACTCAAGCTCGCCGAGATGGAAAAGACCAACATTCAGGTTCTCGTTCTTCCGCTCGTTAAGACACTTCTTAAGAAGAACGACACACTTAAAAACATTGTAATTCCGGACTTCACATTAAAGAAGATTGCAAGCCACGGTAAGATTGTTGTAACTAAGAGCAAGGCTAGAAACAGCAAGGGCAAGTACACAACCCGTCAGGTTAAGTCAAGACAGGGCGAAACCCTTGTAGCATTACTCAGATATGTTTCTACAGTTCTTATCAAGAACGCATCAGTTCTTAAGAAGATTATCTGCAACATCGATGCAATTAAGAAGAACGATACTCTTAAGGGCATCATCGGCGCTGTATTTACACAGATAGGCACAGCTCATCAGGACGATATTGTTCGCGCAGTATTCTACTTCCTTACAGAGCGTGCTACAGACAGCTTCTTCGATTACAGAAACTTCAAGTACGACGATACATATAAGTTCTCTTGGGGCGATATGGATGAGGAATTCTGCCGTAAGCTCGCACCGATGCTCGACGGTATGATAGGCTCACTTCTCGAAGGCGGTCTTACAGGTCTTGTAGCTGAAAAGCTTTACACAGACGACCTTGTTGCTAAGCTTGCAACAGGACTTTACGGCGCAGTTGAAGGCGTCAACATTAACGACAATATCGGCTCACTTACAAATCTTCTTGCAATGACCGATATCGACTTTACAACATATAATGTTGCTTCGCTTCTCACTAACGAGAGATACGGTACAACATATCCCGGCGCTGCAGCTGTTATCAGAAACGCAGGCTCGTGGAAGAATGTCAAGGCAGAAGACCTTAAGTTCGGCGTTAAGGACAGAAAGACATTCCTCGGCGCACTTGTTGCAGTCCTTCGTCCGATTTACGGCGTACTTGATGTAATCCTTAACGACGCGTCACTCAACATCTTCGACCTCGTTAAGATTCCGGGTTCAGACGGATACACATCAACAATCGTTCCTCTTCTTGAGGCATTCGGCGTATACAACATAAAGACTCAGTACGAATACAGAGCTGACGCTTACGAAGCATACGATAATATCCTTCTTGATATTATCAATCCGCTCTGGGATAAGGTAGAGGATATCCTTAATGCTCCGCTTGAAACGCTTATGAGCATCCTTCCGAACCTGTCACTGTTCTTTGCAAACGACGGACTTCTTCAGATAGTTGATAACCTTCTGACACCTGTATCTGCACTTCTTAAGGCTGTTAAGCCTATCGTTGATGTAAACGAAATCCTTTCAATCGTAGGTCTTGACCTGCCTAAGCTTCTCAGGGAAAAGGCAAATATCAATCTTCCTAAGTTTGATATTTACGACCTGCCCGGAACGCTCAGACCTGTTGTTGGCGCTAAGAATGTGGTTAACACACTCAACGGCGTAATCAGCATCATCAAGATTAAGGACACTCCGCTCGGACTTGTTCTTCCTGAGATTGACTGGTTCCAGCTTGCAAGCCACGGTGAGTTCGTACTTGACGGCACATCACAGGCTGCTTGCTACGGTAAGAGAATCTATGTAAAGGCTGACGAGGACGAAACCCTCATCGCACTTCTCAGATTCCTTATTAACACAATTAACTATAAGGATAACTACGACAAGATTGTTTCACTTGTAACCGGACTTCTCGGCGACAATGTTGACGAAAGCCTTGCAGGTACAATCAGCGATGTTCTGTCGATGCTTAAGGGCGACGCAGACTCAGTTATCGCAGACCTTGTAGAGCTTCTCCAGCAGCTCGCAGGTTAATGACCAATACAAAAAATGGCTTCCAAAAGGAAGCCATTTTTTTGTTGCCTTAAAGCTGTAAAGTGACAAATAAAAATGTTCTTGTATATCAATATGTTTTATAGTATAATATTACTATGTTATTCCGGTGAGTTCAATTACGGCTAAGGACTCGCCCACGGTGGTGAAAAAATGCTCGGAAAATATGTTAGAGTCAAGGTTACTAACCCTATCGGCTCTGATAGTGAAGCGGGCTACACCTATCCCCTGAACTTCGGCACTGTATACGGCAACGAAAATCAGACCGCCTTTATTATGGGCATACATCATCCTGTCCGCAATTTTGACGGCAGGGTTATTGCGATTATGAGCGACAGAAAAGCCAAAAGCTATATTTGGATTGTCGCGCCGAAAAGCACCCGCTTCATTATTAATGATATCAAAAACTATATTAATTTAGAAAAGGACTTCCCCACTTACAGGATTTCCTGCTTATACGAGAGCAGCTGCGGCGCTGTTGTATATCGGGATATAAGGGGCGAGGTCAGATTTTTGCTGATTAAAAATAAGCGCTCTGCACACTGGGGCTTCCCTAAAGGTCACATAGAGCCCGGCGAAACTAAAATTCAGACCGCCTGCCGCGAGGTGCTCGAGGAAACAGGTGTGCACCTTATAGTACACGACGGCTTTGAATCCGTATCGCGCTATAAAATCCGCGATTTAATCGAAAAGACGGTATCTATCTTTGTCGGCACGACTAAGGACACCTCCACCGTTATTCAGGCGGAGGAGATTGAGGATTATATCTGGCTCACCTATGACAGGGCTATGAATCTGCTTAAATTTGACAACGATAAAAATATACTGTCCTCTGCATACGAATTCCTGAATGAAAATAATTATATATAGAACTTTTTTACTGAGGTAGATTATGCAAGAAGTCTGCAGAACAATACAAGAGTTTTTAACCGCGCACGGAATACCCGACTGGCTCGTTGTGTTTATAATATCGCTCTGCCCTATTTTAGAGTGCAGACTCGGTATGTTTACGGCTATCGTGCTGCTCGAGATGAACCCGTTTGAGGGCTTTATAATAAGCTTTATCGGCAACATACTGCCTATTCCGTTTATTCTGCTTTTAATTAATCAGATTTTTGAGCTGTTAAAGAAGATACCATATGTCAACAAGCCGATATACTGGCTCGAGGAAAAGACGCTTAAAAAGAAAGATAAAATCGACAAATACGGGATTTGGGGACTATTGTTTTTCGTTGCAATTCCTCTGCCCGGCACCGGCGGCTGGACGGGCGCGCTGCTCGCGTCGCTGCTGCATCTCGACCGCAAAAAAAGCTTTGGCATTATCGCTATAGGTGTGTTTATCGCGGGACTTATAATTACGGTGCTGTCGCTTGTTGTGGGTATGGCGGTATTTGGCTGATATGAATAAAACACAAGATTATCTTATCGAACTTTTAAACGCTTATTTAAAAAGCGAAGCGATAAGCCTTGACGAAGAAATAAATTATAATACGCTATTTGAATTATCGCACGCCCACAATTTAAGTGCGATAATCTTTTGTGTGCTGAACACTGCAACTAATAAAGAAATTGTCGATGCAAAAACGCTCAGGAGCTTTGAGGAGGATTTTCTCGAAAGCGTTGTGCGCTACGACTACCAAAAGGCGCAGATTAGCGAAATAGAGTATGTATTTACTAAAAAGCACATACAGTATGTATTCTTTAAGGGTGCGGCGTTAAAAGAGCTTTATCCGGTGCCTCAGGCGCGTATAATGAGCGACATTGATGTGCTGATTCACGGCAAAGACAGAGTCATGGTGCGAAAATTCCTAAGCAAATACGGTTTTGTTCTGCTTACTAAAAACGGGCCCGTAAACACCTTTAGAAAGGACAAGCTCTTAGTCGAAGTACACAATCGGCTCGTCAGCGGCAGGGTCGGTTCAAGCAGCGCCGAGGAGCTGTTTTCCGACGCAATCAGCCACGCTGAATTTAACGGTATGCGCGGCGAATTTGACGCGAGCTACCATTTTGCATATTTAATCACGCACATAGCGCACCACTTCTGGTTTAACGGCGCGGGTGTAAGGCATATACTCGACCTTGCGGTTATGCTAAAAGCTCATAAAATCGACCTTGACGCCGTTTTAGAGCTGCTCGCAAGGGCTGAGCTTAAGGACTTTGCTAAGAACATAATCAGCGTGTGCCATAACTGGTTCGGCGAGGGCGTTTTATATAATGAAAACACCGAAAAGATTGAGGAGTTTATATTCTCTTACGGCGTTTTCGGCAGCGAGGGGCGCAACAAGGCGGCGGTTGTAACGCGTAAGGATATGGAGAGCGGCAAAAAAGGCGGCGCCGTTGCGACGAGGTTCAGGCTCCTTTTCCCGAGCTATGAGCAGGTTAAGAACATTCCGTATATCCCCTTTATCGAGGGCAGACCTTATCTTCTGCCTGCGGCATGGGTGTACAGATTTTTTTATAATATTAAAAACAGAAGAGCTTTTATTGAGGGCTCAACTAAGGATATCGGCAAAGATGTGACAAAAAAAGAAGCCGAGCGCGAGCTCGAGCTTTTTGAGGAGATAGGACTGTTATGAAATTCTTAATATTTATTATTGCCGTAATTTTAATAATATTAGTAATTTTTTGCACTTGGTTTTTATCGTATATGGCAGACGGCAAATGCCCGCTTTGCGCGCTTAAGAGCATCGGCAGGGGCAAGCTTACCATAGATGTTTCTAAAACCGAGGACTACGACAATAATGTGTCCGACACCCCGATTATGGGCTGGTCAAGCTGGAACACGCTTAGAAACCATATCGACGAAAACGCGATTTACGACACCGCCAAAGCGATGTGCTCTACGGGGCTTGCGCAGGCGGGTTACGAATACATAAACCTCGACGACTGCTGGCAGAGCTCGCTTCGCGACAGCGACGGCAAGCTGCAGGGCGATTTAGAGAGCTTCCCGTCGGGTATTGACGAGCTTTGTAAAAAGGTAAACGAACTCGGACTTAAAATGGGTATCTACTCCTCAAACGGTACGCTCACCTGCGAGGATATGCCCGCCTCTCTCGGTAACGAGGAACTCGACGCAAAGACCTTTGCGTCCTGGGGCATAGAGTATGTTAAGTACGACTTTTGCCACAACAAGCGCATAAGCGGCTCGACGCCCGTTATCGAGTATATCGACATCAGTAAGCCCGGCGCAAGCAGCGAAATCAGACTTCGCCCCGACCACGCAAAATTCAGCGGCAGGGCTAAAAAGGTTAAGTGCGTTGATTTACCGAGCAAGCACGGCATAGGCTTTATAAACCACGGCGCGGGCACGGCGACCTACAGCGTTGATGTTCCGTCGGGCGGCGACTATGTTATGACGGTGCACTACCATAAAAACTACCTGCACAAAAAGCAGTATCTCCAGATTTTAGTTAACGGCAGACAGTACGAGGTATTCTTCCCATCAGGTTTTTCTATGTCGTCCGACGCTAAGGCTCAGATTATTGTACAGCTCGACTCCGGCGACAACATAATCGTACTTCAAAACCCCGTCGTTACTCTTGCGGACTCGTCGTACATTCAGTACTCCCGTATGGGCAGGAGGCTTAAAGAGGCGTCACGAGATTGGGCAAAATACACGGGCGGCGAGGAAAAACCGATTACCTTCTCTATTTGCGAATGGGGCTTTGGTCACCCTTGGAATTGGGGCAGAAAAGCCGGTAATATGTGGCGTACAACAATGGATATTACACCCAAATGGGGCAGGATTAAGGCGATTTATAACAAAAACATAGACCTTTACAATCTTGCTTCGCCCGGTCACGTTAACGACCCCGATATGCTTGAGGTTGGCAACGGCAAGCTTACCCCTGACGAAAACAGAAGCCACTTTACCCTTTGGTGTATGATGGCGGCGCCGCTTGTGCTCGGCAATGATTTAAGGCGACTTACCGATAATTCGTCAAAAAGCAGGTTTATTATCGACACGGTTACAAACAAAAGCCTTATTTTAATAGACCAGGACGCGCTTGTTAAGCCCGCTAAAAGGATTAAAAAATCCCCTGCGTTAGACATTATTGCGCGCCCGCTTGAAAACGGTGATATCGCCCTTTGCTTCTTTAACAAATCGGGTAAAGAGCGCCCTGTTGAGTTTGAGATTAACACACTCGCAGAGGAAAAGTATCTTAACTTTAAAAAGCTAACCGAATACGGCATCCACGACCTTTGGGCGGATGACCGCTTTAACGGCTCTAAAATTACAGCTTCCGTACCAAAGCACGGCGTTGCAGCGTACAGAATATCGCAATAAAAACCGCAAGAGTGTACTTTAAGGTGAAAACGATTTTAGAACAGTAATTATTTGTTGTAACAATTAACAAACAAGGGTTAAGACTGACGCCTTAACCCTTGTTTTATTATACAAAAATAACGGGTTGCCGATGATGACAACCCGTTATTATTAAACATAATAAGGATTTGGCTTAAACAGAATTACAATAGTGTCAATTATCCAACCGATACCAAATAATCCTGCTGTAAGGAGATACAGAATACCCATACCAGCTTTGCCCTCGTAAAACTTATGAGCACCAACATATCCCAAGAAAAGGCAAAGGAAAAATGAAACCCATTTGTTTTTTGCTTTGCCGCCGCCACCTGCAATAGCAGTAGCATTAGCGGTATTAGTGTTTGTAATTACAATATTGGGCTGTGCTTGTGCGGAATTATTAATTTCTTCAACCTGTCTGCCGCAAGCGGTACATATTACAGCATCTGCAGGAATAGATTGTCCGCAGTGTTTACAAAATTTTGTTTGACCTTCCATATAATTTCTCCTTTATTGCACATTATATAACCGTATGGTTATATTATAATTTAAGTATATCATATGTATGCTAAGATGTCAATAACCAAACAGTTATAAGGAGCGTTATAATTGGCATACTATAAGCGTTTGCGTGATTTAAGAGAAGACCACGATTTGACTCAAAATCAAGTAGCAAAATACTTAAATATGAAACAACCACAATATCATCGTTATGAATCCGGCGTGCGCGATATTCCATCTGATATTTTAATTGAGCTTTCTAAATTATATAATACCACAACAGATTATATTTTAGGTTTAACTGACAATCCTGCAAAATTCTAATAATGATTAGCGGCTAATAGTTTACAGCTATTAGCTTTTTTTATTTATATCCCTTTTTCTATTGAATTTAAAAAAATATAAGTATATAATATAATCGACTATAAATTCAGAGGTAATACTATGAATAATTTTATGGATAAGGACTTTTTGCTCGACACGAAGAGCGCTAAGCATCTTTTTCACGATTTTGCGGAAAATATGCCGATTTGTGACTATCACTGTCACCTTAGTCCTAAAGAAATTTACGAAAACGAGCAACCGAACGATATATCGCAGCTCTGGCTGTCGGGCGACCATTACAAGTGGCGCGCTATGCGCTCTTGCGGCGTGGACGAAAAGTACTGCACGGGCGACGCAACGCCTAAGGAGAAGTTCATTAAATTCGGCGAAACGCTCGGCTGGTGCATAGGCAACCCGCTCTATCACTGGGCTCATATTGAGTTGCAGCGCTATTTCAGTATCGATACGCCGCTCAGCGGCAAAACAGCCGAGGATATTTACGAGCGCGCAAACAAGGCGATTGCCGAGGGCGATTTCAGACCGCAGAGTCTGATTGAAAGGTCTAATGTTAAGTATGTATGCACTACCGACGACCCGATTGACGACCTTAAATATCACAAGCTGCTGGCGGAGCAGGATTTAGCCTTTAAGGTTCTCCCCTCCTTCCGTCCGGACAAGGCGCTTAACATAAACCTTGACGGCTTCAGCGATTATATCGAGGCGCTCGGCGAAAGCGCGGAGATTAAGATTAAACACTTTGACGATGTTATAGCTGCACTTTGCAAGCGAGCTGACTACTTTGACAGCGTAGGCTGTAAGGTGTCCGACCAGGCGTTTGACTATGTTCCGTATAAAGAGGCGGACAAGGACGAGCTTGATAAGATTTTCAAAAAGGCTATGAAGGGCGAGCGCCCCAAGCAAAAAGATACGGACAGATACCGCACCGCCGTTATGCTCGAGCTCGGCAAGAAGTACGCAGAGCTTGGCTGGGCTATGGAAATTCACATCGGCGCTATGCGTAACAACAACACGACGATGTTCAACAAGCTCGGCGCAGATGTCGGCTTTGACAGCGTAGGCGACTGCGAGATTGCACAGCCGCTGTCGCAGTTCCTCAACGCGCTTAATGTTGACGGTAACCTGCCCAAAACAATACTGTTTAACCTCAACGACAAGGACAACACGGTGCTTGCGACAATGCTCGGCAACTTCCAGAGCAGCGAGACTGCAGGTAAAATTCAGTTCGGTCCCGCGTGGTGGTTCCTCGACACGATGGACGGTATGACCGCTCAGATGAAGTCGCTCGGCAACCTCGGCGTGCTCGGAAAATTCGTAGGTATGGAAACCGACAGCCGCAGCTTCACCTCGTACGGCCGCCACGAGTATTTCAGGCGCATTATGTGCCGTCTGCTCGGTCGCTGGGTTGAGGACGGCTGGTATGCCAACGACGACGAAATGCTCGAAAAAATAATTAAAGGCGTTTGCTACGATAACGCTGTGAAATATTTTAAATTTTAGGTTTTAAGCGTTAAGTGTTAAGCTTTTTGTTACTCGCTGCGCTCGAACAATAAAATCGGGTGTGGGCAGAGCCCACCATAAAGCTTAAAGCTCAAAGCTTAAAACTTAAAGCCATTACGGAGGATTTACTATGAACCTTAATTTAAGACCTAAAGAAGAATGTACATTTGACGAGATTTCGCTGGGCGAAATTATGCTCAGACTCGACCCGGGCGAAGGCAGAATTAAAACCGCACGCTCCTTCAGAGCATGGGAGGGCGGCGGCGAATATAATGTTGCCCGCGGACTTCGCCGTTGCTTCGGACTTAAAACGGCTGTTGTAACCGCTTTTGCCGAGAACGAAATCGGCTATCTTATGGAGGATTTAATCCTTCAGGGCGGCGTTGACACAAGCCTTATTAAGTGGGTACCGTACGACGGCATCGGCAGGACCGTAAGAAACGGTATTAACTTTACAGAACGCGGTTTTGGTATCCGCGGCGCTGTAGGCGCTTCTGACAGGGGAAACACAGCCGCTTCTCAGCTTAAGCCGGAGGACATTGACTGGGATTATATTTTCGGCACGCTCGGCGTACGCTGGCTGCACACAGGCGGAATTTACGCTGCGCTCAGCGAAACTGCTGCTCAGACCACAATCGCGGCTGTTAAAAAGGCTAAGGAGTACGGCACAATCGTATCCTACGACCTCAACTACCGTCCGTCGCTCTGGAAGGACATCGGCGGTCAGGCAAAGGCGCAGGAGGTTAACCGCGAAATCGCCAAATACGTTGACGTTATGATAGGTAACGAGGAGGACTTTACCGCCTCACTCGGCTTTGAGGTAGAGGGCAACGACGCCGACCTCAAAGAGCTTAATATGGACGGCTACTACAAAATGATTGAAACCGTTACAAAGGCATACCCGAACTTTAAGGTTATAGCAACCACGCTGAGAACGGTTAAAACCGCAACCGTTAACGATTGGAAGGCAATTTGCTGGGCTGACGGAAAAATTTACAACTCGCTTGAGTTCCCCGGCCTTGAAATCCTTGACAGAGTCGGCGGCGGCGACAGCTTTGCAAGCGGTCTTATCTACGGTCTTATGACTTACGAGGACGCACAAAAGGCAGTTAACTACGGCGTTGTTCACGGCGCACTCGCTATGACAACCCCGGGTGACACGTCAATGGCTTCGCTTAAAGAGGTAGAGGCTAAGGTTGGCGGCGCAGGAGCTCGCGTTCAAAGATAATTATTAATTATGAATGATAAATTATGAATTTTTGGTTACTCGCTGCGCTCGAACAATAAAATCGGAGCGAAGCGACCCGAAATTCATAATTCATAATTATTAATTCATAATTTTTCGACTATAAGGAGAAATAGTATGTCAAACAGGATTGAAACTTTATCAAAAATTCAGGAAGTCGGCATTGTTGCAGTTGTTCGCGCAACTTCAATCGAGCAGGCTGAAAAAATTACGGACGCTTGTATCGCGGGCGGCGTTGCTGCTATAGAGCTTACCTTTACTGTACCGCACGCTGATAAGCTTATCGAGGCTATGCGCGCTAAGTACAACAGCGGCGAAATCATTATCGGCGCAGGTACTGTTATGGACGCTGCTACCGCAAGAATCGCTATACTTGCAGGCGCTGAGTATGTTGTTGCGCCGTATTTCGACCCCGAAACCGTACGCTGCTGCAACCGTTACGGTATTCCGTCAATGCCCGGTATTTACACTCCTACAGAGGCTGTTCAGGCTATGGAGTGCGGCGCTGATGTGCTTAAGGTATTCCCCGGCGACCTTGCAGGTCCGAGATTTATTAAGGACATCCACGGTCCTATTCCGCACGCTGTTATGATGCCGTCAGGCGGCGTTGACATCGATAATGTTAAGGAGTGGATTAAGGCGGGCGCAATCGCAGTAGGCGCAGGCTCGTCGCTCACCGCGGGTGCAAAGACCGGCGAGTACGAAAAGATTACCGAAACGGGTAAGATTTTTGTTGAGCGTATTAAAGAAGCAAGAGCAGAAATGGCTAAAAAATAAATCTTCAAAACAAAGGAGTAAAATATGAAAAAAAGACTTTACCGTGATGTTCAGAACAAAATGGTATCGGGCGTATGCGCAGGCATTGCAAAGTACTTTGACCTCGACCCGACAATCGTCCGACTGATTTGGGTAATTGTAACGCTCGCGGGCGGCTCGGGTCTTATCGCATACATCGTGTGTGCGTTCGTAATCCCCGAAGAGCCCGAAGGCTACACCACAGTCGAGGACGCACAGGACATTACAAACGATAATGAATAATAAAAATGACTACTCGTTTGAGTAGTCATTTTTTATTCTAAATTAAATTATTTAAACATGCGGATTTTTTCGTTAGGCAAGGCTTGGCGGCAATTCGTGCGACGGGAGCATACTTTGTGTATGTGACCGAGCCGTATTGTCGGCATAACGCAGCATAACGGAAAAAGACGCTGTTTAAACGCCGGAATAGGCATTAAAGCCGCCGTCAACAGGAATATTTACTCCCGTTATAAAACCGCTGTACGCTTCGTCACAGAGGAAAAGAAGCGTGCCGTCAAGCTCCTCGGGCTTGCCGAAGCGGTCCATAGGCGTTGCGGCAAGGATTTTGCCGGTACGCTCTGTAGGTGAACCGTCCTCGTTCCAGAGGAGAGCCGCGTTTTGCTTAGTCGAGAAAAAGCCGGGTGCAATCGCGTTAACGCGGATACCCATAGGCGCAAAATGCACCGCCATCCACTCCGTAAAGTTTTTAACCGCCGCTTTAGCCGCGGAGTATGCGGGGATACGGGTCAGCGGACGAAAAGCGTTCATAGAGGTCACCATAACGATACAGGTGTTCTCTTTTTCTACCATATCGCGCGCAAAAACCTGGGTAGGAATAAGCGTGCCGAGGAAGTTGAGGTTAAACACAAAGCTGATACCGTTAGGGTCGAGGTCGAAGAAGGTCTTTATATTCTCGTCCTTTTGAACAAGGTCAATCTTTTCAAGCGTGTCTTTGGTGGTCGTGCCCTTCGGGTTGTTGCCGCCTGCTCCGTTTAAAAGAATATCGCAGGTGCCGAGCTTTTCGTTAATAATATTCCTTGCGTTTTGCATAGATTCAAGCTCAAGCACGTTGCAGCCAACAGCGATAGCCTCGCCGCCGTCGGCAACTATTTCGTCGGCGCATTTTTGTGCCGCTTCTTCGTTTAAATCAAGCACTGCAACCTTGCAGCCCTGCTTTGCAAGAGTTTTGGCAAAAGCGCCGCAAAGCACTCCGCCGCCGCCTGTAACAACAGCAACTCTGCCCTTTAGATTTTCGTGTGTCATAATTATTCCTTTCTGCTCTTTTCTACAGCTTCCCAAAGTCCGTTGAGGTAGCAAACGCCGAGCGCTCTGTCGTAAAGACCGTAGCCGGGTCTTGCAACCTCGCCCCAAATCATTCTGCCGTGGTCGGGGCGTACATAACCGTCAAAGCCTTCCTCCTGAAGCGCCTTAACAATCTCGTACATATCAAGCGAGCCCGCAGCGCTTTCGTGGGCGGTTTCGTTAAACCACTGCTCGTTGTGCTGAACATTACGAAGATGCGCGAAATAAATCCTGTCCTTAGCGGTGTGGATAATCTCGACCATATCGTTATCGGGGCTTGCGCCGAGCGAGCCCGTGCAAAGCGTCAGACCGTTGTACTTGCTGGGCACCATAGTAAGCAGCTTTTCAACAGCTTCCTTGCCGGTAATAATTCTCGGCAGACCGAAAATGCCCCACGGCGGGTCGTCGGGGTGGATAGCCATTTTAACATCGCACTCCTCACAAACGGGCATAATAGCGTCGAGGAAGTACTTTAAATTCTCCCACAAATCGTCTGCGGTAACATTTTTATACTTCTCAAAAAGCTCCTTAATCTCGCCCATACGCTCGGTTTCCCATCCGGGCATAGCGTAGCCGTTAGAGTTGTCGTCAATCTCGCGGAACATATCCTCGGGGCTCTTGCCCTCTACCTGCTTGCCGTCGTAGCAAAGGCAGGTTGAGCCGTCGGGAAGCGGCATATATAAATCCGTTCTCGTCCAGTCAAAAACCGGCATAAAGTTATAGCATATTACCTTAACGCCTACCTTCGCAAGATTGCGGATTGAAGTCTTATAATTTTCGATATATTTATCCCTTGTCGGCAAACCGATTTTAATATCCTCGTGAACATTAACGCTCTCGATGCACTCCATCGTGAGCCCTGCGGCAGTAATCTCGTCGTACATAGCCTGCACGCGCTCCATAGTCCACGCTTCGCCCGCGGGCAAATCGTGAAGCGCGGGAACAACGCCTACAACGCCGGGAATCTGCTTAATCTGTTCGAGGGTTACGGTATCTTTCTCTGTGCCGAACCAGCGAAAAGTCATCTGCATAGCATTACCTCCTTTATATAGAATAATTTTATCATATTATTAAAGGATGTTCAATACAAATTTAAAATTAATGATTAGCGTTTATATAGCGTTAACAGAACGTTTACATTATTCGTTGTTTGTTAATTAAATAATGCGTTTTTGTTAATTATTCAGCGCTATATTAAAAGTGAACAAATTACACAAGGAGGGTGTAAAATGAAAAAATTAATTAGTTTGTTGTTATCGGTGATAATGCTGCTGTCCGTAACAGCAGGGCTTGACTTTTCTGCGTTTGCATATTTTTTTAGCAGCGGAAAATGCGGCGCCAATGTTACGTACAAATTCACTTCTTCCACAGGCACGCTTACAATAAGCGGCACCGGAGATATGAATGACTATGACTCATGGAATAACGTTTCGCCGTTTGCCAGTCAAACGACTATTAAAAGCGTTGTTATTAATTCCGGTGTAACAAATATAGGCGATTATATGTTTTATCATTGCTCGGGAATTACAAGTATTTCCATGCCAAGCAGTATAACCAATCTGGGAGATTGGGCTTTTTTCGGATGTAGCAGTTTAACCGATATGGTTTTGCCCGACAGCGTAACAAGCATTGGTAAAGATGTATTTATGTCAACGGGAATAACAGATATATCGTTTTTAAATAATGTAAAAAGCATTGGAGATTATGCTTTTTCAAATTGTTCGGGATTGACAAATGTTACCCTTCCAAACAGCGTGAAAAATATTGGAATCGGTTTGTTTTCTTCGTGTAAAAACTTAACAAGCGCAATACTTCCAAACAGTTTGAATTGTGTTGGAAACTCTATGTTTTATGGCTGTACAAAGCTAACTGATATTACCATACCAAACAGTATAACAAGTATTGGTGATTATGCATTTTTTTATTGTAAAGAATTAACTAACTTTGCGATACCCAATAGCATAAACAGTATTGGCGACTCTGCGTTTTACGGATGTACAGGATTGCACAGTATTACCATACCAAACAGTGTAAGCAATATTGGTAGTTCTGCGTTTTACGGATGTTCGGGGCTAAATGGTATTACAATACCAAGCAGTGTTATAAGCATTGGTGAATCTGCATTCAGCAGATGTTCCGGCTTAACAAATATTACAATACCTAATAGTGTTGCAAAAATTGAATCCCGCACCTTTGCAAATTGCACCGGATTAACAAATGTAACACTGCAAAACGGGGTAACGATTATCGGAGAAGAAGCTTTTGAAGAATGTACCGCTTTAAGAAGTATTAATCTTCCTTCTTCTTTAACAACCATTGGCAAAGACGCATTTGTTAATTGCTCAAACTTAACAAATGTAACGATACCAAACAGCGTTATCAGCATTGGTAATTATGCATTTTACGGATGTTCAGCCATAACAAATATTTCATTTCCCGATAATGTAAACATTATCGGAAGTTTTGCCTTTTCCAATTGTCTGGGATTGACAAATATTATTATTCCAAACAGTGTAACAAGTATTGGAGTGGGAGTTTTTTCCAGATGTCCTAATATTTCAAGCATAGTTGTTGAAAAAGGCAATCCCGCGTATGACAGCCGAGATAACTGCAACGCAATAATTGAAACCGCTACAACCAAATTGGTTAACGGATGTAAAAACTCATATATACCAAACGGAGTAACAAGCATTGGCAAAAGTGCATTTAGCGGATGCGAGGGATTAAAAGGATTATCTTTGCCAAGCAGTATCATTAGTATTGAAAACTATGCATTTTTAAATTGCACAAGCATTGACAGTGCTCACATTCCTGATGGTGCCACAACTATAGGAGTTGGAGCGTTTTCGGGTTGCACACAATTAGCAAGTATAATTATCCCTGACAGCGTAACAACAATTGGCGAGGACCCGTTTTTTGGATGTAATAATCTAAAGGAGGTTACTGTACCGTGCTCGGCAGCGGTCAACCGTTATAGAGAAATTACAGAAGAAGATGATGAAGGAGATTACCGTTCATATTGGGTTTTTTATGGATGCAATAACATAAAAAAATTGACACTAACTAAAGGCACAGGTGTTATGTGTAAAGATTTTCTGGTGCCTTCATCTTTATACTCTACAAACAACAAAAACAATCTTAAAACAGTAATTATTAAAAAAGGAGTAACAAGTATTCCTAAAGAGGCTTTTTCAGATTGCACAAAGCTTGAAACCGTAACTATTAGCAACAGTGTTGAAAGTATTGGCGTTCGTGCATTTCGCAACTGCTCAAATCTGAAAGAAATCAATACTGGCAAAGGTGTCAGAACCATATGCTCAGACACCTTTTCAGGCTGTACTTCTCTTGAAGCAGTTACTATCGGAACTTCTGTTACCTGTATTAAAGGCGGCGCTTTTAATAACTGTTCAAGCATAAAAAGTCTTACCATGCCTTGCGGAGCTAAAATAGAAAATTACACAAGCACGTTTGGCAATTGCAACAATATTGAAAGTGTAACTATAACCAAGGGTAAAAATATTAGCAAAATGCAGGATTACTCCTGTTTCAAGGACAAGCAGGACACCTATTATTGCTATACGCCATGGTATAAGAGCCGAGCTGTATTAAAGAAAGTCAAAATTGACAAGGGCGTCAGAAATGTAGGCGCGTATGCATTCTCAAACTGCAAGAATCTGTCAAAGGTCGGAATACCAAAAAGCGTTAAGAACATCGGCGACGATTCGTTTTATGCCTGCAAAAAGATAAAGCACGTTTATTATTCGTCAAGCAAAAAGGATTGGAAAAAGATAAAAATTGAAAACGGAAACTCTTATCTGAAAAAGGCAAAAATCCACTATAACCGCATTATTCCCTGCGATATCCACCATTACAAGTCCGAAATAACCGACACAACGCCGACAACCTATACAAAAACATATACTTGCACCGAATGCGGCAAATCATATAAAAAGACTTATAACAAAAAATCAAACACCATTAAGGCTAAAGGCAAAACGGTTACTGTTAAGTACAGCAAACTGAAAAACAAAACGCAAACCGTTGCACGAAAAGAAGCAATTTCGGTTAAGAAAGCCAAGGGCAAGGTGACCTATAAAAAGAAGAGCGGCAACAGCAAGATAACCGTCAGCAGCACGGGTAAGTTTACGGTTAAAAAGGGCTTAAATAAGGGCACTTACAAGGTCAAGGTAAAAGTCAAAGCCGCGGGCACCGCGACATACAAATCAAAAACCGTAACAAGGACGGTAACTATTAAAGTAAAATAAAAAAAGGTATAGAATTTTTATAAAGTAGCAGGGGTAGCAGGATAAAAAACATATTTTCTAAAAAAAATATAAAAATAAAAAAACCTATATTTAGTCCTGCTACTCCTGCACCATATTGCCCTTTGGCAATCAAAAAATCTGTTCGATTTTTCGCTGGAGCGTCGGGGTCGCCGCTCCCTACAAACACGCACAAACGAGCAACCGTAGGGCGCGATGCCCTCATTGCGCCGCGGAACGCGGTGGTCAGCGTTCCCTACATTGAGCCTAATAAAAAACAACCGCAGGTTTCCCTGCGGTTGCGTTTTTATTCTCTGCCGTCCCAGCAATATGTGCAGAGCTTGTCGGGGTCGATGCCGACGGACTCTATCATATCGTCAAGGCGGTGATATCTGAGTGTTGTAAAGTTAAGCTGCTGTCTGATTTTTTCGTTCATAGCGGCGTACTTTTCGCTGTCGGGATTAATGTACTCCTGCAGCACCTCGTCGCTTACATCGCCGCCCTCAAGCTCTCTTATAACGCGGCGGGTTATAAGCTCCATCTCGCTTGTTGAACGCGAGAAATTGAGGTACTTACAGCCAAAGAACAGCGGCGGGCAGGCAGGACGAATATGAACCTCCTTAGCGCCGCTCGCGAACAGGTACTCGGTGGTTTCCCTTAGCTGAGTACCGCGGACAATAGAGTCGTCAATCATAAGCAGGCTCTTACCCTCGATTAAATCCTTAATCGGAATAAGCTTCATTTTTGCGATAAGGTCGCGCTTAGACTGAATAGTCGGCATAAACGAACGCGGCCAGGTGGGAGTGTACTTAATAAACGGTCTTGTGTACGGGATACCCGACTCGTTTGAATAGCCGATTGCGTGCGCCACGCCCGAATCGGGAACGCCGGCAACAACATCGGGATGAACGGTGCCCTTATCCCTTTTTGCAAGCGCTCTGCCGCATTTATAGCGCATAGTTTCTACGCTGATGCCCTCGTAAGACGACGACGGATATCCGTAGTAAATCCAGAGAAAAGTACAGATTTTCATATTATCGCCGCCGGTGACAAGAGTTTTAACCCCGTCGGGCGTCATAACTACGATTTCGCCGGGCTTAAGCTCCTTATACGGCGAATAACCGAGGTTAAGATACGCAAAGCTCTCAAAGCTCGCGCAGTAGCCGTTGTCCTTTTTGCCGAGAACTACGGGCGTTCTGCCCATTTTATCCCTCGCGGCATAGACGCCCTGAGGAGTCAGCGCAAGGATGCTGATTGAGCCGTCAACGATATCAAGCGCGTAGCGGATACCGTCGATAAAATTCTCCTTTTGGTTAATAATCGAGGCGATAAGCTCGGTCTGGTTAATCTCGCCGTTTTGCATCTCGAAGAAATGCGTATTATTCTTAATAATCTCGCTTACAATTTCGTTTATATTGTTTACCTTGCCGACAGTTGCAACCGCAAAGGTGCCGTGATGCGAGCGAACGAGTATGGGCTGCGCCTCAAAGTCGCTGATACAGCCGATTCCCAACTTGCCGTGCATAGCGTTTGACTCTTTGGTAAACTTAGTCCTGAATGGAGCGTTTTCGATATTGTGAATTGCTTTATCAAAGCCGTTTTCAGGGTCGTAAACCGCAAGACCCGCACGGCGCGTTCCGAGGTGTGAGTGATAGTCCACACCGAAGAATAAATCAAATACACAATCGTCCTTAGATACTGCTCCGAAAAATCCTCCCATAAATAGACCTCCTAAACTGTGCTGAAACTATTATAACAAAAACTCAATGCAAATAAAACAGTAAATTCTAACAAAAAAGAAATAATTTTTTTCTATATATTTTCCACTTATAATCGGGTACGGGCAAAGCCCGTCCTTAAGCTCTAAGCTCTAAGCTTGTAGCTCATAGCTAAAAAAAGACGCACAATAAGTGCGTCTTTTTTTACTTGAATTTATCAAAAAAGCCTTTTTTGCCGCCGTTTTTGGGCGGTTTGTAGTCTTTGTCGAACTCTTTAAGCAGGTTAGCCTGCTCGGCAGTGACATTAGTGGGAATATCCACAATAATCCTTACATGAAGGTCGCCCTTGCTCGGGCTGTTAAGCCTTTGGATACCCTTGCCCTTTAGCTTAAACACCTCGCCCGGCTGAGTGCCGGCGGGCATATTGTACTTAATATCGCCGTCAAGAGTCGGCACTCTCAGCTCTGCGCCGAGGGTTGCCTCGACAATGCTGACATGCTTATCGTACCATAGGTCGTAGCCGTCACGCTCGAAATCCTTATGCGAGCGAACATTAACAACGACCTTAAGGTCGCCGCTCGGTCCGCCGTTAAGTCCCGTATCGCCGTAGCCGCGTACATTAACAACCTGGCGGTTATCAATACCCGCAGGGATGTCGATATCAACCTTAGTGCGCTTTCTTACCTTGCCCTTGCCCTGACACTTAGGACACGGATTGTCGATAATCTTGCCCTTGCCGCCGCAGCGTGAACAGGTAGTCTGGGTGTTGATTGTGCCGAGGATGGACCTTTGCTGAACATTCACAAAGCCCCTGCCCTGACACTCGGGACAGGTTTTAGGCGATGAGCCCTCTGCCGCACCCGTACCGTGACACTGGGAGCAGTCCTCTATACGAGACACCTCGACCGCTTTTTTACAGCCCTTGGCTGCCTCCTCAAAGGTGATTGTAACAGCGCTCTGAATATCCCTGCCCCTGCGTGGAGCGTTAGGATTTCTCGCGCCGCCGCCACCGAAGCCGCCGCCAAAGAAGGACGAAAAGATGTCGCCCAAATCAATATCGCCGTCAAAACCGCCGAAGCCGCCGCCAAAGCCGCTTCCGCCTGCGCCCGCGCCGAAGTTCGGGTCAACGCCTGCAAAGCCGAACTGGTCATAACGCGACTTTTTTTGCGGGTCGGAGAGGACCTCATAAGCCTCGTTACACTCCTTAAACTTTGCCTCAGCCTCGGGATTGTCGGGGTTAAGGTCGGGGTGGTACTTTTTAGCTGTTTTTCTATATGCTTTTTTAATCTCGTCGTCCGAAGCGCCCTTGCTTACGCCGAGCACCTCGTAGTAATCTCTCTTGTTTTCGGCCATCCGTTAGCCTCCGTTTATGTAATTGAGAATTGAGAGTTGAGAATTTAGAATTAACGGAGGGCTTCGCCCTCACCCGATTTAATAATAGGTGTGGACGAAGTCCACCTGAAATTCTCCATTCTGAATTCTACATTTTCAATTTTATTAGTTTTCGTCTACTTCGGTGTAGTCGGTGTAGCCGTCGTCGGGCTGTGCACCCTGAGTCGGGTCACCCTGAGGTGCGCCCTGAGCGCCCTGTGCCTGCTCGTAGAGCTTCTGAGATACCTCGTAGAACTTGTTTGTCAAATCCTCCTGAGCGGACTTGATAGCATCGGTGTTGTCGCCCTTAAGTGCTTCCTTAAGTGCCGAAAGCTTGGTTTCAAGAGCTGCCTTATCGTCTGCGGAGAACTTGTCGCCGTCGTCAGCAAGCATTTTTTCGGTCTGATATACCATCTGGTCAGCGTTGTTCTTAAGGTCAACAGCTTCTCTCTTTTTCTTATCTTCCTCTGCGAACTGCTCAGCCTCGCGAACAGCCTTGTCGATATCCTCTTTGCTCATATTTGATGAAGCGGTGATGGAAATCTGCTGCTCCTTACCTGTGCCGAGGTCCTTAGCGGATACATGAACGATACCGTTTGCGTCGATATCAAAGGTAACCTCAATCTGCGGAACGCCGCGGCGTGCCGGAAGGATACCGTCGAGGTGGAACATACCGAGAGTCTTATTATCCTTAGCAAATTCTCTCTCACCCTGGAGAACATGAACCTCAACAGAGGTCTGATTATCAGCTGCGGTTGAGAAAATCTGTGACTTCTTAGTCGGGATAGTTGTGTTTCTTTCGATAATAACGGTGTTTACACCGCCCATTGTTTCGATACCGAGTGACAGCGGAGTTACATCGAGAAGAAGAAGTCCCTTAACATCGCCGCCGAGAACGCCGCCCTGAAGCGCTGCGCCCATAGCTACGCATTCATCGGGGTTGATACCCTTGAACGGCTCTTTGTGCGAAAAGCTCTTGATAGCGTCCTGAACTGCAGGGATACGGGTTGAACCGCCGACAAGAAGAATCTTGTCAATCTCGTTCATCGAAAGACCCGAGTCGCTCATAGCCTGGCGAACGGGACCCATTGTAGCTTCTACAAGGTCTGCGGTCATTTCGTTAAACTTAGCTCTTGTAAGTGTTGTTTCAAGGTGCTTAGGACCTGTTGCGTCAGCAGTGATGAACGGAAGCGAAATCTGAGCTGTTGTCATACCCGAAAGGTCAATCTTTGCCTTTTCTGCAGCTTCCTTAATTCTCTGCATAGCCATCTTGTCGGTCGAAAGGTCAATGCCGTTTTGTGCCTTGAACTCAGCAACAAGCCAGTCCATAATCTTATTATCAAAGTCGTCGCCGCCAAGACGGTTATTACCTGCGGTTGCGAGTACCTCCTGAACGCCGTCGCCCATCTCGATAATAGATACATCGAAGGTGCCGCCGCCGAGGTCGTAAACCATAACCTTCTGGTCTTCCTCTTTGTCGATACCGAAAGCAAGCGCTGCAGCAGTAGGCTCGTTAATAATTCTCTTAACATCAAGTCCTGCAATCTTACCTGCGTCCTTAGTTGCCTGACGCTGTGAGTCGGTGAAGTATGCAGGAACAGTGATTACAGCCTCTGTTACTGTTTCGCCGAGGTAAGCCTCGGCGTCGCTCTTAAGCTTCTGAAGGATAATCGAGCTGATTTCCTGAGGAGTGAAGTCCTTACCGTCGATGTTTACCTTATAGTTTGAACCCATATGACGCTTAATTGAAGAAATGGTTTTGTCGGGGTTTGTGATAGCCTGACGCTTAGCAACAGCGCCTACCATTCTTTCGCCGTCCTTTGAAAATGCTACTACCGAAGGTGTGGTTCTTGCGCCCTCAGCGTTTGTGATTACAACAGGCTCGCCGCCTTCAATAACTGATACACAGCTGTTTGTTGTACCTAAATCAATACCAATAATCTTTGACATAATATTTATCTCCTTTGTGATTAATCATTATATATTGGGTACGGGCGAAGCCCGTCCTTAAGCTCATAGCCACTAAAAAGCCTCGCTTTTTAGTTCGCTGTTTTTACCATAGCCGCTCTTATTACGCGGTCACCAATTTTGTATCCCTTCTGGAATACATCGCAGATTATGTTCTCGCCGAGTTCGTCATCCTCGATATGCATTACCGCATTATGGATGTTCGGGTCAAAGGTGTCTCCGCTTTCGCCGTACTGCTCGACGCCGAGCTTTTCAAGCGACGCCATCAGTCCGTCCATAGTCATCTGTACGCCCTGCTTAAGCGCGTCGTAGTCGCTGCCTTCGCCTGCAAGCGCTCTTTCGAGATTATCGATAACAGGCAGGATTTCGGCAACAACGCTGCCTTTTGCGTTATTATAGGTCTGCTCCTTTTCCTTAGCGCTGCGAGCGCGGAAGTTAGCGTATTCCGCCGCAGTCCTCAGAAGCTGGTCCTTAGTGTCCTTAAGCTCGTTTTCAAGCGAGTTTTCTTCACTTTCCTGAACTTCTTTTTCCTCTTGTACCTCTTCTTTTATTTCTTCATTTTTTTCGGGCTTTTCTTTACTCATATTTTATTCCACCCTCCTTTAAATATGTTCTTGTCAGTTTAATTATATAATCAACTCTCGGAAGAATTGTGTTGTAATCAACTCTCAGCGAGCCGATTATTCCGAGCGTTGCAATTTGCGAATTATTATAGTCAAACTTTGCAATCGCCATTGATGTATTTTTAAGCTCGTATACCGGATTTTCGTCGCCGAGGAGCAGCGTCTGCTCTATATTCGCCTTAGAAAAACGGTTTAGCAGCTTTTCAAGCTTTTCTTTACCCGCAAGGAACATCAGCAGGTTAAACACGCTGTCGCCGAGCTCTGTTTGTGAGAGCAGCTTAGTTTCGCCGACTATCGACAGCGTACCGTCCGACGCCTCTTTACACAGCGAGCACAGCGTTGACAGCAGCGGAAGCATATCGAACACCCTTTCGCCGAGCATAGGCGCTGCCGACTGGATAAAGGTTAAATCAATCTCGTCAAGCGGTGTGCCGATAAAATAGCGTTTAATAAAAGCGTAAAAGATGCTTTTAAACTCGTCGTCCACTCTGCAGTTAAGGTTACATACCGAGGATTTAATCTTTCCGCCGAGGGTTAGCATTACGAGCATTACCCTGCCGCCGCCCGCGGGGATTAGTTCAACACCCTGAACGCAGTCGAGCGAGTCCTTAACGGTGCTGTAAAACGCCGCGCAGCCCGTAAGCTCGGACAGTGCCGTAGCCGCGTCTGCAAGAAGTCTTTCGGGGTCGGAAGCGTTAACGCTTAGCATCTGTACGATTTTTTGCTTTTCGTACTCGCTCAGCCTTTCGGCGTTAAGCAGGTTGTCGACATAGTACCTGTAAGCCGCCTTTGTAGGAACTCTGCCGCCGCTTGTGTGGCGCTGTTCGAGGTAGCCCATCGAGCTTAAAAGCGCCATCTCGTTACGGATAGTAGCGGAGCTAATAGGATAAGGAAGCATTTCGCAAAGCGATTTTGAACCGAGCGGTTCGCCCGTTTTAATATAATAATCGGTTATCAGACCGAGAATTGCGGCTCTTCTGTCGCCAATCATTATTATGCCTCCTGTTCTTTTCAACTTTTAGCACTCTTTATGTGCGAGTGCTAACGCTATATGTATATTATAACCAAATTGCTGATTTGTCAACACTTTTTGCAAAATTTTTTTAAAAAATTAGCACTCTTTTTGAAATATTGCTAAAATGTCAAAGAATTGATTAATATTTCGGCAAAAAATTGACATACCCACACCTATGATGTACAATAAATATGATATTAAATTTAAAGGAGATGTCTTTATGAATTGTCCAAATTGCGGCAGACCGCTCGCTGAAGGCGAGGTTTGCAACTGCGTAGCTAACGAAATTCCACAGGCAGCACCTGCTCCCGCACCGGAGCCGCAGCCACAGCCACAGCAGGTTCCGCCCGCTGCACCGCAGCAAAACGCGTACTACGCTCCGCCCGTAGCGCCGCAGCCGCCACAGTCGCAGACTTATTTTGACCCGTCGGCTCAGCCGCCCGTTACACCGGCTGAGGAAATCCCTGCAAGAACGGATTACCCCGAGGGATATAAGATTAAGAAAAAGTATATCGCCGTTCTTCTCGCGTTAACGCTCGGTCCGCTCGGTATACACAACTACTATCTCGACAATAACAACAAGGGACTTACACAGCTTCTTATCTGTCTTATCGGCTCGCTGTTTGCCGGTATCGGATTTATAGTTGCATATGTTTGGGCTTTTGTTGAAGCAGTATTACTGTTCACCGAAAAAGAGGACAAGGACGCAAACGGCTATAAGATTATGACCTTTGAAGAGTGCATCGCAAATGCGATAGAGAAAAAAGAGGCTTCTAAGGAAGAATAATACATAAGCTAAATTCCCTACACAAGGCGTTGTGTAGGGAATTATTTTTTACGGTTTACTTTTATTTTTACGCTGCGCCCGATATTTTCAAGGCAAAGGACGGTACATTTTGCCTTTGCGCCGTTATCGCGAAGGTCTATATCGCTTTTTTGCGACAAAACCTGAGCGTGGGCAAGGTCGGTTTTAATTCTGTTTTTAATTTCGCTTTTGCAAAGGGCGGTCAGCTCCTTGTCGCTAAGCGTGTTTTCGCTGACGACATAGTGCTTAAGCTCGGTGTCGATAATGCCTATCGGGATTTTGTTGGAATTTATCGTAATATAATCGGTATAAATGTTTATATCTGTATTTTTATTATCGAGCCTTCCTATATAAAGCGGGATTTTAAGCCCAAAAAAGTACAGCGACTTTTTATGTTGGGTATAGGTATAGGATTTACTGCGCTGTATCCTGCTTACAAAAACGGTAAATTCTTCTTTCACCTGCGCTATGTACTCACCGCGAGCGTAGGCGAACTGGTTACCCTTTTTCTTTTCGCTTTCATATACGCCCGAAATCAAAAGGTCGCCCTCGGTTACGCTGTCGCCGACCTTTCTGACAGCCCAGCCATCGTACACATCCGCCTTAACAATCAAGCCGTCTTTGGTCGCCTTAAGGTTTGCAACTCCTTTGCGGGTATAGGTTTTAGGCTTATTTTTCGTTTCGTTAATTTCGACTACCGCCTTAGTGCCGAACTCGTTTATATGCGCCCACGCGCAGTCGTCAAAGGTCGCCATCATAAGATTTTCTATAACATCCTTGTCGACACCTTTCCGGTACGCGCCGCAAAACAAGCCGTTATCCTCTAAAAGCGCGTAAATCTCGCTGTCGGGTATACGCTCGTTGCCCTTTATTTCGACATCCCATATAAAGCCCGACAAAAAACACAAAATCAGTACAAACCCGACTGCGCCCGAAAACAGACCGAGGCGGTTTTTTACTTTTAGGAGCGGGAAAAGTATGCCCCGCTTTTTGATAACTCTGAGCTTTCCGCCGTTTGCGCGGGCAGGTGCTTTAAGGCGCGGGTAGACGCCCGCGTAGCACTCGGCAAAAACGGTGTTGCCGCTGCGGCGAATATTATTAACGCTGATTTTATTTTCAAAGCAGGAGTTTACAAATCCGTCGGCAAAACCGCCCTCAAACTTAAACGAAACGAAGCCCAGAAGCCACCTTAAAAGTCTAACCATTACCCTCAAACTCCAGCGAAATAATCGTGCCGCAGACCACCGCGCCCTCTTTTGAGAACGAGTCAATGCTCAGCTCGCAGCCGCTAATTATCGCGTTTATCTTGCCCAAATCGACCTTAACCCTATCCTTAGTGTATTCTAAAATTCCCTTTAAGCCGTCGACCACGCACTCGTGATTACCCACAAGCTCGATATGCGGACTTGTCGCGTATTCAATAATATCCTCTCTGCTTTTCAAAAAACCACCGATAATTAATATGTATAAAATAAAAAAGGTATGCTATTTTTGCATACCTTTAAGTCTTGTAACTATTATTCCCGACAGCAGCCCGACGAGCGCGCCCGTAACAAGTCCGGAAATCATAAGCACGGGGAGATAGTAAACTATCCTGTAGGTTTCCATAACGACCATAGCGACTATAATCTGTCCCGCGTTGTGGACCGTCGCGCCGAGAATTGACACGCCGAGCGGAGAGAGCTTTTCGCTTTTTATCGCTATTAGCATTACCGCAAACGACAGCAGTCCGCCCGCAAAGCTGTACAATAGCGAAAACGCGCCCGAAAACAGCAAGCCCGCGAGCAAAATTCTTACCATCGACACAAAAAACGCCTCTTTTTTACCCACGAGGTACATAACTACCACCACTACCGAATTCGCAAGCCCGAGCTTTATACCCGGCACGCCGATATTCAGCGGCAGCAGGCTCTCCAAAAACGAGAGCGTAAACGCCAACGCAACGCAAAGGGCAAGCGTTGCTACCTTTTTTGCCTTACTAACCTGCAACGCCGTCCACCTCGCTGTCGTCCCCGCTGTAAATAGTGACAATCACTTTGTTGGGCAGACAGATTATACTCTCGCCGCTTTTTGAAATCGCCCTGTGATTAACGCAGATTTTGTCCGGACAGTCGGCGGAAGTCATATCCGCGCAGCCGTCCTTGATTTCAAGCACATTTGTCACCTTACCGTTTTGTTTAATCTCGTATGTTGTATCGGTATCAAGCCGAAGCTCGGCAACGGTTTTACCGTCCACCTCGACCCTTGCGATATTGCCGCCTTGTGCGAAAAGATTAATACACAAAAAAGAAACCGCAGCGCACACAAGCACGACAGCTATAACTATAATATCCGCTTTTTTAAGCTTAAAAACCTTCATACTTAAATTATATACTCATATTTATTTAATGTCAAATTGACATTGAAAAGTGTTTATGTTAGTATTACTAAACGAGGTAATAATTATGAATGTTATGTTTTTTGTAAACAGCATACTACTTGGGTTCGGGCTTGCGATGGACGCATTTTCCGTATCTGTGGCAAACGGACTTGCCGAAACTAAAATGCGCCGCAGAAAAGCGGTGCTCATTTCGGGCGTGTTCGCATTTTTTCAGTTCGGAATGCCGCTTATCGGCTGGGTACTCGTGCACTGGGTAGTAAGCTACTTTAAAAAGGTCGAGCCGTTTATACCGTATATCGCGCTTATACTTCTGCTTTATATCGGCGGTAAAATGGTACTCGAGAGCATTAATAGCAAAAAAGACGACGCTAAGCCCACCGCCGCGCTCGGCTGGGGTACGCTGATTTTACAGGGCATAGCAACCTCGATAGACGCGCTGTCGGTCGGCTTTACAACCCAGAGCTACGGACTGCCCGACGCGTTTATATCCGCGGTTATAATCGGCGTTGTAACCTACGGCGTGTGCCGCGCGGGTATAGAAATAGGCAAGGTTTTCGGCGACAAATTTTCAAGTAAAGCCACCTTGCTCGGCGGCATAATACTAATAGGTATAGGCATAGAGATATTCGTTAAAGGCATATTCTTTTAGTTGAGAATTAAAAATTGAGAATTGAGAATTTCGGGCGGGACACCCGCACCCGATTATACTTTGGTCTTGACCTTGAGTCAAAATAACAAAAGCTCCCCGATGGGAGCTTTTTATTATTTCGTGTGTTCGTCAAGCGTGAGATAATATGCGGGGAGGAGGTGTTCGCGGAAGTATCTTACTTCGTCAAGGTCGATTGACTTAATCTTTTCCTCCTGCGCTTTAAGCGCGAGGTCAAACTCGCGGTTACCCATACGGTTTTCCTCGATACACTTAATAAGCGCGCTGATTTTGTCCGCCGCCTTTACCAGCGCCCAAAGCTCTTTGTCGCCCTCCTGCGGGTCAAAAACGGGTCTGTAATCCTCTTTGAGCCCGTCGGGAAGCATAGCGAGCAGCCTTTCGCCCGCTACGGATTCAATATCCTTATAGGCGTTATTAATCTGGTCGTTATAATACTTAACGGGCGTGGGCATATCGCCGGTTATAACCTCGGTCGCATCGTGATAGAGCGCCAGAACGGCAGCCCTGTCGGCGTTGTAATTTTTGCCGAACTCGCGGTTGCCGATAAGCGCAAGCGCGTGCGCAATAACCGACACTGAATGGCTGTGCTCTGCAATATTCTCTTTTGTGGTATTGCGCATAAGCGCCCAACGGTCAATCAGCTTCATACGATTGACCATCGCAAAAAAGTTATAATTATTCATATTATTTTAGTACTTCAAAATTAAATTTGTATTTTTTAGCAAACTTCTCCGCCTTAGAGCCTTTGGGAGCTACGACTGTAGGCTTTTCCTCATAACCGGCATAATTTCCAATAGCATACCGCTTTAACTCTGTATCCTTGCCCTTAACGGTTACGCGTTTTAATTTATCGCTGTCAAAGGCGTACATTTTAACGGTTTTTACGCTCTTTGGTATTGTGACTGACTCAACATTAGTAGCGCAAAAAGTAAACTGCTTAATTGTCTTTATCTTTGCTTTTGATATGTCAACACTTGTCAGCTTAAAACAAGAACAAAACGCTTCGTAACCGAGAGAGGTTACCGTTTTAGGCAGTTTAGCATTCTTTATACCCGACCCTCTATATGCTCTGTTGCCGATTATTTTAACCTTAGACGGTATGTTCGCCTCAAGCTCATCGCTTGCAAATGCACCGCTTTCGACTACTGTTACGCTTGACGGCACAATTACCTTTTTAAGCTTTTTGGAATCGAAATCAGTATAAAACGCATTTTTTCCGACTGTTTTAACAGTTTTAGGAATACGGTATGTTTTGCCCTGTCTGTACGGCGGATAAAGCACGAGTTTTGTGCAATCCTTGTTGAATAACACACCATTTTTAAGTTTGAAGTGCTTATTCTTTTTGTTAAGCTCTATCTTTTTTAAGCTGTATTCATAGTTCGAAAAAGCCTCGGCAGTAAAGTATTTTAGTTTTGCGCCAAGCTTAACCTTAGTAACCTTAGACCTGTAAAACACATCACTTTCGACCTTTTCGACATTGTTAAGATTAATGGTTTTTACATTTGAGTAGCAAAACGCGCGTTCCTTAATAGTTTTTACAGTCCTTTTTATTGTGACGCTTTTGGCCTTTCTGTCTGCAGGATATGCATACAGTGCAGTCTTATTTTTGTTGTAAAGCACACCCTTTTCGCTTGAAAAATGCTTATTACCCTTTGCAACCACAAAATTTTTGCCGCAACAAAACGGATTAAACTTTATTGTTTTTAAGCCAGTACCGATTTTAATGGTTTCAAGCGTAAAGGACGTCACACCCGTAAGCGATTCCCTGTCGGTAGGTCCCACCCTTTCGACACAGTTAGGGATAATAAGCGTTTTAGCCTTGCTCTCCCTTGTTTCAATATAACCAATGGTTTTAATCTTTTTGCCCTTGATTCTGGAAGCAAGCTTAATAACATTTTTTATAGAAGATCCGGCAGTGGCATATAACACACACGCCGTGCCGTCTTTAATATAATAGGTATAGGCTATACCTTTTATTTTTGTTGTTTTGTATGCAGGCTCAGCGTTTGCCGTGATTGCAAATGCCGAAAGAGTTGAGGTTAGCATTACAAAGGTTAATATAACAGATAATAGCTTCGTTACTTTTGTTTTCATTTATATCACCTTATGATAAAGCTTTAAAGGTAAAGCCGTATTTTTTAGCAAACTTCTCCGCCTTAGAGCCTTTGGGTGCTACGATGGTAATTTGTCTTGGCACCTCGTCGCCCACTTCATCGTCGTAATAATACTCGTATCCGAGTGCATGAGCCTTAAGCTCGGTATCTTTACCTTTAACCGTAATTTTTGTAAGCTTGTCGCTTTCAAATCCGAAGCCTCTGATAACTTTAACCGACTTTGGCACAGTAACGGTTTTAAGCTTTGTGCCGCCGAAAGCGTAGTAACCGATTTCTTCTACGCCCTTGGGGAACTTAATGCTTGAAATGCTTGTAAACGAAAAAGTTTCCTGCTTAATCTTTTTAAGCTTAATCTTTGACATATCAACGCTTTTAAGTTTTTCGCAGCCGCAAAACGCCTGATAGCCGATTGAGGTTACGGTTTTTGGAAAAGCAGCCTTTGTAATATTGCTTGAGCCGTATGCTCTGTTTCCGATTTTTTTAACCTTTTTGGGCAGGTTAACCTTAAGGCCGTAGGTGTTAAAAGCTCCGCTTTGAATATTAGTAACGCTTGAGGGAACGCTTACCTTGCCGAGCTTATAGCAAAAGGCAAATGCGTCCTTGCCGACGGTGTTAACCTTTTTGGGGATAGTGTACGCGCTTTTCTTTTTGCCCTTGGGGAACATAACGAGCTTTGTGCCCTTTTTGTTAAACAAAACGCCGTTTTTAACCTTAAAGTTTTTATTGTTTTTGTTAACCTGAATTTTTGTGATATACGAGCACCATGTAAATGCTTCGGCGCTGATGCTTTTTGCGTCCTTGCCAAGCTTAACCGTCTTAAACTCCGCACCGTAAAACGCCTCGGGATAAGCCTTTTGCACTTTGTTAAGGTTAATGTTTTTAATAACGCTCCAGGTAAAAGCAAAGGGCTTTACAACCTTAACGTTCTTGTTAAGGGTATAGGTTTTTGGCTTTTTGCCTGCAGGGAAAGCGACTATAGCAGTCTTTTTCTTATTATAAATAACGCCTTTTTCCGAAGCAAAGTTTTTATTATCCTTTGAAACAATAAATTTTTTGCCCGTAATAAACGGATTATACTTAATAGTCTTTAAGCCCTTGCCGATTTTAATGGTTTCGACGGTGTCAGAGCTGATGGCGGCATAAAAATCGCCGTTTTTCAGCGAGCCGAGCCTTTCGACAGAATCGGGTATAACCATTGTTTTGCAGGTTTTTGAATAAAGGAAAAAGCTTTCAATCGCAACAAGCTTTTTGCCCTTAATCTTTGACGGGAAGGTAAAGGTTTTGCCCTTATACGGCTCGTTATAGTCGGCAGAGTACAAAATAGTTGCCTTGCCGTCCTTAACCGTGTAGTAAAACCAAACGCCGTCTACGCTTGCCGATTTTGGCTCAACGTATGCATTGGCGGTGAGGGTAAATGCCGATACGCTTGTAACAAGCATAATAAGCGCCATTAGCATTGATAAAAGTTTAGTAGATTTTTTCATAAACATTTACTCCTTTACGTTGTTTTTGATTATAAGACTTAACTCGTCAAGCTGGACGTCGTCGATATATGACGGCGCGCCGCTCATAAGCTCACTGGCGTTTTGCACCTTCGGGAACGCTACAACATCTCTTAGCGAATCCGCGCCGCAGATAAGCATAGCGAGGCGGTCAAGACCGATACCCATTCCGCCGTGAGGTGGCGAAGCGTAGTGATAAGCGTCAACGAGGAAGCCGAATTTCGCGTCAATCTCGTCCTGCTGCATACCGAGAAGCTCAAACATCTTTGTCTGAAGCTCGCAGTCGGTAATACGCATTGAGCCCGAGGAAAGCTCGGTGCCGTTAAGCACAAGGTCGAACGCCTGCGCCTTTACCTTGCTTTTATCGGTATCAAGGTACTGCACGCTCTCCTCCATAGGCATCGTAAACGGGTGATGCGCTGCCACATACTCGTTAGTGTCCTCGTCAAGCTCAAAGAACGGCATCTCGGTAATCCAGAGATAATTCCACTTGCCCTCGGGAATAATGCCGAGCTCCTTAGCGATAACAAGGCGAAGCGCGCCCATAATGGTAAGCGCCTTTCTTGTTTTATCGCTTACGATAAGCACTACATCGCCCTGCTCAGCGCCGAGCTGAGCGAGAAGCGAGTCGAGCTCGCCCTCTTTAAGAAACTTAGCAAACGAGCAGTTAGGCGCTTCGTCAGCCCAGCGAACATATGCAAGGCCCTTTGCGCCGATACCCTTAGCGTAGTCGGTGAGCTTGTCAATTTTCTTTCTTGTATAATGCGAAGCGGCGCCCTTGGCAACGATTGCCTTAACGCTGCCGCCGTCTGCAATGGCGTTTTTAAACACAACAAAGTCGGTGTTGTCCGCCCAGTCGCTTACATCCTCGATAAGCATATCAAAGCGCGTATCGGGCTTATCCGAGCCGTACTTGTTCATAGCGTCGGCAAAGGTCATACGCGGCAGCTTTTCGGGAATATCAACGCCGATAGTTTCCTTCATAAGCACGCGGATAAAGCCCTCCGCCATATCCATAATATCGTCGCAGTCAACGAACGACATTTCAAGGTCAATCTGGGTGAACTCAGGCTGACGGTCCGCTCTTAAATCCTCATCCCTGAAACAGCGTGCAAGCTGTACATAACGGTCAAAGCCCGCAATCATAGTGAGCTGCTTATAAATCTGGGGCGACTGCGGAAGCGCATAGAACTTACCCTCGTGAATACGCGACGGCACAACATAGTCCCTTGCGCCCTCGGGGGTGGACTTAATCATCATCGGGGTTTCAATCTCGATAAAGTCGTTATCGTAAAAATAATCCCTTGCAATCTTTGCAATCTTGTGGCGCATAAGGATGTTTTTTGTAAGCTTTTCGTTTCTGAGGTTAAGGTAGCGGTATTTAAGCGTGGTTTCGTCGCCTACGGTTTCGCTCTTTTCGACCTCAAAGGGCGGCGTCTGCGCCTTAGAAATAATTCTGAAATCGGACACCATAACCTCGATGTCGCCGGTCGGAATTTCTTTATTCTTGCTTTCGCGCTCAGCTACCGTACCTACCGCTGCAACAACATATTCGGTCCTTACGCTCTGCGCTTTTTCAAATATTTCGCGGTCGGTTTTGTCGTTAAACGAGAGCTGAATAATACCCGTCCTGTCGCGAAGGTCAACGAATATAAGGTTGCCAAGGTCGCGCTGGCGCTGTACCCAGCCGAAAACAGTAATCTCCTGTCCGACATTGTCCATATTAAACCTTGCACAGTAGTCGGTCCTTTTAAGTCCTTTGATTGTATCCATTAATCAGTCCTCCCCGATTCCGCTTGCAAAAAGCGAGCCGAAGTCAAACGCCTCGCCGTTAATCTCTAAATCCTTAAGCTGCTCGTCCATACTAATTCTGTAAAAGTCCGAAACGAATGTCACGAGCGACACCTCGCAGCTTTCGCCGTTTTGCATATTCTTTAAAACAGTGCTCTTATTCTCAACCTCGTTATCGCCGATAACAATGTTGTACTTAGCGCCAAGCTTGTCGGCGTACTTCATCTGCGCTCTTAATGAACGCGCGTTGAGGTCGAGCAATACGGTAAAGCCCTCGTTTCGCATATCCTGAGCGATTTCAACAGCCTTAAGCTGCGCCTTTTCGCCGAGGGCAACTATGAATAAATCGGGCTTTTCCGCCTCGGGGAACTCGCAGCCCTGCGCTTCCATAACGAGCCTTAGCCTTTCAAGCCCCATACCGAAGCCGAGCGAGGGCGTTTTCTGACCTCCGAACTCCTCGATAAGTCCGTCGTATCTGCCGCCGCCGCAAACTGTACCCTGCGCGCCGATAGAGTCGTTAATAAACTCAAAAACAGTCTTAGTGTAGTAGTCAAGACCTCTTACGATTTTAGGGTTAACAGTGTATTCGATACCCATAGCGTTAAGGTAATTTTTAACCGAGTCAAAATGCTCGCTGCACTCGTCGCATATGTAATCAAGCACAACGGGTGCGTTCTCGGCAAGCGCCTTATCCTGAGGGCTCTTACAGTCAAGCAGGCGCATCGGGTTGCGCTCGAGCCTTTCCTGACAGGTCGGGCAAAGCTCGTCCTTGTGCGCGCCGAAATACTCCCTGAGCGCGTCCTGATATTTCTTTCTGCACTCGGGGCAGCCGATAGAGTTAATCTCGAGTCGAAGCTCGCTCACTCCAAGCTCGTCAAACACCTGCTTTGCAAGTGCAATCATCTCTGCGTCCGCAAGCGGCGATGTAGCGCCGAAGCACTCTATACCAAACTGGTGGAATTCCCTCAAGCGTCCTGCCTGCGGCTTTTCGTACCTGTAGCAGGAGGTCAGGTAGCATACCTTTTGCGGCAGAGCCTCGTTACAAAGTCCGTTTTCAAGAAAAGAGCGCGCAGCACCCGCAGTACCCTCGGGTCTTAAGGTAATTGAGCGGCCTCCCTTATCGTCAAAGGTGTACATCTCCTTTTGCACAACGTCCGTGGTGTCGCCAACGCCGCGCTGAAAAAGCTCGGTATGCTCAAAAACAGGGGTTCTTATTTCTTTATAGCCGAATCTCTCCGCCACGCTGAGACAGGTGCTTTCGATATACTGATTTTTGTGCACCTCTGCAGGCAAAACGTCCTTGGTGCCCTTTATTGCTTTTGTAATTAACGCCATAATTACTCTCCTACATAAGTTCAGGCGGAACTAAGTTCCGCATTATTTTTATATTATTTTCTGCTGTATCGCGGATTTACAATCTCGCGCCATTCAAAATCGCCGCGCTCAACGCCTCTGATAAGCGCTTCGGCAGTTGCAATATTCGTAGCATAAGGAATGTTATGAACATCGCATAATCTCAGCAGGTCATTATCATTAGGCTCGTGAGGTTTTGCGGTGAGCGGGTCCCTGAAGAATATCAAAAGGTCAATCTCGTTACAGGCGATACGGCTTGCAATCTGCTGACCACCGCCCTGTGAACCGCTCAAAAAGCAGTTGATGTTAAGTCCCGTAGCTTCTTTAACGAGCTTACCGGTTGTACCGGTTGCACATACATCGTGGCGGCTGATAATGCCGCAGTAAGCTATACAAAACTGTACAAGCAGCTCTTTTTTTGCGTCGTGGGCTATAAGTGCAATATTCATCCTATTCCTCCTTTACTGTAATAATTTAAGGATTTCTTTTAATATAATAACATATAATTTATATTTACACAAGGGTTATAGTGTAAATATTTTTATATTAATTTAATAAACTTGAATAATTCTGCGCTTTCTTTTCGTTTGTGTTGTGGTTGTAATAGTAGTCTATAACCGCCTTTGTAATCATAGCGGTAGAAGTACCCGAGCCCGCCATCTCTATTGCCGAGGCAACGCTGATTTCGGGATTTTCATACGGGGCAAAGGTAATAAGAAATCCGTTGTTGTGCTTTGCTCCTTTTACGATAACCTGCGACGTACCCGTTTTGCAGGCAACCTTTGTATCAAAATCGGCAAAAACGCCCATAGGACCGCCCGAGGTAGCAACCATACGCATACCCTCCTGAACGATTTTGATGTTTTTGCTTTTTACGCTGAGATTACCCACGGGAGCAATGTTAGTTTCGCTTACAGCGCCCGTAGCACGCGAAATTTTGGATTTAACAAAATGCATATTATACCTTGTGCCGCCGTTTGCGATTGTTGCAACATAGTTGCAAAGCTGCAGCGGAGTAAACAGGTTATCGGACTGACCGATAGCCGCCTGCACGGTGTCGCCGGGCGCCCAGGGATAGTAGCCGTAGCGCTTTCTGTACTCGGGACCGGCAAGTATGCCCTTAGCCTCGGGGATTTCAACGCCCGTTTTTTCGCCAAGACCAAACATTTTGCCGTATGTATTCATTCTGTCAATGCCAAGCCTTTTGGCGCAGTTATAGAAATATATATTACAGGAATCCCGAAGCGCCGTCCTTACGTTCTCTCCTCCGTGAGCCGCAAGGCACTGGAAAACGTGGTCGGAAACCTTCATATACTGGCCGCAGTTAAATACCGTATTTTGCGTGATTACGCCCTCCTCAAGACCCGCGACAGCCATCATGGGCTTAAAGGTTGAGCCGGGCGCATATGTACCCATTGCAAAACGGTTATATAGCGGCGTATTACGTTCTTTTGTAAGCTCGTTATAATGCTCGTAATAATCATTAAGGTCGTAGGTGGGATAGCTTGCCGCCGCAAGCACCTCGCCGTTATTACAGTTCTCTACAACAACCGCGCCGGTCGAATGGTAAATATCTACCGAGCGGCAAATCTCTTTTAGCTTATCCTGCGCTACGCGCTGCAAGTCCTTATCAATAGTAAGAACTATCGTGTCGCCCTGGATAGGCTCTTTCGTAATTTCCTGAGTGACATTACCATCACGGTCAATAGTAACGGTTTTTTCGCCCGCGATACCGCGCAGATACGGCTCCATAGCCGCCTCTATACCCGACTCGCCGATTTCGTCGTTAATGCCGTAGCCCTCGTCCTTAAGGCGTTCGTATTCCTCGGCATTAATCTTTCGTACGGTGCCGATAAGGTGCGGCGCAAGGGTTGAGTCGGTGTACTCTCTGTACGCCACTACTCTTACATCCGCGCCCTTATAAAGCGCGTTGTTCTCTTTAATCTGAGCTACGGTTTTGTCGCTTACATCGTCGGCAACGGTTACGGGATTTGAAACCGAGAACAAAAGCCTTGTAAGCTCATACCTGATATGTCCGAGTTCAAGCACTGTCTTTACGCCGTAAAGCTCGAGATACTCCTCGAGTCCGTACATCTCAATCATAGCGTCAAAACAGTTTTGCGCCGTCGCGTACTGCTGGAGGTTAAACATATCCTTGCTTTTCATTGTAGCGATTGCGGACTCGTATTTTTCGTCGTCCTTTTCGGTGATAAAGCGTATCTTGCCGCTTTTTGTAAGCTTTAGCGGCAGGTTGCGCGCATACTCCTCGCGGTTTTTAATAAACAGCTTATAGAGGTTAAACACAATTTCGTTACGCTTATCATTCTCTTTTGCCGACGGGAAATACGCCGCGTCAAGCACAATGCTGTTACCCTGACGGTTAGTTACGAGCGGGTTACCGTTTCTGTCAACGATTTCGCCCCTCGAGGCTTCAATCGGAGCAGTATAGGTCTTAACGGTATTATTTTGCGCCGCATAGTATTCGTTATTCTTAATTTGTATATCATAAAGCTCGACGCCGAAGCCGATAAGCATTGCGAATACAAGAATTATTGCAATAGTAGTTCTTGAACTCTTATGAATACTGCCCACGGTATCCCCTCCTTTCGTCAGGATTTTTTAAAAATTATTCGATAATGCCCTTATTTAGCTTAAGCTTTACGGGCGAAAGCAGAGCCGTTAAAATAAGCCCCGCAAAAGATGTGTACAAAAAGCACGGTAAATAGAAGTTCAAAAAGCTGAGCGCCGCGCCGTCGCCGCCGCGCACAAGAACAATAAAAATCCAGTAGGTTATACAGTAAATAAATGTAACCGTCGCCGCGCTTATAACATTTACCCAGAAGGTGCTGCGGAACACAAAGTTAACAAACATCGCCGCCACATAGCACAAAAGCGACAGCACAATACAGTTAAAGCCCATATGCGACACGCTGACGCAGTCCCACAAAAAGCCCGCAAAAAGTCCTATCAATGCGGCATTACGCTCGTCCTCGCCGAGCGACAAAAGCACCGCGACGGGAATTATAAAAAAGCACCTCGCCGAGCCTATTTCAAACCACAGCCCGCCGACATTCTGTAAAAGCGCCGCCACAGCGATAATAACCGCGTAAAAGGTATATTTAATTGTCAAATCCTTTTTTGACAGCATAGTGTTACCTTACTTTTTAAAATCAGTTAAAATGAATACGGAAGTTATTTCCTCAATATCAACGCCGGGTGAAATAACCGCGTAGGAGGAAATATCGGTGGCTTCGTCGTCAATCTCGTCAACAGTACCGATAATAAGCCCCTTAGGCATAGAGGTACTTATACCCGCGGTACAGATAATCGAGCCGTAGGATACCTTAGTTGCTGACGAAAGGTTAGCCATTTTACACTTGCCCTCGCGCGCAAGCTTAGCGTTACCGGTTACGAACGAAATTTCGTTAGAAAGAATTTCGTACGCCGAAACATTAAAGTTAACATCAAGAATTGTTCTAACAACGCTGTAATCGGGATAAACCTTGTCGATAACGCCCACAAGATACTTTCCCCACAAAACGGCGTCGCCCTTTTTGATGCCGTTAATGCTGCCCTTACTGATAGTAAAGGACTTGTAGATATCCGCGCTGTCCCTGCCGATAATCGAAGCCTCGGCAAATTTATAATCGGGATTTTCCTCCTTAAGCTCTAAAAACTGTTTATAAAGCTCGTTCTGGTTCTTAAGGTTTTCGTAATCCACAAGCTGCGAGCGAAGGTCGCCGACCTCCTGTTTTAAATCGTTAATCTCTTTTTCGTACTGGGCGTCGCCCTTTACAACGCCGAAAATATCGTCAATACCGTTAGCAATCTTTTGCGCTACATAATGGCACGGAGCAAAAACCGTACCGATAACTGCAGACTGTACGGTTTCTCTTCTGCCGCCGGCAGCCGCAAGCAGCGCGCCGACAAGAAGCAGGGCGATAATGCCCGATATTAACTTAAACCTTGTACTTTTGAATAAACTACTCATTTAACGCTCCGTTATTTTGCTCTTTTGAGTTTTACTGCCGTTCCGAGTGCAACGCAGTCGCCCGCATTTTCGGGTACGATTACGGGTATTTTAATTTCCTCTTGGATAACATCGTTAAGTCCCCTGAGCTTGCTTGCGCCGCCCGTAAGGTAAATGCCCCTGTCGATAATGTCAGCTGAAAGCTCGGGCAGTATTACCTGAAGCGTTTCTTTAATCGCGATAACGATAGCGTCAACGCAGTCGGCGAGAATAAGCCTTACATCAGCGCTTGTAATCTCTACGCTGCCCGGAAGTCCGTCGGTAAGGTTTCTGCCCCTTACCTCCATAGCCGCCTCGCCGTCATACGGAGCAGCGGAGCCGATTTTAATTTTAATATCCTCGGCGGTGTTTTCGCCGATAACGAGATTATGCTTCTTTTTAAGATAGTTTACGATAGCCTCGTCAAACGCGTTTCCGCCGATTTTAATACTCTTGCTTGCAGCGATACCGCCGAGTGACACAACCGCGATATCGCAGGTGCCGCCGCCGATGTCAACTATCATAGAGCCCGTAGCCTCAAACACGGGAAGTCCTGCGCCGAGAGCCGCAGCAAGCGGAGCGTCAACAAGCTCAACATCCTGCGCGCCGGCAGAACGCACTGCGTCCTCAACTGCGCGGCGCTCAACCTCAGTAACGCTCGAGGGAACACTGATTACAACCTTAGTCTTAGTAAACATATTGCGCTTACTCGAGCGGTCTATAAAATCGTGGAGCATATCCGAAGTCATATCGAAGTCCGCGATAACGCCCGAGGTAATCGGCTTTACCGCAACGATAGAGCCGGGAGTTCTGCCAATCATATTCTTAGCCTCGTTACCGGTAGCAACAACACGCTTAGTCTTAACATCTACCGCAACCACGCTCGGCTCGCGGATAATAATGTGTCCCCTCTTGTCCGCAACGAGGGTGTTAGATGTACCTAAATCAATACCAATCTCTCTTGAAAAAATCATTATGTATCTCTCACTTTCGGTGATATTATTCTTAAAATAAATCAATGTTGAATATATATTATATAATATCGTTTTACTAATCTCAACAGAAAATATAAAAAATTTAAAATTTTTTAAAAATAATTGCGGATACCTGTTCGTATCCGCATAAAAACTATATTTTTGTGGTGAATTTGTAGCCCTGTTTTTGTATATCGTCTATCACATCGCCGAGGATGTCCGCATTTGTTTTGCTTACTGCGTGCAAAAGCAGGATTTCGCCCGGATGAGTGCTGTCGCAGATATTTTTAAGCGCCTGAGCAGCGTCGGGCTGGCTCGAAGCGTCCCAGTCGGCGTACGCAAACGACCAGAACACGCTCGTGTAGCCGAGGTCGTGGACTATGCCGAGGCTCTGTTCGGAGAATTCACCCTTAGGGAAGCGAAAATAACTCATTGTATAATTATGTTTTTCCTTGATATAGTCGTGCAGGAAGCTGACTTCCTCCCTTGCGGTAGGCACATCCACCTCGTCCATAGAGTAGTGGTGGTAAGAGTGATTTCCCACCGTATGCCCCTCGTTAATCATTCTGTCGATAAGCTCGGGATTAGAGGCGGCGAAGTCGTAGGTAACAAAGAAAATCGCCTTTACATTCTTGTCCTTTAAAGTGTCGAGAATTGACGGAGTAAAGCCGTTTTCGTAGCCCTCGTCAAAGGTCAGGCATATGCTTTTCTCCTCGGTTAAAAGCCAGCGCCCGTCAAGGTCGAAATACTCCTTTTGCAGCTTCACAGGCTCGGCGGGCGGGGTGTGGTTTTCTATATTCCCGAAGCCCCACACAATCTTATCCGTCTTAAGCGTTTCCACCCCTGCTACAGCCTCGGCAGTCGGACGCTCGGTCGTGGACACAATGGTTGTTTCAAGCGCGCTTGTGGTATCGGTTTTATTACTATTTGTATTATTTTTTACTTCCCGCACTGTGCAGCCGCTAAGCAAAACAAGGCACAAAAACGGTATAATTAACTTTTTCAAAAATAAAAACCTCCTTTTCAATATTGTTTGAAGAAAGGAGGTTAAAATTTATGTAAGATTTTAGTCGTTTTCGATTTTCCAGCCCGCGGAGATAATTTCCTCGTTTTTGCCGACCTGTGTAATCAGCTTTTCAACAAGCGAAACATCTTCGTTTTTTGTCGAAATATGCGCGCGGATTTTTTTGTTATGCTCGTCAGAGCGGGAATCCGTACTTTCAAGCGTGTGAAGCAACGCGTCAGGCTCATTTTTAATAATGCTCATAATGCTTTTGCGCACCTCAAGCTCCGAATCCTCGGGGCAAACCACTGAAATTCTGTAAAACGCTTCTTTATTTTTCTTTTTATCTGTTTTGTCATATTTTCTGAGTTTGCTTATGTAATCCGAAATCGGGTGAAGAACAAGGTGTACAATTACAATAACTATACCCACAATTATCGGATACAGCAGGTTTTTAACGCAGCAAAGTATGCCCACAGCCGAGGTTGCCCACACGGTAGCCGCAGTGTTAAGCCCCCTGATATTTGAGCCTTCGCGCAAAATTAGACCCGCGCCCAAAAAGCCGATACCCGAAACGATACCCGACGCCACACGCGTAATGTCCACACCGCCGTTTGCAACAATGAAGCTGAACGCCGTAAACGCGTAAGAGCCGATACAAACTATAACATTAGTAAGTATTCCCGCCTGGTGTCGGGTCCACTGGCGCTCAAAGCCGATTATCGCGCCGAGTATTGCAGCCGCGAGCAGATGCACCGAAAAGCCGCTTAGCGTAATCACCTCGTGCCCATTTATAATATTTAACATTATTTGTCACTACCTTCTATACTTTTCATCTTAAGATATGCGTTAATAAATCCGTCGAGGTCGCCGTCCATAACCGCCGTAATATTACCCATTTCATAATTAGTGCGGTGGTCTTTAACCATTGTGTACGGCATAAATACATACGAGCGTATCTGCGAACCCCAGGCAATCTCCTTCTGGTCGCCCTTGATGTCCTCTATTTTTTCGAGGTTTTCGCGCTCTTTAATCTCAACCAGCTTAGACTTAAGCATACGCATAGCAACCTCGCGGTTCTGATGCTGGCTGCGCTCAATCTGGCACGACACGACGATACCCGTAGGCACATGGGTAAGCCTTACGGCAGAAGAGGTCTTGTTAACCTTTTGTCCGCCTGCGCCCGAAGCGCGGTAAACATCCATTTTAATATCCTCTTCTCTGATTTCAACATCAACATCGTCGTTAATTTCGGGCATAACCTCGAGCGAGGCGAACGAGGTGTGGCGCCTGCCCGACGAGTCAAACGGCGACACACGCACAAGGCGGTGAATACCCATCTCGCCGTGAAGGTAGCCGTAGGCGTTTTCACCCTCGATAAGAATAGTAGCGCTCTTTATACCCGCAACATCGCCGTCAAGGTAATCGAGAGTTGACACCTTGTATCCGTGGCGCTCGCCCCAGCGGTTATACATACGAAACAGCATTTCAGCCCAGTCCTGAGCCTCGGTGCCGCCCGCACCCGCGTGGAAGGTAAGAATTGCGTTATTGTCGTCAAACTCGCCGCTCAGCAGGGTCGAAAGAGTTAAGCTTTCTATCCTTTTTTCGATATCCTCTACCGACTCGGTACAGTCGGGAAGAAGGTCCGCGTCGCCCTCCTCGTCGGCAAGTTCAATCATTACAAGCGCGTCGTCGTAGTCGTTTTTAAGGCTTTCGTAGGATTGTACTTTAGCTTTGAGCGAGCCGATTTTTTGCATAACCTTCTGGCTGTTAGCCATATCGTCCCAAAAATCGGGTTTTGCGCTCTCGGCTTCAAGATTTGATATATCAATTTTTACCGCGTCAATGTTAAGCGCCTCTTTTAAATTAGCGATAGGCTCTTCATTTTCGCAAAGTCGTTGTTTTAATTCCTCGAACTCAAGCATAGCTTTCTCCAAAATAATTATATTTATGAATATTATATAGTATGCAGACCTTTTTTTCAAGTAAATAATATTGATTTTTGGACACTATATAAGTATAATAGAAGAAGCATATAAAATAATTGCTAAAGGAGAATATTATGCCTTCACTTGAAAATATTAAGTGCCCTGTCTGCAAGGCGGAGTTTGGCGAGGGTGACGATGTTGTATATTGCCCCGAATGCGGTACTCCGCACCACAGAGCCTGCTATAATATGATAGGTCACTGCGTAAACAAGGGACTTCACGAGTCGGGCTACCGCTTTTTTGAGCCTGCTGCTAAAGAGGAGAAAAAGAGCGATGAGGGTGACAAGACATTTTTTATACCCGCACAAAAAACCGATAACGAAAATGAAGAAGTACCCGCTTTACCGTTTCAGAGCGCTGCTCCCGATTTCTTAAAAAAGTACGAGAGTGAAAAAATCGGCGAGGATAACGGCGCCGATGTTGCGGCGACGGTCAGGACAAGCATTGAGCGCTTTATGGCGCTGTTCAGAAAGTTTGACAAAAAAGAAAAGAGCATCAGCTGGAACTGGGGTGCATTTTTCTTCGGTCCGTATTATCTGCTTTATCGCAAGGTTTATTCGCACGGAATTGCATTTTTGTGCTTACAGACCGCGCTGTCGTACCTCGGAAGCTATCTTCTGTCGGTTAAAGCGCCTAAGTTTACCGAGGCGTACTCGAATATTATGAACTCGATGTCGTCGCTCGGCTCGGTCGGCTCGATAAGCTCGATTGACCAGAGCACGCTCACCGGCGCAGCCGACTACGGCGTGGCGCAAAAAATCCTATTTGCCATGATTGCGGCGTCAGTGATTATCAGGGTTATTATTGCCCTTTTTGCCGACAAGATTTATTTCGGCTCGGTTAAGAATATTATAAGAACCGTTAACGAAAAGATTGAAAACGGCGCGACCTTTAACACTACTTCCGTTTTCGGTCCTATGCCGCAAAATCTTGACTCAACACAAATGAGGCGTATGTACCTTTCAAGGCGCGGCGGAACATCGTTTATGGCTCCTTTGGGTGCATACCTCGTAATAAACTTAATTATGTCATTATTATAATTATCAGAGGTGATACTATGAAAATCAGAAAGGCTATTATACCCGCTGCAGGTCTTGGTACAAGGGTGCTCCCCGCTTCTAAAGCAGTACCTAAGGAAATGCTTAACATTGTAGACAAGCCCGCTATACAGTATATAGTCGAGGAAGCGTTTGCAAGCGGAATTGAGGAAGTACTTATTATCACAAACCGCGGCAAGGGCGCTATTGAGGACCATTTTGACCACGCCTTTGAGCTTGAAACGAAGCTTGCTGCAAATCCCCAAAAAGCTAAGATTTTAGAGGATGTACAGGTTCCCGCAAAGCTCGGTAATGTGTACTTTATCCGTCAGAAAGAGACGGGCGGACTCGGTCACGCCGTGCTCTGTGCAAAGGGCTTTGTCGGCGACGAGCCGTTTGCTGTACTTTACGGCGACGATGTTATTATTTCGGACTATCCCGTTACTAAGCAGCTTATCGACGCTTACGAAAAATACGGCAAGGGCGCTGTAGGCGTAAAAGAGGTTGACAGCGAAGCTATTACAAAGTACTGCTCGCTTAAGGTTGACCCGCTCGAGGGCAACTGCTACAACTGTACGGATATGATTGAAAAGCCGAAGAAGGAAGAGATTATGAGTAATTTCTCCATCCTCGGACGCGTTGTTATGCCGCCGGAAATTTTTGATATTCTCGAGAACACCGAAAAGGGCGCAGGCGGCGAGCTTCAGCTTACCGACGCTATGAAAACGCTTGCTAAAACTAAGGGCGTTACCGCCGTTGACTTTATAGGCAAGCGCTACGATATGGGCAACAAGATGGGTATTTTAGAGGCTAACATCGAGGTTGGCCTTAAACACCCTGAAATTAAGGACGAACTTAGAAATTACTTAAAAAATCTTGATTTATAGGAGAACGCTATGCTTAAGTGTGAAAGAACGTGCGTTATGAACTTTGATAACGCCGTAAGAGGCGCGAGAAACCCTATGAACTCATGGGGCAGATACGATTCCTCTTTTGACGAAAACGGCAATTTTGTGTTCGGTGAAAACGACCTCAGCCTTGCAAAAAGGCTTTGCAAAGCGGGCACCGACCACAGAAAATTCGTAAGAATGATTCTGGTATCCGTTGATGTTACGGCACCGATGTACTGGTGGAAGGAGTACGACACATATAAGGTCGCAACCGTTGCTAACTCCACATCGACTATGCACAAGATTACATCTAAGCCTTTTGAGATGAGCGATTTTTCGACCGACCATATGAACGAGGACGGAATTAAGGCGATGGAGAGTATTATCGAAACGCTCGAGGACTTAAGGCTGAGATATCTTGAAACTCAGGATAAAACGCTGTGGTACACAATTATCCAGCTCCTCCCGACCTCTTATAATCAGATGCGCACCTGCACGCTTAACTACGAAACGCTGTGCAACATCTACTACGCAAGGCGCAACCACAAGCTCGACGAGTGGCACACCTACTGCGACTGGATACTCGATTTGCCTTACTTTAAAGAATTATTTATTCAAGAGGAAGAAAACAACTAATGAATCAAAACAACAATTTCTACTATCAGTACCCTCCTGCGTATACTCAGCCGACCCCTCAGCAGGTGGCTGAGTACTACAAAAAGCAGCAGGATATTCTGCAAAAAAAGCATAAGCAAAAGGTACAGATATTAATTACGGGCTTCGTTTTGGGCGGCGCAATACTGCTTAACCTTATGTTCCAGGTTTTCGGTATTTCGATTATAAACGCTATCGGTTTAAGCGACCTTTATAACGAGTCAATGCTGTTTCAAAGTGGCGCGAACATAATTATTATTGACTTTTTCGGTCTGTTTTTGAGCTTCGGACTAATGGCTCTGCTTTTAAAAAAGCACTTTATAACTCCGCTTATCCCGCACGAAAAAATCAGCGCGTTTAAAGCGTTTATGTGGCTGTCGCTGGGTATGGGCGTATGCCTTTGTGCGAATTATATGACTAACGGGATTATCGAGCTGTTTAAGCATTTTGGCTACGAGCTTACAAAGTACGACACGCTAAAGCCCACGCACCCGCTCGAGTGCGTTATGCTTGTAATTTCCACCGCCGTTGCGCCCGCAATTTTCGAGGAATTTGCTATGCGCTGCGCGAGCTTAGGCGTTTTAAGAAAGCACGGCAAGGGCTTTGCGGTTATTGCGGTAAGCATAGTTTTCGGACTGCTTCACGGTAATGTTATTCAGTTTGTGTTTGCGTTTGTAATCGGTCTTATTTTAGCGTATATCACTATCGTTACCGACAGCATTGTACCGGCTATGCTTATACACGGCTGTAACAACGGGCTTTCGGTGCTTCAGGATATTTTACAGTACGCCACAACAAAAAAGATATCGGATAATGTAATTACCGTAATATTTATCGTGTGGTTTGTGCTTGCGGTTATTGCGTTAATATACCTTTTAATCACAAAGAGCCTCTTTAAAAAGGAACCCAAAGAACCGGTAGAATACCGCGTACCGCTGTATCAGAAGCTCGCTTTGCTCCTGCCGGGACTGTTTATTCCGTTCGTGATACTCGTTTATGTAACATCAAAAACGATTGTACCTATAAGTTAGCTATGGAAAATAAATATATGCGCCGGGCAATAGAGCTTGCAAAGCTGAGCGAAGCCGAAAACGAGGTGCCGATAGGCGCTGTAATCGTTAAGGACGGCGAGGTTATTGCAACGGGCAGAAACAGGCGCGAAATAAACAAAAACGCGTTGTGCCACGCAGAAATTGAGGCTATTAATAACGCTTGCACCGCGCTCGAGAGCTGGCGGCTGAGCGACTGCGATTTATATGTTACGCTCGAGCCTTGCCCGATGTGCGCGGGCGCGATAATTAACGCGCGTATAAAGACCGTGTATTTCGGCGCTTACGACGCAAAGGCGGGGTCGTTCGGCTCGGTTGAGGACTTCAACCGACTGCCCTACAACCACAAGCCCGAAATCCTCGGCGGAATTATGGAAAAAGAATGTGAGAGTATTCTCACCGAGTTTTTCAGTAAACTTAGAGAAAGGAGGATATAGTATGAAGTTTTACAGATGTTCACACTGCGGCAATATCATTACATTTATGGAAAATAAGGGCGTACCGGTAATGTGCTGCGGTCAGAAAATGGACGAAATTATCCCCGGCAGCGTTGACGCTGCAGCAGAAAAGCATGTGCCCGTAATCACAGTTGACGGCAATAATGTTACGGTTACGGTAGGCGATGTGGCACACCCGATGACTGAGGAGCATCACATCGCGTGGGTTGTTCTCGAAACAGAAAACGGTTTTCAGAAGGTTGAGCTTAATCCCACAGGCGAGCCTGTTGCAAAATTTGCGCTCGCAGGCGACAAAGCAGTAGCAGCTTACGCTTACTGCAATCTGCACGGACTCTGGATGGCAGAGGCATAAATACATAAAAAAATAAAAGGCTATCTTGCTTAATGCAAGATAGCCTTTTTTGTATTTGTTTAAAGTAAGCTTGCAACGAGGTCGCCCATTTCGGAGGTTGTAACAGCCTTAAAGCCGTCCTCAAAAATGTCGGGTGTGCGAGCCTTTGTAAGCGCGGTGTCAACCGCCTTTTCAATAGCGTCGGCGGCCTCGGTTTCGCCAAAGGTATAGCGAAGCATCATTGCGCCCGAAAGGATTGTAGCAAGCGGGTTTGCCTTGCCCTGACCTGCGATATCGGGAGCCGAGCCGTGAATAGGCTCATACAAGCCGAAAGTGCCCTCCGCAAGTGAAGCGGACGCGAGCATACCGATTGAGCCGCTAATCATTGAAGCCTCGTCGGAAAGAATATCGCCGAAAATGTTCGAGGTAACGATTGTGTCAAACTGGTTCGGGTTGCGAACGAGCTGCATAGCGCAGTTATCAACATACATATAGGACACCTCAACCTCGGGGTAATCCTTAGCGGTTTCTTCCATAACCTTACGCCACAGACGCGAGGAGTCGAGCACATTAGCCTTATCAACGCAGGTAAGGCGCTTATCGCGCTTCATAGCGTACTCGAAACCTGCAACGACGATGCGCTTAATCTCGGGATAGGTATAGCGCTCGGTGTCGTACGCGCCGACAACTCCGTTCTCTTCATAAGTGCCGCGGTCGCCGAAGTAAATGCCGCCCGTAAGCTCGCGCACGATAAGGATATCAAGTCCGTCGCCGATAATCTCCTCTTTAATAGGAGAAGCGCTTTTAAGCGGCGCAAAAATCTTTGCAGGGCGCAGATTTGCAAAAAGTCCCAGGTCCTCGCGGATTGCAAGAAGTCCCTTTTCGGGGCGGTTGTTGCCGGGCTGGTCGTCCCACTTAGGACCGCCTACAGCGCCGAGAAGCACTGCATCGGAAGCCTTGCACGCGTCCGCGGTTTCCTGCGGATACGGCACGCCCGTTTCGTCGATAGCGCAGCCGCCGAGGAGCTGATAATTATAATCGAACTTAAAGCCGAACTTATCGCCCGCAGTGTTAAGCACCTTAATGGTTTCGTCAACAATCTCGGGTCCGATACCGTCACCCTTTAAAACAGTAATATTAAATAACTTCATTATATATCTCCTTTAGCAGATGTCGAAAATACCGGGCATCGTGTCGTCGCGGTAGGTGTCGGGCTGGTCGCGGTTGATTGCACAGATTATACCCTTCATCGAAGCGTAGCTGATATTATGGCTTACACCGATACCGAACACATCCTTACCCTGCGGGTTCTTAAGGTGGATATAGCTAATCGCCTTAGAGTCAGAGCCGACAGCGATTGCGTGCTCGCTGTAGTCGATAAACTCGTAACCAGTAATGCCGATTGACTGAATTGCCTTAAAGAACGCGCCTATCGGACCGCTGCCCTCGCCGCTGATGCTCTCAGGACCGCCGTTTTTGTAGGTAATTGTACCCTCGAACTTAACGCTCGAAAGCTCCTGGTCCTCAATCTTTTCTTCATAAACCTTATAGTTACGCAGTCTGTACGGACCGGCAACATTTCTGTATTCCTTCTGGAAGAGGTCGAAAACCTCGCTCGGCGAAAGCTCCTTGCCCTTTTCGTCGCAAGCCTTCTGAACTACAGCGCCGAACTCGGGGTGCATAGCCTTTGGCATCTTAATACCGTAATCGTTTGCAAGGATAAACGCCGTGCCGCCCTTACCCGACTGGGAATTAATACGGATAATCGGCTCGTATTCCCTGCCGACATCGGCGGGGTCAATCGGAAGGTACGGAACCTCCCACATTTCGCTTTTGCTCTCCTCCATATACATTTTGCCTTTATTGATAGCGTCCTGGTGAGAGCCTGAAAATGCGGTAAATACAAGCTCGCCCGCATACGGCTGACGGGGCGGAACCTGCATCTTAGTGCAGCGCTCGTAAACCTCTTTAACCTTATTAATATCGTGGAAATCAAGCTCGGGGTCAACGCCCTGAGTCCACATATTAAGCGCAAGGGTAACAACATCCACATTACCCGTTCTTTCGCCGTTACCGAAAAGCGTACCCTCTACACGGTCAGCGCCTGCCATAAGCGCAAGCTCTGTTGCCGCAACGCCTTCGCCGCGGTCGTTATGCGGGTGAAGCGAAATAATAGCAGCCTCGCGGTTAGGCAAATGACGGCAGAAATATTCAATCTGGTCAGCGTAGCCGTTAGGCGTTGAACATTCAACGGTTGACGGAAGGTTAAGGATAATCGGGTTCTCCTTAGTAATATGAAGCTCCTCCATAACCCTCTTACAAATCTCGACCGCGTTATCCATCTCTGTTCCCGTAAAGGATTCGGGTGAATACTCAAAGCGGATATTCATATCGGGGTTTTTAACCTTTTCTTCCTCGGTGAGCTCGTAGATAAGCTTAGCGCCCTTAACGGCGATATCAATAACGCCCTGCATATCGGTTTTAAATACAACCTTACGCTGCAGAGTTGAAGTAGAATTGTAAAAATGAACTATAACATTCTTTGCGCCGTGGATAGCCTCGAAGGTCTTTTTGATAAGGTGCGGTCTTGCCTGAACAAGTACCTGAATTGTAACATCGTCGGGGATGTATCCGCCGTCAATAAGCGTTCTGAGGATTTCGTACTCGGTTTCGCTGGCCGACGGGAAGCCCACCTCAATCTCCTTAAAGCCGACATCAATAAGAGTCTGGAAAAATTCGAGCTTTTCCTGAAGGTTCATCGGGTCAACGAGCGACTGGTTACCGTCGCGCATATCAACCGAGCACCAAACAGGCGCCTTAGTAATTACATTGTCGGGCCACTGTCTGTCAGGCAGATTAATGGGTTTAAACGGTGTGTACTTTTCAAATCCTTTTTTCATAATAGTGTCTCCTTTCCTGTGAGGGCAAAATAAAAAACACCCACACAACATAGGGGCGTTATAACACGCGGTACCACCCTACTTCGGCAGAAGGAAAAACTGCCCTTTAGCGTCAAACAACGCCTTTACCGATAACGAGGTCAACCGTCTGTCCCTATTGATTTCTATTCAGGACAGCGACTCCGCAGAGAGCTATACATTAATCGCTTTGTATCGGCTTACACCAACCGCCGACTCGCTGAAACTAAGGCGAAAAATCTTTTTCTGCATCACAGTCTTTAATGGGTACTGTTTAATTTTCAGTAATGATATTATAACAGATTATAAATATTTGTCAAGATAAAAAATTGTCCGAGGCTCCGCCGAGTATCCTACACTGTCCACTGTCCACTATCCACTAAAAACTAAAACCCGACACAAACGTGTCGGGCTTTTCTTATTCCGCAAGGAGCATTCTGTCGTTGTCGAGGTCCTCGCCAGCACCTGTCTTGAACTTTTCAAGCAGGTCGGACTTATGAAGACTTTTCTTTTCCTCGCCGGAAACATCATAAATAATCTTACCGTCGTTCATCATAACAAGGCGGTTACCGATATTGATAGCGTCGCGCATATTATGAGTAATCATAATAGTAGTAAGGTTATTTTCGGCAACAATCTTTTCGGTAAGGTCAAGCACCTTTTTAGCGGTTTTGGGGTCAAGCGCCGCAGTGTGCTCGTCGAGAAGCAGGAGCTTAGGCTTTTTAAGAGTAGCCATAAGCAGCGTAATAGCCTGACGCTGACCGCCCGAGAGGAGTCCTACCTTGGAGGTGAGTCTGTCCTCAAGACCGAGGTCGAGGTGTGCGAGCATCTTTTTAAGCTGCTCCTTTTCCTTACGGCGAACGCCGGGTGCAAGCCCTCTGTGCTGACCTCTGCGTGAAGCGAGAGCAAGGTTTTCTACAATCTGCATATCCGCAGCAGTACCCGTCATCGGGTCCTGGAAAACGCGTCCGATATACTTAGCCCTCTTATGCTCGGGGAGCTTAGTAACATCAACGCCGTCGATGATAATATTACCGCAGTCAACGGGATAAACGCCCGCGACCATATTAAGCATTGTGGATTTACCCGCGCCGTTACCGCCGATAACGGTTACGAAATCGCCCTCGTTAAGCTTAAGGTCGATACCGTTGAGCGCCTTTTTTTCGTTAATAGTACCGGGGTTAAAGGTTTTGCGAACATTCTTAATTTCAAGCATTATTCCTTAACCTCCTTAACTTTAACATGGGTTTCAGCGTACTTACTCTTAATATACGGGATACCGAGGAATATAGCAACGATAGCCGCTGTAAGAAGCTTAAGGTCGTCCGTATTAAGTCCGAGGCTGATAACAAACTGCATAACGATATAGTAAATAATGCCGCCGATTGCAACAGCAAGAAGCCTGAGCGCAAAGTTCTTAAACAGCTTGCCGAATATAACCTCGCCGATAATAACGGCTGCAAGACCTACAACGATTGCGCCGCGGCCCATATTGATATCAGCAAAGCCCTGATACTGCGAAATAAGTCCGCCTGCAAGAGCTACAAGACCGTTAGAAAGAACGAGCGCAATAATCTTAGCCATATTAGTATTAATGCCGTTAGCCTTTGCCATATTCTGGTTAGAACCCGTCGCGCGGATAGCGTGACCGATTTCCGTACCGAAGAACCAGTAAAGGATAGCAATAATTGCCAAAACAAAGATTAAAACTACGATAATAGCCTTAGTAACATTTACCATACTCGCGATAAGATGGTAATTATACGCCGAAAGCGGCTGATTTGATTTGCCGAGTATTCTAAGGTTAACGGAATACAGCGCAAGCTGAGTCAGGATACCCGCAAGAATAGGCGGTATACCCAAAAGTGTGTTAAGCACGCCCGTAACCAGACCTGCCGCACAGCCTGCCGCAAATGCAACAACAAGCGCAACATACACATTCATACCGCTCATCATACACATAACGAGTGCAGCGCCGCCCGTAGCAAAGGTACCGTCAACGGTAAGGTCAGCAAAATCAAGAACGCGGAATGTAATATACACGCCGATAGCCATTATACCCCAAATCAATCCCTGGCCTACTGCGCCGGGAAGGGCATTAATAAACGCTCCCATAGTATTACCTCATTTCGATAAATAAGAGCAATAAACTTAATAGCTTATTGCTCTTACCGTAATTAAGATATTGCTATTATACTTTAAAGTAATAAAATAGTCAACAATTTTTTATTCAGCCTTTGAGAAATCGTATGATTCGTAATTCTCAGGAACTGTAACCTTATACTTCTTAGCCATTTCGTCGTTTACGAAGTAGGTAAGGTCTGTCGGCTGCCAGATAGCCATTGTTGCCGGGTCTGTGCCCTTTGAAAGAATTTCGTAAGCCATTTCACCAGCGTGAACACCGATGTCATAGTAAGAAATTGAGAATGTAGCAACAGCGTTTGTGCTCTTGAAGATACCCTCTTCACCTGCGATGATAGGTGTGTTAGCCTCTTCACAAGCAGCAGCGATAACCTGACCGTTTGAAGCAGCGGTGTTATCTGTAGGAATGTAGATTACATCAGACTCAGCAGCAGCCTTCTTAGCTACGCCCTGAATATCGTTAGAGTCTGCAAATGAATAGAACTCTGTTTCTACTCCGCTTTTTGAAAGTGCAGCCTTGATGCCCTCAACCTGGAATGTTGAGTTAGCCTCTGCTGAACAGTAGATGCATCCAACCTTCTTGGCATCCGGGAAGAGTGTTGTAATCTGCTTAGCCTGCTCTTCAAGAGAAGCAAGGTCGCTTACGCCGGTAACATTAATACCTGTCGGGTCGCCGGCTTTCATATCAATCTCAAGAGCGGTGCCGTAGTCTGTTACGGAAGTACCAACTACAGGAATCTTGCTTGCTGCAGTAGCGTTCATAGCTGCCTGAAGTGCAGGTGTAGCGTTAGCCATAATAAGGTCTGACTTATTAGATACAAACTGATTTACGATAGTAGCGCAGTTTGTGCTTTCGCCCTGTGCGTTTTGAGTGTCGAACTCAACCTTGTTGCCGTCAGCCTCTGCAAGCTCGGTGAGCTTATCCTGGAAGCCTTTGGTAGCAGCGTCAAGCGCTTCGTGCTGTACAAGCTGGCAGATACCAACCTTAAAGGTCTTGCCGCCCTCTGCAGCTGCAGCAGCAGTTGTTGTTTCGTCTGTCTGGCCGCCGTTTGAGCAAGCAGCGAACATACCGCCTACCATAGCTACCGACAAACCGATGCCGAGAACTTTTTTAACAATCTTATTCATTAGTAAATCTCCTTTAAAAATTTTTATTTATGATTGCAAAAAACAGTTTAGCACATAAAAGCGTTAAAGTCAACACTTTTTTTAAGCGCCTTCAACAGCTGTTACTTGCATATAGCTATGATGATTATAATTTCCCTTGACAAATACAAGATATAGGTGTAATATATAGTGGAAAATCTATATGACGAGCTATTTATGGCTCGGATATAGAGGTTTATTTGCATAAAACTGTACCTTTTCTGATGAAATTTTAAGTTAAATGTGTAAAAATCTAAACAGAAGGAGGTGCTATTGATTATGGTAAATGTTTCTATAATGATAATTATTGCCGTTATTTTTGCAGTAGTTTTTTGTGCTCTTGGCGTATTCGCCGGCATGTTTTTACAGGATAAAAGAATAAAAAAAGATACTGAAAACGCAAAAAATAACGCGACAAAAATTATCAATGACGCTTTAAACGAAGCAGAGGCAAGCAAAAAAGCTATGCTTGTAGAAGCTAAGGACGAAATCCACAAGCTTCGTTCTGACGCTGATAAGGAAATTCGCGAGAGAAGAAACGAGGTTCAGCGCCAGGAAAAAAGACTCACCCAGCGTGAGGAATATCTTGACAAAAGAGCAGACACTCTTGAAACAAAAAGTGAACATTTAAGTGAAAAGCTTAAGCAGGTTGACGACAAATTACTTGAAATCGATGGCATCAAGAAAAGCCAGTTTGATATGCTTGAGAGAATATCCGGCCTTTCACAGGAGGACGCTAAAAAGCAGCTTATGCAGTCCCTTGAGTCTGAGCTTGATGTAGAAAAGAGCAAGCGTATCCTTGAGTACGAGCAGATGGTTCGCGACCAGAGCGATGTTCTGGCAAGGGAAATCATCGGCACCGCTATTCAGCGCTGTGCGGCTGACCACACAGCAGAAACAACAGTTTATGTTGTATCACTTCCGTCCGACGATATGAAGGGCAGAATTATCGGCAGAGAGGGCAGAAATATCCGCTCTATCGAACAGATTACGGGCGCAGAGCTTATTATCGACGACACACCGGAAGCTATTACGGTAAGTGCGTTTGACCCCGTAAGGCGTGAGGTCGCAAGACTCACACTCGAAAAACTCATTCAGGACGGACGAATTCATCCGACCAGAATTGAGGAGATGTACGAAAAAGCAAAAAAAGAGGTTGAGCAGACAATTAAGGCTGAGGGCGAAAAGGCTGTTATCAGCGCGAACTGCGGCTCAATCCATCCGGAGCTTGTTAAGCTCCTCGGCAAGCTCAAATACCGTACCTCATACGGTCAGAGCGTGCTTAAACACTCACTCGAGGTATCATATATCGCAGGTCTTATGGCTGCCGAGCTCGGCGTTGACGAAAAGCAGGCAAGGCGCGCAGGACTTCTTCACGATATCGGTAAGGCTGTTGACCACGAGATGGAGGGCGGTCATATCGCACTCGGCGTAGAATACGCGAGAAAGTATAAAGAAAACGAGAACATCGTTCACGCTATTCAGGCGCACCACGGCGATGTTGAGTGTAAAACGGTTGTGGCTTCGCTTGTTCAGGCTGCGGACGCAGTTTCCGCCGCAAGACCGGGCGCAAGACGCGAAAATATCGAAAATTATATCAAGAGGCTCCAGCAGCTTGAGGAAATTTCGTCAAGCTTTAACGGCGTTGAAAAGGCTTACGCTATACAGGCAGGCCGTGAGGTCAGAGTTATGGTTAAGCCCGAGGTCATTGACGACAGCAAAATGCCGCTCGTTGCAAGAGAGATTGTTAAGCGCATCGAGGACGAGATGGATTATCCCGGACAGATTAAGGTTAACATCATCCGCGAGAGCCGTACATTTGATGTAGCAAAATAAATAAAACCGCACCGATTGAAAAATCGGTGTGTTTTATTTTTTACAGATTTTGCTATATTATAATATTTTAATATAATTACTTATTTATAATTGACTTTAAGGTCTTTAACTGTTATAATACACTATGTATCTTTATGCTTAAAAGGGCGGAGGTTTGTTTTTTATGAACGAAAACAGAGAGATTGAAATAGATTTAAGAAAAATCATTTATATGATGAGGACTAAGGTTATTTACATTATCCTTATCACCATACTGTCTGGGGTGCTCGTGGGCACATTTACCCAGCTTTTTATTACGCCTACATACACGGCGACCGTTAAGTTTTACGCAAAGAGCAGCGACGACGCTATAAGCACCGCGTCCACTCTTACCGAAACTCAGATTAACGCGTCCGAAAAGCTCGCGGAGCTTTATGTGTACATTATCAAGAGCGACAATGTACTCGACAAGGTTGCAAACGAGCTTCAGATAAGCTCCACCAAGGAGATTAAGGACTCTATTTCCGCAGGCGCCGTAGAGGGTATTCAGGCATTTACCGTTACGGTTAAAAACAAGGACGCCAAAACCGCGGCAAAGATTGCGAACACTGTGGCGAAAATAGCGCCCGACGAAATAGTTAAAATAGTAGAGGGCGGCGGTATTAAGGTCATAGACTACGCCAAGGTGCCGCAAAAGCCGTCATCGCCTAACACGAAGCGCAATATTATAATCGGTGCGCTCGCGGGCTTTGTGCTTTCGTTCTCGGCGTTCTTTATCTACGAAATATTTGATACTTCCATTACCGAAGCCAAAGACCTCGAAAGAGACTTCGATATCCCCGTACTCGGTACTATACCGAGACTCGACTCTAACAGCAATTCCTCTAAGTACTCGAGCGACGACAAGCGCGCTACCGACAACGAGGTGCAACCGAGTAACGAGCTATTGGACAGTATAAAAAATGCGAAAGGAGAGGTAAAAAATGACTAAGCGTAAAAAGATAAGCAAGCTTGCACACACAACCTTTTCGGTTGACGACCAAAAGAAAATACTGCGCCCCGACACCTCCTTTCAGATTAAAGAGGCTTATAACTCCATAAGGACTAACCTTATGTTTATGCAGCAGGGCGAGAAGTGCCCCATATTCGTTGTATCAAGCCCTACGGCTAACAACGGTAAGACGATTAACACCATTAACCTTGCAATCAGTTTTGCACAGATGGGCAAAAAGACGCTTATCATCGACTCGGATATGCGAAACCCCACTATGCACAGGATGTTTTCTATCCCCGTTAAAAACGGACTTTCGGAAATTCTTGCAGGGCTTACTGACAGTATGTCGGTATCAAAGACCTATATCGAAAATCTGTCAATCCTCACAGCGGGCAAAATTCCGCCGAATCCCACCGAGCTTTTATCCTCGGAGAGAATGGACAAGCTTTTAAACTTTGTAAGAGAGCATTACGACTGCGTATTTATTGATACGCCGCCGATTAATATTGTAACCGACTCAACGCTGTTTGCACAAAAGGTAACGGGCTACATTCTTATTGTAAAGACCGATACTACTAACACTAACGATGTAAAGGCGACGGTAACGAGCCTTGAGCAGATTGACGCTAACATCCTCGGCTTTATCATTAACGATGTAAACAGCGACAAAAAGAAGTATTATTCTTATTACAGAAAATACAACTATAATTATAACTATAATTACAACTACAATTATTAATTCAGGTGATTAAATGAGCAGACGAAGGAAAGTACAGTTTTGGCTGGAACTTTTTGTTGACCTCTTCTGTCTTACTATAGCAAACGCTGTATCTTATGTCATTTTTCACTTTATAATACTTAAAATTGCGGTCTATCCTTTAACGGAATGGATAAGATACTTCTTTGCGCTTATAATTTCATATTCTATAGTGCGCGCGTGCTTTTACTCCACGATTAATATAGCAAAGCGCAGCAGAGAGGCGGAGCTGCTTGCAGTGTTTCAGAACACCTCGCTTACATATCTGTTTTTCTCCACCTTTATTCTGCTGCTTAAAAGTCCGATTATAGAGTCGCGATATATGCTGCTTTCGAGCTATCTGCTGTTTACAGCTTTTTTGCTTCCTGCAAAGTATATGCTAAAGCGCTGGATAACCGACTACTACACCTACAGCCGAACCGCCTCAATCGCGGGGATTATCACCACCTCGGATTTGGCGGAGGAATTCGTAGGCAAGATTAAAGAGGACTGGTCGCACAGGGTTACGGGCATTGTGCTCGTAGACAGGGTTTACGCTAAAACCGCAGCCGACGGCTACGGAATTAACAGCGACGAAAGCATTTGCGACATCCCCGTTGTAAGCGACGGTGAAAACTATATGGACTGGATTCGCTCGGCGCCGATTGACGAGATATTTATTAATCTCAGCTTCGATATGCTGCACGACGAACAGAGCATTATAGAGGAGCTCGAGGATATGGGCATAACCGTTCATATCAACATACCGAGCCTTAACCAGATACTAAACGAGAGCAAGTTCAACAACATCAACTGCAGGGTTTACGCGGGCTACCCGATGGCGACTTTTGCGCCGGCAAATCACAACTCGGCAATGCTCGTTATAAAAAGAGTGCTCGATATTATATTTGCAATAATCGGCTGCATACTCTCCGCGCCGATAATTGCCGCGGTCGCAATCCCGCTAAAGCAGGGAAGCCCCGGACCGCTGTTCTTTAAACAGATACGAATAGGAAAAAACGGCAGACCGTTTTATATCTACAAGCTGCGCTCGATGTATGTTGACGCGGAGGAGCGAAAGGCGGAGCTTATGACCGACAACGAGATGGAAGGTCATATGTTCAAGCTCGAGGACGACCCGAGGATTACGAAGGTCGGCAAGTTTATAAGAAAATACAGTATAGACGAGTTACCACAGTTTTTTAATGTATTAAAGGGCGATATGAGCCTTATCGGCACGCGCCCGCCTACTGAGGACGAGTTTTATAATTACGAGAGCCGCCACAGACGCAGACTTTCTATGCGCCCCGGTATTACGGGTATGTGGCAGGTCAGCGGCAGAAGCCAGATTACCGATTTTGAGGAGGTTGTAAAGCTCGACTGTCAGTACATTGACGAATGGTCGCTGCTGCTTGATGCAAAAATCTTTTTCAAAACAATTTATGTTGTACTCTTTCACAAAGGAGCAGAGTAATGAAAATCGCAATGATAGGGCACAAAAGAATACCTTCGCGCGAAGGCGGAGTGGAAATAGTAGTTGGTGAGCTTTCGAGCCGTATGGCTGCGCTCGGTCACAGCGTAACCGCTTACAACCGTAAAAGCAAGCATATTGCGGGCGAACAGTTTGACGACAGGCTGAAAGAGTGGGACGGCGTTAAGATTAAGTGGGTTCCCACTCCCGACAGCGCCAAGCTTAACGCGATTGTTTACAGCGCCGCTGCAACCGCGCGCGCTGTTTTAAAGGGCTACGATGTTATCCATTTTCACGCCGAGGGACCGTGTTCTATGATACCTTTGGCTAAGCTGTTCGGCAAGAAGTGCGTCGCTACAATCCACGGACTTGACTGGCAGCGCTCAAAATGGGGCGGCTTTGCAACAAAGTTCTTAAAGTTCGGCGAAAAATCCGCCGCAAAGCACGCGGACAGCATTATTGTGCTGAGTCAGGGCGTTAAGCAGTATTTTATCGACACCTACGCGCGCGAGACCGTATTTATTCCTAACGGCATATCTAAGCCGACGCTTCGCGACGCCGAGATAATTAAAGAGAAATATGAGCTTGAAAAAGACAGCTATATCCTCTTCCTCGGCAGGCTTGTACCGGAAAAGGGCGTGCATTATCTTATAGAAGCGTATAAGGAAATTGATACCGACATCAAGCTTGTAATCGCGGGCGGCGCAAGCCACACAAGCGACTACGAGCGCGAAATAAGAGAGCTTGGCGAAAGCGACGAGCGCATTATCTTTACGGGCTTTGTTCAGGGTAACGAGCTCGACGAGCTGTACTCGAACGCGCTTATCTACTGTCTGCCCAGCGACCTTGAGGGTATGCCGATTAGCCTGCTCGAAGCTATGAGCTACGGCAACGCATGCCTTACCTCCGACATCGAGGAATGTACTCAGGTTTACGGCGACTGCGGCGTTTGTTTTAAAAAGAGCGATGTTAAAGACCTTAAAAACACGCTCAACTCCCTGCTGAGCGACAGCGCAAAAATCAGCGAGCTTAAAAGCAGAAGCGCCGATTACATCTGCAGCAAATACAACTGGGACGATGTAACACAAAAAACGCTTGAGCTTTATCAAAAATAACGGAAAAAGGAAACTGTTAAAATGAAAATTTTGATAGTAAACAAATTTCTGCACCCTAACGGCGGGTCTGAAACATATATTTTTAAAATCGGAGAGCAGTTAAAGGCGCTCGGCCACGAGGTGCAGTACTTCGGTATGGAGCACGAGGACAGATGTGTCGGCAACAGCGCCGAACAGTACACGAGCTCTATGGATTTTCACGGCGGAAGCAAGCTAAAGCAGCTTACCTATCCGTTTAAGATTATCTATTCTACCGAAGCAAGGCGCAAGATGAAGGCTGTGCTTAACGATTTTCAGCCCGACATTATCCACCTTAACAATTTTAACTTTCAGCTCACGCCGAGCATTATTTACGCTATTCAGGACTACAAAACAAAGGGCAACAAGAAGGTTAAGACCGTTTACACCGCCCACGACGAACAGCTTGTTTGTCCTAACCACCTGATGTACGATAACTCGGGCAAGGTTTGCGACAAATGCCTTAGCGGCAACTACACGAGCTGCGTAAAAAACAACTGCATACACAATTCTAAAATGAAAAGCTTTTTAGGTGCTGCGGAGGCGACGCTCTATAAATCGCTGCGCACTTACAGGCTGATTGATACGATAATTTGTCCAAGCGATTTTAACAAAAACGCGCTTGACTCAAACCCGCACTTAAAAGGAAAAACCGTTACGCTTCACAATTTTGTTGAAACCGAAAATATTGAAAAGCAGCAAAAAGAGGGCTACGTATTATATTTTGGCAGATACAGTAAAGAAAAAGGTATTGAAACCCTGCTGGAAACCACGGGCGTAAACTTCGTTACCGCGGGTAACGGCGAGTACGACGAGCAACTCAGCGCTGCGCCGAACATCACTAATCTCGGCTTTAAGTCGGGCGAGGAGCTCGCGGAGATTGTCGCTTCTGCGGCGTGTACGGTATGTCCGAGCATCTGTAACGAAAACTGTCCGTTCTCGGCTATGGAGAGCATTATGTACGGCACCCCCGTTGTTGGCGCCGAAATCGGCGGAATACCCGAAATTATTGATAACGGCAAAACGGGAGTACTGTTTAAAAGCGGTGACACTAAGGATTTTGAAAGAGCGATTAACGAGGTGCTCGCACATTCCGACGAGATGAGCAAAAACTGCCTTAACACATCTTTTGACGACCTTGAAACCTACTGTAAAAAACTTATTGATATTTACACGAATTAATTATGGAAAACAAAAGATATAACGGCCTGGATGGCGTGCGCGCATTATCCGCAATAGGTGTTGCAATGATGCACATTATGTTATGCGGAGAATATAATCTGGGTTTTATTGGCGACAAGTTTATAGCTAATCTGGGCGAGTTAGTATATCTGTTTATGATAATCAGCGCATTTTCGCTGTGCTGCGGATATTACGAAAAGATAATGGGCAAAAAAATAACTCCCACCGAGTTTTACGGCAAACGCATCAAAAAAATTCTGCCGTTTTTTGCGTTATTAAGCGTTTTGGATTTTGTATCCTCACCCGGCAAAACCGCCGCTATGGAGCTTTTTGCAAACCTGACGCTTTGCTTTGGCTTTTTGCCTAACGCAAACATTTCGTTAATCGGCGTGGGATGGTTTATCGGGCTTGTTTTTGTATTCTATATTACATTTCCGTTTTATTGTATGCTGATTGAAAACAAGCGCCGCGCGTGGCTGTCGTTTGCATTAAGCATAGTATTCAACCTGCTTTGCAGTTACTATTTCTTTGACTCCGCGCATATGCCGACCTTTGATTATCGCAGTAATATCGTATATGCAGCGCCATACTTTTTTGCCGGCGGACTTATATATCTTTACAGAGATACACTTAGCAGCCTGTTAAACAGGTTAAAGTATGTTGTGCTTTTGCTTGTAATAGGCTCAGTAGTGCTGATGTACGTTTGCGGCATATCGTTGTGGACGTTGCTGCTTGCTTTTTCGCTGATTGTAATTTATGCGCTGAGGGAAAAATCTCCGCTGCTTGAAAACAAAATTACTGCATTTTTGGGCGGATTAAGTATGGAAATCTATTTGTCGCATATGATATTTTTCAGAATACTGCAAAAAATCAAGCTGACAAATCTGTTTTCAAACGACATATTGTCTTATGTTTTAACCGTAATAATTACGCTTGTGTTAGTTGTGGCATTTGCGTATTCATTTAATAAAATATTCAGTATTATAAAGAGTAAAAAACTATGTCAAAAAAACTAAACGGAACGGTAATTGTAACATACCGCTGCAACGCAAGGTGCAATATGTGCAACCGTTACAAAGCGCCGTCCACCCCCGAAGAGGAAATCACAATCGAAACAATTAAAAAGCTGCCGCCGATGTATTTTACTAACATTACCGGCGGCGAGCCGTTTATACGCAGCGACCTTAAGGATATAGTGCGCGAGCTGTATAAAAAGAGCGACCGTATAGTTATATCCACTAACGGCTTTTTTACCGATAAGATTATTGATTTATGCAAGGAATTCCCTAATGTGGGTATCCGTATTTCTATCGAGGGGCTGGAGGATACCAACAACTCAATACGCGGACTCGAGGACGGCTTTAACAAAGGCTACGAAACGCTTAAAAAGTTAGTAGAGATGAAGCACCCCGATGTAGGATTCGGTATGACGGTTCAGGACGCAAACTGCGGCGACCTTGTACCGCTTTATAAGCTGTCGGACGAAATGGATATGGAGTTCGCAACCGCTTCGCTGCACAACTCGTTCTATTTTGTTGAGTCAAAGAATATTATTCACGACCGTGCGAAAGTCGCGGAAAGCTTTGAGGAGCTTATTAACGAGCTTCTTAAATCCAACTCGCCTAAAAAATGGTTCCGCGCGTACTTTAACCACGGACTTATTAATTACATATACGGTCAAAAGCGCCTGCTTCCTTGTGATATGGCGTTTGACACCTTCTTTATAGACCCGTACAGCGATGTTATGCCGTGTAACGGAACTAAGGAAAAAGAGGTTATGGGCAACCTCGCGCTTCAGGACTGGGACGAGCTTTGGAACAGCGAGCAGGCGGAAAAGGTTCGCGCAAAGGTACGCAACTGCGACCGCCAGTGCTGGATGATAGGCTCGGTATCCCCCGCTATGCATAAGTATATTTGGGTGCCCGGCGCGTGGGTAATTAAGCATAAATTCCTTCGCTACTTTAAAGATAAAAAATATTCTATGTACGAAAATAAAATCTGCTGCGACTTGCGCGACGGCAAGGTCACTAAGGAGGAGCTCGACAAGCTTTCCACCTGCGACTTTAACGCCGAGGTTCAGGACGGACTGTCCGAAACCTCAAAGTCAGCGCTCGAGAGTACAACGAGGTAACTGTTTATATGTCAAACAATAAAACCCGCGAAATTTGGGTGGATTATGTTAAGGTTTTTGCGTGCGTATTTGTAGTTTTAGGGCATTTTTTCCAGAGTATGACTATATCGGGCATACTGCATGCAGGAGCTATTTATAACTGGTTCAACTACAGCGTGCAGCAGTTCCACGTACCGCTGTTTTTTATCTGCAGCGGCTACCTTTTCTCTAAATATTCGAGCGTCAGAACCCTTGGCGAGTATAAGAGGAATATTCACAAAAAGGCGCTTAATCTCGGCGTACCGTACCTGTTCTTCTCCACTGTATCGTGGGTGATGAAAACCGCCTTTTCCTCGTCGGTTAACAGCGAGGTCGGACCGCTTTGGTACTCGCTTTTTGTGTCGCCTATTCTGGGGTACTGGTTTTTATACTGCTTACTGCTGATATTTATGATATCGCCCACAATAAAAACTAAAAAAGAGGGCGCGGTGCTGCTCTTTATTGCGCTTATTATGCGCGTCGTGTGGATTTTCACCGGCGACTTTACCTTTATAGAAGCGTCGGCAGTGCTCAGGTATTTCATATGGTTCGTAATCGGCGGAATGGTGTCGCGGTTTGATATAACGGCAATCTTTAAAAACAAGGCTATTACCGCCTGCGGATTTATACTCGCGGCGCTGTTTATTGCGGGAAGCATTGCCGTAAGCAAGCTCGGACTAAAAAACGGATTTGTCGACTTAGCGCTCGGGCTTATAATGTGCTTTGGCGTAATCTTTGTAATCGGCGGACTGTTTTACAATAAAGAGAGCAGGTTCTTTTTATCCTTTTCAAAATACACGCTGCCGATTTATGTTATGCACACAATTTTTGCCGCGGCGTTAAGGATTGCGCTCGTAAAGCTCGGCGTTACTATGCCCGCGGTGCATATAGTACTCGGGCTTGCAATCTGTTTTGCAGGACCGATTATCGCCGCAATTATTATGGAAAAAACCGTTTACCTTGAATTCTTTATTTATCCTGTCAAGGTAATAAACAAAATAAAAGCTAAAAAGCAAGGTTAACACTATACGAAAAGATGAAAATACTGATTATTCGCTGTTATCCGTCATATATGGATATACTCCACAACACATATAATATACAGGAAATCGGGCTTGCCAAAGCGCTTGTAAGGCAGGGGCATGAGTGCGGTATAGTTTTTTGGGGCGACGAGGATAAGGATTATCGCCTCGAGCTTGACGAGAAGCTCGGCATTACAATTTACTACCGCAAGGGCAAAAGCGTGCTTAAAAACGCAATTTACCCTAAGCTTGATAAGCTGATTGAAAAGTACGATATTATTCAGCCCGCCGAGTATAATCAGATTGAGTCGCTTCGCCTTGCAAAAAAATATCCGAATAAAACGATTATATATCACGGTCCGTACTACTGTGATTTTAATGTGCGGTATAACGCGATATGTAAAGTATTTGACGCCCTGTTTTTAAAGGAGTACAAAAAGCGCAACACCGCCTTTATCGCAAAGAGCCGACTTGCAAAAGAATTCTTAAACGGCAAGGGGCTTAATAATGTTAAAACCGTCGGCGTGGGAGTTGACCTTGACGCGCTGACGCCCGGGCTAAAAGACAGCGAGCCCGAATTTATAACAAGTGTTAAAGAAGCTGAGGCGGACATAAAGCTGCTTTATATCGGCAGATTTGAGGAGAGGCGCAACATCCCGTTTATCTACGAAACCGCAAAAAAGCTTCGCGACAGCGGTCTTAACATAAAGCTTATTACAATCGGCACAGGCGACGGCGACTATACCGATATGTGCAGACAAAAGGCTAAGGAGCTCGGTATAAGCGATATGATTTTGCATACCGACACTATGGAGCAAAAGTATCTCTCAACGCTGTATAGGGCTTGCGATTACTTCCTGCTTCCCACGCATTACGAGATTTTCGGTATGGTGCTGCTTGAAGCTATGTACTATTCCCTGCCCGTTTTAACTACCGAAAACGGCGGCTCGGATATGCTTATTGAAAACTCGATCGACGGCTTTAAGCTAAGCCTTGATATCGACCTTTGGGCAAGGACGGTTATCGAGCTAAACGGCGACAAGGATAGATATAACTCAGTGTGCGAAAACGCGCACAAAAAAATAAACGACTTTACCTGGGACAAGCTTTCGGGTCAGTTTATTAATGCGTATAAATCGGTTTTAAAGGAGTAAAAATGCACTCAATAGCATATGTTATCCCCTATTTCGGAAAGCTTCCGAAATACATTAAGCTCTGGCTTATGACGGCGGGTTGCAATCCTACGGTGGATTTTTTGATTTTCACCGACGATAAAACTGAATACGATTACCCCGATAATGTCAAAGTAACCTTTATGACCTTTGAGGATATGCAAAAGAAGGTGCAGGCGGTTTACGACTTTGACATCTGTCTTGAACGACCGTACAAGCTGTGCGACTTTAAGCCGACCTACGGCGAGGTGTTTCGTAAGGAGCTTGTGGGCTACGACTTTTGGGGACACTGCGATATGGACCTGATTTGGGGCGATATACGAAAGTATTACACCGACGAGGTGCTCTCGAAGTATGAGCGTGTCGGATTTCGCGGTCACTCAAACCTTTACCGCAACACGCCCGAGGTGTGCGCGCGCTACAGATACCACGCAAAGGACTGCCCGAGCTATAAAGAGGTTCTCAGCAGCGACAACAACTTCGCTTTTGACGAGCCGGTAATGGACGCGATTTACAAGGAGCTGGGTATCCCATTTTATTCAAAGGTGGATTACGCAAACCTTTCTAAATACGACTACTCCTTCGAGCTGACTATGCAGACCGAGGAGGAGCAGTACAAAAACAAAAACCAGATTTTTACATTTAAAGACGGGCATATTCTGCGCCACTATGTGTATAAAGACACGCTATACACCGAGGAGGTTATGTACCTGCACTACTGGTGCAGACCGACCACGATTAAGGTTAAGAATTACGACCCGCATAAACAGCTCGTGATTTACCCCGATGTTACAATCGAGAGCGAGGCGGAGATTACAAAGGAATATGTACTCTCCCTTTGCACTCAGAACAGGGTTAAATACTACGCAAAAAGCATCTGGGCAAACCGAAAAAAGCTGACGATAGAACGAATTATATTTAACATAAAAGGTATGACGGGCTATAAGAAAAACGGTAATGTTTACACGCCCGAATAAGCAAATGGATAACAAAACTGAGCGAAAACATTATATCGACATAGCACGCGGCGTTGCAATAATCCTTGTGGTGATGGGTCACGCCGTAAACGAATATTCGCTTAATTCAGAGCCGCTTGAAAAAATAATTTACTCGTTTCATATGCCGCTGTTTTTTATAATTAGCGGACTTGTGTTCAGGGTTAAGGACGGCGACACCTTCCCCGCGTTTTTAAAAAAGCGCTCAAAAGGTCTTATGCTCCCCTACCTGCTTTTCGCGGCGCTGATAACGCTCGCAAACATAGCGCAGAGCGTAATACTAAAAGCGCCGTCAGCATTTTTTGACCTGCTTAAAACAAAGAGCGGAATAATCTACACCCTGCTTTTAACAAATCACGGCGCATTTTCAAACCTATGGTTTTTGCCGAGTATGCTCGTGGCGCAGGCGTTGCTGTTTATAGTACTTAAATATGTTAAAAACAAATATGCCGCGGCGGCGCTGTGTTTTCTGCCGTCGATAGCAGTAATATTCATTTCGCCTAAAATAAGCCTTCCGCTGTGCTTTGAGTCGGCAGTGGTTTCGGTAATGTACCTTTACGCCGGCGTTCTTGCGAACAAAACGAAATTTGTCGAAAAATCAAAGTATGCAAAGCTTATTATTTTCGCCGTAATCTTTGCGTTATACTCGGCGATATATCTTACGAAAATGTATGAGCTTAGGCTGTCGTACTACGAAGTTCAGTTCGGCTCGCCGCTGTTATTTCTGGCGACCTCGTTTTCGGGCTCAATGCTTGTAATCGAGCTGTCGTACATAATCAAACACTGCAAAATACTCGAATTATTAGGACGCTACAGTCTTTATATATTCGGTTTTCACTATATAATTCAGAATGCGTTAAGAATTGCGCTCGACTTTTTAAATATCAACATCGGCGACATCTTAACGCTTATTATCACAACCGTATTAAACCTTTTAATCTGTACGGCTTTAGCTGTCGTATGGGTTAAAATCAAGAATAAAATGAGGTCAAAAAATGACTAAGCTTTCAATTTTTTTAGACAAGCTTAACAGGTACCGCCTGCAGATAAAAATGGTTACCATACGCGACGGGTGGAAAAAGGCAGAGTATTTAAAAAAGCATAATGTCTTAGGCTGTATGGGCGAAAAATGCTACTACCAGTCAATACTTCTGCCCGCAGAGCCGTTTTTGGTGCATATGGGCAACAACGTTGCAGTTGCAGCAGGCGTGCGCTTTGTCACGCACAGCGCGGCTTATGCCGTTTTTAATAACGAGGACGGCACAAACGAGCACCGCTGCAGATTTGATAAAATCAATATAGGAAACAATGTATTTTTCGGCGCGGACTCAATAGTTCAGTTCGGCGTAACTGTCGGCGACAACTGTATTATAGCAGCGGGCGCTGTGGTTACTAAGGATGTGCCAAGCGGCAGCGTCGTTGCAGGAGTTCCTGCAAGGGTTATCGGCTCATACGAGGAGGTAAAGCAAAAATCACTTGCCTTCAGCGAGCCATTTAATAAAATGAATTTAAAAACCTACACCGTAAGGGATATGCTAAACGCGCAGGAAAACAAATAATTCGGAGTTATTATGAAGTCTTACATCAAGGACAACAGCAGATATAAAGTAACATTTAACGTACGGCAAATTCTGTTTGCTTTTGTTGTATGTTTTTTTCTGTTTAGTGAGCACGGTCATTTTGAACTGTCCGTATTTCTTGATAACCTTCATGTAAAGCATTTTCTTGTAATGATTATTGCCTTTTTGTACGGCATACCTCTGCTTAGAAAGAAAAATGTACGCGGCGCAGCAGAGGTGCGGTACGTGTTGTTCTGTGCCGGAATACTATATGTTATTACGCTGGCTTTTCAGGCGTTTCACCTTACCTTTAAACTGTTTTCGGTAGGCGAGGTCTATTACTTTATAATGCCGGTGCTGTTGATTACCATTATGTTTAACAGCACAAATAAAGATGAAGCAGACTTTATTATGACCTGCGCGCTTTTTACCTCGCTGGTTTTGTATTTTTACGGCGCATTTAAAAGCGGTAATGTAACTGCGGGCAATATTTTAAAAATGCTTAATCTTAAAAATCTGTTTATTAATTCAATTTCGCCGATTTACGAAAGCAGTATTTCAAACTACTTCCTTTTGATGTTTGCATATTTCAGGTACCGCGGAAAAGAAAATCGCGCAATTTTAAGCGCTATCGGCTGTCTGTTCGGATACAAGCGATTTGCCGTACTGTTTTTGATTATATTCATAGTTGTTCTTCGCGTAGTGCCGCGGTATAAAAGTGTAAGTAACAAGGTTTTAATCCCCGTTATAATCTTTTTCTGCCTGCTTCCGCTCACAGTTTATTTTGTTATTACGGACTCATTTTCAAACTGGTTTTTCTCGAAATTCGGACTTGATTTTAACGAGTTTTCGATGTCAAGATTTCAGATTTACAGAGCCATTGTATATGCAAATATTCCGAACTACGGTCTTGGCACAACCACCGCGTACTTAAGGGCAAACATAAAAACCATCGCGGCTGCTAATCTGCATAACGACCTGTTCAGATTTTATTACGAAACCACTATTTTAGGAACAATCACCTTTACCTACAGCTATTTTAAAATGAGCCAAAAAAGCTGGTTCACCTTCCTTACAATGGTCTACATTTTCTTTGAGCTTTTCGGCGCGTTCTATTTCGGTCAAGGCTCAATGAGCTTCTGGCTGCTCGCATATATATTGATATTTACTATCAGCATAGACTGTGATAATCATAAAAAACAGCTTGAAGAGGCTGCAAATAAGGCATTGATAAATGAAAAGCAAAAGTAAAGTAATTAAAAATTACATATTTAACTCGAGCTATCAGCTGCTTGCGCTTATTGTTCCGCTTGTTACAACGCCGTATATTTCGCGTATTCTCAGGGCGGACGGTATCGGTATTTACAGCTACACCTACTCTATAGTTAGCTACTTTACGATATTTTCAATACTCGGTACCGCGACCTACGGCAACAAACAAATCGGCATACTGCAGGACAAGCCCGAGGAGCGCACAAAAAAGTTCCTCGACATCCTGACGCTCAGGATGATTACCTCGGGTACGGCGCTTGTAATATATGTGGCGTACGTTTTGCTGTTTGCAGATAACAAAACTATCGCCCTTTTGCAGGCGTTTTATATTCTTGCGACTTTAACTGACACCTCCTGGTTCTTCCAGGGGATGGAGGATTTTAAGCGCGTCGCGGTAAGAAACTATCTCGTTAAAATATTAAATGTAGCGGCAATATTCCTGTTTATCCACAAGCACGAGGATTTATGGAAATATGTGCTGTCGCTGTCGTTTTTAACTCTGTTCGGAAGTCTGTCAATACTTCCGTATCTTAAAAAATATCTCGTTAAGGTACCGAATTACAAGCCAAAGCCGTTTAACGATATTAACATCATTTTACAGCTGTTTATACCGACAATGGCAATACAGCTGTTTGAGATGCTCGACCGCACAATGATAGGCGTAATCACCAAAGAGGCGGTAGAAAACGGATACTACGAGCAGGCTATGAAAATAGTAAGAATGGCGCTTATCGTAGTAACTGCGATAAATACGGTGCTGCTGCCGAAAAGCTCCAAGGCGTACGCCGAGGGCAAGCTCGACGAAATGAAGGGATACCTTTATACCTCATACCGTTTTGTATGGTTCCTCGCAACCCCGCTTATGTGCGGCGTAATAGGAATTGCATCAATACTCGTGCCCGTATTCTTCGGCGAAGGCTACCAGCCCGTAATATCCGTACTGACATTTATGGCGTTTATAGCAATACCTATGGGTATGAACTCGACCTCGGGCACGCAGTTTTTTATTTCTACCGGACGACAGAATACCTACACAAAATATGTGCTGATAGGCGGCGCAATCAATGTGGCGCTCAATGCGCTGTTGATACCGTTTATCAAGTCAAACGGCGCGGCAATCGCATCGGTTGCGGGCGAAGTGTTCATTATGAGCGCGGAGTTTGTGTACATATCAAAAAACAAACACCTCGAAATATCCAAGGTGTTTAAGATGTGCGGCAAATACCTGATTGCCGGCGGCATAATGCTCGCGGCGCTGCTGTTGGCTTCAAGCCGTATGCAGCCGACGGTGTTAAACCTTGCAATACTGATAATAGGCGGAGCGGCGCTGTACTTCCTGCTGCTATTGATAATGCGCGAGCATTTCATAATGTTCGGCATTAAAACCGCCAAAAAGTTCATAAAAAACAGGAGTGGTAAGCCCACCTGTACTAAAGGATAATAAGCCTCAGTTCTTATCCTTTTGCACAATAACTGCGTTAAAATAAATAACCAAGGCGCCAGCCTTGGTTATTATTTATGCCTTGTTCTTGCACAAAATCATTAAAAATGAGGTGC
>JAFSTE010000006.1 GCA_017450645.1 Eubacterium sp.
TGAACAAGTCCGTAAAAAATGGACAATAGAAAAAAGAGCCCCCTTGATGTAGAATATACATCAGGGGGGATTTTTTATGCCAAGAAGTTACATACATATAAGTCAATACGAAAAAGAAATATTGGATTTGAAACAGAAAGGGTATGTTAGAAGAGCAATTGCAGAGGAACTTGGTTTAGATGAAATACAGATAAAAAACTTTCTGTTTCGATACAGTCAAAAGCAAAAAAGAATAGAAGCAGGAAAGACAATTCACAAGAAAGGCAGACCATGTAAAACGGACGGCGAATTGCCGCCTTCAATACAAAGACTCGATAAACTTGCTCAAATGAGGTACACACTCGCAAGCAAGGAGAGATATATTAAGCGATTAGAAATGGAAAACGAATTAATGCGGGATTTTCTGTCGCTCACAGAAAGGAAGTGAAGCCATCGATAAAATATCAAGTAATACACAAACACAGAGATAAATACAGCATAAGTGAAATGTGCAGATTTTTTGAGGTATCAAGAAGTGGATATTATGCATATCTGAAGCGCAAAGATATACCGGATAGAGATTTGCCGCTTGCAGATAAGATAAGAGAATGTCAGGAAGAAAGCCACAGAACATATGGCTATCGCAGAGTGCATATATGGCTTGAAAGACAAGGAATATACAGAAATCCCAAGACTGTGCTTCGTGTTATGCAGAAATACAATCTGTTATCTGTGGTAAGGCGTAAGAAGTTTCACTATTGCAGTCAGTATCTGCACCGTTATCCTAATCTGCTTGACAGAGATTTTCATGCTGAAAGACCAAATCAGAAATGGGTTACTGATATATCCTACATAAAGACCTCAGAAGGATTTCTTTATCTGTCTGTAATTCGTGATTTGTTTGATAACAGCATAGTTGCTTACAAGACTGCAAGAGAACAATCAATTAAATTAGTTCTCGATACAATCAAGGAAGCCAAGGCAAAAGAGAAGGTCACCGCAGAGCTGCAACTCCACAGTGACCAAGGGTTTCAGTATACCTCGCAAGCGTACTTTAACCTAACCACATCATACGGCATAACTCAATCAATGTCAAGACGTGGAAATCCATATGACAATTCTTTAGCCGAAAATTTCTTTTCAATTCTCAAAACAGAGTGCATCCATCGTGTCAAACTGCACAGCTATGAGGAGGCGCGCCTCCTCATAGCTGAATACATACACTTTTACAACAACATTCGTATTCAAACTAAAACAAAACTGACACCCTTGGAACAAAGATGTCAGTTCGTTGCTTAAAACTCAATATTCTACATCAAGTTGGCTTTTTTGTGCTGTCTACACAAATTGGTGCAGTTCACTTGGAGTCGGCTTTTGTTATTATTCTTTGTCGGTTTGGTCTTTTTTATCGTCAAGCTGCTTGACAATTTCTTTAGTGAAGCTGTTGTCATCGTTGTCAGTGAGAAGTCCGCAGATATCGTCAAAAAGGATGTCCTTTTTGTTGCCTTTTTTAAGCTCAAATTCGCCGCTGTTTTTACAGTTCTTAAATTCGGTGCTCTTTGTCGCTGCGCCCGCAATTCCGCCTACAAAGCAGTAACAGATATCTTTTTCGGGCTCAAGGTCGTCTGCCTTTGTGTCAATTACCGTTGCGGTAATATCGCCGTTATTCTGACAGTTAATAAAGCTCTTTTTATCTTCAGCAGTAGAAATTACGCTACCTACAAAACCGCCTGCAAAGCTTATTGTCGCGGACTCAAATGTAACATCAAGGTCGCCGTTATTTACACAACTGTCAACAGTAATGCTCGGCTTACCGCTGCTGATTGAATTCATAAGCTTGCTGAAAATACCGCCGGTTGAAAATCCGCCCGCAACTGTAATATCGCCGTTATTAACACAGGATTTAACGATAACCGTGTTAGACGCTTCGCTTCCTGCGGTTGAAAAAGTACAGATAATTCCGCCGATGTCCCCTTCGGTGTCGTCAGTGCTGAAATCAGCGTCATTGACGCATTTTTCAAAGGTTACGGTAGCATTACTCTTTGAACCGTTAAGCACGAACGCTGTTATGCCGCCGGTTGTCTTACCTTTAACATCACCGTTATTTGTACAGTTAAGTATATTAACGCTCGACTCGTCCTCGGCGTAAACAGTAGAAACAATACCGGAAGCGCCCTTTTCAGACTCAACGTCGCCCTCGTTTTCACAGTCCTTTACGGTGAAAGCACCTTGATTGTCCGCGGTTTTATCAACCGAGTTTTTAGAGGTGTTTAGGTTTCCGACAATACCGCCCGTAATCTCCTTACCGGTGATTTTGCCTTCATTTTCGCAGCCGATAATCTCGCCCGTAGCATTGGAACTGGTTGCACGCGCAACAATGCCGCCTGCGCCGCCCTGCTTAGAAACAATTTTACCCTCATTTGTGCAGTTTTTGATTGTAGATTTACCTATGTTGCCGTTCTTTTCGCCCGCAAATGTGGTTGCTGAATCCTGCATAAGACCACATATTCCCGCAGCCTCAACATAGTTATTTTTAACATCTGCTTTATTAGTGCAGTTTTCGATAACGCCGTCGTAAAGGTCAGCGGTAATTCCACCCACCTCATGGCAACGCTCGCTTTCGATAACACCGCTTGACTTACAGTTTTTAATCTCTACAGCGGTTAAGGTATGGCCGACAATTCCGCCGACAGACGCGATATTTGCATAAATATAATTGTTCTTGCTGTTGCAGTTAATAATTTTTGTCTTATAAGCGTCGCCGCAGATTGCGCCGATTGAATTAATCTGGTTGTATGAATAAAAGTATGAATTTTTAACCGTTACATTCTTAATTACAGCATCCTTGGCATACGCGAACAGACCGACATTACTGTCAGGGCCGTCAACCTCGTCATAGTTTGTAATCATATAAAGACCGCTGATAGAATGACCTTTGCCGTCAAACACGCCGTCGAACGCAGAGCCTGTACTCTTATCGTTATTAATCTTACCGATAGCGTCAAAAGCAAACATAGGTGCTTTTTCGTCAGCGTGGTCCATATCCTCAGTTGTATTAAGTATAATATCGTCAGTAAGCACATAGTGCTTGCCTGCGAATTTATCAAGCTTGTCGTCGGTGTAAACAATGTCATTAAAACAGTACGCCAAACGCGCAAGCTCAGCGGCGTTAGAAATTTCGTACGGCTTCTCCTTACTGCCGTCACCGCCCGCAAAGCTGTCTGCAGGGGCAATTTTCTGCTCCGGCACGCGCTCATCGGGAATTTCATCCATCTTTTCGTACAATGTAGTAGCTTCGGTGGTTTTTTCGTCGCCGTCATCACTCTTTTGAGAAGTTGAGCAACCCGCAAAAGCACCTGCAATCATTGCAATAGCCAACAGTACCGCCAAAATCTTTTTCATATAATCTCTCCTTTATTCAGCTTACAAAAGCCATTATATCAAATTGTCAGAATCTATGCAATTAGCCGTTAATCTAAGTTAGCAATATATTATTTTACTCCCACTCCACGGTGCCGGGGGGTTTGGAGGTGATGTCGTAGACTACGCGGTTGATGTGCGGGACCTCGTTTGTGATGCGGTTTGAAACCCTCGCGAGGATGTCGTACGGGATTCTCGCCCAGTCGGCGGTCATAAAGTCGTCGGTGGTGACGGCTCTGATAGCCACAAGGTTTTCGTATGTTCTGTGGTCGCCCATAACGCCGACCGTGCTTACGCCGGGAAGCACGCAGAAGAATTGCGCGAGATTGCTCTCGTAGCCGCATTTTGCCATTTCGTCGCGCAGTACGGCGTCTGCATTTTGAAGGATTTCAATCTTCTCTTCGGTAATTTCGCCGATAATTCTTACGCCTAAGCCCGGTCCGGGGAACGGCTGACGCCACACGAGTTCCTTAGGTATTCCGAGTCTTTCGCCGACGCGTCTTACCTCGTCCTTAAACAAGTCCTTAAGCGGTTCGATTATTCCGAGGAACTGTACATCCTCGGGCGTTTTAACTCTGTTATGATGCGTTTTTATCACATCGGCGTCGCCCTTGCCCGACTCGATGCAGTCGGGGTAAATTGTACCCTGAGCAAAGAAGCCCTTGTCCTCCTGCTTTCTGATTTCGTCCCAGAAAACATTAAAGAATTCGGTGCCGATAATATGTCTTTTTTCTTCGGGGTCGCTGACGCCCTTAAGCGCCTTAAGGAAATGCTCTTTACAGTTAACACGAACAAAATTCATATCAAACATCGTTGTAAATGTCTGCTCAACAAAATCGCCCTCGTCCTTGCGCATAAGCCCCTGGTCGACAAAAACGCAGGTGAGCTGCTTTCCGACAGCGCGCGACAAAAGTCCTGCGGCAACGGACGAGTCAACGCCGCCCGAAAGACCGAGGATTACATTTTTATCGCCGATTTCCTCCTTAAGCTTAGCGACTGTGGCGTCGATAAAATTATCCATAACCCACTCGCCCTTGCAGTGGCAAATCTCGTAAAGGAAGTTATAAAGCAGCTGATTGCCGTATTCGCTGTGAGTAACCTCGGGGTGAAACTGTACGGCGTAAATCATTTTATCTGTATTTTGCATAGCGGCGCACGGGCAGTCGTCGGTAACTCCGACAACCTCAAAGCCCTCGGGAGCTTTTGAAATATAATCGGTATGGCTCATCCATACAACCGATTTTTCGGGGATGTTAACAAAAAGCGGGGACGGCTTATGAGTAACCTCTATTTTTCCGTATTCGCTTACAGGCGCGGTCTTAACCTCGCCGCCCGCCATAAAGGATATAAGCTGACAGCCGTAGCAGATGCCGAGAATCGGAACGCCGATACCGAGAATTTCCTCGGTGTAATGCGGCGACGACATATCGTACACGCTGTTAGGTCCGCCGGTAAAAATTATACCCTTGTATTTACGCTTTTTAATTTCGCTTAGCGGTGTTGTGTACGGCAGGATTTCCGCATAAACCCTGTGGTCGCGTACTCGGCGTGCAATAAGCTGGTTATACTGTCCGCCAAAATCAAGTACAAGTATTTTTTCCATATTGTCCTCCTGAAAAACTTAGTCTGTATATATAGGTGAGGTTACGGCAAGCAGTGTGTCCGCGCCGTTAAACGAGCCCCAGAGCTCTGCGCGGTACCATTTACCTTTAACTAATTCCACCTCGCACGCGGTTTCGGTAATGCTTGCTTCGCGCACGCACTCGCCGCCGTTTGTAACAATCTTAACACATCGGTAAGAAATATCCTTTGCCGCTGCAAACTCGCGCCTTGCGTATAAGTCGGTGAATATTCTAAATGTCGCTTTTCCTGCGGGAACGGTGTCGCCGATACCGTAATCCGTGCCGTCAACGCTTACGGTAAAGAACAGCTTTGCGCCCGAGGACACAACAGTTCTGCCGTTTTTAACAGCGTTAAGCGCATTTTCGGGCGTCGGCTCGTCCATATCGAGATAGGTCACGGCGTAATGACCCTCAACCGGTCTGTGCCAGTCCTTGCCGTTAGTAGCGCCGAGGCGGTAACCTCTGTCAAGAAGGTCGGTCCAGAACTCGGTTGCAAGCTTATTCTCTATATTATCGGGCGAAAACGCCATATGCCAGATTTCGATATAGTCAACCTGCGACCAGTCGTTTACATTAAACTCCCATCTGCCGCCGGTACACATAGGCGAGCCGAGCTGAAACGGGTGCGCTATGCCGACAAGTCCGCCGTTTTTCTTAACCTCGGCAATTTTAGAGTCTATGTTGTCGGGTACGGCATCGCGCCAGTCAACAAAACTGTTTGCGCCAAGCACGAGCATATGCCCGAAATATGTAGTCCATTCTATACCGTTAATAACGGGGATTATGCTTTTGTCCAGCTCGGAATAACCGCTCTGCGTGTTATGGTCGGTCAGCGCGATAAGCGACAGCTCGTTGTCCCTCGCCGCCTGCTGAAGCTGCGCGGGCAAAAAGCCGCCGTCGCTGTGAACGGTGTGGCAGTGTAATTCACAAGGATAATAACTCATACCGTCTTCCCCTCGATTTCAAGTGAATAGTGAATATTACATCCCGCGTAGTGAACATTAAGCACCACATGCCAAATTCCGCTGTCAACGGGCTTATTGATTATACCGGGGGTACTGTTTTCACCGATAGTGATAAGCTGGTTGTGCGGCTGACGGTGGCAGGCACCGCGGTACTCGCCGTTTTCGTCAAACGACAGAGTAATCAGGTTTTTAACAGGCATCAAGCCGTCGGTGTCAAAATTCTGCATACCGTATTTGCGCATAGCCTCCTCAATCTGATGATGCGCCTCCGCCTCGCGCTCAACGGTTTTTGGTGAATATGAATACTTCACCTTCAATTCGTTTACGCCCTCGGGTACTTTGAAGGTAAAGGAAAGATTTGTTTTGTCGTCGGCATTAGTGATTATGCCTTTTTTCTCAAAAATCAGCATTGTTTCGCCTTCTTTTGTAAATATTACTAATAATTATAACACCACTATTGAATAAAAGAAATAAAAATGTTATAATTTTTTGGTAAAAATTTTTTACAGGTGATCAAATGGCAATAGATTTAAAAACTTGGATGAAGGATATCGACGGAAAAACGCCGCTTTTCGAGCTTACAATACCCGGCACGCACGACTGCGTAACGCAGTTTGTACAGTTCCCCCATATTTCAAAATGTCAGGATATGGGTATTTACGAACAGCTTTGCATCGGCATAAGGGCGCTCGACATACGCGTAGAGTCAAAGGACAATAGGCTCGGTATGGTGCACGGCGTTGCTAAGGCGTTTAACACCGCAAACCGTATGGCAAGACAGATGGAAATAGTCGATGTGCTTTCTGACTGTTATATATTCCTCGAAGCTAACCCGAGCGAAACAATTATTTTTCAGTTTAAAAACGACTCTAATAATGAGCGCGAAAAATGCTTTAATAATCTGTATTACACTTATATCAAGGGCAATGAGAGCTACTGGTTCTTAGAAAACAGAGTGCCGACTCTTGACGAAGCGAGGGGCAAAATCGTACTGCTTCGCAGATGTAAAATGGACGAAAAAGATAAAGAATTTACCGACTACAACACGGGGCTTGATTTTTCCGAATGGGTGGAACAGGACACTGCCGCACCTGAGCCGCTTACGCTCGAAACAAACTCGCTTGACAATGCGGTATTCGTAATTCAGGACAGGTTTAAGTACAAGCCCGAGGAGCGCTGGGACGAGTGTTTAAAGCCGTTTCTCGACTCTATGAAGCCCTTTGACGGCACATATGTAATAGACTACACCTCGACCGCGGGCGGCGTAAAAGGACCTAAAAACAATTCGTCCTATATTAATCCTAAGTTTATGGAATACCCGCTTGATAAGGATAAATACTACGGCACAATTTACCTTGATTTCCCGTTTGAAGAGCTTACAACAAAGATTATTGAACACAATTTTAAGTAGGAGGGTGCTATGGCAAAAAATCTGATTATCGGACAGTCCGGCGGTCCTACCGCAGTTATAAACGCGAGCCTTGCGGGCGTAATCGACTACGCGCTTACAAGCGAAGCGGTAGGCACAATTTACGGTATGATTGACGGTGTTGAAGGACTGCTTCAAAAGAACATTATCGACCTTACCGCTATGTTTGAGCATCTGCCGCACGAGGTTAACCGCCTTAAGCACTCGCCGGCTATGTTCCTCGGTTCGTGCAGGTATAAGCTAAGCGGCGAGGAAGAGGAATTTAAGCGCATTTTTGAAATTCTAAACGAGTATAATATAGGTTACTTTATCTACATCGGCGGTAACGATTCGATGGATACGGTTAAAAAGATGAGCGCTTTTGCCGCCGAAAACCGTATTGATGTTAAGATTATCGGCATACCTAAAACCGTCGATAACGACCTTAACGGTATCGACCACTCGCCCGGCTTCGGCTCGGCTGCCAAGTACATCGCTACCTGCGTTCGCGAGGTTGCGTACGACACAAGCATTTACTCTATCAAGAGCGTACATATTATCGAAGCTATGGGCAGAAATGCAGGCTGGCTTACCGCTTCGAGCGTGCTTGCGCGTCAGGATAATATGCCTGCGCCGCATCTGGTTTATCTGCCCGAGGTTGCATTCTCTGTTGAACAGTTTTTAAGCGATGTTAAAGAAAAGCTAAAGAGCTACAACACCGTTATTGTTGTCGTAAGCGAGGGCATACGCGATAAGGACGGCAAGTATATCGCCGAAAACGGCTGCTCTCAGGACGGCTTCGGCCACGCTCAGCTCAGTGGAGCAGGCGCATATCTTAAAACTATTATCGAAAACGAAATCGGCTGTAAGGTAAGGGCGCTCGAGCCCTCCGTACTTCAGAGAAGCGCGGGTCATATCGCCTCCCTCTGTGATGTTAACGAGGCGTTCAATCTCGGCTCGGTTGCGGTTAAGGCTGCCGAGGACGGCAAAACCGGCGTATTCGCAACCCTTCGCAGAACTTCTAACAAGCCGTACTGCGTTGAGTACGGCACAGAGAGCGTCGATGTCGTTGCGAACAGAGAAAAGGTTGTGCCGCGCGCGTGGATTAACGCCGAGGGCAACGATGTAACCGAGGAAATGGTAAGCTACCTGCGTCCGCTTATCAGGGGCGTTGCGCAGACTCCGTACCGCGCAGGACTCCCCGATTATATCGACATCCGTCACCTCGATATCACAAAACAAAAATACAAAAACGAAGATTAATAACCCTATTAATTCCAAAAGCACTGCGGATACCGAATCCGCAGTGCTTTTTATGCTAAAGAGTAATTGAAATGCACTTAGTAATATGTTATTATTAAAATAGATTAGTTTAACCTTACAGGGTAATAGTATGAAAAAGTACAAAGCTGTTTTGTCAATATGTCTTGCGCTGGTCATAGCCGTATCGGGTATGGCTGTATTAACTGCGCTTGCTAACACAAATCTTTTGGCGCAGTACACCTTTGAAAACGGTATGCCCTCTGAGTTTACGCCCAAATCGTACGACGGCAACGCCAAGAAGCCAAAGGTCGTTTTTGACGAGGAGAGAGGTCAGGTTCTGCGTCAGTATTTCGGCGCGGGTACAGGCTCGGGTAACGGCGACCCCGCGGGCGAAAGCTATGTTGAAATAGCCGAAAATCCTTACGCCGATGTAAATATCCAAAGCGGCGTTACCTTTATGCTGTGGACAAAAACTGCCGAGGACGCACCCTGGGACTACAACGACACAATACTTTCATTTAATAACGCTACAACGAGATTTGCGCTGAATAACTGCCCTTACCTTAACTACAATGTTAACGGCGCTGACAAAAGCGCGGATATTTCCACCTCTGTTCAGCAGAGCGTTAAGGGGCAGTGGAAGCATTATGCCTTTACCGTAACGCAAAACGAAATAAAGATTTTTGTTGACGGTCAGGAGGTAAGCTCAAATACTACGGGCAATCTCGGCGGCAATTACAGCGAAGTCCTTAGCTTTATAAGTAGTGCAAACACCGAGCTTAACTTAGGTCTCGGCGGCTACTTCGGCTCGCAGGACTGCTTTATGGACGACATACGCTTTTACAGCGGCGTTATGTCAGACGAGGATATCTTCGAGATATACGAGGACACCGTCGACTATGTAACAAAAAACACTAAGTCCGTCAGCCACGCGGGTATTCACGACCCGTCAATAATCGCCTGCTACACTCTTGAGGACGGCACTCAGGTCGGCGCGAACGACCCGAGGGCTGCTCAGGCGGTTTCGACAAGGTGGTGGGCGTTCGGCTCGCATATGGGCGTTATATATTCCGACGACCTGATTAACTGGCACAATTACGCGAGCGGCTTTGACGAGAACAACCCCGTTATCAACTACACCGACGAGAGCGGTCACAAGGTTAAGTTTACCGATATGCTCACCTACGACCTCGGTTATCACGGCGACATTACGGGTATGTGGGCAGGCTGTGCAATCTGGCTTCCCGAAATAAACAAGTGGGCGCTTTACGGCTCGTGCACCTCGGTGCTTGACCCGTGGGGCTATAACTCGGTACTGTGGGTTATGTATTCGGATAAGATTGAGGGACCGTACAAGGACCCGCACCCGATGGTATATACCAACCCGTCGTTTAATGTATCTAATTCTCAAAGCTATATCGCCTCTGTATGTCCGCAGGGCGCAAGCTATACGGACAAAAGCTGGTGGAGCAACACTATAAGAACCACCCACACCGTTGACCCAACGACCTTCTACGACAAAGAGGGCGATTTGTGGATGATTTACGGCTCGTACAACAGCTTGTTTATACTTCCGATGGACGAAAGCACGGGCCTTCCCGACTACGAGGAGTCATATCAGCGCGAGGTCGCTGCTACCAATGCGGGCAAAAACGATTACGCTAATAACGACTGGAAGTGCGACTGGTACTGGGGCACAAGAATTAATTACACCAACTACGCCACCGACTTTACGGGCGAGGGTACATTTATCTACTACGACAGTACAACCGATTATTATTACCTTTACATAACCTACGGCGGCTTTGCGGCGCTCGGCGGTTACAACCTGCGCGTGCTGCGTTCAAGAACACCCGAGGGCCCGTATGTTGACGCCAAGGGTCAGGATTTATTAACCTATCTCGACAGCGACTCAACGCCTGTAAACGCGGGCGTAAAGCTGACGGGTAACTATAAATGGGACTGTAATTCGGTAGGCTATATGTCGCCCGGTCACGACTCAGTACTGTGCGAAACAGTTGACGGAGTAGAAAAGATATTCCAGATGTACCACGTGCGCTTTGACAACAAGTCCGAGGGCTTCTTCGACCAGCTGCACCAGATGGCGCGCACAAAGGACGACTGGACGATTATGCTGCCGTACGAATACTACGGCGAAACTATCGAGTACGACCGAGAGTACACGCCGGGCGAAATTGCGGGCGCATACGAATTTATAGACCTTAAAACAACCACATATCATATTAAGGACGAGAGCGACTACGACTCGGGAACGGATATAGTTTTGCCGACGCAGCACATAGTGCTGACAGAGGACGGCAAAATCTACGGCGTTGCCGACTACAAGGGCGGCACAAAAACCGATTTTGAAAACGCCCACAAGCTTGAAAAAACGGGCATTATCGGCACATGGAGTGAGGATGACGGCTCGTGCTACGCCGACTTTACGATTGACGGCAACAGCTACACCGGTCTTTTCACCTATCAGTACGACGAGTCAAAAATGCGAAACAAAACTCTCGTTTTTGCCGCAACGGGCGACAACCGCACGATATGGGGCAGCAAGGTTCTCGCAGGCTCGTTTACAAACAAGACCGAAACCCTGCCCTCGCTCGAAAAGCAGGTTACTGTTGACGGCGGCGAGGTCAGCGACAGCTCAATCACGCTCTACGGCGACACCTGCGTCGTTAATGATAAGGAACGCGGCAGCGCACTGTTTATCCCCGAAAATGATGCGGGCTATGCAACGATAGACAACCCCTATTATCAAAAAGAGCTTGGCGGGGCTACAATCACCTTCTGGGCTAAGATTACCGAGCAGGCTGACTTTGACAGGGCGAATGTGTTTATGTCGTTTATAAACAACTCGTCCGACTGGCAGTATTTTACGGTTAACACCGCACCGCAGGCGCATATTTTCTACAACGAATTTGCGGACTTTTACTGCGACAACGTGCCGTCACAAAGCTTCGATAAGTGGCACTACTATGCGCTTACGGTAGACGGCGGGGACAAGGTTGCATTTTACATAGACGGCGTTAAAATCGGATACGCCGTTAATCACTCCGACAATTACGACGCGTCGGCGGGCAGCATTTTAAAACAGATTAGCGAAACCCAAAAGGTATATCTCGGCAAAACGCTGCAGCCCTCGGGCGCCGAGTGGTCATGGTCGGGGCAGGAATGCTGCTTTGACAATATCTGTTTTTACAGCAGTATTTTAACCTCAAATCAGCTGCTCGACAGGCTTATTGACACTAACTGCACCCCCGCAACAACCGCGCCCGAAAGCATCAGCGAGGTCGGCATAGACCCGATTGTTTACACCCACGGTACGGGAAGCAATTCGGATTATATGTATACGGGCAACATCATATCGAGCGTTAAGGGCGAGTACTACAAAAAGTGCTACCTTTACATACCCGATGATTTTGAACTCGTTTCGTACTCCTGCGACAACGGAAAAATCACCCTCGGCGAAAACTCGAAGGGCTACTTCCTAAAAGGCACCGTTAACCGCACGAACAGCGATATGGCGCTGACGCTTTATCTTAAACGCGGCAGCGAGATTTACAGAAAAACCGTTTACACCTTTGTTAAAAACACACCGCTTGACGCTCATGTAGCCGAGTGGAACTGTATTAACTCTTCGAGCAAAAAGCGCTCGCTTTGCCATATTTCAAGGCTTGTCGGCTCGACGGGTAGCGGCGGCAGCGGCGATTTTGCATATCTTGATAATATTTTTGATTTTAACGCGACGGGTAACAGCGCCGACGGTATGGGCTTCACGAACGAGCTCGGCAGATACGCGGGCGCCTACGCCTACAGCTACTCCTCTGTCGGAATAACAAATCAGAGCATCAGAAACGAAACCATACCGAAGGCTGTATACAATATAGATAAATCCCAGCCTAATAACGAATATTGGGACGGCAGTCAGTATAAATTTACCTGGAGGTTTACCACCGTTAACGGCAACTCCTCGGCGATTAATTCAACGGGCAGAAATGTTTACGGCGAGTCTTCTAATTCCGCAGTATGGCTCGACACCTCGGCAGGTGCATATGACGACAGCCCGAACTACGGCGGCAACACGCGCGACTACTATGTTTACGGTAACGCAGGCGTTACAAATAATACAATTACCGTTTCTATGACTCAGGGCTCGTCGCCTAAGGCGAGCGTTAACCACAGAATCAGCCTTACCGTAAATCTTTACGACAAGAGCCTTGTACGAAACGCGCTTAAAGAATACGAAAAGCTCTACGAGGGCGCGTATTCGAGCGACAGCTGGGCTGAGTTTGAAACGGCTAAGCGCAACGCGTGGCGCTACCTTAACGACGGCGACATAACCGACGACAGCGCCTCTACTCAGCAGTATTATATTAACGCGCTCGACGCTGCGGCAGCGGCGCTGGAGGTTATCGACTACACGCAGCTTGAAATACTTATTTCAAACGCTAAGTCGCTTAACGCCGACAACTACACCGACAAATCCCTTTCTAAGCTTATAGACAAAGCTGACGAGTACGCGGATATACTCGGTGCGGCTTCATCTCAGGCGCAGGTTGACCGTGCTTGCAGTAAACTGAGCGACTTATTCGGCGACCTTGTAAATGCCTACAAGCTGAGCGGTTATATTACCGACTCGCTGTTAAGACCCGTTTCGGGCGCAAGCATAAGCGGCGACGGTATTAATACCGTTTCTTACGAAAACGGCTATTACGAGGTTAAGCTCGAAAGCGGCGAATACGACCTCGGCGTGTCAAGCGCTGCTTCCGTCGACAGAAGCTTTAGCGTTAATGTTACCTCCTCGGCTCTTCCGGGAAGCGATATTACAATAATCAACTGCGATATAAATCAGGACGGCAAGGTTAACGGACGAGATTTGGCGCACGCTAAGACCTCGTCAAATAACAGAGCTTTAGCCGAGATTAATCACACTATTTCGGACAAAGGCACAAATCTTGAGTATGCAGAATTAATTTTTGAGTAGCATTTTGTTTGCACATATGCTATAATGCAAAAAAATAATTTCAAAGAGGTATATTATGGAAAAATCAAAAACAAACTCAACCCCATGGAAAACCCTGTCTATTATTCTTGCAATCGCTTTAATCGCGGTTAGCTTGTGCTGTATCGTCACCCAAAAAGACGAAAAAGCGCCTGAGCTTAACGCAAAGCCGGCGGTCAGCCAGAGCGCGCTGTCATTATGGAACGACGACGCTGCGGCAAAAACAGAGCTTACGGAATACGTAAAAACGGTTACGACAGAAGGCTCCGAGGACTTCATTCCCGTAGAGGACAGAATCGCAGTATTCGACCTTGACGGTACTCTCGCTTGCGAAACCGACCCCTGCTATTTTGACCACTGCATTTACTATTACCGCGTTATGGAAGACCCCGAGTATAAAGACAAGGCAAGCAAGTTCGAAAAAGAAGTTGCTGCCGAGGTTAAGCAGTTTATGGATACGGGCGAGTCGAGCGATGATTTAATGATTAAGCACGGCAAGGGCGTTGCCTCTGCATTTAAGGGCTTAACCCCTGAGGAATTCGTTAAATACTGCGCCGATTTTGCAAAAACTCCGTCACCGGGATATAACGGTTTGACCCGCGGCGAAGCATTTTATAAGCCTATGCTCGAGGTTATAGATTTACTTAAAGAAAACGACTTTACCGTATATGTTGTAAGCGGCACCGACAGATTTATCGTAAGAGGTCTTGTAGAAGCGTCGCCGCTCGATTTACCCGACAGACAGATTATCGGCTCCGACGAATCCCTTGTTGCAAGCGACCAGGGCAGCACGGACGGTCTTGATTATCAGTTTGACGACGACGATAAGCTCATAACCGGCGGTGAATTCATTATTAAAAACCTTGATATGAATAAGGTAACCGTAATCCAGCAGGAAATCGGCAAGCAGCCCGTACTTGCGTTCGGCAACAGCGGCAGCGACTCAAGTATGGCTGAGTACACCATTAACCATAATAAGTATCCTGCAAAGGCATTTATGCTTTGCTGCGACGATACCGAGCGCGAAAACGGAAATCCGGAAAAAGCAGAAAAAATGAAAAACAGCTGTAAAGAAAACGGCTGGACCGCAATATCAATGAAAAACGACTGGAAAACAATTTACGGCGACAAGGTTACAAGAAAATAAAAAAACAACCCCTCTTGGTGCAATACCAAGAGGGATTTTTTAGTCGTCGAAATACATAGAATACTCGCTCTCGAGCTTCATCGAAAGCGCCGAATTATCCTTACCTACGATTATGTGGTCCAGAAACGGCACGCCGAGCTGTCTTAAAAAGAGCGTAAGGTTTTGAGTTGCGGCAACATCCGCCGCTGACGGCGTTGCGTCGCCGCCGGGATGATTGTGAGCTATCAGCACTTTTACAGCGTTGTCCCTTAGTGCAATTTCCGCAATCTCTTTTTTAGAAATACTCGCCTTGTCAGCGCCTTCGCCTTCTAAAATATGGTGGTTTATAATTCTGTAATCGTTGCCGAGTGTTACAACCAGCACCTTTTCGGTATCGAATTTGCCGAGCATTAACGCTGCGTATTCTTTAATTTCGCTAACGCTCTCAAAGTTTCGTGCGTTTTTCGCCTTGTTCTGGTCGAGCCTTACACCGACATCATTAAACAGCTTAATCAGTATGGCGGTATGCGTGCTTACGCCGTCAACCTTTTCAAGCTCGCTGATGTCTGCGCAAAACACATTTTCAAGGCTGCCGAAACGGTTTATAAGGTCATAAGCTATCTGCTTTACATCCCGTTGCGGTATAGCATAAAACAGCACGAGCTCGAGTACATTGTGGTCGGGCATAGCGTCAAGTCCGCTTTTAAGATATAAACTTTTAACCCTTTGCCTATGGCCCTGTCGTCCGAGTTTGTCCATTGATTCTCCAAAAATTATATAAACTGATTGCTATCTCTGTTGTATTCAAATCCCGCGTCCGCCAGCGCGGATACAATACTTTCCCTGTCTTCGCCGAGGTCGTCACAAAGCGCCTCGAGCGACGGATAACCATCGCGCAACTTAGTATTAATCACGCTTAAAAGTATAAACGGGTCCCTGGGTAAACAACTCATAGCAATCTCCAAAATAATACAATAGTTTAACAAAAAGATTATATCATATGTCGCAATTTTTGTAAACATATTAAATACGCGTCAAAATATGCCTTCTTGTGTTGACTGTAATAATCGCATTTGGTATAATATCCCTATCAATTATTTGGGAGGTACAGCTATGGATACTAACAAAAGACCTGATACTATGCAAAGAATTACAACCCCCGAGCTTGCAAACGCTTTTATCGACGAGCAGATTACAGCACTTCGCGCGCAAATCGGCGACAAGAAGGTGCTTCTCGCGCTCTCGGGCGGCGTTGACTCATCGGTTGTTGCAGCACTTTTAATTAAAGCAATCGGTCAGAACCTTGTTTGCGTACATGTTAACCACGGACTTCTCCGTAAGGGCGAACCCGAGCAGGTTATCGAGGTTTTCAGAAACCAGATGAACGCTAACCTGATTTATGTTGACGCGGTTGACCGTTTTCTTGATAAGCTCGCAGGCGTTGCCGAGCCTGAGAAAAAGAGAAAGATTATCGGCGCTGAGTTTATCAGAGTATTTGAAGAAGAGGCAAGAAAGCTCGACAATATCGAGTTCCTCGCGCAGGGTACGATTTATCCCGATATTCTCGAGAGTGAAGACGGTGTTAAGGCTCACCACAATGTCGGCGGACTTCCGGAAGATTTACAGTTCGAGCTCGTTGAGCCTGTAAAGCTTCTGTTTAAGGACGAGGTAAGAGTTGTCGGCAAGGCGCTCGGACTGCCCGATAATATGGTATTCCGTCAGCCGTTCCCCGGTCCGGGTCTCGGCGTAAGATGTCTCGGCGCAATCACCCGCGACAGACTCGAGTGCGTAAGAGAGAGCGACGCAATACTTAGAGAAGAGTTTGCCAAAAACGGTCTTGAGGGCAAGGTATGGCAGTACTTCACGGCTATTCCGGACATCAAGTCGGTAGGCGTTAAGGACGGAGCAAGGTACGAGGGCTACCCCGTAATCATCCGCGCAATCAACACCAAGGACGCTATGACCGCAACGGTAGAGAATGTACCGTTCGACCTCCTGCAGCACATCACGAGCCGCATCACAACCGAGGTTGACGGCGTAAACCGCGTCCTCTTCGACCTCACCCCCAAACCATCCGGTACCATCGAGTGGGAATAATTACTGTTTCCCCGAAAAGCGCAGAATTTGCGCTTTTCGGGGTTGTTTTTTATTTTTAGTTAGTGTTGATAATACAATCATTTTTTGATATAATGCTTATGTTATTAATGCGAAAGGACAGTGTTATGAAAAAATCGGTTTTATCGTTAGTCAGCATTATACTTGCGTTGGTGCTGGTGCTTACTGCAAACCTTGGTATTGCGGCTACCGCGTACGCTAACGAGCAGGAGGAAAAAGAACTTGACGCGCGGGTTGAGGAGATACTCGAATCTATGACGCTTAATCAAAAAATAGCGCAGATGATTTTACTCTATGTTCCCGAAAAGCCCTATGCGACCCAAAAAACGCGCCAGTACGGCGGGTATGTGCTGTTTGCTAACTCGTTCGAGCACAGCACAAAAAAGGAACTTAAAGACAAAATAAAACTCTGGCAAAAGGCGTCTAAGGTTAAAATGCTTATCTCCGTCGACGAGGAGGGCGGCACTGTTGTAAGAGCTTCTAAATACAAGCAATTCCGCAAATATCCGTATATGTCGCCGCGCAGGGTTTACCAGAAAGGCGGATGGAAAAAGATTAAAAGCGACGCCAAAAGCAAGTCTAAATTTTTACTGTCGCTCAACATTAACACTAACCTTGCACCCGTTGCGGATGTGGCGTACAAGCGCAGTGATTTTATCTTTAGCCGTTCCTTCTGCACGAAGTACAAGGGCGTAAACAAGTTTATCCGCCTTACCGTTAAGGAGATGAACAAGCAAAACTGCGTCAGCACCCTAAAGCACTTCCCCGGCTACGGTAACAACAAGGACACTCACACCGGCGTTGCTATAGATTACAGAAGCAAAAAGACGCTCGAAAACAGGGATTTAAAGCCGTTTAAAGAGGGCATTAAAGCGGGCGCGCCTATGATTATGGTAAGCCACAATATCGTAAGATGCTTCGACAAAAAGCACCCTGCTTCGATGTCCTACAAGGTACATAAGTATCTGCGCGAGGATATGAATTTTGACGGCGTCATTGTTACCGACGGGCTCGGTATGAAGGGCGTTATCAACAAGTACGGCAGCTATAGCGAGGTTGCGGTACGCGCGGTTAAAAGCGGTAACGATATGCTATGTACTCCTCACGGAAAGCGCAGCATTAACGCTATAAAAAAGGCTGTTAAAAACGGCGAAATTAAAGAGTCACGCATCGATAAAAGCGTAAGAAGAATACTGAAAATGAAACTTAAATACGGAATAACAGAATAATATGAAAAAGATATTAGCATTTATACTCGCTATGAGCGTGCTGTTCGGTATCTGTGTTACCGAGGGCATAAGCGCATACGCAGCGGAATATAAAAACAACGAATTTACAGTCAGCACCTATGATATGAAACGCCCGACGGTGCTGAAAAAAGGCAAAGGCTTTGCGCTAAAGGGCAAGCTTAAGGGCAACAAAAGAATAGTTAAACTTAAAATTTCGGTCTACGACAGAAATCAGTTTAAAAACGACAAAAGCACAACCAAATATCCAAAAAAATACACTGTAAATCTAAAGGATTATATAAAGTCGGGCTGGTTTTCATCTCTGCCGTCGGGCGAAAAGGCGCTCGTGATTAAAGCGTACGACAAAAAGGGCGACAGCATAAAAATCAGCCTTAATTTCACCGTTCTCGGCAGAGCCAAAGAGCCCGTTCATATTACAAAAAAGTGCAAGATTACCGCTAACACTAAGAATGTTAAAAACGCGCTCGACGGCTCGGATAACACAAAGTGGTCAAGCGGTAAGATGACGATTAAGCTGCCTAAAAACAAAACGGCGGACGGCGTTTACATCAAGTGGTTTTACGCCGCGAACACCTACACGCTGACCTCCTACGACAGCGACGGCGAGGTGCTCGACGAATACAGCGATAAGAACACTCACAAGCTGCTTAATAATTACTATAAGCTTGACGAGGACGCTGCAAAGGTGGTTATACGCCTTAAGTACACGCGCAAAAGTCAGGGCATAGCAAGGCTTAGAGTGTACGAAAAGGACAAGGTCGGCGTATCCGTTCAGCAGTGGAAGCTCCTCAAAGCGGGCGAATGCGACCTTATGGTTGTATCCGCGCACCGCGACGACGAAGTGCTGTTTATGGGCGGCACAATCCCCTACTACAACAAGGTAAAGGGCAAAAATGTTTGCGTGGTTTATGTATCGGGCTCCGGCAGAGAAAGACACCGCGAAGCGCTTGACGGGCTGTGGTCGATGGGCTGCACCGAGGCGCCGGTATTTATGAACTTCTCGGCAGGTTACCACAACGGCATCAAAGGCACGCTAAACGACTGGGGCGGCGAAATTCATGTTATATCCCGTCTTGTAGAACAGATAAGAAAGTATCAGCCTAAGGTTATCGTAACCCACGACGTTAACGGCGAATACGGTCACCCGACGCACAAAACCGTTGCGTACATTGTACAAAAGGCGGTTAAGGCCGCGGGCAACAAAAGCAAGTACAAATCCTCGTACAAAAAGTACGGCGTGTGCAAAGTACAAAAGCTGTACCTGCATATGTACCCGAAACACAAAATCACTATGCGCGCTTACAGCAAGCCCGCAAAAGAGCTCGACTACAAAACGCCGTTCAGGATGGCGTGCGTAGGCTTTGACAAACACTATTCGCAGCACTACGGCTGGAATATGTACTCAAAGGAAGTGCAAAAGTATCCGAGCAACAAATACGGTCTTGCCTACACCCGCGTCGGCTACGACACAAAGAAAAACGACTTTTTCGAGAACATAAAAGAATAATTATTAAACAAAAATGCGGCTAAACTATATGTTTAGCCGTTATTTTTATATAAATGACAGGGGTTAGTATTAATTTTAATAATTAGTGCTGTATAATTGTTGTAATTATTCACAAAATATGTTATTATTTTAATTGTAATATGGTAACTTTTAACAAATGGAGGCAAAAAGATGTATGATGTTGCAATTATCGGCTGCGGAATTATGGGCGCTGCGAGCGCTTATTATCTGAGCAGATATAATCTTAAAATTGCAATTCTCGAAAAGCACAACGACATTTGTTGCGAAACCACAAGGGCTAACAGCGCGATAATCCACGCGGGCTACGACCCGAAGCCGGGCTCGCTTTGCGCTAAGTTTAATGTGCACGGCACCGAGCTTGCAAAAGAGATTTGCGAAAAGCTCGATGTTGCGTATAAGCAGATAGGTTCGCTTGTTGTTGCATTTTCTGAGAATGAAGCAAAAACGGTTAAAGAGCTTTACGAACGCGGTGTAACAAACGGCGTTCCCGAGCTCAGAATAGTTGAAAAGGACGAGCTTTTTAAAATGGAGCCGAACCTTTCGGAGAAGGCGGTTTGTGCGCTCTATGCGCCGACTGCGGCTATCGTAAACCCCTGGGAATACGGTATCGCTATGACCGAAACCGCTGTTAAAAACGGCGCCGAGCTGTTCCTTAACTCAGAGGTTACGGCCGCAGAGCGCACCGACGACGGCTGGCGCATTACCGCGGGCGGCAGAGAATTTGATGCAAAGTATGTTATCAACGCCGCGGGAGTTTACAGCGACGACATTCACAACCTCGTTGCCGAGCCGGAATTCACAATCACGCCGAAGGGCGGCGAGTATTACCTGCTCGACAAGAGCGAGGGCACGCGCGTTAACCACATTATTTTCCAGTGTCCAAACGAAGCGGGCAAGGGCGTTTTAGTTGCGCCTACTGTTCACGGTAACCTGATTGTCGGTCCGAACTCCGTCACGAGCGCCAAGGACGACACCTCCACGCGTACCTCCTCGCTTGATTTTATAAGGGCTGCCGCTACAAAGTCGGTACCTTCAATTCAGTTCAGGGAGAACATACGCAACTTTACGGGCGTTCGTGCGAACAACGACAGAGACGATTTTACTATTAAGCTTGCCGCAAAGGGCTTTGTTGACCTTGCGGGTATCAAGTCGCCGGGTCTGTCCGCCGCGCCTGCTATTGCCGAGTACGCGATTTATCTGCTCGGCACCGAGGGACTTCCCCTCGAGGAAAAAGCGGACTTTATCGACGAGCGCAAGCATATCCGCTTTAAGCACCTTAGCGCGGAGGAAAAGAACAGGTTAATTTCTCAAAACAGCGCATACGGCAGGGTTATCTGCAGATGCGAAACCATAACCGAGGGCGAGATTATTGACGCGCTCAACTCCCCCGTTCCGCCCGTTTCGCTCGACGGCATTAAGCGCCGCGCGGGTACGGGTATGGGCAGATGCCAGGGTGGCTTTTGCGGTCCGAAGGTGCTTGAAATTATCGCAAAGCACAAGGGCGTCGAGTTTGAGGATGTGCTGCAGGACGACACAGGCAGCTATATTTTAACGGGCGAAACCAAGAAGGGAGGCTGCTGATATGACATACGAACTTATAGTTATCGGCGGCGGCCCCGCAGGTCTTGCCGCTGCGATTTCCGCGCACGAAAACGGACTTAACAAAATACTGATTATCGAGCGCGACAGAGAGCTTGGCGGTATTTTAAACCAGTGTATTCACAACGGATTCGGGCTTCATTATTTCAAAGAGGAGCTTACCGGCCCCGAATACGCGGGCAGATTTATCAAGATGCTCGACGGTACGGGCATTGAAACCATGGTTGATACTATGGTGCTTGATGTCACACCCGAAAAAGAGGTGCACTGCATTAACCCCAAGGACGGCTACCAGGTGCTTAAGGCTGAGTCTATAGTGCTTGCAATGGGCTGCAGAGAGAGAACCCGCGGCGCGATTTCTATCCCCGGCACGCGCCCTGCAGGCGTGCTTACCGCAGGCGCAGCGCAAAGGTATGTTAATATCGAGGGCCATATGGTCGGAAAGAGGGTTGTTATCCTCGGCTCGGGCGATATCGGACTTATTATGGCAAGGCGTATGACGCTCGAGGGCGCTAAGGTGCTCGCGTGCGTTGAGGTTATGCCGTATTCGGGCGGACTTACGAGAAATATCGTACAGTGCCTTAACGACTTTGATATACCGCTCTACCTGTCGCACACGATTATCGACATACGCGGCAAGAACAGAGTCGAGGGCGTAACTATTGCCGAGGTCGGCGCTGACAGACGACCGATAAAAGGCACAGAGATTGATTTTGACTGCGACACAGTGCTGCTGTCCGTAGGTCTTATCCCCGAAAACGAGCTTACTAAAAACGCGGGTATCGACATCGACGCACGCACTAACGGCGTAGTTGTATGGGAGAATATGGAGACCTCAACCGAGGGCGTATTTGCAAGCGGTAATGTCGTTCATGTTCACGACCTTGTTGACTTTGTAACAGGCGAAAGCCAGAAGGCCGGCAAGGCTGCGGCTGAGTATGTAAAGGGCAAAAAGCTAACGAGGGATAACGCTATCGAGGTTAAAGAGGGCGCAGATGTCGGCTTTATCGTGCCTAACAGAATTCACCGCGACGCAGACAGCGCGGAGATATTCTTCCGCCCAAGAAGAATTTTTGAACAAAGCACAATCACCGTTTCAGCCGGCGACAAAACTATAGCGCAGCTTAAGCGCACGCATATGGCGCCCGGCGAAATGGAGCGCGTTATGCTAAACGACAAGCTGCTTTCGCAAATCGACGGCGGCGATATAACTATTTCGGCGCAGGAGGTGTAAAATATGACTGAATTAATTTGTACGACCTGCCCGAGAGGCTGTCACCTTAAGGTCGACGAAAACAACGGCTTTAAGGTTACGGGCAACGCCTGCAAGCGCGGCGAGGTTTACGGATACAACGAGGTTACTAATCCTAAAAGGGTCATTACCTCAACCGTCCGCACCGCAAGCGCCGAGTACCCGCGCTGCCCCGTTAAGACGAGCGAGGCTGTGCCAAAGGCTAAGATGTTCGAGATTATGAAGCTGCTTGACGACATAAAGCTTGATGTGCCGATTAAATGCGGCGACATAGTAATAAAAAATGTACTCGACACCGGCGCAGACTTCATAACCTGTAAGGATATAGATTAACAGTAAAACCGAGGCATAACTGCCTCGGTTTAGTTATGAATTCAGGCATGGACGGAGTCCGCCATTCCCTTGAGCCTTGAGTCTAAATAACAAAAGCACCCAAAAGGGTGCTTTTTGCTATTTGGTCTTAACAGACTTTTTCGCCGACCACTTACTGTATTTTGTTTTACCGTTAATCTTTTTATATGCGCGGATGCGGACATAGTATTTCTTTTTGCCCTTTAGTTTTTTAACTGTCTTTTTAAAAGTTTTGTTGCCTTTGATTTTAACCTTCTTAGCTTTTTTAAAACTTTTATAGGTGCTATACTGAAGCTGATAGCCACCAACGCCATCTACCTTTTTCCACTTTGCAGTGAAGCGTTTTTTGCCCTTTGTCAGCTTGCTGATTGACGGCTTGCCAAGCTTTGGTATGGTTGCGGTATAGGTTTCGCCTGTTTTATTAAATGTGTAAACCCTTGTGCCTGTAGAATTAAAAGTCGGTTTTTTAGTGATTTTTGCATCTTTATCGTAGCAATAGTTTTCGTCGCCTTTGGCAATTCCGTCTGAACACAATACAATAATATTGTCAAAGGCGCGGTTGCCCCTATAACACAGCTCACCATCTTCGGCTTCTTCATATTCTTCTAACTCACGAAAACAATAACTGTTTTTTCTGTCAGCATGTTTGTAGGACTTTGCGCTTTCAGTGTTATCGACATAGCCGCCGGTAAACCATATTCTAACCTCTAACCATTCATTTATCGTTCCTTTATAAATGACGGTGTTAATACTGTTAGTATCTCCAAATGCCTCTTCAGGAATACTTTTTACTCTGTTTGGAATTGTTAAGGTTTTTAGATTTGTACAATACTTAAACGCATTCTCGCAAATATTGCGTACGGTTTTAAAAATATGATACTTCTCGCTTTGCCTTGCGTATGGATATGTCACAAGCGCCGTCTTGTCCTTGTTATACAAAACGCCACCTTCAGAAGAACAATACTCTTCATTATCAGGGCTGACTATAAATTCTTCTAATGAAGTGCAATTTATAAAAGCACTGCTATCAATTTTATGTACACTTTTCGGAATTGAAACAATTTTTAAATTCTTACAATTGGCAAATTCACAAAAACCAATTTCTGTAATGCCTTCGTTGATAATTATGTGTTTAATTTCTTGATTGTCGGAAAAATGTACTGCTCTTTCATAATGCTCGAAATCACCATAAGGGTCACTCCACCAACGAGAAAAAACATCCTCCATTGTGCCATTGCCACTGATTATCAGCGTGCCTGTGGCTTCGTCCAAAGTGTAAGTACCGCTGTAATCCTTATCTGCAAACGCGGAAAAGTCAATCCCTGCTGTTACGGACAGCAGCATTATTAATGATAAAAACAAACTAATTACTTTTTTCATTTTACACCCTCCTTGTGTAATTGTTTTCACTTTTAATATAGCGCTGAATAATTAACAAAAACGCATTATTATATTAATAATCAACGAATATTGTAAATGTTCTGTTAACTAAAAAAGCGTACAGCCGAAGCCGTACGCCAAAAACGCATAGCTCAACTGTCGCCAAACAAAATTTCACAGTCCACTAATGAACGCAAAATATGAGCTCGCATTTTTACATAATAAAAATGCGCTCATAATAGCGGAATTATTCCTATGAAATTTTGTTTGGCACTTACATTGTAGCATTTTATTGTTGTTCAGTCAAGAAAAAACAGACTGAACGCGTGTTCAATCTGTTTTGGGTTTACGTTGCAGGCGCGCTTTGCGATACGCTGCTTTGTGACTCTGTTTCGGTTTTGAGCGTCTGCCCTGCGTAGAGCTGCTTAAAGGTTTCGTAATACGGGTTGGTCCAGGTTACCTTGTCCGAGCTTTCGTAGCCCTTGATGCAGGCTTTTATCGTAACAATCTGTGGCTCGTCGTTGACATAGAATATGATGTTGTCAAAGGTCTGCTGCGGCTCGAGCAGACTGTTTTTGTTCATCTTAATCATATCGTAGCTTACCGTGCGGATGTACGCACCGTCGTTTTTGTCGGTAGGCTGCTTAATCTTAATCGGCTTGCCGTCCACATCAAACGCGCAAAAAGCAATAACAAAGCTCTTGATTTTCACATCCGAATTATTAAGCACCGTTGCGCCCATAGCGTCGTAGTCGAGCTTCTTTTCGCCGCCCTTGTAAAAATACTGCACGCCGTTTACGCACATCGGCTGATTAGACAGCAGCGCGTCAAGGTCATCATAAGATATTTCTTCGCTTTGGGTAGTGCTTTCGGTAGGCTGCGGATTTTGGCTGTTTTGCTTAGAAATAAGGCTTGCGCCCCACACCGCGCACGCCGCGCCGATAGCAATAATCAGCAATATAATAATAACTGTTCTTTTGTTTTTAATGCTCATAATAATTACCTCAACATTAGTTTAAAATAATTATATTAATAAGTCAAGATAAAATAAATTGATAAATTCTAAATTTTTACTTGACCTCAAAGGCGATTTGTGCAATAATAGTAAAGCAATAAATCGAGGTGTGGCTCAGCTTGGTAGAGCGCCACGTTCGGGACGTGGAAGTCGCAGGTTCAAATCCTGTCACCTCGACCAATATAACAGACAGTATCGCTGATACTGTCTGTTATTTTCTTTAAAGACAGGATTTGAAACGAGCTCCGAATTCGCCGCGCAATCCTTGCCGTATTCGTAATTATGCTTGCATCGCTGCTCTATCCGGCAGACAAAACTAAGGACGACAATATAATTAAAAACCTGAAACAAGATTAACAAAAACCAGTTTAATTATTATAAATAATGATAATATAGACACCTGAATTATTCAATTATTTTAGCTGATTTAAAATCATAGTATAAATAATTGTATAATAACTCCCCTTTTTTTAAGAAAGCCAAACATCAAAAAAGTATATTTATAATTTTGACAAAAAAAGACGGACTGTAATCCGTCTTTTATCATTATTCTGTTTTTAGGGCTTCGTAGTAGCGCTCTTTTTCGGCGTACATCATCATATCCGATTCTTTTAGCATATCGTCAATCGTTTCGTTTGCATCTTTACGAAAACTGTAGCCGATTGAGTAATGGTACGGCGTTTCGCCCGCGTTTCGCTCTATGCGCTTAATCAGCGCCATAACATCCTCTTCTGATGTTTTGCGACAGATAATAACAAACTCGTCACCGCCGATACGGTAAGCGTACTGTCTGCTTTTCAGCGCGCGGTTAAGGCAAAGCGCGAGAGTTACCAGCGCTTCGTCGCCGCCGGCGTGGCCCTGAGTGTCGTTAATCACCTTAAGCCCGTTCATATCTATTGAAATAAGCGAAGTAATATCCTCGGGATTTTCCCTTGCATCCGCTTTATAGGCGTGGCGGTTTAGTAAGCCCGTAAGCGAGTCAATCTTTGTATGCTGCAGGATTTCAAAAACATAGTAAATGAAAAGCGCAACCGCCATTGTTGTACAAAAGACCTTTGAAAAATCGCTGCCGTAAACAAACGGAAAGATTAGCTGCGACAGCAGCGCGAAGCTAAGAAAGCCGATGGGGATTAGCTCCATCATTTTTTTATTACATCTCTTTATCAAAAGAACAATCAGCGCAAGGCAATATAATCCCACAACGATAAACGGCAGATAGCCGAGGATGCCGCGCGAAAAGCTGCCGTCCTCCCCTATTTTAAAGACAATGCCCGTAAATATCGAGGAAAAGTCAATAACTGCCAGAACAAGCGCAGGGATAAATACATACCAGTCCTGCTTTTTTATAAGCGTATAGATTAGCTGCGCGACAATAACGGGCGTGGCGCTGTAGCGGGTAGCCATTAGAACGCCGCGCAAAACCCGATTCGCTGCAACAACGGGAATATTAAATTCTGCAAAAACAATAATCGATAGCAAAAAAACGCCGGCAATTAAAGCATACATTCGCTTTACGGTTTTTCTGTCCAGAAAGACCGTTATACGAAGCGCTATTGCAAGCGCCGATACAATCAACACCAGCGACCAGTTTTGCAATAAGTATTCTTTAAACATAATAACTGTACACCCTTATGTGTCTGCTTTATCTATTAAATTATAACACATTTGTCGAATAAATCAACTCATTATTGAAAATTTAGCTATCCTCCGCCGTTTATTTATTATAAGCGTGCAAGTCGTGTAACTTTTTATATATTTTTGTTGCAATATTGATTATTAATGTTATAATACAATTGAAAATATATGAAGAGAGGGCGACAGCTATGTTGACAAAACCAAGCAACACCGTACTTTATTTTGCACCTCATCAGGACGATGAACTTTTAACAATGGGTATTGATATTGCCGCTTCGGTAAAAAACGGATATGACGTTCACGTTATTATCGTAACAGACGGCGCAAGCTCAAATGTAAGGCTGCGTCTTGGCAACCGCGAATTCTGCGACCAGTGCCACGAGCAGCACGTTTTTGACCTGACTAAAGAGGATTTTACCGCTACAAGAGACCAGGAGCTTTTCGGCAGCTGTGAGGCGCTCGGCGTTAAGCGCGAGAATGTTCACTTCCCCGAGGAGAGAATCGTTGACGGTCAGGTAACCCTTGATAGAACTAAAGAGATTATGAAGGACTTTATTGAGCGTATCGACCCCGAATGCACGGTATGCACAATTTATCCGAACGCGCCCGAAGCTCACCACAAAGACCACAGAACTCTCGGACTCGCTGCGGTTGAGCTTATGAACGAGGGCGTAATCAAGCACCTTGTTACTATGGAAGAGCCGTATGTAGCAGTCGAGGTTGAGCACGCAAAGGGCGAGGAGCCGACAGTATTTTATGCTCCCGACGATATTGCGCAGCAGATTGAAAAGGCGGTTGCGTCTTATTTCCTCTGGGACCCTGCAAACAAGAGATACGCAGTAGGCTATCACAGCGTACCAAACGAAATGAATCAGCTCATTACCGAAAAGGCGCTGTACTATCACACATACGAATAAAAGACATAAAAAAGCACCTTGCTAATGCAAGGTGCTTTTTACTTTGCCGTGTTTAATTGAGAGGTTTTAAAGTGTCAAGTCTTTTAACAAGCGTTAAAATGTTTTGATTATCCTGATAAGTATAGGTAATCTCGTCCATATATTTTTTAACTATATATATACCGAGTCCGCCGATTTTGCGCTCTTCTGCAGAGAGCGTTATATCGGGGTCCTCACGCTCAAGCGGATTATACGGTATGCCGCTGTCTGCGAGGATAATCACCACTCGTTTAGGATTTTCAACAACATCAATGGAAACGGTTATATCGCCGTCTTTGGACGGATACGCGTATCTTGCGACATTACTCATAAGCTCGTCGAGTACGATTTCGAGCTGCATCTGTACCTGAGGTGAGCAATCCGCTTCTTCGAGCATCTCGTTCATAATGTTAGTTGCTTTTCCTATGCTGTCTAATTGTGCAGGGAGTTTGATTATCCTCAATTTTCGTCACTCTCCTCCTGCATATACTTTTTAAATGACAGGCAAAGCATAGTGATGTCGTCAAACTGTGGTGCGCCGCCTACAAACGAATCAATATCCGCCTTAATTGCGGGCAGAATGTCGTAAGGCTTTTTGTCAACCACGGTGTTAAGCGCATTTTCAAGACGCTCCATACCGTAAAGCTCGTTTTGAGCGTTGGTAGCTTCGGTTACACCGTCGGTGTACTGGAATATTTTATCGCCGGGAGCAACGGTAATTGAGCCGCTCTTGTACTTCATACCCTCCATACCCGCAAGTACGAATCCGGATTTAATCTTATGAACCTCAAAATTCTCACCGCTCTTTGCGATAAACGGAGGCTCGTGACCGGCGTTAACGAAGCGGAACTCACCTGTAACAAGGTCTAAAACGCCCTCAAACGCGGTAATAAACAGTCCCTCGCTATTAGACTCGCAAAGGATATTGTTAACCTCTTCAAACACAGTACCAAGGTCAACATCCGGTAGGGTATGGTCTTTAATAAGCGTTTTACCGATAACCATAAACAGCGCTGCGGGAACACCCTTGCCCGATACGTCCGCCATTACCATTGCAAGATGCCTTTGGTCAACCATAAAGAAGTCGTAAAAGTCGCCGCCGACCTCTTTTGCCGGGTCCATGGTTGCATATACGTCAAACTCGTTTCTTTCAGGGAATGCGGGGAAAATACTCGGCAGCATCGAGGACTGGATGTGCGTTGCAACATCAAGCTCGGCGCCGATTCTTTCTTTCTCTGCGGTAACCTCGGTAAGGTGGGTGATGTAGCTGTTAATGTCAAGCTCCATCTGTTTAATGGAGTCGCCAAGGGTTTCTACCTCGTCGCCGGTGCGTATGCTTAGCTTAGCGATTGATGAGATATCCTTTTTAGCACCGCTGCGGTCTTCAACAAAAGAACGCGCAGCCCTTGAAAGCAGGTTGATAGGCTTGATAAGGCCGTAGTGGATGCCTATTAAAATAAGCACGCTGATAAGCAAAACTGCAGCAGCCATCGTAAGAATGACATAACGAAGATAATCAGCGCGGTCCTGCATAATCTCGTCCATAGAAATATCTACGCCGACAAGCGCAACGGGGTTGCCATCCTTATCCTTTACAGGCTCCATTGACGTACAAAGCCAGCCGTAAGCGTCGTTTGTGATAAATGCGGGGATACCGTTTTCGGGGTTTTTAGTTTCTTTAGTAGGGCCTGAAACCTCGTGAGTGGTACCGAGCTGACATCTGTCGTCTGCACGGTCGGCATCAAAAAGATATGTACATTTGTCGCCGTCGAGCTTTTGAACATAGAGATAAAGGATGTCGTTACTGTCCTTAATGTCAAAAAGGGTGTCGAGCATTTTCCGGTACTTTGCGTCCTTAATTGCCTCTGCCTTTTTGTCATATTCGGCACGGTACTCCTCATCGCCCCAGTACTTGTCGTCGTCATAATCACCGATTTTCTTAACCTCGGTGTAATAACGCATCAAATCGTCGGGGCTGAGCTGCGACGCAGCAGTTTTTGCCAGATTAGACGAGAGTCTCTTATAATGGTCATCCATAGTGCTGCTGTAAGCGTTATAGCTGATAGTAACACAGATGGCAGCCAAAACCGTAGCGGTGATAAGAATAATCAGTACGGTTTTAAAGCCGAGCGACATTATACGATTTTTTCTTTTGCTTTCGTTTTTTGCCATAATAATCATTCCTTTAAATAAGAATTTGGTTTACATATATATCGCGCAGAGGCGTATTATACACAACTGCTGAAAGGATTTTATCCCCTTCGTTACAGGAATAATCCGCCATATACGCCCTCAGCTTTTCGGTGCCGAACATTCGGCAAAGCGAGCCGCTGAGTTTTTTAACCTGTCCGAGCGACAGATTAGTTTCGGTAATAACGAGCGCGTCGCCCTCGGGCGCAGCCATTAAAAAGTATGTCTCGCCGTCAAGCTTTATTGCAAGCGTTTTTCCGCCAAAATAATCGTTTTCAAGGCAGCACCATAGCATATGGTCGTCCTGCCATTTTGCAAAAGGCTTTTCGGCAAACGCTTCGTCACGCATTTTATTGTACTCCTCAGAAGAAAGAGGAGATGCATCTATCGGCTCAGCGCCCTCAGGCGTTACGGTAACGAGCCTGAAGTGCCCGCCTGACTCAAATCCGAATTTATTATAATACCTTGCAAGCTCGGGCGTAGACGGCTTTAAAAACACCGCCGTGCCGTTTTGCTCAGCTTTTTCTTTTACAGCTTCAAGCAAAGCGCCCATACAGCCGCGCTTTCGGTACTCGGGCAGAGTTCCCGTAGCGTAAATAAACTCGGCTTTTTGCGTAGCGTTTTTGTCGGCAAAGGTCGCTTCCATAAGATGAACAACACTTACGGGTTTACCATCAATCGTATAAACGACAACCGACATACGCTCAAAATTTTCGCGATAGAAATATTCTATATAATCCTCTGTATCGTTAAAACAGGTTTTCCACAGCTCGCAAAGCGCAGGTATATCCCCTTTTTCGGCAAGGCGGATATTGTTGTTTAACATACTTACTCCACCTCCACCGTAAGGGTGTTAAAGCCCGCGTAGCTGCGGTAAAAGAACTGCTTTGATTTACTTTTAACCATCTGGATACCGAGTGAAGCGAGATGCTCCGCGTTATCGTAATTCTGTCCGGTTTTCATAGCAAACGGATTAAAGGTGTTCGCGTTGTCGCGGATATGCAGCACAATGCTGCCGTTATTTTCAAAACACAGGGTGAGCTGAATATACTCTTCGCCCGTTTTCTTAAATGCGTTTTCGATAATCGCCTGGCAAACCTCTTCTATGCACATAGTAACAAGGTACATCTGCTTGGGGTCGGCGTCGTTGCTCTCGCAAAACGCCTCAGCCTCGCTCAGAAGCTCAGAGATGTTAGCTGAATTTGTATCAAGCAGGTAAGTAAACACCTTGTTAGACACAGGAGCGCGGTTTTTAAGCGCAACAGGCGCCCAAATCATAAGCGTTAACACCTCTGCACCGAGGAATACAAACCAGAACTTTCTAAGTTCAAATTGCGACAGTATAAGCGCAAACGCCAGGAAGCACGCAAAGGTTCTAAGCTGGTTTATAAGGAATACAATTCTTTCTCTCTTGATTGCCTGGAAGCACGAGCTCCAGATAATGCTGAAGCCTGCGGGGATAACCGACAGACAGAACATACGCACCGCGAATGTTCCCTGGGATACAGCCTCGCCCCTAAGTCCGAACAGCTCGCAAATCGGTCCTGCAAACAGAGCGAACAAGAACGAAATTATCGCTCCTAAAACAATGCCGAGGCTTATTCCGATAGTCATAACGCGCTTAACTGCGTCTCTGTTATGCTCGGCGTAGAATGTACCGCAAAGCGGCTGAACAGTGTCGCCGAGCGCCGTGTAAATTGCGAGCGCGACATAGGAAACATCCTGAACTACATTTAGCTCCGCGAGCGCGCTCTCGCCGCCGAGACGAAGCAGAATATTGTTAACCACAAGAAGCGCTATAAACTGACCGACATATCCTACCGACGAGGACATTCCCGTTCTGAGCGCCGAAAAAATCAGCTTAAAATCGGGTTTAACGAATTTAAACCTGAGTATCGCCCATTTACGCGTAAAGTGGAACATAAATATCAAAACGCCCACTGCTTTACCGAGAACCGTTGCGTAAATCGCGCCGCGTACATCGAGCTTAAAGCCCATAATGAACACCGCACTTGCAACAATGTCGGTAAGGTAACCGATTGCAAAGCCCGCGCTTGCAAGCTTTTCGGCGTCGTCACAGCGCACGCAGTAGTACAAAAGGAAGTACAAAAATGTCAGCGGTGCGCCCAAAAACATTATCTGTAAATACTCTTTGGTATAATTCCAAAGCTCCCCGCCCTCGGGTCCCGCGCCGAGCAGGCGAAGTATATACGGCATAGTAAGCAAGCCGACCGCCGCTACTAAAATGCTGACAACGATTGCGGTTACAAGCATTTGAGAGAATATCTCAACGCCTTTTTTTGCGTTACCCTTGCCGAGCGCCTGAGTGTACTTAACCGAAGCACCAAGCGCAATACCGACATCGAGAACATTATATATCATATAAATAGGGGCAACAAGCGACATCGTAGCAAGACCTACCTTGCCGAGTCTTATACCCACAAACAGTGCGTCGGCAATATCGCCGAACGCAAGCCCTGTCGCCGAAATGAGAGAAGGCCAAAACAACCGACGGAACATTCTGTCGGTAAACGCCTTACTCATAAATATCGACGATTCATTTTCGCTCATATATATATACCTTTCCAGATTCGGGTAAGCTCCTTCGGGCGACGCAAAAGCTTATGCTTTCTCAGACCTTCAAGCCCCAAATCTTCTTCTGAATCTACTATTTTAACCTCTTTTGGCAACGCGCGGTAGAGCGCCCATTTAATATAGCAGTCGCAACGGTTATCGAGCACCTTGCAAAAGCTTACATCAAATATCTCGGGCGTTACAAACGCACCCGCAACATAAGCAATATCCTTGCCGTCCGCCTTAAAAAGCATACCCCACATCGAAAGCGCGGAGAAGTTATTAAGCGCCGTTTCGGCAGCGCGCGTATCGGCGGCATTGATATAGCTTCGTTCGCTGAGCCAGCGCTCATTTAAGGCTATTGCTCTATGGGCGTTCTCGTCCGTGAGCGTCTCCTCCTGCCAGACATCAGCCACGGCCTTGCCGAGATTTATCTGGTGTCTTAAGCTCTTATAATCCTTACCCGAAAGGGCGAGCTGCGCCTCTCTGTCGTAAAGATACGGAAACTCGTCGCGACACTCGTCAAAGCTAAAGCGCTGCGGATACTCTTTTTCAAGAAAGCTTTTATCCTCGTCGCGCATAGCGTAAAACACGGGGGCTTCGCTCTCAAGCAAAGCGTCGATTAACTCCCTTTTACCCCTGTCTGTACCGCAGGGGAAAAGATATGCGTTGTCGCCTTCGGCGCCGTTTTTGACGATAAACGCGTCGTCAATAATACAAATACTATATTCCTCGTCAGCCTGCCACGCAAACAGCGAAGGAAAAGAATATACATACAGCGTGTTGCCCGAGGATTTACGAATATCCTCGACCTGCTGTATCTGCTCAAGCTCAAGCGGCAAAAAGCGAAGTGTATTGCTAAAATCCGTTTTCAATTTCGCTTTCTCCCCTTTTAGACCAAAATTATATATATTATAACAAAATATTTATAATATATCAAGAGTTTAGTTACATCAATAACGCGACTATCGTCTTTTAAAACGGTGATTATCAGTAAAAATAAGAAAAAGAGAACCGAAACAGAAGCTTGCGGTCCTCTTTTTTGTAGATTTTATTATTCTAATGTAAGTATGTCAGCAAAGCCGGTGATTTCGAAAATCTCAAGCACAATATCGTTCGAGCCGACAATCTTCATTTCACCCTGCGCGTTCATAATCTTTTGCGCGGCGAGAAGCACTCTTAAGCCTGCGGAGGAAATGTAGTCGAGCTTTGAAAAATCCATTATAAGAATTGTAACTCCGTCGAGCTCACTTTTTATAACCGCCTCAAGCTCGGGTGCAGTAGTGGTTTCGAGTCTGCCCTCAACCTCAATAATAAAACTGTCTGACTTTTTTGCCTTATTAATTGTCATTGATGAATCCTCCTACATCTTTTTATCAATTATCATTTCGACATCATAGCCTTTAATAGAAACGCGCACTTCGTCGGCGAGCTTTGCAACAACAGACTGCTCGAGCTCATCCCATGCTTCTTCCTGCGCCTGCTGCTTATACTGCGAAAGCGTCCATTCGCTGAAGCTGTTAACGCCGTTATATTCAACGAGTCCGAGACTTACCGCCTCGTTATAGCCGTCATTCATCGAGGTAATAGCCGCTTCAAAAACCGACCTTAGCTTAGCTCTGAAGCCCTTTACATCGTTTTTGCCGCTTGTGGTGGCAGCTATAAGCCTTGACCTCGTTTCGTAGTCCATCGAAGTATTTGCAAGAAGGTGAAGCTCGTATTTACCGTCCTCGGACTCAATCCAGAAGTCCGCTTCCTGCTCGCCCGTAATAGCAACGAACATACCGGTCATCTCCTCCGTTAAAAGACGGAGGTGAATTGCAGATTTTTGGTCTAATTCATTATAAACAGCAACCTTTTCGCAGTGGATAAACGCCTCGTCTATTCCGCTGCCGCCGCTTGTAATATGAACAATATCAGATTTCATTTATTTAACCTCTGCTGCAGTTTAGTAAATAGTAACTATTGTTCCGGGTGTAATTGTTTTAAGGATTTTAACCATATTTTCTTCCGATACAGCTACGCAGCCGCCGGTCGGATAATCAGGCTCCTTCCAGCAGTGAAGAAAGATTGCGTTACCCGCGTAAGGTGCGCCCGCCTTGTTGTAACCCATATCGAGGAAGTATGCATATCTTATAGGATAATCCATAAGGTGCTCATCCTCGGAATAATCGTTATCCGGGTCGTCGCTCTTATAAAGAAGTGTGTTGTACTTCTTGCCGTTAGAGCCGGTTGCGCACCAGTACATATCGTCCGTAACCTTAGTAAACGGCACCTTGCTTCCCGGGTCGTCCTTAATACCGTATGCCTGACCGATTTCCCAGGTGCCGAGCGGTGTCTTAGTATCGCCCTCGGACTGCTTGCCGGGGCCGTTTTCGCCTACAAGAGCCTCGCAGCTGAACAGCTTATTATACTTGCCGTCCTTAGCCTGATAAACTGTAAGCTCAGCGTGAAAATCGCCGTCTGTCGCGGTTTTGATACCTATTCTGTACTCGCCGTTTCTCTCTTTTGAAATCGGCTGACCGAACAGAGTTTTCTCTACCTCATCCTGTGAAATAATGTTTTTATACAACTTATAATCCTTGATTACCTGATCGTACTTTGCCTCGGCTTTTTCGAGCTTTTTGCCGGAGTCAACAGTAACATATACGCACAGTCCCGCAAGCACAATAACCGCTGCAACCAGCACCGCAATAATGCCTTTAGCTTTTTTATTCATAGCAATTTCTCCTTTTAATTACCGTCAGTCGCCGATTGTAACTGCGTGGTTCTGCTGATTGTCCATAACTGCGTCAATTGCAAGAACTACTGCCATTGCGAGAACTTCGTGGCTCTCGTCAGTGATGTCAAGCTCAAACGCGTCGCCCCAGGACATCCACTTTTTGTGGATTGCAACAACAGGTTTGCCGCCGTCGGTGATTGTGTAGTCGTGACCGAAGAAGTCGCCCTGAACCTCCCAGCCCGGTCCTTCGATAAGGTACTTTGGCTTAAGAAGGGTGAATTTCTTTTTGATTACCGCTACTTCCTCACCGTTCATCTCAACGCTGAATTTGGGCATAAGCGATACGACCTTCTGATTTACAAAAGCAAGCTCGGTGCCTGCGGTGTCGTAAATGCGAAGCTTTTTGCCAATGGAAATCACTTTTCCCTCGACATAGTATTTGTCCTCGCCAAATGAGTTCATAATGCTGAATTTGTCCTTCCAGGAGAAGACCTTTTGTTTCATATAAAGTTGCATAATTATTCTCCTTTTAAAATAATATTTGCAAGTCAATTATATTCCAAATTACGCGATTTGTAAAGTTAAATATTAGTTACAGTTATGATATATGCGGGTATAATTCGGGCTATTACATCCGCTGCGTTCACATATACAAATTAAAAAGCGTGCTTCTCCTAACGAGAACACACGCTTTTTATATAGAAAAGAGCTTTTAACCCATCATAGAATAGCCGTAGCCGTTTGCGATAGCGTCAATCGCCTCGCCCGCCTGGCATAGCGGACAATCTGTCGCCGAGTACGCCTCGTAACCCGGAACATCCTCTTTGTTAAAAATAGTGTTAACCGGAATGTTCTGAATGCTGTCAACCGCGCTGAAAATGCTCGACACGCCCACAACGCGACCGCCGTAATACTGCACACTCTCCATAGCGCGCTCAACAGTACGGCCCGAGGTTATACAGGATATAAGCACGAGCACATTCTGGTCCTTAATCATCCTTACAAGATTATCCCTGAAAATCAGATTGCCCGCAGCGTCGTATTCGCTGCCGATAATATAAATCTCTCTGGAAGGGTTGGGGCTCATCATACTCGGGCGGGACAGCTCGTGTGCAAGATATGCGCCGAGCGCCTGCGTTTCGTAAAGGCATAAAACGGTATTAATCTCTATTCCGTATGTATTGTAATACTCCGAAAGCAGCATAGCTGCGTCAACGGACACGCCGTGATTATGCTTAATATCCGAGGTGCCGACATAATAATTAATATGGTTGTTTGCAGAAACAAAATGACCGCGCATGATATGTATAAACACCCGGTCATCTCTTTTAGATGTAACTGTATAAACGGATTTCAAATTAACCACTCCTTATGATTTAATTTTACACTAAAAGCAAAGCCTTTGCAACAGCATACGGTATAGAAAATTCACCGCGTTTTTTTGTGTATATTTACTAAAGGTAAAAGTCTATTGATTTAATTTATATATTATGTTATATTATTTGCCGAGGTATAATTATGCAGATTAAAGACATAAAATTTGAAAATATATCCTTTTTGGCGCCTATGGCAGGTATCGCGGACAGAGCGTTTCGCGAGCTTTGCGTAAATTACGGCGCGGCATACACCGTAACCGAAATGGTGTCGTCCAAGGGGCTTACGATGGGCGACAGAAAAAGCGGCGAGCTGCTCACCATCGGCTCGGAACACCCGACGGGCGCGCAGATTTTCGGCGACGAGCCCGAAATTATGGCTGCGGCGGCGGTAAAATGCCTTGAATACAAGCCCGAAATAATCGATATAAATATGGGCTGTCCCGCGCCAAAGGTCGCTATGAACGGCGGCGGTGCAAGCCTTATGAAGCGCCCCGAGGTAGCCTACGAGGTTGTTAAAGCGGTGTGCGACGCGGTCGAAATACCCGTAACGGTTAAAATCCGCAAGGGCTGGGACGACGAGAGCGTTAATGCGGTTGAGATTGCCGAGCTTTGCGAAAAGGCGGGGGCTTCTGCTACCGCTGTACACGGCAGAACAAGGGTGCAGATGTACTCGGGCGAGGTCGATTACGGCATTATAAAGAGCGTTAAAGACGCTGTGGGCATACCCGTTATAGGAAACGGCGACATTACCGACGAGCAGAGTGCAGCGATTATGCTCGAAAAGACGAATTGCGACGCAATTATGATAGGCAGGGGCGCGCTCGGCAACCCCTGGGTTTTCGCTAAAATCAACGCGTATCTTAACGAATGCAGGGTACTCCCCGACCCCGGCGTTACCGAAAAAATGACGGTTATGCTAAAGCATATCCAAAAAATTATTGACTACAAAGGCGAATACACCGCTATGCGCGAGGCGCGTCACCACGCGGGATACTACACTAAGGGTATGCGCGGCGGCGCGGCGCTGAGAAAAGAGATATGCTCGTTTGAGCATTTTGAGCAGCTTGAGGAATTGGCGTTTAAAATAGTTAAGGAGCAGGGCTGATGATACTGAAAAACTGTACCTTTTTTAACGAAAATTTTGAAAAAGAGTTCGGCGACATAAAAATCGAAAACGGCAGGATAAGCGAAATAGGCTTTTTTACCGAGGACGGTAAAGATATGAGCGGCAAAATTATTTTGCCGGGATTTGTTGATATCCATATTCACGGAGCGGGCGGCGCTGACGCGTCCGACGGCAAGGAGGAAGCGTTTGAAACGATGAGCAGAGCGCTTTCAAAATGCGGCGTTACTTCGTTTGTCGGTACTACTATGACGCTGCCGAACGACAGGCTTAAAAGCATACTTACCGCTGCAAAGGGCGCAAAGGTTACCAAGTCAAAGCTAATCGGCATTAACCTTGAGGGTCCGTATATCGCTATGTCCAAAAAGGGCGCGCAAAACGGTGATTATGTAAGGGCGTGCGACATCGACGAAATTGAAGAGCTGTTTGGAATTTATGATAAAATCAAGCTGATTACAATAGCTCCCGAAGCGTCCGACAGCGCGAAATTTATTAGTCATTTTAAGGACAGGCTCACCGTATCAATCGGTCATACGGCGGCAAACGCCGACGAGTGCAAAGCGGCAATAAACGGCGGCATCAGCCACGCAACACACCTTTATAACGCTATGACGCCTATGACTCACCGCGAGGCGGGTGTTGCAGGCACTGCGCTTGACAGCGACATCACCTGCGAACTTATCTGCGACGGGGCGCACATCTGCCCTGCTGTTTTAAGGAACACCTTTAAAATTCTCGGCGAAAACAGAGGCGTTGCAGTCAGCGACTCGATGCGCGCTGCCGGACTCGGCGAGGGCGAATTCGAGCTCGGCGGACAGACTGTTTATGTAAACCGGGGCGGCAAGACCGCCGTGCTTAAAGACGGCACAATCGCCGCTTCGATTACAAATATTTTCGAGGAATTTAAAAACCTTTTATCCTATGGAATCGACTTTAAAACGGCACTTAAATCCTGCACGATTAACCCCGCAAAAGCTGTCGGAGAGGATGCATATATCGGCTCGATTGCAGTGGGCAAATGCGCCGATTTAATCGCGCTTGACGAGGATTTGAACTTACAAGAGGTATATATTGATGGCATACTCGCTTAACATAGTTTTAATAGAGCCCGAGATACCGCAAAATACGGGCAACATAGCGCGCACCTGCGCCGCGACGGGCGCAAGGCTTCACCTTGTAGGACCTATGGGTTTTCACATCACTGACAAGCAGGTTAAGCGAGCGGGGCTCGACTACTGGGACAAGCTCGACATCACCTACTACGACTCTACAACAGAGTTTTTTAACAAAAACGCAGGCGGCACATTTTACTATTTTACGACTAAAGCCCGGCAGGCGCACAGCGATGTAAGCTACCCGAACGGCTGCTATCTGGTATTCGGAAAAGAGACTAAGGGCTTGCCCGAGGAGCTGTTAAAAAACAACCCCGACTACTGCGTAAGAATGCCTATGCGCGGCATAATCCGCTCGCTCAATTTGTCGAACTCCGTAGCGATAGGCGCATACGAGGTGCTGCGGCAGTGGAACTACCCCGCCCTGTCGCAAAAAGGGCAGCTTCACGACCTCAAATGGTAAGCTAATATAAAAATAACTTGATTATACTTTGGTTTTGTGTAATAATATTATAACTTAATTTTTAGGAGAAAAACTGTGGATAACAAAGCACTTGCACAAAAACTATTTCCCGATATCGACAAAACCCCCGATTTCTGGGAGGAAAAATATCCTAAAAGGGACCTGAAGGAGGGTGCGCGCGTTACGCGTTTTGCGCCGAGTCCGACGGGCTTTCTGCATTTTGGTAACCTCTTCACCTGTCTTGTGTCGTACAAAACGGCAAAGAGTACGGGCGGCGTGTTTTATGTTCGCGTAGAGGACACCGACCAAAAGCGCAAGGTAGAAGGCGCTATCGAGGTTATGCTTAAAGGACTTTCGGTTTACGGCATCGTGCCGGACGAGGGCGTTGTGGCAGAGGACAAAGAGGTCGGCGACTATGCGCCGTATTACCAGAGCGCGCGCAAAGAGATTTACCAGACCTATGCAAAGGCGCTCGTTGAACAGGGTCTTGCATATCCCTGCTTTATGACACCCGAGGAGCTCGAGGACATCCGCGCGCAGCAGGAAAACGAGAGCATCAAAGGCATCTGGGGCAAATGGGCTAAACACCGTGACTTGAATTTTGACGAAATATGCGAGCGTATTGACCGCGGCGAGGCGTGGACACTAAGGCTCAAATCCCCCGGCGACATCGAGAAAAAGTGCTATTTTGACGATATGATTAAGGGCAAAATCGAGATGCCCGAAAACGTGCAGGATGTGGTTATACTTAAATCCGACGGTATTCCGACCTATCACTTCGCGCACGCGATAGACGACCACCTGATGCGCACGACGCACGTTGTACGCGGCGACGAGTGGATATCCTCTGCGCCGATACACCTGCAGCTTTTCCGCGTTCTCGGCTTTAAGCCGCCGAAGTACGCGCATGTTGCACCTATTATGAAAGAGGAAAACGGCGGCAAGCGCAAGCTCTCAAAGCGCAAGGACCCCGAAGCGGCGGTAACATACTACGCCGAGCAGGGCTTTCCGAGCGAGAGCGTAAACGAGTATATGCTCACCCTGGCTAACTCTAATTTCGAGGACTGGCGCAGGGCAAATCCTAACGAGGACATAGAAAAGTTCCCGTTTAATCTTAAGAAAATGAGCGTGTCGGGCGCGCTGTTCGATATGGTGAAGCTCACCGATGTAAGCAAAAATGTAATTTGCAAAATGAGCGCGAAAAAGGTATTCGACCTCTCGTACGAATGGGCAAAAGAATACAGCGCCGAGCTTGCTTCGCTTTACGAGCAGGACACCGAACGCGCTACGGCGATACTGAATATCGACCGCGAGAACAAAAAGCCGCGTAAGGATATTGCAAAATGGAGCGATATTCCCGATTATATAAGCTATATGTTCGACGAAACGTTCATCCCCTGCTATGAACTTGCGGGCAACGCAACGCCCGCCCTTGCGGTAAAGGTACTCGAAAAATACATCGACTGCGTTAATCTGAACGACGACAAGGACACCTGGTTTAACAGGATGAAGGAGCTTTGCCCCTGCGTCGGCTGTACTCCTAATGTTAAGGAGTTTAAACAAAACCCCGACGCATTTGAAGGTCATGTGGGCGATGTTTCCACAATTATACGCGTTGCGCTTACGGGAAGGACAAACACGCCCGACCTTTGTGCAATCACTATGCTGCTCGGCGAGGAGCGCGTAAAGGCAAGGCTTGCAGCAGCGCTTAACCACTACAAGGAGGAAGTGTAATGGCATTAGACGAGATTAAAAACGAAGAGGTCATTTCTTCGAATTTCATACACGATTTTATCGACGAGGATTTAGAAAACGGCGTGTATTCGCGCGTTCAGACCCGTTTCCCTCCCGAGCCTAACGGCTATCTGCATATCGGTCACGCAAAGGCGATATGCATTAACTTCGGCGTTAAGAACAAGTATAACGGAATTTGTAACCTCCGTCTCGACGACACAAATCCTACTAAAGAGGATACCGAGTATGTAGAGGCTATCGAGGAGGATATCAAGTGGCTCGGCTTTGATTACGACAATGTTTACTACGCGTCGGACTACTTTGATTTTCTTTACGACTGCGCTATTAAGCTTATAAAAAAAGGCAAGGCGTACGTGTGCGAGCTGACTCCCGAGGAGATGAGGGAGTACAGGGGCACGCTGACCGAGCCGGGTAAGAATTCACCGTACAGGGACAGAAGCGTTGAGGAAAACCTCGACCTCTTTGCCCGTATGACAAACGGCGAATTCGAGGCGGGCTCAAAGGTGCTTCGCGCAAAGATTGATATGGCGTCGCCAAATCTTAATATGCGCGACCCGATTATCTACCGCATTATGTACGCGCATCACCACCGCACGGGTGACAAGTGGTGCGTATATCCGATGTACGACTTTGCTCACCCGCTGTCTGACGCTTGCGAAAAGGTTACGCACTCGCTGTGCTCGCTCGAATTTGAGAATCACAGACCGCTTTACAACTGGTTTGTTGACGAGCTTATTGACGGCGAAAAACCGCGCCAGATTGAGTTTGCGAGAATGAATTTAAACTACACGCTCACTTCAAAGAGGAAGTGCCTGCAGCTCGTTAAGGACGGTATCGTTGACGGCTGGAACGACCCGAGAATGGCTACAATAAGCGGTATGAGAAGGCGCGGCTACCCTGCCGAGGCTATCCGCGATTTCTGTGAAAAAATCGGCGTTTCAAAGGCATACAGCGTTATCGACTTTGCGCTGCTCGAAAGCTGCGTAAGGGATAGCCTTAACAAGAACGCACCGCGCGCTATGGCGGTAATCGACCCGATTAAGCTCGTTATCGACAACTACCCCGACGACAAGGTTGAGGAGATTGAGGTTGAGTACCACCCCGACCACGAGGAGTACGGCAAGAGGGTTGTACCGTTCGGTAAAGAGCTTTATATCGAGCGCGACGACTTTATGATTGAACCCATTAAGAAGTACAGAAGGCTTTATGTCGGAAACGAGGTAAGGCTTTATAAGGCATATTTTGTAACCTGCACCGGCTACGAAACGGACGACGAGGGTAATGTTACCACCGTTCACTGTACCTACGACCCCGAAACCTTTGGCGGCGACGCTCCCGACGGACGCAAGGTGCGCGGCACAATTCAGTGGATTTACAAAGACGACTGTAAAGAAGCTGAGGTAAGGCTTTACGACAGGCTTTTCAATGTAGAAAACCCGAGTAATGAGGAGGGCGTTTCTTCGTTCGAGGATAACCTCAACCCCGAATCGCTTATTGTTAAGCGCGCGTTTGTAGAAAAGTCGCTTGCGGATACGAAGCCCGGCGACAGATATCAGTTTATGAGAATAGGCTATTTCTGCACCGACATCGACTCCACTGAGGACAATATTATCTTTAACAGGACTGTTGCGCTTCGCGACAGCTTTAACACCAAAAAATAATTCCCGAGGCATTTATGGAAAGAACGAACATAAAAAACATAGCAATTATCGCGCATGTTGACCATGGCAAGACCACGCTTGTTGACGAAATGCTGCACCAGAGCGGCATCTTTCGCGATAACGAGGTCGTATCCGAAAGGGTTATGGACTCAAACGACCTCGAAAGAGAGCGCGGTATCACAATTCTTTCAAAAAACACGGCAATACACTACAAGGACACCAAAATCAACATTGTTGACACACCGGGTCACGCGGATTTCGGCGGCGAGGTTGAGCGAATTCTGACTATGGTTGACGGCGTTTTACTGCTTGTTGACGCGTTCGAGGGCTGTATGCCGCAGACGAGATTTGTACTTAGCAAGGCGCTCGCGCTTCGTAAGACTCCGCTGGTTGTTGTAAACAAGGTTGACCGCGACGGCGCACGACCCGAGGAGGTTGTGGACGAGGTGCTTGACCTGTTTATCGAGCTTGGCGCGGACGACGACCAGATTGATTTCCCCGTGGTTTACGCCTCTGCAAGAAACGGATATTCGAGCCTTGACCCCGACGCGCGTGAGGGCGATATGCGTCCGCTGCTCGATGCAATTTTAGAGCATATTCCGTCGCCCGAGGGCGATATTGACGGCGCGGCACAGATACTGTTTTCGTCGCTTGAATACGACGATTATGTAGGCAGAATCGGTATCGGCAGGGTTGAGCGCGGCACTATTAAAGTTAACACGCCGTATGTGCTTTGTAAGCAGGACGGCAGCACCGAAAACATTAAGTTTTCACAGCTTTATCAGTTCGACGGATTAAAGAGAGTATCCTGCAACGAAGCGTCCTTCGGCGACCTCGTGTGCGTTGCGGGCGTGCCGGATATCAATATCGGCGAAACCGCGTGCGACCCCGAAAACATTGAGCCGCTGCCGTTTGTAAAGATTGACGAGCCGACTATCAGTATGAATTTTATTGTTAACGACTCGCCCTTTGCAGGCCGCGAGGGCAAGTATGTTACCTCGCGTAATCTGCGCGACAGACTATTTAAAGAGGTCGAAACCAATGTGTCGATGCGCGTTGAAGAAACCGACAGTATGGACACCTTTAAGGTATCGGGCAGGGGCGAACTGCATCTTTCGATACTTATAGAAACAATGCGCCGCGAGAACTACGAATTTGCGGTATCGCGCCCGCAGGTTATACTAAAGAAAGACGCGAAAACGGGTCAGATGCTCGAGCCCGTTGAAACCGCGATAATTGAAGTGCCCGAGGAATATGTGGGCGCGGTTATGGAAAAGCTCTGCTCGCGCAAGGGCGAGATAGAGAATATGGACACGCGCTCAACGGGTATGACTCACCTTGAAATTAAAATCCCGTCGCGCGGACTTATCGGCTACCGCAGCGAGTTTTTAACCGACACTAACGGTAACGGAATTATGAACCAGCTGTTTTCGGGCTACGAGCCATACAAGGGCGATATCGAAACGCGAAACAGAGGTTCTATAGTCGCTCACGAAACGGGTACTACCACCGGCTACGGACTTTGGAACACGCAGGACAGGGGTAAGCTGTTTATCGGACCCGGCGTTGATGTGTACGAGGGAATGATTGTCGGCGAGTGCGCAAAGGACGAGGACATCGTTTGTAATGTGTGCAAGAAAAAGCATGTTACCAACACCAGAGCCAGCGGCTCCGACGAAGCGCTAAAGCTCGTTCCGCCAAGCGTTCTGTCGCTCGAGCAGAGTATGGAATTCCTCGCGGACGACGAGCTTTTAGAGGTAACGCCGAAGAGCATTCGCCTTAGAAAAACTATACTTAATAAAGAGCTCAGACTCAAAGCGGAGAGCCGAGCTAAAAAGTGATTATGGATAAAGCAGGACTTTATTTTCACATACCTTTTTGTAAAAACAAATGCCCGTACTGCGACTTTTTCAGCACGAAATACTGTGAAAGCGCAGCACGGGATTATTGCGCTTTGCTGCAAAATGAGATAAAAAAATATACGGGCGAATTCGACACCGTATATTTCGGCGGCGGCACGCCGAGTATTATTCCGAGTGAACTTACAGGCGACATTTTAAGCGCCGCGAGGTCGCAGTTTAGTATAGATAAAAACAGCGAAATTACGATAGAATGTAACCCGCGCGAAAACCTTAAGGACGCGTTTTTAGCGTACAAAAGCTACGGCATAAACAGAGTTAGCATAGGTATGCAAAGCGCGGTGGATAAGGAGCGTTTCGCCCTCGGCAGAAGCGCCGGCAAAAGCGAGGTGGCGCGCACCGTAAGCGACGCCAAGGACAGCGGGATTGACAACATCAGCCTTGACTTAATGCTCGGAATACCTAATCAGACGCTGAGTTCGCTTGACGAAAGCTTTGAGTTTATCGACAAAATGAAGGTGCAGCACATATCGGCGTATATGCTTAAAATCGAGGAGGGCACTAAGTTTTTTGAGATGCAGGAGCGACTGCCTCTGCCCTCTGACGACGAGGTAAGCGAGATGTACCTTAAGACCGTTGAGGTGTTGCGGCAGCTAGGTTTTGAGCAGTATGAGATAAGTAATTTTGCGAAACCGGGATACGAAAGCCGTCATAATTTAAAGTACTGGGAGCTTGCGCCGTACCTCGGCATAGGTAAAAGCGCCCACTCGTTTTGGGACGGCAGGCGCTTTTATTATAACGAAAATTTTGAAATTATTGACGACGGAGACGGCGGCACAAACGAGGAGCGCATAATGCTCGGGCTTCGGCTGACAAAAGGCGTGCCGAAGGCGATTATTACAAAACCGTTTGACCATCTTGTAAAACTCGGTCTGCTACGCGAAACGAATGAGCGCATAGCGCTCACTCCGCAGGGAATGCTCGTGTCAAACGCAGTAATAAATAAATTAATTTGACGCAAAATAATATCGGGGTGATATTATGAGCAAGTCAAAGAAAAACAAAAATAAAACCGACGAACACATCTCGGAGTGGCAGTCGAACCCGACTGTGCACCCTGACAGACAGACCGAAATGGGCGTGCCGATTCCGTGTGAGCAAAATGTCGAAAACTCTAAAGAATACGGCGAAAACCACGAAATGTAACAGAAAAAGCACTCGAATAATCGAGTGCTTTTTGTTATTCTTTACCCCAGTTTTTGATTAGATTTTCAAGCTCGTCGGGGTGGTTAGTTGTGATATTATCGGGTTTATTTACAAGCGCGCGCTTCATATGATAACTGCGGTCCACAGTCCATACGGACAGCTTATATCCGCCTTCGTGCAAAACATCCGAAAGCGTTCTGCAGGCGTTTGCGTGGTTACAGTTTATGCCGACTGCGCCCGTTTCTTCAAGCATTTTTAGGATTTTTTGCTGATAATCAAGCGAAAAAATCTTAATCCTTGACGGGACATAGTTTATATAAAACTCAACATCGGGACATTTTTCATTAACATCCTTGGCGCGCCACTCCTCGATACCCGTAAGAAATACGCGGTTAAGCATTTTTTCCTTAACGAGCATCTCGTGCAAATCAGGGAGCAGTTTAATCTCTTTAATATCGAGATTAAGCCTGATTTTAGTATCTTTTACAAGCTTAAATACGCTTTCAAGCTCTACGCCGTTTGTGTTTGTCGGGATAATATCGTGACCCATAACGAGCGTGCCGTCAGGTCTCTGGCGAATATCGATTTCAATCACATCAACGCCGTAATCTATTGCTTTTTCAACGAACTCGATAGAGTTGTCGGGCGTATCAAAAGCGCCCGAATGAGCCGTAATTGTAAAATCCTCCACGAAAGACAGCTTCCTCTCATCATACGATTTTGTAAACGCGTAGCCCGCTACACCGATTACCATAGCAACCGCAACGAGAAACGCGAACACCTGGTACGAAAAATGCTTTGCCCAGGTCAGCGTCATATTACGCTTTAAAAACCGCTTGAATTTCTGTCGGCGTGTAAGTTGTTCAGCCATTTTATCACCCTGTGTGATTATTTGCTACCCGAATAGTTAGGCGCTTCTTTAGTGATATAAACATCGTGCGGATGGCTCTCGATAAGGCCTGCGCCCGTAATCTTAATAAACTTAGCGTTTGTGCGAAGCTCCTCGATAGTATGGCAGCCAACATAGCCCATACCCGAGCGAAGTCCGCCCATCATCTGGAACACTGTATCCGAAAGCGCTCCCTTATAAGGCACGCGGCCCTCAACGCCTTCGGGTACGAATTTCTTAGAGCCCTTCTGGAAGTATCTGTCAGCCGAGCCGTGATTCATAGCGCCGAGCGAGCCCATACCGCGATAAACCTTAAACTGTCTGCCCTGCCAGATTTCCATATCGCCGGGCGACTCCTCACAGCCTGCAACAAGCGAGCCTACCATAACTACGCTGCCGCCCGCCGCGATAGCCTTAACGATTTCGCCCGAATACTTGATACCGCCGTCTGCGATAATCGGGATACCGAATTTGTCCGCTCTCTCGGCGGAGTCGTAAATAGCCGTAATCTGCGGCACGCCGATACCTGCAACAACACGGGTTGTACAGATAGAGCCGGGGCCGATACCGATTTTAACAGCGTCTGCGCCCGCCTTAATAAGCGCCTCGGTTGCGTCAGCCGTTGCGACATTACCTGCGATAAGGTCAATCTGCGGGAACGCATTTTTAACCTTCGCCACATTTTCGATAATGTTCTTCGAGTGGCCGTGTGCTGAGTCGAGCACAAAGGCGTCAACGCCTGCGTCTGCAAGCGCCTTTGCTCTGTCGAGTACATCTGCGGTAACGCCGAGCGCCGCTGCACAAAGCAGTCTGTCGTTATTATCACGCGCGGTGTTAGGATACTTAACAGCTTTTTCGATATCCTTAATTGTAACAAGTCCGGTGAGCTTGCCGTTTTTGTCGATAAGCGGCAGCTTTTCAACCTTGGACTGCATAAGAATTTTCTTTGCTTCCTCAAGCGTTGTGCCGGTTTCGCCGGTAATGAGCTGTGCCTTAGGCGTCATAACATCAACGATTTTAATATCAAAATCGGTCAGGAAGCGAAGGTCGCGGTTGGTAAGAATACCAACAAGCGTGCCGTCGTCCTCGCAAATCGGAACGCCGCTGATGTGATACTTAGACATAAGCGCGTCTGCGTCCCTTACCGTATGCGAAGGAGATAAGTAAAACGGATTTGCAATTACGCCGTTTTCGGACCTTTTAACCTTATCAACCTCGGTTGCCTGGTCCTCGATAGTCATATTCTTATGAATTACGCCGATGCCGCCCTCACGCGCGATAGCAATAGCCATCTGCGATTCGGTAACGGTATCCATAGCCGCAGTCATAAGAGGAATATTAAGTGTTATGTTTTTTGTAAGCTTTGTGTGAAGGTCAACGCCGTCGGGCGTAACATCCGATTCCGCAGGAATCAGGAGCACATCGTCAAAGGTGAGTCCTTCTTTTACAAACTTATCGCCGTATCCGTTCATACAATTACCTCCAAGCTGTTGTAAATATATTTTTACTATAATATCACTTTAAGAGCGTAATATCAAGAATTATTTACACTTAATGGATTTTACCTTACTCCACTGTGAGTAGAAGGTGTTACCCGAAATCTTTTTATATGCTCTTACGCGTACATAGTATTTTCTGCCTCTTGCAAGCTTTTTAACCTTTTTAGAAGTTGTGCTGCTGCCTACAGAGTATCTTCTTACGATGCTCTTGAAGTTCTTTGACTTGGATACCTGAATCTGGTAACCCGAAGCAGAAACCTTACCCCACTTTACAGTGATGGACTTCTTCTTGGTAGAGAGCTTAACAACAGGTCTTTTCGGTTTGGTGGATGCAGCCAATTCCGCGCTGTATGCGCCGTAGAGCTTCCTCTTAGCTTCGTTTGTGAAGGCTCTGATTCTGAACTTATGCTTCTTTGCAGCCGCAAGACCGGTAATCTTAGCAGAAGTAGCCGTTGCGCTGTTTACGGTCTTAACGGGCTTCCAGTAATCGGATTCCTGACGCTCGATTACATAACCGCTTACATTACCCTTTGCAGCAGTCCACTTAAGCGTTAGCGTTTCAGCACCTCTTACCTTTATCTTAAGGTTGCTCATCTTTGCAGGTCTGATTCTGAATTGTCTGAACGAAGAGCCGCTGTAAGAATAATCGTTACCGTGTATCTTAGCCTTTGCTACGCCGGTGCTTACATTCTTAACATAGCTTACGGTGTACTCGCCCTCGTCAATATATGCGCCGCCGGAAGTTGTAACCGTAACCTGAGGAGTTTTTGAAGAGCCGTTATAAGTATAATTATAGTTTGAAAGTGTTACAACGCAGTTTGAAAGAAGGCTCGAGTCCTTGCGGTTGTAATCATAATCGTCTATCTTGCTACCGTAATTTCTGTAATAATAGTCGGTCTGGAACGGGGCCTCGGGGAGATGCTCGTAACCGATAGTCTTATTACTGTCGTCTACAATAAGGTTTTCGTAGTTTACGAGGAAATACTGATAAGCGTCGCCGAGACTATTATCTATATTAGAGTCATCCCAGGTAACATCAACATAGTAGAACGAATCGTTAAGCTGGATTAAGTTCCACGCGTGGCAGCCCTCGTCCGAGGTTATAACGCGAACATTAAAGCCGAGCTCCTTACAGATTCTGTAAAAAGCGGTTGAATATCCCTGACAAACAACATTACCGCGCACAAGTGCACCGTACGGGCTGTACACATAGTCAAAATACGAGGAGGTTGTGGTCAGTGCGGCATCACAGTAGGTTGTTCCGTCACAGATATAATCGTGAACATATTTTACCTTTTCGTAGTCGCTTAAATTCATTACTTCGATTTTTCTTACAAGTTCGTTGACTACCTTATCAACCTCTTTTTCCTGCTCCGAAGTATCCCAACATATCCAGTTCAAATCGAGCTTATAGTAGTAATAACCATCGCTGTATTTCATTCTTGTATATGTATAGTTGCAATCCTTCCATGACCAACGCATATAGTCACCGTCGAGAGAGCTTATTGAACGCGAATCCTCGGATGCGTCGTTCATTGTATCAATAAGATAATATGCGCTGCTCTGGTCCGAAAATACTGAAGTAGTAAGCACATAGATTGAATACTTACTTCTTGTAATATAGCCCTTTGTAAAAATCTTATAAAGGTCCTCGCCTCTTGTATAGTAGGTGTGGCCGTTATAAGAACGCGATGTCGCCTTTGTTTCAGCAATAGCCTGCAAACTTCCCGAAGGCATTTCCACATCGTCAAAGTAATACGGGTTTTTAACCGTGTTGCTTCCGCTGTCAGCAGCGAGAGCAGGTGATGCGGGCAGAATTACTGCCGTTAACATCATTAAAACTGATAGTAGAATTGATAAATGCTTTTTCATTGTGTCTCCTTTACTATTTGTTCTACAGTTTGTTCAATAGTGCTGTTGTCGCAATTAACGGTAACATCAGCATATTGTTTGTATAGAGGAAGCCTTTCCTCATACATTTGTTTAAGGCTTGTTCCGTTTTTAATAACAACACCGCGTGTCGTGATGTTGCTTATGCGTTTTAACATAGTGTCAAAACTAAGATGAAGATAAATGACCTTCCCCATTTTCTTTAAATGCTCCATCGCCACGGGTGAATAGATTACCGAACCGCCCGTCGCGATAACAGTCGCCTCTAAATTAAGCTTTAAAAGCGCCTTTTCCTCGGCATTAAGAAAATAGTCAATCCCCTTTTCATCAATTATGTCCTGCAATTTGTTTTGCTCCAAACCCTGCAAAAGCAAATCAGTGTCATAAAAGTTTTTAAGCAGCGCCTTGGCGGCGAGCACCCCGCATGTGCTTTTGCCGCTGCCCGGCATACCGATTAAAATAATATTGTTTTTATTCATTTAACTCCAACTTTTTTGCATATTTCTGCCATCGGGCAACCCTCGCATTTCGGCTTTCGCGCCGTGCAAGTATCTCGTCCGAACAGGACTATCCTATGGCAGAAGTCAGACCCCTCATCCTTAGGAACAAGCTTTTTCATTTGCATTTCAATCTTAACAGGCTCCTTCACGGATACAAGACCTATTCTGTTAGAAATGCGGATAAAATGAGTGTCGACTACTATGCTTTCTTTTTTATAAACATCGCCTACGATTAAGTTAGCCGTCTTTCTGCCGACTCCGGGGAGAGTAATCAGGTCCTCGATATTATCGGGTACCACACCGCCGAAATCGTCGCGGATTTTTTGAGCCATGCCGATAATGGACTTTGCTTTGTCGCGGTAAAAACCGCAGGATTTAATGATTTCTTCGACATCGCTCTGCTTGGCATTTGCATAATCGTCAAGCGTTTTATACTTTTCAAACAGCGCGGGTGTTACTAAATTAACCCTCGCGTCCGTACACTGTGCGGAAAGGCGCGTTGCAACCAGGAGCTCGAACGGGTTTGACGCCACAAGCGAGCAGACTGCCTCGGGATATTCGGTTTTGAGTATCTCAATCGCCTTAAGTGTTCGTTCTTTTTTTGTCATATATAATATTTATCCTTATTGCCTCCCTTGTTAAAGGGAGGTGGCTGCGAAGCAGTCGGAGGGATAGTCGTTTGATTTAATAATCAAATTTTCAACACATCTTAACAGGCGTTGACCACCCCTCAGTCACTTCGTGACAGCTCCCCTTGGCAGGGGCGCCAAATCTGTTACTCGCTTCGCTCAATTTTATTTTATATTCTCCCAATACTTTTTAAATGCCTGCTCGGTTTTGTTGTCGCCGTACTCGTAGTAATGGGCGTTTTTAATAGCATCGGGCAGGTATTGCTGTTTAACCCAGTGGTTTTCAAAAGAGTGCGGATATTTATAATTCTGTCCTTTAACCTCGGCGTCCTCGCCGTCATAATGCTTATTCTGGAGCTGGCGGGGTATAGGTCCGGTCTTGCCGCTTCTTATATCGCCAAGCGCCATATCAATAGCCGCCGCACCGCTGTTACTCTTAGGGCTTGTGGCAACTAATATAACCGCGTCAGCAAGCGGTATTCTCGCTTCGGGAAGTCCAACCATAAGCGCGGTGTCTACCGCCGCTTTAACTATAGGGATAATCTGAGGATAGGCAAGCCCCACGTCCTCGCACGCGCAAACGACAAGCCTGCGGCACGCGCTCGGCAAATCCCCCGCTTCAAGCAGCCTTGCAAGATAGTGCAGTGCGGCATCGGGGTCCGAACCGCGCATACTCTTTTGATACGCCGAAACTATGTCGTAATGGTCGTCGCCGTCGCGGTCGTAGTGCATAGACGATTTCTGTACAAGCTCGCCCGCCGTTTCGAGCGTAACAATCTTTTTACCGTCGGTCAGCGGAGTCGCGAGGTAGCAGTTTTCCACCGTATTAAGCGCTTTTCGCACATCGCCGCCGCAGCCGTACGCAATTTTAGTAACAACCGCGTCGTCGTATTCAATTTCGATATCGTTTTCGTCCTTTAGAAACTCAAAGCCGCGTTTAACAGCAGGAATAATATCCTCGGTTTCAAGCGCCTTGAACTCAAACACTGTCGAACGGCTTAGAATAGCCGAATAGACATAAAAGTACGGGTTTTCCGTAGTGGACGCGATAAGCGTAATTTTTCCGTTTTCTATGTATTCAAGCAGGCTTTGCTGCTGGCGCTTGTTAAAATACTGAATCTCGTCGAGATATAGCAGTATGCCGTTAGGGGCGGTAAAGGTATCAATCTCGGACACAATATTTTTAATGTCCTGAGTTGAAGCGTTAGTGCCGTTAAGCTTCCTGAGCGTGCGGTTGGTTTTGTTAGCGATAATAGAAGCAACAGTCGTTTTGCCAACGCCTGACGGACCGTAGAATATTAAATTAGGTATCTCACCGTTTTCAATCATATTATACAGCGCCTTGCCCTCGCTCAAAAGATGCTTTTGACCGTAGACATCGCAAAGCTCTGTAGGACGAATTCTGTCCGCAAGAGGATTTGTCATATTAATCTCCTAAACATATTTGCCTCCCTTGCTAAAGGGAGGTGGCTGCCGTAAGGCAGACGGAGGGATGGTCGTTTCCTGTAACATAATTTCTAAACACATTGACTACCCCTCAGTCACTTCGTGACAGCTCCCCTTGGCAGGGGCGCCAAATCAGTTACTCGCTACGCTCGGACATGCTGTAGATACATCCGCAGAAGTTCTGGCGGTAGAGGTCATACTCTCTGCTGAGTTCTATCGAGCGCTTATAGCCCTCTTTTTTCTTAAAGTCCGACGGCAGCCATTTTACGCCGTACTTTTCGGCAATTTTCATTCCGATTTGGTTAATCTTTTGCGAGTTTTTAAGCGGGCTTATCGAAAGCGTTGTGCAAAAGTAGTCAAAGTCCTTTTCGCTTGCAAGCTGTGCCGTTTTTTCAAGGCGCAACGCATAGCACCTAAAGCACCTTTCGCCGCCCTCGGGCACATCCTCAAGCCCCTTTGCGATTTGTTCAAACTCGCTGTAATCATACTCGCCGCAGATAAGCTTAACGCTGTTTTTAAACGGCATAGAATTTATCAGCCTTTGCTGCTCGTTAAAGCGCTTTTCGAACTCCTCTTTTGGCGAAATATTAGGGTTGTAATACAACACCGTTATGTCGAAATATTCGCTCAGGTACTCTAGCGTGTAGCTCGAGCAGGGCGCGCAACAGCTATGTAAAAGCAGCTTAGGCGCGCTATCAGATTCCGAAATGTCGGCGATAAGCTTATCGAGCTCTTTTTGATAATTAATCTTATTCATATCAGCTTACATAATTTGCGGGGTTCTTGCGTACTCCGCCGATAATTACCTCAAAGTGGCAGTGCGGACCCGTTGAGTTACCCGTAGAACCCGAGCGCGCAATCTGCTGGCCCTTAATAACGCTCTGGCCGACGCTTACAAGAATTGACGAATTGTGCGCGTAAAGCGTTACAACCTGGCGGCCGCTGCCATCTGTGCCGTGGTAAATCATAACATAGTGTCCGTACGAATAATTAAGCTTTCTGACCTTGATTACTACGCCCTTTTGCGCCGCAACAATACGCGAGCCGGTAGGAAGCGGATAATCAATACCCGTGTGTGCCCTGCCGTTGCGGTAATGCCCGAAGCTTTGTGATACAGAGGTGTGACCGGGCGCGGGGTAGCACATATTAAGTACAAGGTCGTTACCGGAATAAAGACTCTTTGACTCGGACTCCATACGGTCCTCCTCTTCGGAGTGGTCCTTTGTAACCGCGGTGGTAACCTCGTCGGGGTCTTTAAGTCCGCTTAAAAGGTCGTCAATCTCGTCGTTTACCTTATTAATAAGCTCCTCGTCCTCGTTACGGAATTCGGTATAAAGCTGAGCGTTTTCGGTGAACACCTTAAAGAGTCTGTCGCTCTCTTTTCTGTCGTCGTTGAGGGTGCGGTTCTTCTCCTCAAGGAGCTTTAAATCCTTTTCAATCTTATCCTTTTCTTTTTTGCAGAGCTTGTGCTTTTTATCGAGCTTTTTCTTGGCGGAAACAAGCACCTGCTTTCTTTCGTTAAGACCGTTTTGCTTAGTGGTAATCTGTGCCATCTGGGCGGTAACATCCTTAAGCAAGGCGGTGTCGCTCTTTGAAACAGCCTTAATCATTTCGAACCTTGTAAGGAACTGCGAAATGTCGCTGCTTGTAAGAAGCGCGGCAAGGATGCTGTCCGTTCCGCTTATGTACATGGCGCGCAGCCTGAAGCAGTACGCCTCGTAAGTTACATCAAACTCTTTTTTTAGCTTTTTATATTCCTTAACCGCCTTGTCGTAGGCTTTTTGAAGAACATCAATCTGCTTTTTAAGCGGTTCAATCTGTTTATTAAGGGCGTCGACCTTATCCCTTGCGACATCGACCTCTTTTTCGATTACCTTAATCTCTTTTTCGAGCAGACCGATTTTTGTATCAAGCGCGTCGATATATTCCTCGGTAGTTTTAGCGGACTCCTTAAACTGACTGAGCTTTTCCTCGCTCTTTTTCAGCTTATCCTGAAGCTCCTCTTTTTGCTTTTTTAAGGATTCCTCGGCTTCTTCCTTTTTTTCTTTTTCGCTTTTTGTGGTTTTTTCCTCTTTTTCGGTCTTGTCCTCTTTAGTGGATTTTTCTTCTTTTTCGGTGGTGGTTTCTTTTTGAGTAGTCGTGGTAGTCGTAGACTTATCCTCTTTATCGTCAGCCCACACATTAAGGCACGCGGAAGAAAAAACTACAATTATTGATAACAAAATGCATAAAAGCTTTTTCGTGTTTTTCAAAATATTACCTCTTTTACAAATAGTTTTCGGGATTTTGTGCATAGCTCTGGCTCGAGCCGCCGACCCTTACCTCAAAATGGCAGTGAGGACCGGTCGAATTGCCCGTAGAGCCGCTGTTTGCAATCCTTTGTCCTTTTTTGACATACTGTCCTTCGCTGACAATGATTTTATTATTATGCGCGTACAGCGTGTAGACGCTGTCGCCGCCTTTAGTCTTTTTGTCGTGACGGATTACGATATAGTGTCCGTAGCTTGTTTCAAGCAGTTTAACAAGGATTACCGTACCCGACTCTGCTGCAACAATCTTTTGATTTTCGTGACCGTTAGTAGAAAAGTCGCAGCCCGTATGCCCTCTGTACGCGCCGAAGGCGCAGGTGATTTTAGTGTACTTAGGGCAGGGATAGGTGAGCTTTAAGTACCTACTCGGCTTTGTCGCGACTTCGGTAGTCTGTTCTTTATCAGCCGTAGTCTGCTCGGTAGTCGTCGTCTGAGTTTCGGGCTCGGGATACTTTTTGTCCGCCGCTTCAATGTCGGCGTCAATCTTTTCAAGCTCTTTTTGGGTCGTGTCCCGGAACTCGCCGTATTCCTTGGTTTTATCGTGAAGCTGTTTTAACAGCTTATTCTCTTCTATTTGCTGTTGTTCTATAAGAGCCTTTTGCTGCTCCATTTGTTCCTGCTTTTTCAGCAGGCTCGCTTTTTGAACCTTAAGTCGGCTCTCGTCCTCTTTTTGATTTTTAATAGTAGCTTTAAGAGTTATGGTTTTATCGTTAAGCTCGTTTTGAGTTTTAACTATTTCCTTGGTTTTGCTTTTAACGCTGCTGAGCAGCTCGCCGTCGCGTTTTGAAACTGCGCTTACCATCTGGTACCGTGTAAGCAGGCTCGAAATGCCGTCGCTGTTAAGAACGAAGGACAGCAGCCCCGTCTGCTCGCCGCTGATATAAAGCGCGCGCAGCCTTGCGCAGTACGCCGCGTAAACGCTGTTAAAGCGTTCGGTAAGCACGCTGAGCTCTGAATTAAGGCTCTTAATCTCGCGCTTTGAGTCCGCGATTTTTTCCTCGTTTAACGCGATAGTGTTTTCAAGCGCCGCGACCTTATTCTGAACAGCGTCGGCGTCGTCTTTAATTAGCTTATACTGCTCGTTAAGAAAGCTGATTTTTTTATCAAGGACTTCTATATACTCCTCGGTGTCGCGGCTCTGCTCGGAAAGCTTTTTGAGCTTAGTTTCGACCTCGTCTAAATCACGCTGAAGCTGTTCCCTCTGTTCCTCGAGAGTCTGTCCCGACACCTCGCATCTTGCGGGAGTATCGGCAGTTACAAGAACGCATAAAACAGCCGCCACCGATATTATTTTTACAAGCGCTTTATTCATCATTTTCACTTCCAAAAGCAATAGATAGAATACAGCAATATAATTATATCACTTTTAGCTATTATTCTCAATATTATTTATAATATTAATAATTTAAAAATATATTACAAAACTGTAAAATAAATGCAAAAAACCGCCTGTGACAGTTACCCATCACAGACGGTTTAATCGGATTATTATTTAAATCTCTTACGCTCAACATATGAGGTGTGGAGCGCATGGTGCGCCTTAGGACCGCCGAAGCCGTCAAACCACTCGTCATAGAGAGCCTTGATAACAGGCGACTCGTGTGACATACGAAGCGGCATCTCTTTATCCTGGTCATAGAGAGCCTTAGCACGAACTGCCTTAAGGTCGATTGTGTCACGAACGTACTGTGGCTGAATCGGCTGACCGCCGCCGTTTACGCAGCCGCCGGGACAACCCATAATCTCGATAAAGCCCCAGCCCTCGGGATTGCCTGCAGCAAGCTTATCCATAACCTCTTTTGCAGCTGCAGCGCCCGAAGCAACGCAGAGCTTAAGCGGTGTGCCGCCAACCTCTACTGTAGCCTCTTTAATGCTGTCGGTACCGCGAACAGCCTCAAGCTCGATAGCCTCTGTAGCGCCGTTGAGCCAAGCGTTAGCAGTTCTTACGGCAGCCTCCATAACGCCGCCTGTTGCGCCAAAGATTACAGCAGCGCCTGTGTCCTCTGCAAGAGGTGAGTCAAACTCCTCGCTCGGCAGAGTTTCAAAGTTAATACCAAGACGCTTCATCATTCTTGCAGCCTCACGGGTTGTAAGAGCAATGTCAACATCGGGAACGCCTGCTGCGTTTTGGTCAGGACGTCCAATCTCAAACTTCTTAGCAGTACAAGGCATAACCGAAACAACAACCATATTCTTGGGGTCAATACCCATTTTTTCTGCATAATAGGTCTTGATAACTGCGCCTGCCATCTGCTGAGGTGACTTACAGGTTGAAAGATGTGGAATAAGGTTAGGATAGTAGAACTCGCAGAACTTAACCCAGCCGGGTGAGCAAGAAGTAATCATCGGAAGGGTTCCGCCGTTCTTAATTCTTTCAACAAGCTCGTTAGCCTCCTCAACAATTGTAAGGTCAGCGCCGAAGTCTGTATCAAATACCTTGTCAAAGCCAAGTCTTCTGAGACCTGCAACCATCTTACCCTCAACATTTGTGCCTACAGGCATACCGAAGCATTCGCCTATAGTTGCGCGGATAGACGGCGCTGTCTGTACAACAACGTACTTATCGGGGTCTGCAAGAGCGTCCCAAACCTTGTCTGTATCGTCCTTTTCGGTAAGAGCGCCTGTAGGACAAACCGCAGTACACTGACCGCAGGAGATACAAGGTGTTTCGTTAAGCGAAAGACCGAAAGGCTGACCGATTGAGGTGTCAAAGCCACGGTCGTTAGGACCGATAACGCTTACATACTGCTGCTTACAAGCTGCAACGCAGCGACGGCAAAGAATACACTTGTTGTTGTCGCGTACAAGGTGAGGTGTGCTTGTATCAAGCTCATAATGAGGCTTGCTGCCCTCAAAGCTTGTTTCGTCAACGCCATACTCGTTACAGAGCTTCTGAAGCTCGCAGTTTGTAGAACGCGAGCAGGAAAGGCACTTTTTCTCGTGAGTGGAAAGTATAAGCTCAAGAGTAGTCTTTCTTGCCTGCTGAATTTTTTCTGAGGTTGTAAGAACCTCCATACCCTCCGATACAGGATAAACGCAGGCTGTAACCTGTCTGAAACCTCTGCCTTCATTTGCTTCAACAATACAAATTCTGCAGGCGCCGATTTCGTTAATCTTTTTCATATAACAAAGGGTAGGAATTTCAATACCAATCTGACGGGCAGCTTCTAAAATAGTTGAGCCCTTTGGTACGCTGGCAGAAACGCCATTAATTTTAACATTAACCATATCCATAATATAAAGGCTCCTTTCTTACTGCTTGCTGATTGCGCCGAATTTACACTTAGACATACAAGCACCGCACTTAACGCAGTTCTCGGAATAAATCTCGTATGACGGAAGCTTATGACCCGGAGCAGTGTAATCAGATTTGTGAATTGTGTTAACAGGACAGTTACCCGCGCACATACCGCAGCCAATACACTTGTCCTTATCAATAGTATATGTAAGAAGGTCTTTACATACACCTGCAGGACACTTTTTGTCCTGAACGTGAGCGATATACTCATCTTTAAAGAACTTGAGTGTTGCAAGAACAGGGTTTGGCGCTGTCTGACCGAGACCGCAAGCGGAGTTAGCCTTAATGTAATGGCAAAGCTCCTCAAGTCTGTCAAGGTCCTCCATTGTGCCGTTGCCCTTGGTAATCTTGTCAAGCATTTCAAGAAGTCGTTTTGTGCCGACACGGCAAGGAGTACATTTACCGCAGGACTCGTCAACCGTAAATTCAAGGAAGAATTTAGCGATATCTACCATACAGGTATCCTCGTCCATAACGATAAGTCCGCCCGAGCCCATCATACAACCCATAGAAAGAAGGTTGTCGTAGTCAATCTCGGTATCAATAAGCGAAGCAGGAATACATCCGCCCGAAGGTCCGCCGGTCTGAGCAGCTTTAAATCTCTTGCCGTTGGGGATACCGCCGCCGATATCGTAGATAATCTCGCGAAGAGTTGTACCCATCGGTACCTCTACAAGACCGGTGTGCTGGATTTTACCGCCGAGTGCGAATACCTTAGTACCCTTTGACTTCTCAGTACCCATTGATGCAAACCAGTCTGCACCCTTAAGGAGAATCTGAGGAACATTAGCAAAGGTCTCAACGTTGTTTTCAACAGTTGGCTTGCCGAAAAGTCCCTTAACTGCAGGGAACGGAGGTCTCGGACGAGGCTCACCGCGGTTACCCTCGATAGAGGTCATAAGCGCTGTTTCCTCACCGCATACGAATGCGCCTGCGCCAAGACGGATTTCCATATCGAAATCGAAGCCGGAGCCGAAAATATCCTTACCTAAAAGGCCGTATTCTCTCGCCTGGTCGATAGCAATCTGAAGTCTTTTAACTGCGATAGGATACTCTGCACGAACATATACAAAGCCCTTTGTTGCGCCGATAGCGTAACCGCAGATAGCCATAGCCTCGATGATACAGTGCGGGTCGCCCTCAAGAACGGAACGGTCCATAAATGCACCCGGGTCACCCTCGTCGGCGTTACATACTACATACTTCTGGTCTGCCTTATTAGGTGCGCAAAGCGACCACTTAAAGCCTGTGGGGAATCCGCCGCCTCCACGACCGCGAAGACCTGAATCTGTAATGCACTTAATAACGTCCTCAGGCGTCATTTCGGTAAGAACCTTACCGAGTGCCTGATAACCGTCAACAGCGATATACTCGTCGATGTTTTCGGGGTCGATAACACCGCAGTTTCTGAGTGCAACACGCTTTTGTGCTTTGTAGAAATCTGTGTCGTTTAATGATACAAGACCGTCGTCAAGCTCGTCAACGGGAGTGCTTGTTTCGTCATATACAAGACGGTCAACAATTCTTCCCTTTAAAAGATGCTCCTCAACGATTTCCTTTACATCGCTTGGCTTAACCTGGCTGTAAAATGTACCCTCGGGGTAAACGATAACTACAGGACCGAGCGCACAAAGACCGAAGCAGCCTGTCTGAACGAGCTTAATCTCACCCGAAAGTCCGTTAGCGTCAATATGCTCCTTAAAAGCGTCCTGGATAGCTTTACTTCCCGAGGAGGTACAGCCGGTACCGCCACAGATAAGTACTTGTGAACGAATCATTTACTCTACCTCCGTATTATGCTTCATGATTTGTAATTGTGTATTCATTGATGACTTTGCCGCCGTGGAGATGAATTTCAACAACGTCCTTTGCCTTTTCGGGAGTCATCTTTACATAGGTAACCTTTTCCTTGCCTGCCTCGAACACCTCTACAACAGGCTCAAACTGACAGATACCGATGCAGCCTGTCTGAGAAACTGTTACCTTGTTGTTAAGTCCAAGTCTGTTAACCTCTTCAACAAAGGCATTAAGTACAGGGCGTGCGCCTGCAGCAATACCGCAGGTAGCCATACCGACTACTACGCGGATGTCGCCTGTGCCTTCGCGAAGAACAACCTTGTCCTTCATTTGTTCTCTGATGGCTTGAAGTTCTGCTAATGATTTCATACTTTCCATCCTTCCTTATTCCATATTTATATAATTTAAAATTATAAACATTATTAACATTTTTGCCTCCCTTGTTAAAGGGAGGGGGACCGCTTGCGGTGGAGGGATGGTCGCTCTTTTTTAAGTGGTTTAAAACCAAGCAACCATATTTTCAACACCTTCAAGTAGGTATTGACCACCCCTCAGTCACTTCGTGACAGCTCCTACAGGAGCCGTCCCTTTTGTCGCCTGTGGCGACATTTCCCCACACTGTGGGGAATCACCCCTTGGCAGGGGCGCCAAATCTGTTACTCGCTTCGCTCGAACAATTAAAATCGGGTGTGGGCAGCGCCCACCATAAATTCATAATTCATAATTGATAATTTATAATTCCGAATATTGTTCTTTTAAGTATTCCTCAATCCACTTAATAACATCATATGTATCCAGCGGTACATCGCCGAGGACTGTTCTGAGCTCCCTCGTATCGAGTGCAACCTCGCCGTTTTCCGTCTTATGTGAAAACAGGAAGTCCGTATCGGGATGTCCCTGAATAAGAGTCGTAACCGAAGCGATTACATCACCCAGCGGTGTAAAATCGAGGTGATTTTTATAAAATGTCGCGCAAACCTCGGTGCCGTGGTCGTCGGGAAAGTCCTCAACGGTTTTTGAATTAACCGTAAGGCTGCCGCCCGTCTGCTCTGCCGCGAGCTTTAACAGCGGCACGCCGAGCCCGACCTTACGCGTAGTACGCGTTGTGTAAAACGGGTCGATAACCGATTTTACAATCTCCTCGCTCATTCCGCACCCGTCGTCCTTAAAGGTAAGGGTGAGCGTGTCCCCCTGCTCTTCAATAAGGATTTGGGTAAGCGTTGCGCCGGCTTTAACCGAGTTCTCGGCAACATCTAATATGTTAAGTGAAAGCTCTTTCATAGATTAGCCTTTTAACAGTTCAAAAATTTTATTTCTTACGAGCGCACTGCTGTACGGCTCGTCGTCGATTTCAAAATAATTTTCTTTATCCCTCATATTCTGAAGATAATGCGCGTCCGAGCTTACGATAACACGCTTATCCTGAAGGGAATATTTATTTACATACTCGTCGATTTTATCCTTTTGGTTAATCTCGACTATATCAAAATGCGGTGTTTCGGGGAAGGTACCCAGCACCGATATAATGCCGTTAGCCTGCCTGTCGATATGCGCGGGGTAGCAAATACCTCCGTAGCGCTTAACAATTTCGGGCGCCTCGTCGAGCGAAACGGTAGTGGCGTTAGAAAGAAGGTTTTCCTCCTCGCCGATAATGTTGTCCTCGCCGTCAAGGATCAGCTGATTGCCGAAAATGTCTTTTCTGTTCTTTACCGGCACGCGCCTTTTATCAATCTCGCTATCAAACGCCATAGCGTCCCCGAGTTTTTCAAAAAGGCACACGACATGAATATCCTCGCTTGTGGTAAGCTCCATTCCCGCAACAGGAATTATGCCGTATCTTTTGCACGCCTCGAAAAACGCAGGACAGTTTTTGCAGGTGTTATGGTCGGTCAGCGCGATAACATTAAGTCCGCAAAGCGTCGCCATACCCGCAATATTATTCGGCGTCGAGTCGTCGTCGCCGCAGGGCGACAAACACGAATGCAAATGAAAATCGTAATAATACCTGTTCATTAAACCTTACCGATTAGTTTTTGCGCCGCCTCAAAAGCAGGAAGCTGAGTTTTAACAAAGTTAATTCCCTTCTGCTCGGCGGTAGCGCGAAGCTCGTCGTCGAGTGTAACGCCCTCTGCAAGAATAACGCACGCGACATCCGAAAGCGAGGCAACCGCGATAACATTAACATTACTCATAATAGTAATCCACGCGTTATCCTCCTGCGCGCGCCCCATAACCCAGCTAAGCAGGTCGCCGATGTACGCGCCGTTTACCTCTCTGTCAGGCTCAGGCAAACAAACAGGCTCAAATTCACAAGCTGTCATTAGCTCATTAACCGTCATTTTCCTGCTCCTTTCTGGCTGGCGCACCCGATTTAAGTATCAGGCAGTCGTCAATCTTGGCTCTGCCTCTGACAATGTCCTCGGCAAAAGCTCTGCACGACGGTGCGCCGCAAGCGCCGCAGTCGATACCCGGAAGCGTACCCTTAAGGCTCTGAATATCCGCCATCATTCTCATCGACTCCGCCATACTGTCGGAGAGTCTTGAGATAGGATGATAAACGGGAAGCGCGTTAAACAGATACGATTCGGGAATATATCCGTCGTCGATAAAGTTTTGCGACACGGGCAGATAATGCCTTAGCGACTGAAGTCTTGCCTTGGCAATAAACGGATTTTCCATCGCCATAACGCCACCGACGCAACCGCCGGGGCAGGCGTTAAGCTCGATAAACTCAATCTGCGGAATACTGCCGTTTTCGACCTGGTCAAGAACGCGTATAACATTTTCAACGCCGTCGGCTGCAAGATAATTTTCGTTAAATATCGCAGCGGACTCGCCGCCCGAGCTCGCCCAGCCGATACCGATAATTCCGCTTTCACAAAGCGATTGAATCTCGCTGCCGTGCGACATCTCGCTGATAAGCATAAAGTATATATCGCTGATGGACACAACCTCGTCCACCTGGCTTTTGTAGTCGGCAAATCCGTTTTTAACATAGCTGACCTTAGCGGGACAGGGCGAAATAAAACAAACGCCGATGTCGTCGGGCTTAAGGTAGGGGTGCTGTTCGAGCGCCCTCTTTCTCGCAAGCCCTGCCGCAACCTCCATAGGCGGCAGCATATGTATAATGTTGTCGCTAAGCGACGGAAAACGCAGACCGATTAGTCTTACGATAACGGGACACGCCGAACTGATAACCGGTTTTTTAACGCCGTCGGTTTTAAGGTACAGCCTTGTGTACGCGGATACTAGCTCCGCCGCCTTGCTGACCTCGAACACATCGTCAAAGCCGATTTTAAGAAGTCCGTCAAGTACATAATCGACATCGTCAAGATTATCGAACTGACCGTAAAGGGTCGGCGCGGGAAGCGCAATCTTATACTTAAAGCGTTCCATATTCTCGAGCTTGGAGCACACAGCCTTTTTAGCCTTATGCGGACAAACTCGGATACACTCGCCGCAGTCGATACACCTTGTGTCGTTAATAACAGCGTGACCGTCTTTAATACGGATAGCCTCTGTCGGGCAGTGTTTTAAGCAGGTTGTACAGCCCGTACACTTGTCCCTGTCAAGTAAAACAGAGTGTTCGTAATTGTTCATATTGTCACATCTTTGTTAATTCGGAATGCGGAGTGCGGAATGCAGAATTTCGGATACTCGGCGCAAGCGCCTCAAACAATAATCAGGTGTGGACAGCGTCCACCCAAAATTCCGATTTCCGAATTCCTAATTCCGAATTCTATTGAAGTTTTACCTTCATTTTAACTGTTGTACCCACGCCGACTGTTGAGTCAATCTCGAGCGAGTCGGTATAGCGCTTCATATTAGGAAGTCCCATACCTGCGCCGAAGCCTAGCGAACGCGTCTGGTCGGAAGCAGTGGAGAAGCCCTCCTGCATAGCCCTGTCGATATCCTTGATACCCGGACCCTTGTCCTCGAGGATAATGTCGATACAGTCCTCGTTAACCTTAACCTCGGCAACGCCGCCGCTTGCGTGGATAACCATATTTATTTCACCCTCATACATAGCGATGGATACACGACGAATGATTTCGGGCGAAATGCCTAACTGCCTTAATATTTTTTTAACTTGTACAGATGCCTGTCCGGCGGAGGTGAAGTCCTCGCCGTCAACATCGAACTGAAAGGTTAGTTCTTCGCTCACTTGTCGATACCGTTTCCTGTAAGGCCGTGCGAGTAAATAATACCGCAAGCCTCATAAAGACGCTTATCGCAGGTCATAATAACAAGTCCGCTTTTGTCCGCAAGGTCGAGCATATCGTCCGTAGGCATTTTAGAACGAACAAAAACTATACAAGCCATATCCATCATTTCGGCAGTTCTGATTACTTGTGGATTTACAAGTCCCGTAAGGAGCACCGCCTGGTCCTTAACATACGCGAGAACATCGCTCATAAGGTCGCAGCCGCAGGCTGAATAAACCTCGTGGTCAATATTTTCCTCGCTGCAAAGTACCCTTGCGTCAAGTAAATCTCTGATTTCGCTTATTTTCATAATGCAAAATTCCTCTAATCTAAAAATTAAGCTGAATACTTCTGAATGATTTCAGGAATATCCTCCTTAGTAAGTTTACCGTAAACCTCGTCGTTAACGGTAAGTACCGGACCGAGTCCGCAAGCGCCGATGCAACGGCAAGCCTCGAGCGAGAATTTACCGTCGAGTGTGCACTCGTCAACGCCGATACCGATTTCTTCCGTAAGAGCGTCGATAAGCGACTGAGCGCCCTTAACATAGCAAGCAGTTCCCATACATACGGAAATATTGTACTCGCCCTTCGGTGAAAGTGAAAACTGTGCATAGAAGCTTGCTACGCCGAAAATCTTTTCAAGCGGAACTTCCATTCCCTCAGCGATGATATTCTGTACCTCGATAGGAAGGTAACCGTAAATCTCCTGAGCCTCCTGCATTACAGCCATAAGACGGCTCTTGTCGTCCTTGTTAGCTGCGATAACCGCTCTGAGCTTTTCCTCCTGCTCAGGGGTGCCGCTGAAAGGAATCTTACTGAGTTTCTTTTGCATAAATACATCTCCCTTTTTTATTCCAACAAATTTATAAATTGCGTTTTGTTAAATTTGTAACAATACTGCCCCTATATAATAACATAAATAAATAAAAAATCAATGTGATTTTAAAAATAAAACTAAAAAAATAAATTACAAATCATTACAGATGTCGATATTTTTCACAATATTGTAAAAAAACAGCAAAAAGCAACTGCTTTCTGCTGTAATTCATACGTATTTGAGGACATCGATGATGTCTGTGATAACGGGAACATCGTCGCGCAAATTCTGATTTTCAAACCAGCCCCAGTTCATACGGATAGCCTTCATTCCCGCGGCAAGCGCGCCCTGAATGTCGTTGACGGGATGGTCGCCGACATACACACATTCCTCGGGTTTTAAGCCGTACTTTTCAGCCGCGTATATAAACAGCTTCGGGTCTGGCTTGTGAACACCGACATCTCCGCTTACCACGATAATATCGAAGTAGTCTATCAGCCCGCTCGTTTCGAGCTTATGGTGCTGCAGGTGCGACGGTCCGTTAGTAATTACGCCGAGAGTGTAGCCGCGCGCCTTAAGCTCTTTCAAAAGCGGCTCGGAGTTGTCAAAAATCACATTGTGGTCGCCGAAGGTGTAATCGTAATGGTGCGCAAGCTCCTCAGCGGGCGGCGCGTCCTTCCAGTTCCACATATCAATAAGCAGGTTGTACCAGTCAACACGGTTAACATATCCGCCCTTGCCCGTAACGCGCATATCCTCCTTGCATTTTTCAAGCTCCGTGCCGGTAATTTCGGGGCGAAACTGCTTAAAAAATGTGTCCATATATCCCTCAAATGCAAGCGTTCTGTCCTGCAGGGTTTCGTCAAAATCAAACAATACTGCTTTTATCATTAATTAACTGTTCCTTTAATTCTTCAACCGAGGAAAAGCGCTTTTCCTCCCTGATATATCTGATTAATTCAAGCCTTACGATTTTGCCGTAAAGATTGTCGTCGCAGTCTAAAATATGCGTTTCGCAGTTCGGCTCGTCAAGCTTAAAGGACGGACGAATACCGATATTTGTAAGCGCCTTGTGCTCCTTTTCGTCAATAAATGCACGCGTTTCGTAAACGCCGAATTTCGGCACAGCAAGCCCCTTTGGCAAATGCTGATTAACCGTCGGAAAACCGATAGTCCTGCCCCTCTCGTCGCCGTGCTCAATAACGCTTTCAAAGGTGAAATTATAGCCGAGCATCCGGTTCGCCTTTTCGATTTCGCCCGATGCAACGCAGTCGCGAATTCTCGACGAGCTGATAGGCTCGCCCTCAAAGTCCTGATGCTCTAAAATACGCACCCAAATATCGCGCGCTTCAAGCATTTGGCGCAGGTCAAAAGCAGACCATTTTGCGCCCTTGCCAAAACGGAAATTGTAGCCGCAAAGCAGCAACTCCGCGCCGAATTGCTGTATTAAAACGCTGTCGATAAACTGCTGTGCAGTCATATTTTTAAGTTGTTCAAAATCTGCGAAAACCGCATTGGGATAACGCCTTTCAAAAATGCTTTTCTGAAGCAGCGAAAACCTGTTGTTAACGCAGTAAATCGTAACATCCTCAGCGCCCGTAACAACGGTTTTATGCGCTAAATGCATACCGTCAAAATCGCCGAGGGCAATAGCTTTTCTGTTATTCATAAACTAAGTAATGGGCAAAATTCGTTTTGCCTTTAATGTAGAATTTTCGTTAGCCGCAAGCCCTAAAAAACTGCCGTCGGGTGAATAGACGGTGCAGATTTCGCCGGCGTTCGGCGGCTGTTTAATGCGCGTGATATCAAGCTCGCCGCCGTTTGAAAAGCGTTTCGCCTGAGCCGCGCTGACATAAACTTTTTTATAGGACGAAAACAGCTCGTCCACACTGATAACAAGGTCGTCAAAGTCCTCGCCGTCATCGCGCCTTTTTTGCAGCTCGTCGAGCGTAACCGCCCTGTCGAACGTAAAGCCGCAGGCAGCCGTTCTGCAAAGCGCGGTCATAACCGCACCGCAGCCAAGCTTTTTGCCTATATCGTCAATCAGCGAGCGGATATAAGTACCTTTAGAGCAAAGGACATCTATCGTAAAAACGCCGTCCTTTTCGCCCGTTAATTCAAGTCTTTTTATCTCGACCTCGCAAGGCTCTCTTTCAACCTCTACGCCCTGTCTTGCAAGCTCATAAAGCCGCTTGCCGTCTACGGATTTAGCGCTGTACATCGGCGGAAGCTGCATAATTTTACCGCGAAATTCGGGCAAAACCGCCTCTACCTCGCGCGCTGTAAAATCCGCCTCGCACTCCGTCAGCACCTCGCCCGTAATATCGAGCGTGTCGGTCGTTTTGCCAAGCACAAACGACGCCGTATAGCGCTTGTCGCTTTCGGGCAGGAAGTTCAAAAACTTCGTTGCGTGACCGAGCATAACGGGCAAAACGCCCGTAGCCATAGGGTCAAGCGTGCCGGTATGCCCCGCTTTCTTCTGGCGGGTGATGCCCCGCACCTTTGCAACAACGCCGAAGGAGGTAATTCCTTCGGGCTTGTTTATACATATAATGCCGTTCACTTTTGTTCTCCGAGCATCTCGGACGCCTTAGCCACAAGGAGCTTTTTAGCCTCCTCAACGCTGCAATCAAACTTGCAGGCAGCAGCCTGCTTGTGTCCGCCGCCGCCGAAATTAGCGGCATAATCCGCAGCATTAACGCTCTGGAAGGTCCTTACCGAGCACTTGCAGGTGCCGTCCGCTTTTTCGCGGATTGTAAGCCCTATTTCAACGCCCTCAATCTGGCGCGTAAGCGGTGCAATAGCTTCGGTTTCAGTCTCTGACGAGCCTGTTTTGCGATACATATCCTGAGTGATTGTAATAACGCATATACGCTCGTCATCAAAAAACTCCATACCCTCGATAGCAAGCCTTTCGAGAGCGGCATAAGTCTTAGTCTTTGTCTCGAACATAACGCGGTTGATAAGACCGTTTTGCGCGCCGAGGTCAACGAGCTTAGCGGCAGCACGATAGGTATTAGAGGTTGTGCTGTCGTACCTGAAACAGCCCGTATCCGTTGTAATACCGATAAACAGCGCGTTTGCGATAGCGCCGTCAATAGGCACGCGCAGAGTCCTGATTACCTTAAACATAATCTCGCACGCGGCAGCCGCGTCGGCGTTAAGTAAAAGATACTTAGCGTACTCCGTATTAGTGCCGTGATGGTCGATACAAAGGTCAATCTTACCCTCATACTTATCCTTAAGGTCGCCGAGCAGATTTTCGGTAGCGACATCAACCGCTACAATAAACTCCTCTTCAAACTCCGGCATATCAAGGCAGCCGTCAACAAGTCTGAGATATTTTTCCTGAAATTCGTCGGCGCATATAACCCTTGCCCTTTTACCAAGCTTTTTAAGTGCCAGATAGAGCGCAAAGCCGCAGCCGACGGTGTCTCCGTCGGGATGGGCGTGGGTAAGGATAAGGATATTGTCCTTTTGCTTTAGCATACGCGCGCATTTTTCAACATTAATCTTCATCACTTTTTGCCTCAAATTTTTCTTCAATACTCTTGAGTTTATCGAAGAGCTCAAAGCCCTTCTCGATAGAAGTATCCGCAACGAAGCGAAGCTCCGGCGTTTTGCGAAGGTGCAGCGACTCGCCGAGCCTTCTTCTGATAAAGCCCGACGCCGCTTTAAGACCCTTAACGGACTCCTTAGCAACCTCCTCGCCCTCAAGAGCTGAAATATATATCTTTGCGTAACTGAGGTCGCCGCTGACATCAACCTTAACGATGGTTATCATATCGCTCACGCGCGGGTCCTTAACCTCGCGCAGAATAGCGGTAAGCTCGCGCTTAATGTCCTCGGTTATCCTGTCAATTCTGTAACTCGGCATAATGCCTCCTTTTAAATTCGGAATGCGGAATTCGGAATGCGGAATTTAGGTTGGGCTTCGCCCACACCCATTTTATTATGCTTGTTTTTGCGTTTTTGTAATTGCCACAAGCAAACTAATCAATTCATCACAATCCGAATTAATACTCTCATAAGACTTTTTGTCAATATAATCCCCCATCAACAGAAGCTCAAGCCAATACGCTGTTTCTTCCGCTTCTTTAAGAGATACATTGAGCTTATGGTAAAAGTCTGCTTTACTTTCTGCGCGTAAAGCTTCAGAGATGTTTGCACCAATACTGGTACCGCTCCTCATTATCTGTTTTGAAATAATGTATTCATTTTGTTCGTCGCATAGAAATTTATACAGCTTAATAATTCTTAGTGCGAATAACTTGCTTTTTTCAGATACGACATTGTCTTTATTATTCATCGTTAATCACCATAATTCCGAATTCCGCTTTCCGAATTCCGAATTAATCTCTGTATTCCTCAACGATATATGCTTCGAGAATGTCGCCTTCGCGGATGTCGTCGAAGTTTTTAAGCGAGATACCGCACTCGTAACCGGACGAAACCTCTTTAACCTCGTCCTTAAAGCGCTTAAGGTTTTCAAGCTCAACATCGGCAATCTGCTTACCGTCGCGGATTACGCGTACCTTGCCGTTACGTCTGATAGTACCGGAGGTAACAAGCGAGCCTGCAATTGTGCCGGCGGACGAAATCTTGTAAACCTCGCGCACCTCTACAGTACCTGTATCAACGTCGCGGTACTTGGGCGCACGCATTCCGCGCATAGCGTTTTCGATATCCTCGATAGCGTCGTAAATAATGTCGTATGTCTTAATTTCGATTCCGTCGCGGTCAGCGCTGTCCTTTGCAACCGGGTCAACGGGAATGTTAAAGCCTACGATAATAGCATTTGATGCCGCTGCGAGCATAACGTCGGACTCGTTAACCGTACCGACTGCGCCGTGGATAATCTTAACCCTGACTTCGTCGTTTTCAATCTTAAGAAGCGACTGCTTAACAGCCTCAACAGAGCCCTGAACATCAGCCTTAACAACGATGTTAAGCTCCTTAAGCTCGCCCTCCTGAAGGGTGTCGAACAGGGTGTCAAGGGTAACCTTCTGGAATGCCTTGAACTCCTCTTCCTTAGCCTCTTCCTTACGCTGCTCAACAAGACGGCGCGCAAGCTTTTCGTCCGATACGGCGTTGAACAAATCACCGCTCATCGGCGCTGAGTCAAGACCCATAATCTCAACGGGAACGCTGGGACCTGCCTCGTTAATCTTTCTTCCTCTGTAGTCGGTCATAGCGCGCACCTTACCAACCGAGGTGCCTGCAACGATAGTATCGCCCGATTTAAGAGTACCGTTTTGTACGAGAAGGGTTGCAATAGGTCCTCTGCCCTTGTCGAGCTTAGCCTCGATAACAACACCCTTGGCGCTGCGGTCTGGGTTAGCCTTAAGCTCGCACATTTCGGAGACAAGATTGATAGTTTCAAGCAGCTTGTCGATACCCATCTTGGTCTTTGCGGAAACGGGCACGCAGATAACGTCGCCGCCCCACTCCTCTGGCACGAGATTGTGCTCGGTGAGTTGCTGCATAACCTTATCGGGATTAGCGCCCTCTTTATCCATCTTGTTAATTGCGACGATAATTTCAACGCCCGCAGCCTTTGCATGGTTAATAGCCTCGATTGTCTGCGGCATAATACCGTCGTCTGCCGCTACAACAAGAACGGCAATATCGGTAGCCATAGCACCCCTTGCACGCATTGCAGTAAACGCAGCGTGACCGGGAGTGTCAAGGAATGTAATCTTTGCGCCGTCGGCGGTTTCAACCTGATATGCGCCGATAGCCTGTGTGATACCGCCCGCCTCGGTTGAGGTTACATCGGTATTTCTTATAGCGTCAAGGATTGAGGTTTTACCGTGGTCAACATGTCCCATAACGCAGACAACGGGGCAGCGAGGAATTGCGTTCTCGTCGTTTTCGTCCTCTACCTCGATAATCTGCTCCTCGATAGAAACAACAACCTCTTTTTCAACCCTTGCGCCGAGCTCTGTACCCACGATTTCTGCGGTGTCGTAGTCGATAACCTCGTTTACGGTTACCATCATACCGAGCTTCATAAGCTCCTTGATAACCTCGTTTGCCTGAATACGAAGCAGTGAAGCAAGCTCGCCGACTGTAATTTCCTCGGGTACGGCAATCTTAATCTGCTGCTTTTTACGCTGCTCGGCAATACGCGCAAGGCGCTGAGCCTCGGTCTCCTTTTTGCGGGAGATAGGCTTTTTCTTTCTGTACTGCTTGGATTTCTGGTTGAGCTTCTGCTTTTTCTGGTTGTCGTTATAGTTGCTTGCAGGAGCGATATCCTCGTACTTCTGATTATATTTTTCAAGGTCAACAACATTTGCCCTTGTGTCAATTCTGCGTGCTTCGCCCTTGGTCCTTGCCTGAGGCGCCTGAGTAGCCTTTTTCTTAGCCTTTTCCTCAGCACGCTTTGCAGCCTGCTCCGCCATCTGCAGAATAGCTGCCTGGCTCTGGTGCTTTTTGGACTTGGAGTCGCTCTTTGGCTTAGCTTCTTTCTTTGTGTCCTCAGCCTTTTTCTCCTTGGGCTTCTGAGTCGCAAAGTAAGCGTCAAAATTCTCAACGCTCGCGTCCTGAGTTATTTTGTCAAACAGAACATTGAGCTCGTTCTCCTCAAGCACTGTACCCGCGGTCTTTTTGCCCTCGCAGTACTCGGAAAGAATAGCAATAATCTCTTTGTTCTGTCTGCCGAAATCCTTTGCTATATCCGAAACCTTTACCTTAATTACCATAGACATTTTCCTCCTTGATTAACTCATAAATTCTGGTAGAAAAATTCTTATCATCAACTGTAAGCACACCCGCTTTATAGCCGAGCAAACAATGGATTTCGTCTATCGTTTCCTCTATTTTTATGCAGGTAATCTCTTTTTTGACACTGTCTGCGGCGCGCTGCATTTCCGATACAAGGCGATTTGAAATATCACTTGCAAAGATAACTATTTCCGCCTTTTGCTCTTTAATGGATTTAAGAGCCATATCGTGCCCCATCGAAAGCTTACCCGCGCGTCGTGCAATACCTAAAAGCGAGATATACTTTTTACTGTTGTTCATTACTGATTTCTTCTTCCATTTTATCGTAAACACCGCTGTCAATCTCTATGCCGAAGGCGCGTTCAAAGGCTTTCTTTTTTCTCGCCTTTTTAAGACATTCTGCGTTTTTGCAGACATAGGCGCCCCTGCCGGATTTTTTACCGGTCAAGTCAAGACTTACCTCGCCCTCGGGTGACTTAACCACGCGCACAAGAGTTCTTTTGTCGAACATCTCGCCGCAGCCGGTGCACATTCTCATCGGTATTTTCTTAGTTTTCATTTTTATCCCTCATAAAAGCCTGATTCGGGCTTTATGTCAATCTTCCAGCCGGTGAGCTTTGCAGCAAGGCGTACATTCTGGCCCTTGTTACCGATTGCAAGCGAAAGCTGGTCGTCCGGAACAGTAGCTCTGCAGGACTTAGCGCCCTCGTCGAGAATTTCAACATCTACAACATCGCTCGGTGCAAGCGCTGCCGCTACGAATTCCTGTGGGTCGTCGCTGTACTTAACGATATCAATCTTTTCGCCGCCGAGCGCGTCAACGATGTTCGATACACGCTGACCTCTCGGACCGATGCAGGAGCCAACGGGGTCGATATCCTCGTCCTTGGATGCAACCGCAATCTTAGTCCTTGAGCCCGCCTCACGCGAAACGGATTTAATCTCGATTGTGCCGTCAAAAATCTCGGGCACTTCAGTTTCAAACAGACGTCTTACAAGACCGGGGTGAGTACGGCTAATCATAATCTTAGGACCTTTGCCGCCCTCTTTGACATCAACAACAAAAATCTTTGTCATCTCGCCCTCGCGGAATACCTCGCCGGGAACCTGCTCAGCCTTGGGAAGCATAGCCTCGTTCTTGCCGATTTCGAGCGAAACATTACCCGTAACGGGGTCAATTCTCGAAACCTTGGCTGTAAGAAGCTCCTGATTTTTGCTCTGGAACTCCTTGAGCATCTGTCCGCGCTCTGCTTCGCGGATACCCTGACGGATAACATGCTTTGCGGTCTGCGCTACAATTCTGCCGAAGTTCTTTGTCTTAAGAGGAATGTCGATAGTCTTGCCTACCTTAGCAGACTTTCTAATCATCTGAGCCTGCTCAAGAGTGAGGTCGGTGTCCTCGTCCTCAATCTCCTCTACAACATTTTTAGTAACATATACTTTGATTTTCTGCTTCTCGGGGTCGATATCGCAGTGAACGATATCCTTGCCGCCGAAGTCGTGCTTTGCAGCGACAATGATTGCCGCCGAAATCTTTTCATAAAGGTAATCTGCAGGTATGCCCTTTTCTGTCTCGAGCATTTTTACTGCCTCAAAAAACTCCTTACTCATTTTCCTATCAATCCCTTCTGTTAATTATACAAAATCATTTATATCAAAATCGTCAAGTTTAACGAAATTTGTTTCTTTCTTTTCAAAGGTCAGGCTGTTGCCGTCCTGAAGCTCAATCGTAAGCGCCTTGTTTTCGTAGGCGACTAACGTGCCGTTAAAATCCCTCACGCCGTCAACGGGGCGAATCGTCCTTACCATAACGGGCGAGCCGATATACTTTTTAAAATGCTCGTCGCGCTTAAGCTCTCGCTCAACGCCCGGGGAGCTGATTTCGAGCATATAGTTCTGCGAAATCGGGTCCGCTTCGTCAAGCGGCTTTGAAACCGCGTGGGTAAGGTCAACACAGTCGTCGATACCTACTCCGCCGTCTTTGTCGATAAATATCCTGAGATACCAGTCGCTGCCCTCTTTTTTGAAGGTGATGTCCCAGATTTCAAGCCCGAGTTCCTCAGCAAAGGGTGTAACAATTTCCTCAACCCTTTGTACAGTGTTTTGCTTTGCCAAAATTTCACCTCTTTTAACAAAAAGAAGCGGACCGTCAGGCCCACCTCACTTTGTTTGTATTCGTACAATAGCTATTATATATAATAAAATTAATTTGTCAAGACTTTTTTAGTAATTTATAATTATTACGCTTCGGATTTTGATTTAAGCATTTTGTTCGATACAAGGAATACCACGATAAGAGCTGCGTAAACGATAATCCAACCGTACAGGCTCTTTGAGATATGCTGATGCGAAACAGCAAAGTATCCGACTTTTCCGAGCGTGCGCAAAATATTTATGCAAAGCGCAGTAACCTGGAAGTATGTAACGAACTTAAGCGTTTTGCCGCCGGTGCCGTAAGCTACCGCAAGGATAAGCATTACCGCAACCGCGTAGCAGATGTACTCTGCGAAGAACGAGTAGAGCATTGTGCCCGATTTAAACAAAAGATATTTCTGGAAAAATACCGAAATCTCGTTGAAAAACGGCACCGAAAGGATTAATACCAGTACGGGTAAAGGCTTAATCTGGCGCGGCTCTTCCTGTAGCTTATACATCTTATAAACAAGCACTGCGAACAGTACGACGCTCATTTTCTGAACAATATAATAAAGCATTGTTGCGTCAACATCTACCGCTGCAAGATATGTGATTTTAGGCGGCAGCATTTTAAGCGCAAAGATAGCCGCAAGCATACCTGTAAACGAACTCTGACTCCTCGATACGATTACAAAAACAACCGCAGTAATAACCGTATAGAGCATAGCGAAAATAATGCCTAAGTCCTTGCTCGGCGTAATTGCAACCTCGAGTATTTTTTCGAGAGCCTGTGCAAAAACGACTAATGCAATCGCAAAAACGCACATAGTCTGACTTTTATTTGGTTTAAGCTTTTCCATATCATCATCTCCTGCTTGCTATTATAATGTTTTTACTAATATTTGTCAATAACCCGCAAATGCATAAAGTTGACATTAATCGCTTTTAGTGATAATATCAAGAGCAGTTAATTAAAAACGAGGTGGTTTTATGTTAAATAAAAAGAAGCTTGTACCCGTTTCGCTGCTTACGGGATATCTCGGAGCGGGCAAAACGACGGTATTAAATCATGTACTTGCTAATCAGGAGGGCTACAGGGTAGCCGTTATCGTAAACGACATCGGCGAGGTAAATATCGACGCTTCGCTTATCGCAAAGGGCGGTAACGTTACTCAAAAGGACGAAAATCTTGTTCCGCTGTCAAACGGATGTATTTGCTGCACACTTAAGGTTGACCTTATGAATCAGATTATCGACCTTGCAAAGACCAAGAAGTTTGACTACATTTTAATCGAGGCTTCGGGTATTTGCGAGCCGGGACCGATTGCGGGCTCAATCTGTATGCTCGACGGCACGGACAAGAGCTTTAAAATGCCGGGCGTTGCGTATCTCGATAATGTTACAACCGTTGTTGACGCCAAGCGTATGGCGGACGAGTTCGGCTCGGGTGCGTCGCTTTTAAACAAAGATTTGGACGAGGACGATATCGAAAATCTGCTTATTCAGCAAATTGAATATTGTACCACAATCGTATTAAACAAGGTCGACGATGTTACAAAAAAAGAGCACGACGAGGTGCTCGAGGTTATCAGGGCGCTTCAGCCCGAGGCTAAGATTATCGAAACGAATTACGGCAAGGTTGATGTTAAGGATATTCTTTCTACAGGCAGATTTGACTACGAAAAAATCCTTGAAAGCGCTGGCTGGATTAGAGCTATGGAGCGTGAGGAGGGCGAAAACTCCGAAACGCTCGAGCATCACGACCACCACGACGAGCATGAACACCACGACCACGACGAACACCACCACGAGCATGACCATGACCACGAGCATGACCATGACCACGAGGAGCATGAGCATCATCACCATCATCATCACCA
>JAFSTE010000007.1 GCA_017450645.1 Eubacterium sp.
CCATCACCACCATCACGACGAGGGTGAGGCTGAGGAGTACGGCATCTCGACCTTTGTGTATCAGAATGTTAAGCCGTTTTCAAAACAGAAGTTCGAGGACTTCGTTTTCGGTCACTGGCCAAGCGAGGTTATCCGCGCAAAAGGCTTATTCTGGATAATCGAGGACCCGCAGACTGCATACATTTTTGAGCAGAGCGGCAAGCAAAAAACGGCGACGGACGACGGCTTGTGGATTGCGTGCTTCCCCGAAAAAGACAGAAATCAGGTTCTTAAAATGAACCCCGACATCGCTGCCGCATGGCATCCGCAGTACGGCGACAGAGTAAACAAGCTCGTTTTCATCGGTCGCGGGATGGACAAAGAGGCGATTATAAAAGCCCTCGACAACTGCATAGCAGAATAGCAAAAAGGACAAGCAAACGCTTGTCCTTTTTAATTGAGAATTTAGAATTAATGGCGGGTCGCTTTATTTTTTTACCGTTACCGTTCTTACGGGGGAGAAAACAGAGTATGTGGTATGGACCTTATCTGTAGTAAATGTTTTGTACGCTCTGACGCGGACATAGTATTTTTTAGCCTTCTTAACTTTAACAGTTCTTTTAAAGGTTTTGTTGCCTTTTACCTTAATTTTGTGAACGTCCTTTTCAAAATTCCTGTCGGTTGAATACTGAATTTGATAGCCCTTTGCGCTGCCTAGCTTATTCCATTTAACGGTAAACTTCTTTTTCGCGCCCTTTGCGCTGCTGAATCTGAGACGTTTGCAGTTGAAATAAACATTTGTAGCGCCTCTTGTGCTTTTAATATTCCGCGCCTTTTTCCACTGCTTATAGTCGCCCTCAAAAAACACTGTAACATGATTATTTCTCGAGGTAACATAGGCGTAATCCTCAATCCTTGTAACAGTTTCGGGGATTTCAATATACTGTTTACTCAGATAAAAAGCGTGCGCTCCTATAGCTTTTACTGATTTCGGAATTACAGTATTGCTGCATCCTGCGATAATCTTGTTTGTTTTTGTTTCAATAATCGCATTACAATTATTTCTGCTGTCGTAGAACTTGTTGTCTTTGTCAACGGTAAACTTTTCAAGTCTTTTGCAGGAGTTGAAAGCGCCGACACCGATAACCTCTACACCCGCAGGAATATTAATGCTTTCCAAATCCTTACAGCCAAAAAATCCTCTTTCGCTGATTGCCTTTAAACTTTCGGGAAGTATTATGCTTTCAATCTGTGCACCTGTTACCCAAAATGCATCTTCGGCAATACAAATCGTACCTTTAAGTATTTTGTAATTAATAGCTCTTCCGTCATAATCGAGAAGGTGGTGGTTAACATAGAGCCCGTTCCATCTCCAATTGTTTTCGTTCTTTGCATACGGAGTGTTCATTACAATGCTCATACCGATATTTCGTAGTGTGCTGGGCAGTTTTATGCTGTCAAGATTGTAACAATCCATAAAAGCATATGTGCCAACACTTGTAACACCCTCGGGTACAACGACGCTTTTTAAGCCGGAGCCGCTAAACGCTTGGTCATCAATCATTTTTAACGAATCAGGCAGGTTAATCTCCTCAATAGGCACTTTACGAAAAGCATATTCATAAATCTTCTCAACCTTATCGGGCAGAGTAATTTCTTTAAGATTCTTACACTCGTAAAATGCGCAGGTATCAATACTGATAATAGAATCGCCCAAAACGACCTCGCTTAGTTTTTCGTTTCCGGAAAATGCTGCAGAGCCGACATTGGTAACTCCGTTTTTAATAATAACCTTGGTAAAATCTTTTTGTGACCAAGGGGCAAGCGAATCGGTCCAATGCTTATCGTCACTTAAGTCCGCCATTTTGCCTTTACCGTAAATTGTGAGGGTGGAGTCCTCAAGCTTCCACTTAACGTTGTCGCCGTTTTCTCCGCAATTACCGCTGTCTGCGGCGAAAGCGGTGAACGCAGGAAGAATACTAATCACCATTAATACGGATAAAAATACTGAAATCGCTTTTTTCATAAATTTCACTCCTTTCTAAATACATCTATAAAAAAGCAAAATGCAGCTATGGACATAGCTTGCCCACCGCTGCAACAACTCAATAATACACGCAAATAATAGTCATATATTATTGAATTCGTCCAGCATAATCATTATATACCCCGCTTATATTTGGTGTCAATACGCCTGCAAAATTGTTTACAGCTATGAAACAGTTTGTTAATCATATTCATTATATATTCATTTTTTAACACAGTTTATTTAAAAACAGCACCTCGCCGTCAGGCAAGGTGCTGCTTTGTTATGATAAATGATGGATAAACAAGCCCGAAAGGAGCTTTGGTTCAAACCAGGTGGATTTAGGCGGCATAATCTTATCCGCGTCTGCTATTGACATAAGGTCGTCAACGGTTGTCGGGTACATAGCAAAAGCTATTTCCATATCGCTGTTTGCGCGCCTTTCAAGCTCTGCAAGTCCTCGGATACCGCCGATAAACTCAATTCTGCTGTTCGTTTTAGGATTATCGATACCGAGAACCGGACCGAGCAGATTATTTTGCAGGATTGAAACATCAAGCCTTGCAACGGGGTCGGTCTCGTCAAAGGTGCCGTCCTTAGCGGTGAGCTTATACCACTTTTTGTGAGAATACATCGAGAAGGTGTGCTTTTCGTCCGGCTTCTTAACGCCGTCAAGCTCCTCAACGATAAACTTATCCTTAATTCTCTCTAAAAAGCCCTCGAACGAGTAACCCTGGAGGTCCTTAACAACGCGGTTGTAATCCATAATTTCAAGCTCGCAGTCAGGAAAAGCAACTGCAAGGAAGTAGTTAAACTCCTCGTTACCGGTGTAATCGGGGAACTGCTCTCTGCGCTTTTCGCCGACCTTAACCGCCGACGCGCAGCGGTGATGTCCGTCCGCGATATAGAGCGCCGGAACCTTATTGAACTCGGACTGAAGCTTAGCGCATATATCCTCGTCGTCAACAACCCAGACTGTCTGCACAACGCCGTCGGATGTGAAGTTGTACACAGGCTCGTGCGACCTTGTCCACGAGTAAACCATATTGTTGATGTCCTTATTTTCCCTGTACGTAAGGAAAATCGGACCCGTATTAGCGTCGCAGGTGTCAACATGGTTGATTCTGTCCTGCTCCTTAACGGCAAGGGTATGCTCGTGCTTTTTAATAACATTATTTTTATAGTCGTCAATCGAAGCGCAACCGACGATACCCGTCTGCGCTCTGCCGTTCATTACCTGACGGTAGATATAAAGGCAGGGCTTTTCGTCCTGCACCATATTGCCGCTGTTTTCGAGTGCAAGCAGATTGTCCCTCGCTTTTTCGTAAACCTGTTTTGAATACTGGTCAAAGCCCGGCTCAAAGTCAATTTGCGCCTTGTCGACATGGAGAAATGATAACGGGTTGCCCTTAACCATTTCGCGCGCTTCCTCGGTGTTCATAACATCATAGGGTAGCGCGGGTATGCTTGCCTGATTTTTAACAGACGGGCGGTATGCCCTGAATGCTTTGAATACTGCCATAATCCTAACCTCTTATCATTTTTGATTATTTATTATAGTACATCAAAGCATCAATGTAAAGAATTTTTTATCTGAAAGCGATAATCAGATATGTAGAGCCCGCTTCGTTATAGGTTCTGTACTCCATACCGTGAACGGGAATAGTCGACTGTAAAACGGTAAGATTCTTTCCGCTTATGGAAAGGCCGTTCATCGAGCCGCTTGTGGAAAAGATACCGAAATAGTGGTAACTCGCCTCGTTATTAATATCCACAACATGGGGCGTGTAGCTCGTCTTGAACACAATCCCCCACTTCGGCGAAAACGGCGCGCTTATAGAAATTGTTCTGTTCGCGTTGCCGTTACCCGTATAAGTCTGCATATAAAACGGCGTGCTCCACGCGGTTTTTTCCGAGGCAGTTGTGTGAATATTGCTGTTTGAAGTGTGGTCGGAAATCGCAAGGTCGATAATGCTGTTATCCTCGTTAAAATCCGCCATTTTAGGTATGTCCGAGCCAACCCAGTTATTGAGGTTAAGGTTTGGCGTTTTGTTTGTGCTACTCAATCATATCACTCCTTAATGTATTAATTATGTTGAACTGCAGCGCCATTTTGTCAAGGCTGTAAAAGGTCTGGTTCCATCTGTCCCAGCTGTCAAAATCCATACCGTGTCCGTCAAAGTAGGTAATGGCGGAAAGCGAGGTGTAGCCCTTAATAAACTTACCAAGCTGAGCCAAATCCTCGGCTTCAACGCCGATAAAGGTTGTAATGATGTCGTCAAAGTCGTCCTTCTCGATTGTATAGCTGCCCGAGCCGACGAGCGAAAACTCGTCGTCAAACTCGCTTACCGTCGCTTTGCCGAAGTTCATTGAAAGGCGTTTTATAACCTCGTCCTTAAGCTCCGACTCGGTAAATCTTGACGCGTCGATATCAAGAAGCGCGGCGTACCTGTCGCCCCCGTCCTCGAGCAGCACCGCGCAAAGCGCTGCGGTACAGTAATTCTTAACAAGCTCCAGCCCCTTTGAATAGGCGTAAATCTCAGCCTTTGTAATACTCCCCTCTTCAAAGCTCATACCCATATCCTCAAGCAGAGCTTTCATTCTCAAATACTCGTTATTCATAGCAGTTTACCGTTAATTCGTCAAGCTGAAGATATGTGCTTTCGCTCGCGGTAATCACGCCGTTAACAGCCTGAGGTGAAGTAATGCTGCACTGCTTAATCGGGGCATAGTAAAGCATTAGATTAGAAAGGATATTAAGGTCTATGTCCTCGCCGATTTTAACGGAATTTACAAAGTCGCGTATTCTCTCTTCAATAACGCTTTGCGCTTCCTCGGCGCTGCCTCCGTTTAGAATTACGCTGATATTCAAATCGTATTCGCTGCAGCTTGCAAGCGCGATTGTAGGAGTGGAGTTTACGAGATATGCCACCAGAACCGCATTTGAAACAGCGTCCTCAAGCTCCTGAGAGAGCGTGTTAGTCTTAGTTTTAAGGTAGACATAAAACGCGTAGACGGAGTGCTTAACGATATTGCAGTCGAGCACATCGTCGAGCTTTAAAATTGCTTCTTTCATACTCTCCTCGGACAGACCTGTAGGCGGCACGCTGTAGGACTCGAGAAGCCTTTTTCTCAAGGACTCGTCGCTTTCGGCATCATAACCGCCCGTAAAGGCGAACTCGTTTGTTACAGCGTCGATGTAGCCCGGCGGATTTACTATAACCGTAACCGTACCCGCCTTGGCGTTATACATAGCGCCGTTTTCAACCGCCAGGGCAGGCACCGTAACGCTGAGCTCGCCCGCCGAAATTACCGCGCTTTGCGTAGTAGCGAACTGAATATAGGCGCTGTTCTCAACCGAGCAGATTGTGCCCTGAGGTATTTCGACATCGCTTTCGAGCGCTTCGACAAGCGAAAAAGTAAGCTCGCCGTACGCCTTTGACGCGGTTTTGCGCGTTATGCCGCGAAGCTCGGCGTGGCGGTCGAGATACTCGCCGCTCGCAGTCTGAATAAAGCTCTGGCGCAGCACAAAATCGCCGTAGCACGCAAGGTTAAACAGCTCGCTTGCAACTGCCTGAAAACGCGCGCCGAGGTCGCTTAAAAGGTCGGCGTTTTCTCCGGTAAGTTCAAAAAACGAATTCCTCATTTTTTCAAGTATCCGTTCATATGTTATATTCACTGTTCTATAATCACCTGTCCTTGTGTATCATTGATTAAAAGATTGATTAGTATTGCACCGCTTTGGCTGTCAACTACTGCGCTTTTTACAAAAACGCCGTCGAGCTTGTCGAGCGCCTGCTGTGCAAAGGCTTCAATATATTTTTCGGGATTACCTGTATCAAGGCTGTATATCAGCGAGCCGAAATCCTTATTAGGATAAAATCTGCCGCGTTTAGCCTTAAGCAGTACGAAGGCGTTTTGCAAAAGCTCGTTTATGTAGTCTATCTGCTCAAGCGCCTTTTCTCCGCTGACAATAGTGTAATCGCCGTTCGTAAGTTTATCAGCCACTGTGTATCACCCCGTTTTTATCTATTTCAAGCGAATTGATAATAACGCTGCCGTTATTTTTAAGCATAATAATCGCGCCGCCCTTTGAGGTTATAAGTATCTCGCCGCTCTCAAGGCTCTGCGACTTGCACGCAGTACCAAGCGCAATACTGCCGTCGGAGGACGGAATAACCGCAACCTCCTCGCCGACAGGCACATTAGCGCAGTAGCCGTAAGGGGTGTAATTAATAAGCTTCTGAGCGCTCGACGACGCCCTCGCTTCGACATCGCCCGTACCCGAAATCGTAATGCTTCCCTTTTCGGCAACTGCGGCGGGCGAAGCCTTTGAAATCATTTTACTTAGCCACATAGTTTACCTCCTTAAGTTCAACCGGCTTTTCAAGAAGCAACCTTGTAGAAGCGGTGCTGTCCTCCTGAGATACGCACACGCCTTTAATAACATAGCCGTCAAGCTCGCCCTCTGTCGGCGAGTCGTATTCAACCCTGTCGTAGAGGTTAAAATAGTTAACGCCGCTTAAAACTATCTCGGCGCTGATGTAGCCCGACGACGCTTTTTTCAGTCGGTTTTTAAGCGCGTACTCACGCTGCCAGGCGGGGAGCGCGGAAATGTTGATTTTTCTGCTTTTTGATATTCCCTTTTTTAGCAGATTCCTGCTTTCAAAATGGCGTGTATAACCCTCGTCACAATCGAGCTTGTAGTCGATTTTTGAAATCGGCTGACCTCTGTTGATAATATGCTTTTCGCTGATTACATCGTCTTTGGTAAAGCTCGCGGTGCCGTTTGAAGCAGGGAGATATATTACATTTTCGGGCGACACCGCAATACTTTTTGAGGTTAAAACGCGAACGAAATCATTAATCGCGCCAAAGCAGCTGCTGCCCTTTGGCACAGTGTAGCTGTATTTACAGCAAAGCTCGTCAAGTCCGTTTTTAAAGCCGAATTTTTCAGCCTCTTTGATAAAAATCGCCTTTGCGCTCGGCGAATTATATGTGGCGGGCTGAGCTTCGTTATCGACGAGAATACACGCCGACGAGCGCGCATAAACAAATACCTCAAATCCGCTATTTGTACGCTCGGTGCGCTGGGTATCGCAGTAGCCGAAAAACACCTTTTCACCGTCTATAAACGCGGCAACGCTTATAATCTCGTCGGGCTTTTCTTCAGCGATAAACTTAAGCCGAAGCCCGTCGCAGGCAGCCTCCGCGTCTTTAGTAAGCTCGAAGCCGACTATGTTTTCAACCTTGTATTTTTTGCCCTCGTCGGTGATTTCAAAAGCTATGCAAGCCATACCTTATCACCCTCCGATACCGAAAACATATCAATATAATCGTTAAACTCAAAGAGTCTGTCGGTCTGTACATTACATCTGTTTGCTATATCAAACAGGTTTTCGCCGTTTCTCGCATAGGTGTAGCCAAAGGAGTAGTCGGGCTTTTTGCCCGAGCAGTCCTCGATAAAGGTAAAAGTGTATTCGATATACTCGTTATCCGAACTGAGCTTAACCTCAAGGCTGTCAAAAAACGCCTTAACCGGCGGCAGCGCGGGGCTGAAAAGATATGACGAGCCGCTGTATTCAAAAGCCTTCATAAGCTCGTTCATTTTTTCGCCCGCGTCAGAAGCGTAATACTTGCCGCTGCCCGTAATTACAGTAGGCATACGGCAAATCTCCTCCGCCCTGCCGAACGAAAAAGCGTTACTGCGCTTTACCGTCTTTTTTGAAAATTCAGCTTTGAGCGTGCTGGGGTTTGCGTCAAAAACAACCCCGCGAAAGCTCATTTTAATAGTGTTCATTCCTCGTCCTCCCTTATTGCAGAATCGTATCTCCTTGAATCAAGATAAATATAGTCGCTCAGCGCCTGAGTATCGTCGCGGTTTACGGTGGTGTTTTCGTTTTCGTTATTCATCGCCCTCACCTGTTCCTATATATGAATTTACGGTTATATCGCAGCTGCAGTTAAAACAGTTAAGCTCGTCAATCGCCTTAATTTCGCTTACCTTTAATGCGTTAGGGTGTAAATCAAGCATAACTCCGATAGCTTTTTCGATAATATCGAGCGTTACGGGCGAGCCCTTTTCGTAAGGCACAAAGGCGTCAATTCTTACGCTCATTTTGCCCGCGAGTACACATTCGCCGAGCGAGATACTGTTTGCGTCAATAGTAAGCGGCGATACGGTAATAACGGTGTCAGGCAGCTTGGTGGGCTTTTTTACAAGCGGATACGCCGGCAAAACCGCAATATCCTCGAACGCCTCGCTGCCTTGAAGCATATCTACCGTTCTTTCTACAAAATTAGTTAAATACATTTTCGTCCGCCTCCTCAAGCTTTTTAACAATTCCGCGGTAAAACTGAACCGTTCCGCCCGCCTTAACGCGCTCGCATCGCTCCACCTCATAAGGCTGTGAGTCTATGAGGATAACATCGTCTTTGCCGAACTCGCAAAGGTTTATATCGTAAGGGCAAACAATGTAATAGTACTCGTTATACGCCCTGCCGATTTTAGTGGCTTTTTCCTCGAACTTGGTTTTGTTCTTTTTCCAGGTCTGTTCTGCTACGGCGAAGAAGGTTACTTCTTCGCCGTTTTCGTACACTGCCGTCATTTCTCTGCCGACAGCTTTCAGATACTGTTTAACAGTTTTTTCAAATCTAAGCATATCAGACACCCCTGAAAGCAAAACCGTTGCCGTTTACCATACCTTCCGCCGCTTCAAGCGCAAGGGCGAGCAGCTCCTTAACGCTGCTGACGCCGTTAGTGTTAAAGCCGAGCCTTACATCCCCTGCGGAAAACGAGGACAGCTCGCCCGAAGCACCTCCGAGCAGCGAGATAGTATAGTAAGCCCTTGCCGCTGCAAGAAATACAATTCTGTCGTCGGCAGAATAAGCCTCGTCGGTAAGAGACGCTTCGATAGCACCTACGGAATTATTAATAACCGTCGAGTAGTTGTCGAGCTCCTCCGCCGAAAAGCCGCCGAGCTCCTCGAGCACCTTGGTTACTTCTTCAAGGTTAATCATATGCCTCACCTCATTTATTAATAGGTTGCAATCTGTGAAGCACCGTCAAAAATAGGTGAAAAGCCTGCGATACAGCTTACGCTTGCGCGCTCGAGCTGGCGGTCAATAAGCTTATCAAAGTCTGTAATGACGTCGCCCGCCTGAACCTTTTCAAGCGCGTAATTCTTATCAATACCGATAATCCTTGAGTTGCCTTCAAGGCACTTCGCCTTAACGATTGTTGCGCCGAAAGGCGTAACCATTGAGCCTGTGCCGTGGAAGTTAAGACCTGCCATAGCGTCCTTAAACTCGTCGATATTAAGAATTTCCGCAACAGTCTGGCTGTCCGTTACGATAGTGGTAAGTCTGTACGGGTCAAAGCTGTTCCAAAAGTCAACAAGGTCAGCATATGTAATTCCGTTATCAAACTCGATTATATCGTCGCCCTTTGCTTCATTAATGGTAACGAGCGCGTCCAAAGTCTGGCATCTTGCAATATAGTCGCCGATTTGCTTAAGGATAACGGTAAAGATGTCAAGCTTCTGGAACTTAACAGCCTCGTAGGATGCAACGAGCATTCTGCCCCTCTTTTTAAGCGGAGTGAGCGTGTCCTTAAGTCTTACATTAATCTCGGGGATGTGCGTACCCTCCATAATGTGTTCGTTGTCCTCGGTTTCGTCAATTATGCTCTCGATTGCTCTGTAGTCAAGAGAGTCGATATTAGTTGTGCTTGCCACAATCTGGCTTACAACATCTGATTCGGTGAGTCCCTGTCTTACGGCTCTTGCAACATACTCGGGGAAAAGTGCAGACGAGTCTGCGTTCTGGAAGAACTTAGATACGGTGTCGCTGTCCTTGCCCGATACCTTGATGTCAAATCTCTTGAGCTGGCGCTGATATGCGTCGAGTCCCTCAAGCGCAGTGCCGTAGTAGTTTTCCGACGGGTCAATGCTTTCGAGTGCCTGTGTAAAGCTTTTTCCTGTAGTGTAGAGCTCTTTTTCGAGCTTTATGTTATCAAATGACATAAATAATTACCTCCTGTTTTTAGAGAATAAAGCCGACGATTTTGTTTGTGGTGTCGCGCTTTAAAACCTTGTAATATACGACATCGTTTTCGCCGCCCGCCTTAATGTTTGCGTTAGAGTCGCTGACAAGCGTTGCAAGTCCGACGCTCGGCGCAGAGCCCGAATACGGTAACTCTACATAGCCTTCAACCTGAACGCTTGCATAGCCGTTTCTTACCGCGATACATACGCCGACAAAGTTGCCGCCGTTAGACGTCTTAACAGCCTGACCTAACGAGTTAACCGTTACGAGCTCGCCCGCTGTAATTGTTTCGCCTGTTTCAAATGTTAAACATTTTGTTTCATAACCCTTATGTGAAATACTCATTTTATTCCTCCTAAATTCTGAATTGTGAATAATCGTTAGTTTTGATTTCCTTTTCTGCCTGCGCAAGCTGCGGGGTTAAGCCCTCGGGCTTCATGCCCTTTTTAAGACCGTCCTTAAACCCGATAAGCTCCTTTACCGTCATTACGGAAACAATCGAATTAAAAAGCTCGCTGTCAACATCGGGCAGCTTAATCGCAAGGAGCTTTGCTACCTCTTTTGAAAGCTCTTTTTTGTACCTCTCGCCAAGCTCCGCCTCCTCTGTAAGCTTGTCGATAAGCGCAGTGATTTGCTCGCTCTGCGACTTTGATAAAGTTACCTCGCCGTCGCAGGCTTTAATCGTTTTAATAATTTCCTGCATATCAGGCTCCTTTTCTTTTTTAAATGACTTTGTAACGCCTGCCTCGCGCTGCGCGGGCACCGCGACAAAGCTGAATTCGTAGGCGTCAAACGGCTCCTCAAGCACCGAAAATGCAAGCTCGCCGTCGTACATCTTGCCGCTTTTATGCGGGCAGCTTTGCTTGCGCTTGTCCTTTTTGCAAACCGAGCATACGCTCTTGCCCATAGAACACGAAACCGAAACCTCTTTTTTAATTCCCGCCTCAATCTCGTCAATAAGCGCCTTGTTTTCTTTGCTTTTAAGCATATATGCTCTTGCTTTAAGAACATAGAAATCCTCGCCGTCGGCAGTCTTTTTACCCTCCTCTTTTACAATATAGGTATCAAAAATTCTTGCCTTCTGGTCGGCGCTTTTCATCGAATGGTCGAAGATGCCCGTTTTGCCGATAAACATCGGCGCCAGCGCCTTTAAAGAGGCTACGGAAAACTTTTCGTAATCCCTGTCAATATCGTTATTGCAAAGGCTTACGGTAAAGATATACACCTCGTCCTCGCTTAGCTTTTTGCGTGAATAAGCGTTAATCTTTTCGATATCAGTCGTTTTGAGTTGCATCTTGTGCCTCCTTTAAATACTTGTCCGCCTCGGCATTGTACAGCCTTGCCTGAGCAAGCTGGGTTTCGTCCTGCAGCGTGATATCATCCCACACAACCTCTGCCTGAGAGGTGATACCGTTAATCAAAAGATACACCTCGCCGATTTTTTTAATAACCGGCGTTACAATCCTTCGGTACGCTTCAAGCTCGGTCGTGAGAATATCCGCCTGCTGCTGGCTCATATGCTCTGTGGTGGACCAGCTGAGTCCGAACATATACGGCATAAGTCCCGTCTTGGCGATAATCTGTTCGAGCATCTGCCTTGCGGGCACCTCGCTGTCAAGCACCTGATTGTCGGCGCCGATAACGCTGATTTTTACATCGCCTACCGCAACGAAGTCCTTAACATTTTCCTTCGAGCTCATAGCGTCCTTCCACGCCTGTGCCATCTGGTTAGCGCGCTCCTTGGCGTATGCCTTGTCGGTGGAGTCGTTTTGCGGCTTGTAGGTCACCGCGTAACGGAGATTACCTACGCGCTCCCAGTTAGTGCCTATGGTGTTATAAATTTTCAGCAGGATGTCGCTGACAAACGGCAAGCCGCGCAGCAAACTCGTTCCCACAAGGCTTCCCGGCTCGGGATTAAGCACGGAAAACAGCAGCTTTTCGGGCGAGGCGATTGCCACTTCCCTGCCGCTTGATACATTAAAGAATTCGGGCTCAATGCCGTCCTTTTTGCGTTTAACCTGCAACACATCAAGCTCGCCGTTATACAGCGCATAAAATCCGTTTTCGTCGTAGAGCATTTCGCCCACAGCGCTGCCGTAGGTAAGAAGCTGCTCCATATAGTTATCAACGAACGCCTGTATTCCCTGCTGATTTCCGCCAACGCTTACGGTGCTGAAAAACTCGTTAATCTCGTTATCAAGCGCCTCGTTTCCGGTCTTAAACTCAAAGCCGCCCATAAGGCGTACGATTTTATAAATCGCGGAGTCGATAAGCGGAACAGCCTCGCGAAGCTCCCTGTAAACCCTGCCGTTTTTGCCCGACAGCGGCTCATAGCTGTTAAGCCCCCTGAACGGGTGAGTGCTGCTGCCGCCCGTCATAACGGCGGTGCCTGTATCCGTATTGTGTTCAGGCTCTGTTTTGTCCTTCTTGAATATGCCCAAGGCTTCACTTCCTTTCAACCGCAATGGAGAAGGAACAGTCATCGCGCGTTTTGTTCAGAACCGTCTGTACAAAATAGCGAATGTCGTCCATTGCGTGGTCGTTTTCTTTTTTCGGCGCGTCCTTTTTTATCCCGTCGTCCCAGCGGTAAAGCGAAAATTCCTTAAGCGTGTCGACGCACAGCGGAGAAAAGAAAATCTCGCCGTTTTTAAGCGCGCTGCACACGCGGTTAATTCCGCTTATAACATCGTTGTCCGCCCTGATAACGCGGTATATGCCGTGGCGCTTAACCACCTCGATAAACGAGGCAGCGGACGGGTCGATAATAAGGGCGTTAATATCTCTGTCGCCCGCAAGCGCTTCGAGCTCGGCATAGTATTCCTCGTCGGTAAGCTGTACGCCCTTGTCGCGCGAGGAGTGGTAGTATTCGTTAATGCGGTACCAGCACTCGCCGCTTCTGCCCCACAGCCCGAGCGAAAAGGGATTGACCGTTCCGTAGTCGCACGAAAGGTAGTAGCTGTCGTAGCTTTCTGCCGTTTTAATGTGCTTTTCTGATGAGAACATCGGATAAACAAGTCCGTCCGCGCTCACCCATTTACCGAGGATAAAGCGTTCGTAAAACGCGCCTGAGTAAAGATTTTTGTAGCGGTTTTTTACCTCGTCTGAAAGAGAGGGATTGTCGTCCATCGTAAAATGGAGGTAGAGTATATTCTTTTCGTCTGATTTTTTTATCCACTCATTATAAAACCAGTGAAAAGGATGCTCGGGGTTGCAGTTAAACCAGTACTTAGCGCCCTCAAGCGAGCACCTGGCAAGCGCCTGCTCAACAAACGAGCGCGGCATAAGCGCAACCTCGTCAAGAAGAACGCCGCCCAGGGTAATGCCCTGGATTAATGAAGCTGAGCTTTCATCTCTGCCGCCGAACAGATAAAATCGGTTTTTCACGCCGCTCTTCTCGATAATCATAAGATTCCGGCTGATTTTTTCCTCAACCGTAAAGCCGAGGGACAGCAGTGTAGGCACAAGCGTAGTAATTACATTTCGCCTAAGCGAAGTAATCGTTTTGCCGCAGATGGCAAACGAGGTGTCGTTAAAACGGTAAAACGACCAGCATATAAAGGAAAGTGACATACAAAGCGTTTTGCCCGACCTGACCGCACCGTCGCAAATAATTCCGTTTTTGTTTTCGTAATTGCTGCCCTTGCACCACCAGTTAAGGGTGAGTAGCTGTTTTTTTGAAAATGCTTTGAACTTAATCATTATTAGGAATATCGCTCCTTGCGTTTTCAATGCTCTTTTCAAGTGCCTGATAAAAACTGAGCCCCTCGTCGCCCTTAGCGCTCTCGTTATCCCTTAGCCTTTCAAAAGCCTTAATCCTGTCGAAGAATTTAATCTCGAGCCCGCCGCCCTTAGGACGCTTTATCTCACTTATGTTAAACAGGTTTAGCTTTTTCAGCTTATCCATAGCTTCCTCGTCGCTCAGATAAAGCAGCGACACCGCGTCGCTGATATCGCCCGTTGCGAGCTTAAGTAAACCCTCCTCAACAAGTTCGGCTGTGGTCTTTTTTCTTCTTCCCATTTTTACCCCTCTTTCAAAATTTTTAACCGCTTTTTGAAGGAGCTTAACTCGCTCTTTTGAAAAACCCCTTCACTATTAGGGTGAAAACGGGCAATTTTATTCAGGTTTTATGCATAATTGGACCATATTTTTTGTAAAAAAATATTTTTTCGCCATTTTATTCACGTTTTATGCATATTCACAAAATTATTCACGCACAAAAAAACAGGTCGTTTCACACAAGGTGAAACAACCTGATTAGGTATAATATAATGTAATTAATAATTTGTTTTACGAAACATATTGTTTATGTTTTTACAAAGCGCGGGATAGCTGTCAAGACGCGGGTCGGCGCTGAGCATTTCCTGAGCGCACTGCTGACAAGCCTTAAGCGTGTCCATATCCTCGAGCATATCCGCGATTATAAGATTAGGCAGACCGTGCTGGCGCTTACCGAAAAAGTCGCCGGGGCCTCTCGTTTTAAGGTCGTAGTCCGCAATCTTAAAGCCGTTATTAGTGCTTTTCATAACCTGCAGTCGCTCGGCGGAGGAATCGCTCTTGCTGTCGGATACAAGTATGCAGTACGATTTATCCTTGCCGCGTCCAACCCTGCCGCGCAGCTGATGCAGCGCAGATAGCCCGAAGCGCTCCGCGTTTTCGATAAGCATTATAGTGGCGTTAGGAACATCCACACCGACCTCGATAACGGTAGTGGAAACAAGTATCTGAACATCGCCCCTTGCAAAGGCGGACATAACCGCGTCCTTTTCCTTAGCCTTCATTTTTCCGTGCAGAAGCCCTAAGTTGTAGTCCTTAAAGACCTCGGTCTGCAGCTTTTCGGCGTACTCCTTGGCGCTGATAAGCTCGCTTTCGCCCTCGTCAACAAGGGGGCATACTATATAAGCCTGCTTGCCGTCGTCAACCGCCTTTTTAATAAAGTTATAAATCCTCGTGTGGAAGGTGCTGTCAACAACATCCGTCCTTATTTCCTGCCGTCCGGGCGGCAGCTCGTCGAGAATACTTATATCAAGGTCGCCGTAAATTATAAGCCCGAGCGTTCTCGGTATCGGCGTTGCGCTCATTACAAGCAGGTGCGGGCTAGTCCCCTTCATAGCAAGGCTCGCCCTCTGCTCAACGCCGAAGCGGTGCTGCTCGTCGGTTACAACAAGCGCCAAATCTTTAAACTCAACATCATTTTGTATAAGCGCGTGTGTGCCGATAATAAAGTCAATTTCGCCGTCCATAAGCGCAGCTTTTATCCTGCGCTTTTCCGCCGCTTTTGTAGAGCCCGTAAGCAGCTCAAGGCGTATATCGCAATCCTTAAAGAGCTTTTTAAACGACTCATAATGCTGAGTTGCAAGTATTTCGGTGGGCGCCATCATAGCCGCCTGATACCCGCATTTTACGGTCGAGAACACCACCGCGCCCGCAACCGCGGTTTTGCCCGAGCCTACATCACCCTGAACAAGTCTGTTCATAGTAGTGCTGCCCTTCATATCATCCAGGCACTCGTTAATCGCGCGTTTTTGCGCGCGCGTAAGCTCGAACGAAAGCAGCCCCTCAAACTCTGAAAAATAGTCGCCCGTAAGCCTCGTTTCGTTTTTCGTTTCTTTTTTATCGCGCAGCTTTAAAAGCCCGATTTGAAGCATTAAAAGCTCCTCGAAAATCAGTCTTTTTCTTGCAATTTCAATATTTTTAACATCGCTCGGAAAATGCACCTGCCGCGTCGCAAAATCAAGCGAGCAGAGATTATACTTTTGTTTTACCTCTTCGGGCAGTGTTTCGCCGAGCTCGCCGAGGTTATCAAGAACGGATTTTACAACCTTTGCAATCGCCTTTGAATTAAGGCTTTCGGTTGCGCCGTAAATCGGGTGAATCGAGTCGGCGATATCGAATTTTTCAATCTGCGGCGAGCTCATACTCGCGGAGGTAAAGCTCTTGTCAACCTTGCCGAAAAGTATGTACTCCTCGTAGGTCCTCAGCGCCTGCGCGAGATATTTGTTATTAAAAATCGTAACATGTATAACCGTTTCGCCGTCCGAAAAATTACACTTATACAGCGTCATACCCTTGCGTATTTTTGCTTCCTGGACAGGGGTAATCATAGTCGCTCTTATGGCAACCACTTCGCCTTCGGGCGCTTCAAGGGCAGATACGCTTTTGCTCCAGTCCTGATACTTTCGCGGATAGTAACATAGCAAATCGCCCACTGAATAAATGCCCAGCTTATTAAAAAGCCGGGCTCTTTTTTCGCCAACACCCTTGATATATTGAATGTTAACCTCGTTTAAATCTTGTGTGTTTAAATCAATCATTATTCCACAGAAATTATGTAATAGTAAATAGGTTGTTTACCGTTTACAACGCTTATTTCCATATCGTTTTTGTACTTCTTTTTAAGGCGCTCTTCAAGGCTTGCGGCAGCGTCCTCGCTGACATCCTCGCCGTAAATAATCGTTACAAGCGAATGCTGAGAGCGCTTAAAGAGCTTATTTACCGTCTTAAACGCAATGTCCTCGCGCTCGGTGCCTACAAACGAGATTTTGCCGTTACAAAGTCCCATAATCTCGCCCTTTTTAATCGGCTTACCGTCAATGTCGCTGTCGCGGGCTGCAAAGGTTACCTGAGCGGTTTCAACAGCCTGAGCCATCTCCATCATAGTCATCTGGTTTTCCTGAGCGTCAACGGTTTCGTCAAACGAAAGCATAGCCGAAATGCCCTGCGGGATAGTCTTAGTCGGCAGAACAACAACCTCTCTGTCGTTTACGAGCGGGATAACCTGCTCGGCAGCCATAATAATATTTTTATTGTTAGGAAGAACGAATACAGTCTTTGCAGGCGTTTTCATAACCGCGTTCATAATGTCGTCGGTCGACGGGTTCATAGTCTGTCCGCCGCTTACGATTACATCACATCCGAGGTCGCAAAACAGCTCCTCGAGTCCCTCGCCCGCGCAAACCGCTACAAAGCCGTAATCGTTTTCGGGCTCGATAACCGTCGGCTCAACAGGCGTTTCGCCCTCTTTAACGCCAACCTCGGCGTTGCGGTGCTGATAGCGCATATTGTCGATTTTAATGTTAATAAGCTGTCCGTATTTGAGCGCGGACTGAATAACATTACCGGGGCAGTTAGAGTGAACATGCACCTTGATAATATTGTCGTCGTCAACCACTACGACGCAGTCGCCGATTGATTCAAGATACGCCCTGAGCTTAAGCGGGTCGGTGTGCTCGGCATCCTTTGCCTTTTCGATAAGGAACTCCGAGCAATAGCCGAATTCGATATCGCCGCTTGCCTCAGCTACAACTGTTTTGTCCGGCGTTTCAACCGGCGTAACAGCCGAGCCCTCGAGCGGCTGGACAATAGCGTCGTGACCGAATACGCTGTTAAAGCCTTCAAAAATCAGAACAAGTCCCTGACCGCCGGCGTCAACAACGCCTGCCTTTTTAAGAACGGGGAGCTGTTCGGGAGTTTTCTGCAGCGCCTCCCTTGCAGCCTGAAGCGCCGCAAAGCAGACCTCAATCGGGTCGTCGTTAAGCTCCGCCATCTTTTCGGCAGCCTCGGCAGCCTTACGGATAACGGTGAGGATTGTACCCTCGGTCGGCTTCATAACAGCCTTATACGCGGACTCCGTACCCATACGAAAAGCCCTTGCAACATCGTGGCCGTCAGCTGCTTCCAAATCTTTGAAAGCCTTAGAAAAGCCGCGGAAAATAAGCGAGAGAATAACGCCCGAGTTACCTCTTGCGCCCCTTAAAAGCGCGGAGGCACAGCGCCTTGAAACCTCGTCAATAGTAGCGTCGTCGGGAATATTTTTAACCTCTTTAGACGCTGCCGAAATAGTCATCGACATATTAGTTCCCGTATCGCCGTCGGGCACCGGGAAGATATTTAAAGCGTCAACCGCCTGTCTTGAATTCGAGATATTATTCGCGGCGGAAATAATTCCGTCGCGGAACATTATTCCAGTAATCATATATTAAATTCCTCCGAAGGATATTGCTTAGTTAAGCGCGTCTACATGAACATTAACCTGCGAAACCTTAAGGTCCGTTGCGCTTTCGACAGTGTATCTTACCTTATTTACAATACTGTCGGTAATGGTGTTGATATTTACGCCGTAGCTTACCGCAATATGAAGGTCTATTACGAGCGCACCGTTAACGCTTTTAACAATTACGCCCTGGTTTGAATTATCAACATCCACCTTGTTTTTAATAACTGTCTTAAGCGCATGGAACGGGTTTGGGTTTACCATTCTTGTAACGCCGAAGCAGCTTTGCGCAGCGTTGCCGACAAGATGCGCAAAATAGTTGTTAGTAATCTCGATGTAACCGTTAGGATTTTCAAACTTAATCATAGTGTCCTCCTTATAGTAAAAAGTAGGTTAGTTAAAATACCAGTCTTCAATATTAGAAAAATAATTATCGGCGTAGCCCTGCATATCGCCCTGCATAGACTTAGTGTAGCAAATCATACCCTGTCTGTAAACAAGCGGTATAAAAGGCATTTCCTGAGTAAACGACAGTACGAAGCTGCCTATTTCGCCCTCTCTGAAAAGGAAGTTGCGATACGCCCTTGCGGTTTTCGACTTAGAAGTGTTAATACCGTAACGCGTAGCGCCGCTACCTGAGAAAAAGCTCAGCATATTCATGTCGTTAGGGATTTTCGTTTCGCCGATATATAAGTCAAACATTTTATGCTTAACCATATAGCGATAGGTTTTATCCTTTTCGTAATTAACCGTTACCTTAAAGCCCGCCGCTTCGAGCTGCTGCTTAATCAGCTTTGCGGCTGCGCGGCGCTTGCCGTTTTTATTAACAAGGATGTCGAGCTTTAAGTCGTCCTCGCTGTATTCGCTCTGGCTTAGCACCTGCTTTGAGGCAGCTATATCGGCAGAGGTCTGAATAATAACGGACTCCTTTCCCATATCGGAATTAGGATGAAACGGCGAGGTCGCGCTCTTAGCGTAACCGCGGTATGCGCTTTTAACAATCGTATCCCTGTCAAGCGCAAGCGAAATTGCGCGGCGCACATTTTCGTCGCTCGTAATACCGCTGTAGTTGTTAACGCCGAGATATACGAAATTAGTAAGATTTACGGGTTTTTGAGAGCAAAGCATTTTTTCGGTGCTGTTGCTGCTCATATCGCGAAACGCATAACTTATATTGCCTATATTAATCGCGTTTTCGATAGATTCCTCGGAAGTTATATTAACAAGAACTATCTTAGTAAAATGCGGCTTGAAATCGGTACGCTTTTTGTTAACCTTAAGGTAAACCATACCGTTGCCCTTGCCGTATCTGTAGCGGCCGCTGCCTACGGGGAAGCCTTTTTTGTCAGGCTCTTTAGCGGTTATCGCAAAGGTAAGGAGCTTGTGCGCGCTTGTGTTTTTATACGCGAGCTTAAACTTAATCGCGGTAGAGCTTACGCGCTCGGCGCTGCTGATACTCTTAAGCATATTGCCCCAGTGCGGCGAGGACTTAGCCTCGTTAAACGAGCGTACAACGCTGCCTGCAGTGAGTTTAGTACCGTTTGAAAAAACAAGTCCGCTCGGGATAGTAACAACAAGCGAGGTTGAATTAGTATATTTATAACTTGTGGCGATTGACGGTTGCGCCTCAAAGCTTTCGTCGGGCGCAAAGAGCGAGTCAAACACCAGATTTTCCACAACCTGATTGTTGAGCGTTTTTGACTCAAAAGGATTGAGCGAGTCGGACTGAGAATAGCTCAGCTTAAAGCTCATTGTGTCGGTCGTACGCTCGGTGGTAGCCTCGGTAACGAGCTTATGGGCGTTATTTACGGGCGCCTTTTGTGCGCAGGCGCTCAGCACGCTCATAATTACTACCGCAAACAGTAAAACAGACAAACATTTTTTTGTCATCGTCTGAACCTTTCTATTTTTGAAGCCTTGCCCGTCACCTCGTCGAACTCGATAACGCAGCCCTCGATAGTGCAGGGCCCTTCGGGATTAGTAAACCTTACGGGCAAAGCGGTTTTGAATTTTTTAATAGTAACCTCGGGGTCTACGCCGAGTACCGAATAGTACGGCCCCGTCATACCCAAATCGGTAATATACGCCGTGCCGCAAGGCAAAAGCTGTTCGTCGGATGTCTGCACATGGGTGTGCGTGCCGACAAGCGCAGTGATTTTACCGTCGAGATAAAAGCCCATCGCGCGCTTTTCGCTGCTCGCTTCGGCGTGAAAGTCAATAAACACGCTGTTGATACCGTTATCGCTTGCGTACTCTATAATTCTGTCAGCGGCGTAAAACGGGTTCTCGATATTATCAAGATAAACCGTACCCTGCAGATTAGCAACAAGAACTCTGTACCTGCCCTTATCAATCACCGCCATACCCCTGCCGGGTGCGGTTTCGTGATAATTTTCGGGTCTGATAATAAACTCGCACTCGTCAAGATAGTCGCAGATTTCGGGGCGTCTGAGCGTATGATTTCCGAGCGTGATTAAATCCACTCCGCTTGAGAGCAGATATTTTGCGCTTTGCGGAGTCACGCCGTTACCCTTTGCCGAGTTTTCGCCGTTTGCAACTACTATGTCAGCGCCGTATTCGCGTTTAAGCTTAGGCAGCTCCTGCCTTAGGTATTCGCAGCCCTGGGTGGATACAACATCACCGATAAATAAAAGCTTCATTAATTACCTTTTCTATGGGCATAGCCCGGTTAATTCAAATATTTATTATATAATATTACTTTTATAAAAACAATAGCGCAGCCTAAAGTTTATATTATTTTAACACATTCTAAACAAAACTGTGCTAATTTTATGTTGAAATACGCAGTATAATGTGATAATATAAACTATGTTAATTATGTATAACATTCTAAAGGAGATGTATTTATATGCAGAAAAAAGACATTGACTGGGGCTCGCTCGGCTTCGCTTATATGCCGACTGACTTCAGATTTGTTGCAAACTTTAAGGACGGCAAGTGGGACGACGGCGCTCTTACCGAGGACGCTACAATCACCATGACCGAGTGCGCAGGCGTTTTGCAGTATGCTCAGACCTGTTTCGAGGGACTTAAGGCTTACACCACAGAGGACGGCAAAATTGTTTGCTTCCGTCCTGACCTCAACGCTTCAAGAATGGCGGATTCCTGTCGCAGACTTGAAATGCCCGTATTCCCCGAGGATAAGTTTATCGAGGCTGTTAAAGAGGTTGTTAAGGCTAACGCAGCGTGGGTACCGCCTTACGGCAGCGGCGCTACACTTTATATCCGTCCGTTTATGTTCGGCTCAAACGCAGTTATCGGCGTAAAGCCTGCTGACGAGTATCAGTTCAGGATTTTCGCAACACCCGTAGGTCCGTACTTCAAGGGCGGCGCTAAACCGATTACAATCCGCGTATCCGACCTCGACAGAGCAGCGCCTCACGGCACAGGTCACATTAAGGCAGGTCTTAACTACGCTATGTCGCTTTACAATATCGTTGACGCGCACAATAACGGCTTTGACGAGAATATGTACCTTGACCCCGCTACAAGAACTAAGGTTGAGGAAACGGGCGGCGCTAACTTCCTCTTTGTAACAAAAGACGGTAAAATCGTTACTCCTAAGAGCGATTCCATCCTTCCTTCAATCACAAGGCGTTCGCTTATGATTGTTGCAGAAAAGTACCTCGGCTTAACAGTTGAGCACAGAGAGGTTACTCTTGAAGAGGTTAAGGATATGGCTGAATGCGGACTTTGCGGAACCGCAGCCGTTATCTCACCGGTAGGCAAGATTGTAAACCACGGCGAAGAGATTTGCTTCCCGTCGGGTATGGACGAAATGGGTCCGATTACAAAGAAGCTCTACGACACTCTTACAGGTATCCAGATGGGAACTATCGAAGCTCCCGAGGGCTGGATTGTTGAAATCGGCTAATACAGATAAGATTAAAAGCTTCCGACTGCCTGGTCGGAAGCTTTTTAGTTTTCAGTGTTCAGTTTTCAGTTATCGGTTTCGGCGAGGTCGGGGTTTTGTGCAAGCTTTTTGAACTTGCGGTGCTTAGACAGATAAATCAACGCAAGCGGTATGTCCGCAAGCAACCACGCTGCCGGTGCGGCGTAACAAACCGCGTCAAATCCTATAACAGGCGTCAACACAAACGCGATGAGCAGTCTGCCGAAAAGCTCACCCGCGCCGGCTATCATATTGGCATAAGTAAAGCCGAGTCCCTGAAGCGTGTTACGCAGCACAAACAGCACAGCAACAAGGCTGTAGCACTGACAAATCGCAAGGATATAATGATGCGCGGCGTCCATAATTTCGGGGTTTTTCTCCGTCATAAACAGCGACACCATCGGCGTGCTGATAAAGTACAGCGTAATGCTCATAATTACCGACACAAGCAGGTCGAGCAAAAAGATTTTTCGTACCGATTTTATGATTCGTTCGTAGTTTTTAGCGCCGTAATTCTGGCCTACAAAGGTCTGCGTGGCAACGCCGAGTCCCGACATAGGAAGATTAGTAAGATTTTCTACCCTGCCCGCCGCGGTGAAGCCCGCGATTACATTAGGTCCGAAGGAGTTGACCGCGCTTTGAAGGCACATCGAGCCGACCGAGGTAATAGTAAACTGTAACGATACGGGAATTCCGAGCCTGATTTGTTCAAACGCGATTTTGGGATTAAGCTTAAAGTCGCTCTTTTTAAGCTGAACATATCCGTTAAACTTAATGATATATATGCCCGTAAGCGTTGCGGCAGTAAAGTGAGAGATAAGGGTCGCAACCGCGGCGCCCTCAACGCCCCAGCCGAACTGCTTAACAAAAAGCAGGTCAAGACAGAAGTTTACAAACACGCTTACGGTAAAGAAATACAGCGGTTTTTTACTTTCGCCGAGCGCTCTTGAAATCGCGGTAAAGTTATTAGAAAGCATCTGAAACGGGACGCCGAAATACAAAATATTTACATACTTCGCCGACAGGTCGATAATCTCACTCGGCGTTCCGATAAGCTTAAGCAGCGGAGTCGAAAGCAAATGCGCCGTAACTACGATAACAAGACCGATTAAAAACGCTACGGTAACGCTGCTTCCCGCGTACTTAGCCACCTTGTTTTTATCCTGCGCGCCGAAGGCGTGAGCGACGGGGATTGTAAAGCCGCTCGTAAGTCCGAGCGCCGCGCCGATAATAAACGAGTTAATAGCACCCACATTGCCTACAGCTGCAAGCGCGTCGGTGCTGACATAACGACCTACTATTATATTGTCAACAAGTGTGTAATTGTACTGCAAAAGCGATGAAAGCATTATCGGCAGCGCAAATAATATTATGCTTTTTATCGGGCTGCCCTGCAGCATATCGGTGCGTTTTTTCATTAAACAATGTTCCCCGATTGTATAAATTATAAGTATTATACACCAAATAGTATATATTTCAAGCCCTAAAATAAAAAATCCGCAACTCGAAAGAGCTGCGGATTAGTTTTATTCAAATCTTACCTTGCCTTCGTGGTTAGACGAAGCGAGCGCGATATACGACTTACCGGGGTTGAGGTTAAGCGTTTTGCCCTCGGTATCGGTAAATACGAACTTGCCGTCCTTAACTTCCCATCTGAATTCCTTAATCTTGCCGCAGGATGCGTAATAGCCCTTGCCGCCCTTATACTGGTAGTTAAGATAAGTGGTTGTAGCGCCCTTGTACGGAACGGTGATGTACTTTGTTTCGTCCATAAGAACTATAATGTTCTTAAACTTAACATCCGTTCTCCAGTCCTGGGTGTGATACTTTTTATCCTTTTTGCTGTAGGTGAACTTTCTTGTGTCGGTTCTGTTAGAGAAAGTAACCTTAACAGTGTTGGCCTCGGTCTTGCTCGGCCACTTCGCGGAGTCGTTAAACGAAAGAGTCGAAGCGATATTTTCGTCAATCTTTCTTCTGTAGCCCTTCTTCTTAATAGCGCTGAAGACCTTGTCGCCGTTAACAATACCTCTGTGCTCGAGCGATACGCTCCTCGTGTAATCTCTGCCGAAAAGCTCGCCGCCCTTCATACCGTCAAGGTCGTCAACATTGTACTTTTTAATAGTAGCATAGCCGCCGGTGTAGCCCGGTCTGTCGTGGCTTCCGCCCCAGTGGATGTAGATTGCGTCGAACATCTTTGCAAATCTTACATACGACGGACGCGCCGAACGAGTAGGACCAACCTTGTCGGGTACCTTTTTGTAGTCGGCATAGAGCCAGAGCATACGGCTGATACCGCCTTCAACCTCGCCCTCCATAATAATATCGGAGCTGCCGATTGCCCACTGAGGACGCGCAGGTGAAAGGTTTTCTACAACAATTGCAACAGGTCTTTTGCCAACCGCGCCTTCCCTGAAATTAGTCTTACCGGTAAGCGGATTTTTAGGCTCCGGCTTTTCGGTAGTGGTTTCGGTAGTTGTAGTAGCTGTTGTGGTTTCTGTAGTCGGCTCCTCAGCCTTGGAGCAGCCAAAAAGCGTAAACACAATTACAAGTGTTAAAATTAAAGCAAATAATTTTTTCATCACTAAGTCTCCTTTACAATACTTAAATAATATACCATATATCGTTATTCTTTTCAAGCGTTACACAAAATAAAGTTTAATATAATTCTTTAGGCAAATAAAAAATGTGCAGAATTTCGCATTTTTCGAGTGGGAGCTGTACGCGGTACCGCCCCCGAGAAAAAGGCGAAAAACGCAAAATCGATGTAGGCTCAATGCCTGCAGTGATTTTAGAACAGCCAAAAGTGGTGCAAATCAAAAAAATCTTTAGCTTTTTAGCAAAAGCACTTCTCATTTGCAAAAAAATATTGTTTTTGCGTGTTTATGCCTTTTTTTATTGCCTAAATTTAATGTTCGTTTAATGTTCGCGGATTATCTTTTAGACAAGGAAGATATTTGCCTTCCCCCAAACACTCTCCTTTCATACGGTAAGCCTGCGGATTTCCCGCAGGCTTATTCCGTAAAAAGGGTATTTACTGAAAAATAAAACTATGATATTATAATTAAGGTGATTTTATGCGTATATTAGTAGTCGAGGACGAATACAAGCTTGCAGATGTTGTAGCGGCAAGATTAAAAAAAGAAAATTACGAGGTAGATGTTTCTCTTGACGGCGAGGACGGTCTTTATAACGCCGAAAGCGGAATATACGACCTTATTATCCTTGATGTTATGCTGCCGAAAATGAACGGATTTGAAATACTTAAAGAAATCCGCGAGGAGGGCATAACCTCAAAGGTGATTATGCTCACCGCAAAAAGTATGCTCGAGGACAAGCTGGAGGGTCTTACGGGCGGCGCTAACGATTACATCACAAAGCCGTTTCATATGGACGAGCTTCTCGCAAGGGTTAACCTGCAATTAAGGCAGGATGTAGTTGATGTAAAAAAGGATTATATCGAATTCGGCGACATAAGACTAAGCTCTTCGAGCTCGTCGCTGAGCTGCACCGCAACGGGCGAAAGCATTAATGTAATTAATAAGGAATATCAGCTCCTTGAATACTTTATTACAAATCACGACAGAATTTTATCTAAGGAGCAGATTTACGACAAGGTATGGGGCTACGACAACGAAAGCGAGTCGAACAACCTTGAAGCATACATTTCGTTTGTAAGAAAAAAGCTTAAATCAATCGGCGCTTCGGTTAACATTAAAGCCGTACGCGGTATGGGATATAAAATGGAGACTATTAATGAATAAACTGAAAAATCAGGTCTTTGTTGTAATATTTTTGATTTTAACACTATTTACAACTATAGTATTCTGCACTTTTAATACTATTATATACAAACAGCAGTTTTCTATGATTGAGCGTACGCTGAACCAGGCGTCAAAAATGCATTTTCGTATGGATATGCCGCCCGGCGGCTTTAATCGCGACAACACCGAGAACGACGACATCGAGGATATCCGTTTTATGGAAACGACCGTGTATACGGTTTTGCTCGACAGCGACGACCGGATTGTTAAGATTATAAACCATTCCGATAACGGAGTGAGCGACGAAGAGATTGAGGACCTTGCGGTTACAATGATTTCGCAAAGCTATCAGAAATCTATAGGCAATCTGTATTTTTCGACCTACTCATACTCGTACAACGAGGGCTCGTCGATAGTCATTGTAGATAACTCCGAGCAGAGCAGTATGCTTCGCCTTACGCTGATGTTCTCGCTTTTGATGTACTTTTTAATCGAAGCGATTATAATCGTAATCACTAAGATGCTCACCCTTTGGATTACAAAGCCGGTGGCGGAGAGCTTCGACAAGCAAAAGCAGTTTATAGCCGACGCGTCACACGAGCTTAAAACGCCGCTTTCGGTAATAATCGCAAGCGCCGACGCGCTCGAAAGCAACCCGACCGAAAAGAAGTGGCTGTCGAATATCAAGAGCGAAAGCGACAGAATGAACCGCCTTATCGCCGACCTGCTCGAGCTTGCAAAAAGCGAGGAAGTTAAGGACACAAGCGACTTTGCGATAGGTAATCTTTCTAAGCTTGTCGAAAAATCAACGCTCACCTTCGAGGGCATTCTTTTTGAAAAGGGCGTAATGCTAAACGACGATATTCAGGAGAATATTGAGCTCAATATGAACGAGTTTAAAATACAGCAGCTTATGTCGATTTTGCTCGATAACGCGGTAAAACACAGCGAAAACGGCTCTTCGGTCGAGGTTACGCTAAAGAAAGATAAAGACATTATTTTAACCGTAACCAACGAGGGCGAGGGTATCCCCAAGGGCGAGGAGGAGAAAATTTTTGAGCGCTTCTACCGCGCCGACGAGTCGAGAAACCGTAACGAAAACCGCTACGGCTTAGGGCTTGCGATAGCAAAAAATATTTGTCAAACGCACAAGGCAACAATTTCGGCAAAAAGCGAAAACGGTAAAACAACATTTAAGGTTGTATTTAAAAACTAATACCTATTATATAAGCGTTTCGGGGCTGTCTTTTGACGGCCCTGAAATTATTTTGAAAAAGTTTTGTGGTTTAATTTTCGTTTAACAAAAACGATATATGATGTACACAACAAAGCAATAACACTTTGAAAATTATTAAGGAGTAAATATCATGAACAAAAAGAAACGAACCTTCAGAACAGTGATAATGATTGTGATGATAATGGCGCTCGCAGGCGCAACCTTCCTCACATACAATTCGGCACAAGAGAGCGTAAGTTCCTCGATATCAACCCAAATGCCTTCCCCACCGCAAGGACAAAGCGGACAACCGCCGCAAATGCCCGACAGCGACAGTCAAAGCAGCAACTCGTCAAACAGTGATTCGTCCAACCAGCCGTCGCAAGCACCGAGCGGCGACTCCTCAAGTGACAGCTCACAAGGTCAACCGCCCGAAATGCCGAGCGGAGATAATCAGAGCGGTGACTCGACAAATCAGACACCCGAAATGCCGAGCGGCGACAGTCAAAACAGCGACTCGTCAGGCGAAAGCTCATCAGACAATTCGTCAAGCGGTGACTCGTCAAGCGATTCATCAGAGAACAGTGACTCATCAAATCAGCCACCGCAGATGCCGGGCAGCGATTCGTCAGACGGCAGTTCGTCTAACCAGCCGCCGCAAATGCCAAGCGATATGAAGGGCGGCAAATCAAGTCTTTCGACAAAATACTATGTACTTTTTGCAATCGAAGGCTTATTGATGGGATTGATTTCGGTATATCTGATTATGTCACGCTTTAATAAAAAAGATGTGGGCGAAGCACTTAAGGGCGGCAAAAGAATACTTATCTTTGCACTCGCTTCAATTATAATCGCTTCAGGTATTACCTTTACGGATGTAGCTGCGTGCTGCAGTACAGCACAATCTTCTCCGACATCTATGGGCGCACCGCAAGGCGGCGGAATGGGCGGCTCGTCAGGCTCCGAGAGCGTTGACGCTTCGGGCGCAGAAACTGTTGACGGTAAGGAAGAAACCCTTGATTCCACTTACACCTCCACCACAAGCGACGAAAGCGCGGTACTTGTTACAAACGGCGGTAACGCTACGATTACCGGAACGGTTAACAAAAAATCGGGCGATATCTCAAACACCGAAAGCGGCGAATTTTACGGAATAAACGCGGGCGTACTCGTTCAGGCAGATTCCACCGCCACTATCGAGGGCGCTACAATTTCAACAAGCGCAAAGGGCTCTAACGCCGTATTCTCAACCGGCGAAAACAGCAAAATTTACATTAAGGACACCACCATTACCACAACAGGCGAAAGCTCGTCGCGCGGACTTGACGCGACCTACGGCGGCTATATCGAAGCCGACAATGTAACTATCACGACTCAGGGCGGCTCGTGCGCTACGCTCGCAACCGACAGAGGCGAAGGCACCGTTATTGCAAAGAATTCAAAGCTCGAAACTAACGGCGCAGGCTCACCGGTTATTTATTCAACGGGCGACATCAGTATTGAGAACACAACGGGTACTGCAAACGGCGCGCAAAACGTTGTAATCGAGGGCAAAAACTCGGCTACAATCACTAACTCAACCCTTACCGCAAGCGGTGCAGGCAACCGCGGCGATGTGGATATAGCAGGCGTTATGATTTACCAGTCGATGAGCGGCGACGCAAGCGAAGGAACGGGCACATTTACCGCAACCGACTCCTCCCTTTCAATCGACAAGAACAGCGATTATTATAAATCCGCACCGATGTTCTTTATCACAAACACCGACGCGGTAATAAACCTTGAAAATACTAAGCTCAGCTTCGGAAGCGGCGTGCTTATCAGCGCAAAGGGTACTGACCAATGGGGCAATTCGGGCTCAACCGGCGGTAATGTTACCCTTAACGCAACAAGCCAGACGCTCAGCGGAAACATCGAGGCTGACAAGATTTCAAAGGTAGAAATTAATCTTACGAAATCCACCTACAGCGGTACTATTAACGGCGACAACAGCGCAAGCGAGGTTAAGCTCACGCTCGACAAGAACAGCAAAATCACCCTTACGGGCGATTCGTATGTAACCTCTCTCGACAACGCCGACACAACAAACAGCAATATCGACTTTAACGGCCACACCCTTTATGTAAACGGTGAAGCGGTTAACTAAAAATAAAAACGGCTTTTAGCCGTTTTTATTTTACTTCTTCTATTGTCCAGATTACCGATTCAAGCGGATTGTAAAGTCTTATTTTAAGCGGTATATTCATTAGATAAGCGCCGCTTTTTACTATCTCGCCGTCGTGCATTTTAACGCGGTAGGTCTTATTTTCGTCAAGCCCTTTCAGGTTAAAGGTCTTAAACTGACGGTTAAAAAATGAGGTCGCAGCCGAGCAGATAAACAGCACGCTCCTGCTCTTATCGTCGCTTACATACTGATTAGCGTACATACCGTGCGACTGATAATTTTTAAGCCGATAGAGCTTACCGAACTGCACAAGCGGTCTTATTTTTTTGTAAAAATCAATATAGTGTTTACACTTATCTATATCCTCGTCGCTGTATTTCAGAAGGTTTGAGCCTACAGAGAGCGAGCCCTGCATCGACACATTAAACCTGAAGTCGAGCGATACGGGACGCGAGGAGCTGTTCCAGTCCGTCACCCACGCGCGCATACTCTTACGCGGGTACAGCATCGAAAAGCCGCGCTGAATTTCAAGTCGGTCAACGGGGTCGGTATTGTCCGAGGTCCACGCCATATCAAAATGCTCGAGCGCGCCGTATTCCGCGCGTCCGCCGCCCGACGAGCAGGCTTCAATCTGCAGATACGGGTACTTTTCCTTAAGTCTGTCGGCGATATCGTAAACCGCCTTTGTGTGAAGGTACCAGATGTCGTGCTGATTTTCGAGATTAGGCGCGCCGATTTCCGAAAACGGGCGGTTCATATCCCATTTAATATATCTGATATTGTGCTTTGAGAGCATACCGTCCATCACGCCGAAAACATACTCTTGCACCTCGGGCATAGTGAGGTTAAGCACGAGCTGATTTCTCAGTAAATTCGGCTTACGCGTGTCGTAATGGTACACCCACTCGGGGTGGTTACGGTAAAGGTCGGAGTCCTCGTTTACCATCTCAGGCTCGAACCACAGGCCGAAGTCCATACCGAGCGCGTTTACGCCGTCGATAAGCTCGTCAAGACCGCCCGGGAACTTATCTTCGTTAACATACCAGTCGCCGAGTCCCGCGTGGTCGTCCTTACGCTGACCGAACCAGCCATCGTCCATAACGAACAGCTCGCAGCCGATATCCGCCGCGATTTTCGCAAGCTCGAGCTGACCCTTAGTGTTAACATCAAAGCCCGTTGCCTCCCAAGAATTATAGAGTACGGGAAGCGGCTCTTTTGCAAAAGATTTAGGCAGAATATTATTAACGGCAAAGTCGTTCATCTGGTTGCTCATCTCGGCAAAGCCCTCGGTGTAGCCTATATACGCCTTAGGCGTCGTAAACTCCCCGCCCGCTTTAAGCACAAGCGAAAAATCAAAATCGTTAAGCCCGAGCGTAACCCTTGTGATACCTATAAAATCGCGCTGAGCCTCCATTTTAAAGTTACCGCCCCAGCCGAGAGTCGCAAAGTACACATCGCCGAAATCCTCCGTCGCATTTTTCGACAGAATAACAAACGGCGAGTTAACATGACCTACGGTGCCCCTATGGGTTTCAAAGCGGATTGAGCCTGCTTTGAACGGCGAGGTTTCGAGTTGAAATTCACCCGCCCACGAGCCGTTAACATTAGTAATATCGTAAATATCCTCACTCGGCAGCGTCAGCTCCGCGGTCATAAGCTTATCTATAACAATCGCGTTTTCGCTCCCGTTTTTAAGCGTTACGAAGCGCGTGATAATATCGTGCTCTTTAGAATATCTGTAATTAAGAACTACGGTAAGATTATACGCCTTATCCTCAAGCGTTACATCAAGCGCGCCCTCGCGCTCGTCAGCCGATTTAAAGGTAAAGACGGTGTCGCGGCATTTATCAAAGTATTCGCATTTAAAGGCGCAGGCTCTGTACCTTGTAGAACCGAAGGGCGAATATTCCTCCGAAATATAATCAAGCTCGGAGTGGTTGGAATTACGCTCCCACTCGGCGGATACGCTGTAGTCGCAAACGGGTGCTTTTTTGCCCCAGTGGATATGACAAAGCACGCCCTTGTCGTTTACGCCCATAGCATAATGCGTGTTTTTGGTTTCTATAACAAAAATATTGTTTTTCATAATATCCTCCGCAGATGAACTTTCAAGTTTATAATATATTATTTCGGTGAAAATAACAAGTAGAAATATTAAAAGCTAATTGACAATATACTTTAAAATTGTTATAATTTATATGTACTTTTTTATCAGAAAAGGTGAGATTATGGAAAAAAACAAAGTTAGCATTAAGATTTGCGGTTCAAGTTATACTATCGTTACCGAGGACGACCCCGCTTATGTTGAGGAGCTTGCAGAGCTTATCGACGAGGAAATGAAGGCTACGGCTCAGAGCTCGCCGACTCTCTCCACAACTCAGTGCGCCGTTCTTGTTGCGCTTGACCAGGCGGATGCTTGTAAAAAAGCAACGGCTTCCGCAGATAATCTGAGGGCTCAGATTAAGGACTACCTCGAGGACAGCGCGAGAGCGCGTATGGAGGTCGATGTCGCAAGGCGCGAGATTGAAAGACTCAGCAAAGAAAACAGCAACCTCAGAAGCAGGCTTGCTAACAGATAACAGCTTTTTAGTACGGGCGTAAGAACTATGCCCGTATTTTTATATGGTGAAAAATATGAACTTGGAAATACTTGCACCCTGCTCGGATATGCCCAGCCTTATAAGCGCGGTGCGCTGCGGCGCAAACGCGGTGTATCTCGGCACTAAGGAGCTTAACGCCCGCAGGGGTGCTAAAAACTTCGATTTTGACGAGCTTAAAGAGGCTGTCGCCTATGCCCACGCACGAGGAGTTAAGGTGTATGTTACGCTTAACACGCTTGTGTCGGACGGCGAGCTTGAAGCGGCGTACGGCATAGTTAAAACCGCGCTTAAATGCGGCGCGGACGCGTTTATTGTACAGGATTTGGGGCTTGCAAAAATGATAAGGGAGTGCTTCCCAAAAGCTAAGCTGCACGCTTCAACACAGTGCAGCGTGAACACGCCCGACGGATTTGCGGCGCTTCAAAAAATGGGCTTTTCGCGTGCGGTGCTGCCGCGTGAAATGAGCCTTGACGAAATAAAAGAAATAAGGCGCTCCACCGATATGGAGCTTGAAATATTCGTTCACGGCGCGCTTTGTATGTGCGTGTCGGGACAGTGCTATCTGTCGGCGATGCTCGGCTCGCGAAGCGGAAACCGCGGACTTTGCGCGCAGCCCTGCAGACTTAATTTCAGCGCAGACGGCAGCAATTCGTGCGACCTGTCGCTAAAGGATTTAAGCCTTATTTCGCACATTAAAGAGATTGAAAACGCGGGCGTAATAAGCCTTAAAATCGAGGGCAGAATGAAGCGCCCCGAATATGTTGCGGCTGCGGTTACCGCGTGCAAAAAAGCTATTGAGGGCGCGTACTCCCCCGCTGACGAGAGCGTGCTTAAAGATGTGTTCTCGCGCAGCGGCTTTACCGACGGCTACTTTACCGCAAAGCGCACTAATATGTTCGGCACGCGTCAGAAAGAGGACGTTATCTCTGCTCAAGGCGTACTTAAAGACCTCACAAAACTGTACGAGAGCGAAACGCCGCTCGTGCCGATATGCTTTGATTTTACCTGCAAAGCGGGAGAAAAAATGGCGCTCACCGCCACCGCAAGGGGCAGAAGCGTTACCGTAACTGCCGACGAGCCCGAAAAGGCGCTTAACAAGCCTATGACTAAGGAGTCTGTTGCAGCGCGGCTGTCAAAGCTCGGCTCGACGCAGTATTATATTGATAAAATAAATATCACGCTCGACGACGGGCTTATTTCGCCCGCGAGCGTTATTAACGGTATGCGCAGAAGCGCCGTTGAACAGCTTGACAAAGAGGGCGAAGGCGAGATTGAGTGCAGCGCGTTTGTACCTGTTACGCCGCGAAATTCAGCCGCTTCGCCGTATTTTACAGCACGTTTTGAAAACGCGGAGCAAATCCCCGAGGAGCACGAATTCAGGCGTATTTTTTTGCCGATTTGGTGCGATACCGCCGACTTTGTAAAAACCGGCGCAGGGGTGGAAATCCCGCGCGGTCTGTTCGGGATGGAGGAAAAGCTGAAAACCCGCCTTACCGAGCTTAAAGAAAGCGGCGTTACTATGGCGCTTTGCTCAAACCTCGGCGCATATAAAACGGCTGAGGACCTCGGATTTGAGGTCTGCGGCGACTACGGGCTTAACATATTTAACAGCCTTACCGCCGCTCAGTTTAACTCGCCTATACTCTCGTTCGAGCTGACTCTCGCGCAGGCTAATAAAATCAACGCCAGAGACTGCGGCATTATCGCTTACGGCAAACTGCCGCTTATGCTCACGCGCAACTGTCCCGTCAAAAATCATATGAGCTGCGCCGAATGCGGCAAAAGCGGAACCCTTACCGACAGAAAGGGGTATAAATTTAAAGTAAAGTGTTCATCCTATCCCTGTGTGGAGATTTTAAACCCCGTCCCGCTTTACCTCGGCGACAAGATGAACGACATATATTGCGATTTTGTCCATTTTTATTTTACAGATGAGCCAAAGTGTGAAATAAGCCATTTGGTGAATATGTACAAAGAAAGGCGAAATATTTCTACTAACCATACGAATGGCTTATATCTCAGAGGAGTTAAATAATGATTATTCTTGCATCAAAAAGTCCGAGGCGGCGCGAGCTGCTGAAATACATAACGGACGACTTTAAAATCGAAACCTGCGACGCTGACGAAAGCCTAAATGACGGAATTTCGCCGTACGACGCAGTTTTATATCTGTCGCGCATAAAGGCGCAGCCTATTGCAAAAATACATAAAAACGATATCGTTATCGGCGCGGACACGGTAGTGGCGATAGACGGCAAAATCCTCGGAAAACCCCTTGACACAACAGATGCGGCGCATATGCTAAAACTTTTAAGCGGAAAAACTCACTCCGTTTTTACCGGCGTTACGATTATTCAGGGCGAAAAAGCTGACTCGTTTTACTGCGAAACAAAAGTAAAATTCTTTGATTTAACGGATAAAGAAATCGAAAACTACATAAAAACCGGCGAGCCGCTCGACAACGCAGGAGCTTACGGAATTCAGGGTTTCGGCTCGCTTTTGGTCGAAAAAATCGACGGCGATTACTTTAATGTTGTAGGTCTCCCCGTCAGTTCTCTAAATAGACATTTATCCAACTTTTGACTATCTTTTGTCTAAATTGCCGATTTGTTAAAATCTTTATTGAATTTTTATTTTTTATATGTTAAAATCTTATTTAAGCTAAGATGGCAAAATCTCTATTTTTACCAGAAAGGAGTTTGTTATGGCAGCAGATTTACATTGTCACACAAAATTGAGCGACGGTTCCGTCGGAATTGAAGATTTAATCGTTATAGCACACAAAAGCGGAATTGATACTATTGCCATAACGGACCACGACTGCATTGCAGGCACCGTAAGAGGTCAGGTTATCGGCAAGCGCTACGGGGTTACGGTTATTCCGGGCGTTGAGCTTTCGGCATTTGACAGCGAGTCGGGCAAGAATGTACACATTCTGTCGTATCTTGCAGACTCACCGGACAGGCTTGAGAGCATTTGCAAGCGCACTTCTGTTGCTCGTAAAAGAGCGGGTCAGATAATGATGCTTAAGGTGGCTGCGCGTTTTCCGATTACAAGCGATTTTATCATTTCGCACGCAAGCGGTTCAACCAACCTTTACCGCCAGCACATTATGCACGCGCTTATGGACGCGGGCTATACCGATAAAATCTTCGGCGATTTGTTCTACACCCTGTTTTCCGAGGACAGCGAGTCAAATGTACTCGCGCCCACAAAATATCCTACCGTTCAGGAGGTTATTGACGAGGTGCACGGCGCAGGCGGAATTGCTGTGCTTGCATATCCTGCAAAGTTTAACAATTTTGACGAGATTGAAAAATACCGCGAAATGGGTCTCGACGGTGTAGAGGTTTGGTCACCGTATAATTCCGAGGAGCAGGTAGAGATGCTTACCGCTCTTTGCAAAAAGAAAAAGCTGCTTATGACAGGCGGCTCGGACTACCACGGAATTTACGGCGAGCATACCGTAACGGTAGGCTCTTACTCAACACCTCAGGAACAACTCGATAAGCTTCTCAGCTACAAAGCGAGGAAAAAAAGAGCTCAGCGCAGAGCTGAAAAAGAAGCTGCGAAAGCCGAAACCACATAAGTTTAACAACAAAAACGGACGACATTAAGTCGTCCGTTTTTTATATGTCTTAGCGCTTACTAAAACTCCTTTGCAGTGTTATAAATGTTTTCTGCAGAAAGTCCGAACTGCTTTAACAAATCCTTAGCGGGACCCGAGTGACCGAACTCGTCGTTAACGCCGATACGCTTAACGGGCGTCGGACACTTTTCGCTGAGTGCCGAGCAAACAGCCTCGCCGAGACCGCCGATAATGTTATGTTCTTCAACTGTGATAACCTTGCCTGTCTTTTTAGCCGAAGCGATAACGGTTTCTTCGTCGAGCGGCTTAATCGTTGCGATATTAATTACCTCGGCGCTGATGCCGTCGGCTTTAAGCATTTTCGCTGCCTCGATAGCCTCTGCAACCATAAGACCGTTTGCGATAATCGTAATGTCGTCGCCCTTGGTTATAACCTCACCCTTGCCGATTTCAAACTTATAGCTTTCGTCGTGGAATACCGGCACTGCAAGTCTGCCGAAACGCAGATACACCGGTCCGTCGTGGTAGTACGCAGCCTTAACCGCCTGGCGCGCTTCAACATCGTCCGCTGGGCAGATTACAACCATACCCGGAATTGAACGCATAAGCGCAAAATCCTCGCAGCACTGATGGCTTGCGCCGTCCTCGCCGACGCTTATACCCGCGTGGGTAGCGCCGATTTTAACATTAAGGTGCGGATAGCCGATAGAGTTCCTTACCTGCTCGAACGCTCTGCCTGCCGCAAACATAGCAAAGCTCGACGCAAACGGTACGAAGCCCATAGAAGCGAAGCCCGCAGCCACGCACATCATATCCGCCTCTGCTATACCGCAGTTGATATGTCTGTCGGGGTACGCCTTTTTAAATATTCCCGTCTTTGTAGCAGCGGAAAGGTCAGCGTCAAGTACAACAAGCTTGTCTGCGCCCTCGCTGTAAAGCTCCTTAAGCGCGTTGCCGTAGCTGTCGCGCGTTGCAACATTCTTAATCTCAGCCATACTTACGCCTCCAGTTCCTGCATTTTGGCATTAAGCTCTGCCATAGCAATTTCATATTCTTCGTCGTTCGGCGCTTTGCCGTGCCAGCCGACCTCATTTTCCATATAAGAAACGCCGAGACCCTTAATTGTTTTCATAACAATGGCAAACGGCTTGCCGCTTGTTGCGTGGAACGCGTCAAACGCCTTTTCAAGCTCGTCAAAATCGTTGCCGTTTACCACAACGACCTCAAGACCGAACGCCTTTAACTTTTCGTCGATAGGCTCGGCGCTCATAACCTCCTCGCACGAGCCGTCAATCTGAAGCCCGTTAGAGTCGATAATAACGCAAAGGTTGTCAAGCTTATACTGAGCGGCAAACATCATAGCCTCCCATACCTGACCTTCCTCAATCTCGCCGTCGCCGAGAAGGGTATAAACATTTATATCCTTACCCATAAACTTTGCAGCCTTAGCCATACCTGCCGCAACGCTTACGCCCTGACCGAGCGAGCCCGTGCTCATATCAACGCCGGGTACGGTGTTCATATTAGGATGTCCCTGAAGGTACGAGCCGATATGACGCAGGGTTTTTAAATCCTCGACCGGGAAAAAGCCCTTATACGCAAGCGCACTGTAAAGACCGGGCGCGCAGTGACCCTTTGACAGCACAAAACGGTCGCGCTCGTCCCACTTAGGCTCAGCGGGATTATACTTCATCTCTTTGCCGTAAAGGTAGGCAAACACATCGGCGCTCGACAGCGAGCCGCCCGGATGCCCCGCCTTAGCAGAGTATGTACTTTGAATAATTCCGATACGGATTTGAGTTGCAAAAATCTGCAGCTCTCTTTTAGTTTTACTGTCCATAGGAATACACTCCTTATTCATTATCAGGTATATTGTAACAAAATTTGAAAAAAAGTTCAACAATAATAAGTTTATATTGAAATACTTTTACAAATATGGTAAAATAAGCTATATTATTTTTTGTTAGGAGATGGATTTTTATGAAAATTGCTAATGAATATGCTCCGAGCTATGATTTACAGGGCAATACCGATTTTTCCATTGAGCAAATTACAGATATTTGTCACAACATCGGTCCGCGTAAGCCCGGCTCACCCGAGGAGCTGAAAGCGCAGAAGTTTATGCAAAAAACGCTTGACACCCTGTGCGAAAAGACTGAGATTGAGGACTTTACGCTTCACCGTCAGGGCTTTATGGGATTTATTCCGTTTACGGTATGTATGGGCGTAGCTTCTGTTTTCGTTAACTGGTTCGGCAAGCCGCTTATCGCGTTTATTATGTGTATTCTTGCATTCGTTCCGCTTGTGCTTGAATTCGTAATGTATAAGGAATTCGACGATTTTCTTTTCCCGAAACAGACCTCTCATAACCTTATCGGCACAAAGGCTCCTAAGGGCGAAGTTAAGCAGAGAATCTTACTTGTAGGTCACTCCGACAGCCAGTTTGAATGGCCGATTAACCTCCTCCTCGGCGGACTTAAGGCTAAGCTTTTTGTCGAGGTTCCCGCAGTTGTAGGACTTGTTATTCAGACTATTTTCGCACTCGTTTGTGCAATCGTAGGCAAGGGCGGCGCTGCTCACGATATCGAAAAGCTGCACTGGTTCTTTGTTACATTCTTTATTGTAAGTATCGTATTTATCCCGTTTGAAATTTCTTTCATCTTCTTCCAAAGCTGGACTAAGTCTGTTCCCGGCGCTTCAGACAACCTTTCGGGCTGCTATGTAGGTATCGGCACACTTAAGGCGCTTCGCGAAGCAGGCGTTGACCTTGAGCAGACAGAGGTCAGAGTTATTTGCTCCGGTTCAGAGGAAGCAGGTCTTCGCGGCGCTAAGGCGTACGCAAAGGCTCACGAAAAAGAGCTTAAGGACATTCCTACCGTTGCAATCGGTCTTGACACTTTCAGAGATTTAGAGTACATCGCAGTTTATGACCGCGACCTTTCGGGCACACTTCAGCACGACTGGGGCGCAAAATATCTTATTAAAAACGCTGCTTCAAACTGCGGCTTTGACCTTAAGTTTGAGTCCATTTATATCGGCGCTTGCGACGCTGCTGCATTTGAGCAAAAGGGTATCGCTTCAACAGGCTTCGCCGCTATGGACCCCGCACCTGCAGACTACTACCACACCAGACTCGACACACCCGAAAACCTTCGTCCCGATGCTATCGAGGCTGCAATCGAGATTATGGTCGAGGCAGTTTGTATGTACGACAAAGAAGGACTTCCGAAGAAAGACTGATACACAACAAAAAGGCTGCTTTTGCAGCCTTTTTTTAATGGAGAATTGAGAGTTGAGAATGGAGAATTGTAGGGGCGGATATTGTCCGCCCGCTTTTATTTCGTTGTAACGGTCTTTGATTCAGACCATTTACTATAATATTTCTTACCGTCAACCACTTTGTACGCTCTTACTCGTACAAAGTATTTTTTGTTTGCCTTCAAATCTTTGACTGTTCTTGCGCCGGTTTTGTAGCCTTTGACGGTTACTTTCTTGGCGTTTTTAAAGCTTTTGTAGGTGCTGTACTGAATCTGATAACCCGAGGTCTGAGTTGTTCTCTTTTTCCAATACGCTTTGAAGCTCTTTGACTTCGGCGTGAGTTTGGTGAGTTCGGTGGGTTTCGGGTTAATCTTAAAGGTTTTAGTGAGCGTGCCCTTGTACTTACCCTTACCCGTAATCGTAACCTTTGCAGTGCCGACCTTCGTGTTGTTTGAATACTTTACTGTATAGTCCGTACCCTTTTTAAGCTCTGTGCCGACAAGCTTAACCGTTAAATCAGGCTTTATTGCTTTGCCCGTATATCTCTTTGAGCCCAAACCTTTAACAGTTGCATTTTTTACGTCGTACATATCAACGAACTTAAATCCCTCATCCTTGCAGTAATCGGTCAGCGCCTTGCACTTTTTACCGTAGATTTTGAAGTTTTTTATTGGCTCATCTTTGCTTCCGTTTCGAACATATCCAAGCGGCCGTTGCGGCTTCGGTTTCTGAAATGAATCAACACCGTACGGAAACTTCGGAACATAGTTAGGGCAATTAAAAAATGCCTCAGCACCAATGTATTCAAGTCTGCTCTGAACAATTACGGCTTTCAGATTTGTACAATAAGAAAAAGCACATGATTCAATTGTTTTTGCACTTTTTGGCAGTGTTATAGTTTTGAGTGATGTGCACATAGGAAAGCCGCCGCCAATTGTTTCAACGCCTTCACCAATTGTAACCTTAGATAATGATTTGCAATTTACAAAGCCTGTTGCAGTTGGGCAGCTACCGGGAAAATATACGCTTTTTACACCGCTGCAATACTTAAATGAATCGTTTCCTATTCTGCCTGAAAAGCCGTCTTCAAACTCAACGGATGTTAAACCGTCGCATCCGGCAAACACAAATGTACCGAGCCATGAAACATTTTTGGGAATAAAAAGTTTGCCTGTTAACGAATCGCAGTTTGAAAATGCAGCAGCGCGGATACTTGTAACGCCGCTCGGGATTTCAAGTTTTTTTAGAGATATGCAATCCTTAAATGCGCTCTTGTCTATCAGTTTCAAACTATTTGGTAGCTCAATCTCTTCAAGGTTTTTACATTCATAAAATGCATATTCAAAAATTTCAGTAACTCCTTCATTAAGTATTAATTTTTTTATTTCGTTTTTCATACCAAATTCGGGACACACACCTGTTCCTGAAACAGTTAAAACACCGTCAGAAAGCTCCCATGTTCCATCGGTTCCCCAAGTGCCTGAACGGGTTTCGGCATAGGCACTGAAAGGCGCAGTTGCACTTAGTAGCATTAAGATTGACAGAATGATTGATAGTGATTTTTTCATAACTAACTCCTTTTAAACATAATACGGCTATGCGCCGACAAAGCCATAGCCGTATAGTTTGATAATTTGTTTGTCCAACAAGGTCATTGTACACCTTGCGAATGCTTATTGTCAATGGAGTTAAGGGATTGTTTACAATTTAGCCTCAAGACTCAAGGGAATGGTGGCCGCTTTCCACGCCTGATTATAGCGGGCGATTCGTGAATCGCCCCTACAAAGCAAAAAGCAGGCGAATCCGATTTTTGATTTGATAAGGAGAAACATTAGTTTTGCCTTAATCAAGAAATATGTTTGGACGCAGCTCTAATCTTTTAGCTTAAATAGTCTTGCTCCATGGGGAGCTACGGTAGCAGTGAGGTCGGTCGTGAAGGTGCCGACTTCTTTTTTTGCCCAGATGTCGTAGGCGGTGCAGGCGGTATCGAGGTTAAGCGTAATTTCGCGCTCGTCGTCGCCGGTGTTAAACAGGGCTGCATACCTGCAACCGCTGCCCTCAGCCGTCCAGATTACGGTGTCGCCGTCACGCAGAAGCTCCCTTGCGTCAGAGGAGTGCTGATTCATTTTAATATACTCCTCGTTCGTAAGCAGAGAGAGGGTAAAATCGTCGTTTTCGGGCAGGTTGCCGCCGAGCATAAGCGGGCTTTTAAATATGCCCCAGAGGGTCATAAGCGTGTAATGCTCGGGCTTGGTAAACTGACTCATACGGTTGTTTGCGCCGTAATAGGTGCTGTTTTTTGCGACCCTGCCTATCGGCAGCATATCGCAGTCGGGGTACGCGCCGATTTCGGTTACGCCCTCCCATTCTTTGCACCTGTCAAACATATCGTAAAGCTTATCCCAAACATCCCAGAAGTCGCCCGTAAGACGCCACATATTAGCGTTCTTTTTCAGGTGCTCCGCCTTGTCGCGAAGTGCGGGACCGGGCGAGAGCGAAAGCACAATTTCTCTGCCGCAGCGGTCAATAGCGCGCCTTAGCATTTCTATCTCGTATTCGGCGGAATAGGGGTTATCCCACTTGCGAAATTCGGTAACGCAAATGTCGTCGCACTTAATAAAGTCAACGCCCCAAGAAGCGTACATATCAATTATGGAATTATAGTACTGCTGCGCCGCTTCGCAATCCTTTACGCCGTACATATCGGTATTCCACGAGCATACGGAAAAGTGGTGCGCAATATCCCTGCAGGTTTTGTCCGACCCAAAAATCGGGCAATTCTGCGCCACCGCCTGACGCGGCACGCCGCGCATAATGTGGATGCCGAACTTCAGACCAAGCGAATGCACATAGTCGGCAATCGGCTTAAAGCCCGCGCCGTCCTTTGCGCTCGGGAAGCGGTTAACTGCGGGGATAAGCCTGCCGTGTTCGTCCATATCAAGCTCGGCAAAATTGTTGTAGTCGTTGCTGTAAGCCCTCGGTTCGTACCACTGAATATCGCACACAATGTACTCCCAGCCGTACTGCTTAAGATATTTTGCCATATAGTCAGCATTTTCGCGAAGTTGCTGTTCGTTTACCGCCGCGCCGAAGCAGTCCCAGCTGTTCCAGCCAAGCGGCGGGGTTTTAGCCCAGGTTCTGAAGTTTTCCATACGCTCACCGTCCTTTAGCATATTTTAACATATAACAAGAGCGTTGTCTACAAATATCTATGCGGTAAGGGTGCTTTCAACCTCCTCGCTTTCTTCGGCGGCAATCACCGCCGCCTTGTACGCGCCCGCAACGCAGGGTAAAAAGTTGAACAGTGGCAGCGTATCGCCGCTTACAACCGCAGAATCGAACTCGCCAAGCTCCTCCCCCACGCTCTCCGTAGTGAATAAAAACACCTTTGCGCCGAGGGTTTTAAGCCTGCAAAACGCCGGCTCAACAGCGGGTATCCTGTCGCGCGAGGTAATAAACGCAAGAATAACCGAATTCTTTATGATATCGCGGCTGTAATTCATTAGTTCAAACGGGTCTGCCGCGGTACAGTTAACGCCCGCAATACTACGCATTTTATCAGCCGCTTCGCGCGCTGCGGAGAAGTCGGCAAGAATACCCGTTGCAAACACATTTTCGCGGCTCTTAATATATCCCGACAGAAGGTCAATGCCGTTAGTTTCTTTAGTAGCGGAGGATATTTTACCGCTCAGCAGCTCCGCCATTTTAATACAAACGCTAAGGTATAGGTCGGTTATAATCCCCGTTTTATGTCCGACCTCGAGCGCAAAAAGAGTAAGAGTAAGCGCCGAAGTAATATACCACCGCAGCGACACGCCGCTCGAAAAATCGCTGTTTGTATCAATCGAAGCGTCGCACATACGGTAAAGCGCCGAGGAGTCGCTGCCCGTTACGGCAAGCGTTTTTGCCCCCGCCGTCTTAGCACGGCAAACGCAGGCGAGCGTGTTATCGGTTTCTCCCCTTTCGGACACCGCTATCATAAGCGTGTTTTTATCAACAAAAGCGTTCGAGTACCTGAACTCGCAGGAGGTGTACACCTCGCAGTCAATGGCGGTCATAAGGTCGAGCTGCTGCTTACACAGAAGCGCCGAATTGTACGACGCGCCCTCGCCCACAAGGATAATCCGCGAGGTCTTTTCCGCGGCGCGGCGGGTAATTTTAACGGCTTCAAAATACGGCTTACCGTCCTTGATAAAGCGCGAAATCACCTCTTTGGCGCACAGCGCGCAATAAAAGACTTCGTCGGACAGCTTATAGTCGTTTTCAAAATACACCCTGTCGGGCATCTGCAAAAATGACTTTTTTACTCGCCTGCCCTTAGAGTCATATATCAGCACCTTGTCGGACCTCAGCTGCGCGGCTTCGCCCGTTTCGAGCAGGATATATCTGTCGCACATATTAAACAGCGGCGCAAGCTCGCTCGACAGACAATAGCCGTTTTCCGCAACACCTATTACAAGAGGCGTCCTGCCCGAAGCTGCGTATATCGACTCCTCCCCCGAGCTGACAAACGCAAAGGACATCGAGTGCAAAAAGCTTTCTGCAAGACTTAAAGTCAGCTTAATTTTATCGCTCTGCTTGGAAGTACACAAAAACGCAAGCAGTAAATCCTCACTCGAATAAATCTTAAACGGCGAGCGTATCCCCCTTCTAAGCGGAAGGAAATTATACGCCTGAGTGTCGCAGACGGCGGAGTACATATTATTAGTTGACGGCGGCGCAAACTGCGAGGAGCCCGTACGTACATACTCCGATGTTTCGCCTATGGCGCAAAACGAGTTAGAGTCCGCAAATTTAGATGTGCTTAAAACATCTGCTATGTTTTCCTCCGTTTTAACCTCGTTAAATCCGTCAGGCGTTTTAAAGGCAATTCCGTACGCCTCGCCGCCTCTGTGTCTAAGCGCAAAAAGCCCGTTTGCCACGATTGAAGAGGGCTCGTTTTTACCGATATATGCAAATATTCCGCTCATAATGTCACCTAATTCCTTTCAAGTTTTGCATAAACAATGCTCATATCGTCAATCTTTTTCCCCTTCATGGCACACAGCGCGCGCGTAAGAATTGCGTCCGCCGCTTCCTGCACGCCCATTTCATCACTGACAGAAGTTAAAGTGTCGCTGACCCAGCCGTCGCCGAGGTCGCATATACCGTCGCTCATAAGCGCAACCGCGTCGCCCTCCGACAAAACGGCGGTGCGTTTTGCAAACTCGACCGCGCGCAGAATACCCGCGGGCATAGAGGTAAGCTCACACTTTGTAACGCCTTTATTTTTAAGAATATAGCTCGCGGGCGCGCCCGCCTTGAACATCTCGCACTTACCGGTAAAAAGGTCAACGCTCGCTATGTCGATAGTGGCAAGGCTCTCGTCCGAGCTTTTCACAAGCAGAGCGGAATTCACGACCTTAAGCGCGCTGTCAAAGCCGAAGCCCGCGCAAATCAGCTTAGCAATCAGCCCTGCGCCCATCGCGCCGTCAAGCGCCGCACGCGAGCCCTTGCCCATACCGTCGCTGATAATAAGAATACTGCGCCCCTTGCCGTCGTTTACGACCTTAACCGTATCGCCGCAAAGCTTACCCTCGGCGCTGTGCTGAGCGTAGCCGACATTAAGAATATAGTTAGGCTTTTCAAAATATGACAGCATACTCTCATTCTTAAAATTAGTAATCTGCGGCTCGTCAAAATAGCGCGAACAGATTTTGCCGATTTCCTCGGTAAGACGCTTGTCCGATACGGCGGAGATATCGCTGTCGGTAAGTATTTCAACGCGCACGCGCTTAAATTTATCCTCTATAACGCAGATGTTGCCGGGGTATATCTCTCTTGATGCAAGCGCCCGCCGTATCTGCATAGCGCTTTGGGTGTCAAAGGTCTCCGCCTCGTCAAACTCGAACGCCAAATCGCTGAGCATATCCGCTATAGAGAAAAACTGGTCGCTCGCAGCGGAGCGTATCTGGTTAGTTTTTTCGAGCACAATCTCGCGCCTTATGTACTCTTCGTCGCTTAGAGTTTCGCGCTCGAGCTCATTTTTTCGTCGGACGATGTCGTTAATTCGTTCGCGCACCTCGTCAACACTTTCGCTGATTGCCGCCATAGCGTGCGAAGCAAAGCGCAGCTTAAGCACTAAATTTTGTCTCAGCGACCCGTCGGGCACAGTTTCGAGGTCGTCAAAAAACAGCTTTTCGATTTTAGCGCTGAGGCGCGGCGGCGTAAGTACAAAAATCAGCGTAGCCGCAAGCGCTTCGATAAACAGCGCAAAGGTTATCTCGCTCTTTGACGCGATAGCAAAAAACGCCATGCTGCAAAAAAAGCTTGTCCCCGCCGCGAAGTACGAAAACGGCTTAAACAAAAACGCCACAAGCGCCGCAAACGCAAACGCGCCGACGAGAAACAGCGTACCTTTATTATATATCCCGAGCGAAAATCCGAGGCTCAGCGCAAAAATCAGCGCCCTGCGTTCGGGCGCAAAGCGCACCGCATACAGCACAAAAAGCATTGCGCCTATCCTCGCGGGGCAAATTCCGCCAAGCGTGAAAAACGACAGGTTCATTAACAGAATTGAAAGCGAAATCATAATGCAGCTTAAATCCGATACGGGAAGCGCACGCGGGCGTATTCGCTTTTTACACGCGTTAATACTGCGATAAAAGAAAAACGCTCCCCCGCTGCAAAGCACCGACTCGCTGAAAAGCAATATGTACCCCTGATAGTCAGCGCCGAGGCTGAGATTAAGCACAAAGCCGCTTATAAAATCCGCAAAAAACGCCACGCTGAGCACATACGACGGTCTTGAGTGCAGCTCAAACGCAGCCGCCGCGAGCGAGCCGAGCGCCGCTAAGGCAATCCCCGCGAGGTAGCGCGCCGCATTTTCGTTAAATCCCGTTATCACGCACCCCAAAGCCGCACCGACAGCGGCAAGGGCAAAGTATTTTTTGCGTGATGCGGCGACAAGCGAAATGCCAAAAGGCGCGACGTCGCCGACAACGCGCCCGAAGCTCAGCACAAAGCCCGCTGCAAAGTACAAAAGCATTAAAATCACTGTATTCTTTTTGCGCTTCTCCTCTTCTTCCACCTTATAAAGCCTATCAGTTACAGTCATTTTGATTCCTCTTTTTTATTGATATGCCTCATTATATATAATCAAAGGCAAAAAATATGTCTTATTCTGTAGGCTGTTTTTATTATGTAGGTCTTGATATGAGGTATTAATATATGATATAATAATTAAACAATTTTACTATTGAGGTGTAGTTATGAGCATTATCGATAAGTTAAAAACCAAAGCTAACGAAACTGCGGACGAGATTGGCTTTCTTTCGCAGGATGAAAATAATTTAGGAAACGCTGTAAAAACACAGATTATGCAGCGCACCGTAGAGCTTGCGCGCCAGGCTGCGGCAGACGGCGCAGTGCTTCTAAAAAACGACGGCACGGGGTACCCTACGTAAATAGGGAGTAATCCCGTGCCGTCCTAATAGTTAAAAATTAATGGCATAACAACGGTTGTGCCGTTTTTCTTTTTATGCAGTTTCTTGAATAAGCTCTATCCCAAGCAGATTACCTTTCTTGTAATCGCGTTCAAGGTCATCTACAGTTGTTTTGATAATACCGACATCGTTGTAATAAATATCAATGTTCTGATAACGCTTGCCGTCAACGTAGTATGCCTGCGATACGGTTATCTTTTCAATGAATTCATTTACGAGTTCTGCTGAAAGTTGTCTCGGTCGAGTAATTCTCTTAACTCGCTCAATGAACTTTACTACACTCAAAAGTCTATCTTTTTCGGTATTGACCTCTTCTTCAAGAACGGGAACCGAGTCTTTTAACTCACTTTGCTCTGTTTCGAGCGAGTTTGCCATAGCAGCATATCTTTCATCGGTTATCTTTCCGCTTGCGTTATCCTCATAGAGCTTAAGGATAAGGTTGTCAATTTCGGAAATACGCTTTTTTACTTTGTCAAGGTGCCTGCGTTTAGCTGCAAGTTCTTTCTTCCTGTTTTTTTCACTGTCGCTGATTTTCATCTTAGCGAATTCCTTTTCACGACAGGTTACGAGGTCAAACACTCGCCGCATATCTTCAAGCACAAGGGCATAGATAACCTTTTCACGAATATAGTGCAAAGAACAAACATCGGAGTTTTTAGTGTGAGCTGAACAGGTATAATTTGCGTTTTCTTTTTTGTAGCTTTTGTATGAGCAGTAATACATTTTAGCGCCGCAGTCAGCACAAAATACTTTTCCTGAAAAAATGCTGACTATTCCCGTTCGGTTTTGCCTATGTCTGTTTTTACGTAATTCCTGAACAAGATAGTAATCCTCTTCACAGATAATAGCGGGATGCGTACCCTTAAAGATTTTCCACTCGCTTTTGGGAATATCAATGTTTTTTTTGCTCTTGAAGGATTTGCGCTTTGTCTTGAAATTCACAGTATCGCCAATGTATTCTTGTTTAGCTAATATACTGGTTATGGCACTTGCTGACCAATTAAAGGGCTTCTCGGGCATAGTACCGCACTTTCTTCCAACGCTGTTCCAATACTCTCTTGGAGTCATTACTTGCTCCATTTTTAATTGCGTAGCAATTTGATATGGACCATGCCCTTGAATACACATTTTGAATATTCGCTTTACTACCTCTGCTGCCGGCTCGTCGATAATCCATTCATCAGGGTTGTCGGGATTTTTCATATATCCAAAAGGAGGAATTGAAGTTAACGGTTTTCCAGAGTTGCCTTTGTTTTTTAATACATTGCGAACTTTTTCGCTTGTGCTTTTTGCGTGCCACTCGTTAAACAAATCCTTGAAGGCAACGGTATCGTCAAGTCCTTTCGCCGTATCAATGTTGTCCATAATGGCAATATACCTAACACCAAGATCTTCAAAGGTTTCTTCAAGCATCTGTCCGACAAGCAAACGGTTTCTGCCTAAACGGGAATGATCTTTAACAATCAAGGTTTCAATCTTGCCTCGTTCTGCAAGTTCCATTATCTCCATAAAGGCAGGGCGGTTGAAGTTTGTGCCCGTATAACCGTCATCTATAAACACTCGGCAATTTGCGAAGTCGTTTTCCTTTGCGTATTTTTCCAAAATATCCTGTTGGTTTTTGATTGAGCCCGAAATGCCATCTAACTCATCATCACATGACAGACGACAGTACAGGGCGGTAATTCGGTCTGTTTTGTTAGTCATATAACTCCTTTCCCAGCCGAATATGTTTGATTGTAGGTTATACATATCATAACATATTTCGACAAACAATTCAACGCTTTAACGCGTGAAACTTAAATTATTTTCCCATCTGTTCAATTAATCGGTCTATCCTGTCGGATACAGAAGTTTTTGCTTGACAATTAAAATGAGTGTTTACGCAGTAAACTGTACTGTCAATTTTCTTTTCAAAGTAAATCGGCTTTTTGAAAAACAGTTTGGCAAACCAACGCTTGCGTTCCTCCTCTGTCATTCTGTCAAGCATCTCTAAAAACTCTTCTTTGACTTTTGAGAATTTTTCATATTCTTCCTTTGTGATAAGAATTTTTATCTTGTGTTTTCCCATTCGTAATTCCTCCTTCTGTTTCTTTCGTTTTGTCTTTGCTGAACGGTAAAGCGTTGCTGTTTTGCCTGTTCTTCTTTAGCAATATCCTCTTTTATTTTCGGGCTGTCATCAATGATGTGCTTGGCGGTACGGTTATCCTTTCGCATTGAGGTAAGCACGGTTGTAATGTCATCGCGTTTGGATTTGTATTCCTCTTTTTCAACAGGGTTATCCGTGCGGTTCATCCTTGCACGGATACGGTTGCGTTCTTTCTCAAGCATTTTGATTTGCTCTGTATTCGTTTCAATGAACTGCTGCACATCATCAGCGGTTTTGAAATCGTGTTTGCATATCAGTCGGATGTTTTCAGAGTAGCGGTCAATCCTTCGCCACGCTTCACGTATTTCAGGGGATAACGGTTTGTGCTGATTCTTTTTAGGTAAGTAACCTAAAAGATAGCAGTAGTATAGGTACAACGCTTTAAGTCCTGTTGTTTTTCGCGTATGCTGAAAGCTGCCTTTGAAAATCATTGGTTTAGGGCGAATATATTTTTGTTCTGCTGCTCCCATATACTTTTTGTAACTCTCGTTTGCTACATAAACGTTTTGTTGTCTTACACGTTCTTTAATACGATAATAATCATATTCATCGCCAAGACGGAATAACCTTGTTGCCCTCTTGCCTCTGATTGGTTTTATTGTTGAGTATTCGCGGTTTGGGTCATAATATATCGCATATCCCTGTTCTCTCATAACCTGCTTGAAGTTTTTCATAGTAACGCTGTGCTCAATAGCAAAATCAATTGCTTCTCTCATCAGGTTATACCTTGTCGGCTCGCCTCGTTTTTCCGCTTCATAGATTGCTCGCGGTGTTCTGCCAGAGGGATTTTTAATTACGGATAGATTGTGCTCCTTGCATATTCTGTCTGAGGTATCTCGGAACCGCTGAATTTCTTTCTTGTCGTAGTTGTATTTCTTGCCGTCAAGATATGAAACGGAGTTAATGCAGAAATGATTGTGCAAATGTTCTCGGTCAAGGTGAGTGGAAACGATTACCTGAAATCTATCTCCCCACATTTCCTTTGCAAGCTGCACACCGATTTTGTGACATTGTTCAGGCGTAACTTCATTTGGCTTAAAGCTTTGGTATCCGTGCCAAGCGATATATCCGTCTGTCTTGCGAAATTGCTTTTTAGTCATTATCATTTGCTTCAAGGCAATTTCCTTTACGCAGTTAATGGCGGTAACATATTGCTTGTCCGAAGTCTTATCATCTCTGGTAACATACCAAAAGAGATTTGAAAGGTCTTTCGGATCATCTTTCACTTCAATCGTTTTATCGGGATTTTCAACGTATTTGATTAAATCGTTCAGACTTCCTTCAATATGCCATAGTGAAGTGGTTGCCATTATGCCACCTCCCAAGGTTGAGTACTCTCAGACTGAAACTTCATTATCCAATCTTCTAACTGCTCGCAAGCCATCAGAATATTTGTATTATCCTCGGCATTATCCTTTATGACGTTATGGATAGCATATAGCTCGTTCATCAATTCCCAAAATCTTTTTTCAGGCATACTGTGCGGAACAATGAAATGAATAAGCATACGCACATATTCAGACTTGTTACCGCCGGTAAGCCTTGCGCCTGCTTCAAGCTCCGCAATGTCTTTATCGTAAAGCGAAATGGTTACCTTTTTTCTTTTATCTTTTTCTTCCATAGTTTTCACTCCATTCTTCAAAGGGTTTTAGGGAGTTTTCCCTAACTTGTGGATTTGTCCGTACAAATCCGATGCTCGCTACAGTCTGCTACATACTTTTCAGCCTGTAGGTAAGGGGTACTTCTAATTAAAATCTTACTTGCTAAAAATTGCATTATCAAGCGACGAGTGGTGGTTTTACTTAACCGCTTAGGGGTTGACAAATGATTGATTTTGTGGTATGGGAACGCTATTTCTCTTTCGGTAAGTGATTATCTTGGGTAGCGTTTCGGGATAGCATTTGCTTTCGTTC
>JAFSTE010000008.1 GCA_017450645.1 Eubacterium sp.
CACAAAAATCTAAATTTTTGAGGTGCAAAGCAATTTTGAAATAGCAATTTTTCGTTAGAACAATGAACAAAGAAGGGTTAAGGCTGACGCCTTAACCCTTGTTTTGAAGCCGTTATAGCGGAAAAGAGCATTTCAAAATCTGTTAAATCCCTTAGTTGCCCACCCTTTACGGCGAGGTTAAAATATTTTTTACTTAAAGTGCTTAGCAATAAAGTCGTCGAGCTTAGCGTAGTAGCCCTCGGTGTCATACACAACAGAGTCGGCGTGTTTAGCATCGGGAACGATAAGCTGGTCCTTTTCGCTCGAGCAGAGCTCAAACAGCTCCTGACCCATACGGGTGGGTACAAAATCGTCGCTGCCGCCGTGGATAAAGAGCATAGGAACTCTTGCGTTCATAACGCTGTCCCTTACATCGGTATCGTTAAGGTCGTAGCCCGCAAGGCGCTTATTAAGCTCGTTCATACCCTTAAAGATATAGGGAGCCATATTCTTAACGCCAACGCCGTTAGCAACCGAGATAAACTCGTCCCTTGCGCTCGTGAACGGGCAGTCGGCAACGATAAGCTTAACCTGCGGTGGGATTTTATCAGCCATCTGACAAACGGTAGCGCCGCCCATCGAAACGCCGTGGAGAATAATCTTAATATCCTCGCCAAAGCGCTCAATAAGATAATCGAGCCACTTTAACATATCCTGACTTTCATAGTAGTCAAAGCCAACCCAGCTTCCCTCGGAATCGCCCGCGGAAGTATGGTCGGTAGAAAGGAAGTTAAAGCCCTTATCGTGATAATACTTATAGAAATTAGCGGAATCTCCCCTGTAGCTGCCGCGGTAGCCGTGCGCAAACACGGCAAAATTCTTGCTCTCATTTTCGGCAGGCAGGAGGTAGCCCTTAAGCGTTTCGCCCCTGTCGTTAACCATATCAATATGCTCGAGAGGCTGAGCGTCAACCCACTTCATATTCTCCTCGCACATATTGCCAAGCGGTATCATATCGCCCTGGTCCATAGCTTCCTGCATACGCTTCATAGGACCTTTCGGGATAGTTTCCTTATACATTACATCAAGATATGAATGAAATGCAACCGCACCCACAGCCGCAAGACCTGTGCCTGCAGCAAGGATACCCCAAAATTTTTTAGACATAATTTTACTCCGGATATTTTACTTTTTCTTTTTAGTAGTCGTTTCTTTTTCGGACTTAGCGGTAGTAGCCTTTTCGGTAGAGGGCTGGGTTGTGGTAGGTACAGCCTTAACCTTAAGCTCCCTGAACTCAGAGTCGCCGTTGCGCGCAAGAATCTGTTTACCGTCGAAGCGGATATAGTACTCACCCTTATTGTCGAAGGTGTAGGTTGTAATATCCTCGCCCTCTTCGTTCTTATCCTCGTGCTCGGTCTTAATTGTAGCAATAACTACAACATAGTTATTGTTTTTATACTCAGTACCCTCGTTAGCAACAAGGAAGGAACATTCCTTCATTTCCTTTTCGCTGAGTCCGAGTTCGTCCTTGCTATAGCTTTTTATAAGATTAATAGCGTCGCCGTTAGCAATCTTAGCCTCGTCGGTTTCTATCTTAGTAGAAGAATACTTAGCGGTGGAGCCATCATCCTTTTTGTCGCCGCCCTTGCAGGCTGTAAACACCGTAAACAGCACGGCAACACATACTAATAATACTAAAATTTTTTTCATACCAGTACCTCATATTTCTAATGATACAGGCTCATTATAGTTTAAATTATTTATAAAGTCAATACCTTAATATTGATATTTATAGACATCTGAGTAATATGTGTAGTTTATCGCACCGTTAGTGTACTGAACGAAGAAGCGAACGCCAAACCACGAAGTTTTAGTAGTAATACCGTATGCGAGCGATACCTCGCCCTGCTTACAGTCGGCACCTGACACCTTGCGTACGCGATAACCGTCGGGGCTAAAGGTGTCCGCCTTTTCAAGAGTGAGCATATCCTCGTCCATCTGTACGCCGTACAAAAAGCCGTATGATGTAGCCTTAAACTCGCTTTCGTTAGAGTAATTTACGATAAAATTCATACGATAATCGGAGCCTGCAACCGGCTCGAAACGACAGTTATCACAAGCGGGCATAGCCTGCTCGGCGTAGCTGAGACTGTCAAAGGTAAATACCCCTGCTGTGTCGCCGTAGTCAAAGAAGCCGTAGTCGTTAATATCGTTAAGCTTTGCATACGCCAAATCCCTGCCGTTAATATGGCTGTCGCCGTTATAGTCGCCGTAGGGCGCGCTTATGTCAAGGCGCACATTGCTTTTATCGACCTCAAAATCAATCAGCGCAAGCGAAAGGTCGTTCTTTTTAAGCTGAATATTATGCTCGCCGCAGAGTATTCCCTGCGCAATATAGACGCCGTTTTCGTCGGTTTTTGAGGCAAGCTCGCCGTCAATATAAACGGATGCACTCGATAGCGGCGTGCCGTTTTTAGCGGTAAGAGTACCCTTTACAAAATGCCCCATCGGGTTTTTGATATACTCGTCAAACTCGCTGTCACAATCAAGACAATAATAGCGGTAATAGCTGTCCTGACAGCAGGGGTGCTCGTCGGCTTCAAGCAGGCGCACATCCCTTGAATGAGTACAGCCGAGGGATACAAAATTAGCCGAGAATTTATCGCAGTAATCGCGCGCCGTAGAGTCCGAATAAGCGTACATTACGGGGCTTGAATAGATGCCGTAATCGCTTGTGTGGTACGAAAACAGCGAATAATCCGCAATAACGCACGCGTTATTAAGAAGCGTGAATTTATCGAGCTTTGTGCAGGCTAAAAACGCCTCCTCGGCGATTTCTTCACACTTGGCAAGCGTAACCTCTTTAAGCGCCGAACAGCCCCTGAAGCACTGCTTACCTACATAAAGAATATTCTCGTCGATATTAAACGCGGTAATCGACTTACGGCTTATGTTCCAAGGGGTGTTTTTATAGTATGTTGTACCGTCGATAACGCAGTCGCTCATACGCCCCGAACCGAGCGTTAAATTAAGCGTTTTTATGCCCGTACAGCCGTACCATACGGTGTCGTTTCTCGGCACCTCAACCGAGCAAGGAAGGCTCAGCGTTTCGATACCCTCAGCGCCGTAAAAAGCATAGTCCGAAAGGGTTGTAATGTCGTCACCTATCACGACCTCTGAAATGGCTGAGATGTAGTCGTACCAAGGGATTTCCTGCGCCGAAGCGTAGCTCGTCATAGCACCGCTGCCGCTAAGGGTGAGGGTGTGTTTTTCGATATCGTAATACCACTCAATATTATCGCCGCAAACGCCCTTATTATAGGTATTAATCTCAAAGCCGTAGGTGTTCGCGTATGCGACTGCGGTAGCGCCGTCAAAGGCGGCAAAACGCACATTATTTTTAGTAAGTGTATCAGTTAAAGCGAAGCCTAGGGAGTACCTGCCGAAGGTGATATTTTTAGCCTTAGCGTCCACAAATTCGGGATAGCCTGTATAGATAAATGCGTAGTCACTTATGCCGATATTATCGTTAATTTCGAGCGTTGTTCTGTCGTATGACGGCAGAGCTAAAACGATATTTCCGTCATTGTCGTATACCAAGTCGTTTATAGTGTTAAAGCGCGAATTAAAGACTGTATTACTTCCTTTTTCAATTACAAACGCGGCGGGAGAGAACGACTCTACAGAGTCGGGCATTTCGTAAACCTCGCGCCTTTTTGAGAGGAGAATAACGCGCTTTTTATCCTTAGAATAAAGCACATTATCCTCAACGCTGTAATTCTCATTTTCGCCGTTAAGATATATGCGGCAAAGGTTGCTGCAGCCGTTAAAGGCAAAGGCAGAAATCCCGCCCACACCGTTATTAATACTAAGGGTTTTAATGTCCTTTACATACTCGCTCCAGGGCGGCAAAGCAGTCGAAAAGTCGTACATATCGCCGCTGCCGCTAAGTGTAAGCCGTCCGGTTTCGTCAAGCGAGAAATTAAGGCTTTCGCCGCAAGCGCCGCTTAAAACGACCTCGGGCACAAAGTAGTCGCCCGTATAGCTGTCGCCGCATACGGTGCAGGTATAAAGCGCATAATTTTCATTTTCAAAAAGCTCAATAAGGTAATTATGCTTACAGCCGAGCGCATTAAAGGTAACACCCGAAGCGTAGGCGTAATCCTCCGCAGGAGTGTTCCGGTAGCCATTAATCACAAAGTTTTCTATACCGTCAAACGCACCCGTTTTAACCGATTTACAGTTAATATCGAAGGTGAAATCAGTCAGCTTTTTGCAGTTATAAAACGCAAAGCTGCCCACGCTGTCAATACCGCTCGGCAGCGTAAAATCAGCGTTTTGCATATTATAAAATGTATAGTCGCCGATTGCGGTAACGCCGCTGCTTACGCTCGCGGTTTTTATTTTATCGGCGAATATTTCCCAGGGAACACTGTCCTTGGTAAAGTTAGTTTCGGCGGTGATTTCGAGCGTTCCCTCGGGTATTTTGCAGGAGTATTCCCCTGCTCTTTCATACTTAATATCCGATATATCAACGAGTCCCCAGCCGAAGTAAATATCCTTACCCTCGTCGCCCAAATCCTTAGAAAACGAGCTTAAAACGGTGCAGACATCGTCCTTAGTCATATCCTTATTTACGGTCTTAATATCCGCACAAAGCGCCGCAACATAAGGCGAGGAGAACGATGTTCCGCTGCCTCTTGTAAAATGAGAAGCGCTGCCCTTATAAACGCTTGTCGACACAACGCGCCTTCCGGGTGCGGTGAAGTCAATGCAGCTGCCGTAGTTTGAAAAATCCGAAAAGGTCTGCATATCCTCCTCAACGCTCGAAACGGTAATCGCGCCCTCGGTAGCGGCGGGATAGCTATAGCGCACTTCAATAGAATTGTTACCCGCGCTCGCGCACACGCAGACATTATTATCTACGGCGTTTTTAAGCGCCGCTTTAAACGAGGATGCGGAGCCCGAACATATAATAGAAATATTAATTACGCTCGCTCCCCTGTCAACCGCGTCGTTAATGGACGAAATAATCGCCGAAGCGAAAACATCACTCTCGCCGAACGCGACCACCTTATACGGCAAGAGCTTAACCGTATCGGGCGTGTTATCCGCAACAATGCCCGAAACAAAGGTAGCGTGGTTATAGTATTTACCCGCAAGGGCGGTGTCGTAATAAGCGTTACTCATACCGTCGGGGCTGTAGTCGTAGCCGGTGTTATAAAACCTGCCCGCAAGCTCCGCGTGGTCGTACATAACGCCGGTGTCGATTATCGCAACTATAACATCGTCGCTGTCCATAGCGTACTTATTTAAAAAGCTTGTCGAGCCTACCGCTTCGCTGCCCTCGGGGTAAAACGTACCCTTTTGAGATTCTAAGCTGCCGAGAGATTCGGTATCGACTTTAAGCCCGTCGGCTTTAATTCTTTTATAGGCGCGCCTTGCGTCAGAGCTGTTTTTGTACTGCAAAACTGCAAAGCCCGTCTGTTTATCAACAACACATTTATAAGCGTTATAAGAATTGCCGCTGTATTCGGGTAAAAGCAGCCTTGCAAAAGCGAATTTATCACCGTTTTTGTACGCCTTAAGCGCTTCGTTTGTGTTATACTCTTGATAGATTTCGGTGAGCTCGGCTCTGTAAGCGTTCCGGTCAAAATCGGCGCGCTGAGACAAGACCCTGCCCATAAGCGTAGCAGAGCCTGCTGTAATAATCGCAAGAATAATTACAAGCGCCGTTTTAAATTTTTTTGAACACTTTTTCATAGCTTCACCATATAATAATACAGTCTAATTATAACATAAAATATTGACTTATGCTATATTATTATGTTAAATTATTATTATAAATTGTTTTGGAGTAGAATATGGAAACTAAAAATTATGTACCTAAAAAGGAATGGATGGCGTACTGCGTAGGCGCTCTCGGTCAGGGTATGGTGTACGGTATTATGAGCTCGTACATATCCGACTTTTACCTGAATGTGCTTAAGGTTACGCCGATTTTTGTACTCTTATTAATGCTTCTCGCGAGGGTTTGGGACGCGATTAACGACCCGATTATGGGCTTTATCGTAGACCGTGCAAACCCGAAACGCGGTAAGATGAAGGCGTATCTGCTGTACACGCCGATACCCGTTGCAGTGCTTACGATGCTGTTGTTCTGGGCGCCCAATCTCTCGGACAGCCAGCGTATGATTTACGCGGCGGTTACATATGTTGCGTGGGGTATGATTTACACCTCGTCGGATGTTCCGTTCTGGAGTCTGCCAAACGCATTAACGCCTAACGCGGACGAGCGCGGCTCGATTATCTCAAAGGCGAGGACGCTAAACGGCGTAGGCTCGGCAATACCGATGGCTATGTTTATGGCGCTGGGCTTCATTCTTCCGAAATTTAACCTTTCGGGCACACAGCTTGAACAGACAAAATACACCGTAATGGCGCTCACCGCTTCGATTATAGGTAACCTGCTTTTCATAAGGGTTTACTTTAAAACCAAGGAGCGCGTGAATATCCCCATTCCGCCTAAAAAGGACAAGAGCCAGCCTAATTCGCTAAAGCTTATCTTTACCTGCAAACCGCTTATGATGACAGCGCTTATGGGTATTATCTCGGGCGCAAGGTATATGTTCCAGGCGGGTGCGGTTCATGTTGCGAGATACTCGTTTTATATCGGCGACACCGAGAAGCTCAAAAACCTGAGCGGTCAGGAGCTCGAGGCGGCGCTACAGTCGAACATCTCCACCGTTTCAACCGTACTTGCTGCGGCAAGCGCGATAGGTATGTTCGGCGCTATGATTGCCGTAACTCCGCTAATCAAAAGGTTTTCGTACAAGCAGCTTGTTATCGGCTCGTCGCTGCTCGGCTCCGCTTCGAGTATAGCGATGTGGTTTATAGGATACGAAAACTTCTGGGCGTGCGTTCCGTGTCTGCTTATCTCCACTATCCCCTGCGGCGTTATCAATGTGTGCGCGTTCGCGATGGTCGGCGACTGCCTTGACTATATGGAGCTTAAAACGGGCGTAAGGCTTACGGGTATGGGCAACGCAATACAGAGCTTTGTTACTAAGTTCGGTAACGCGATTGCAACCTCGGGCATTATATTAATGTATATTGTAGTTGGTCTTGATGTGTCGCAGATGAGCGCAAATGTCACCACTAACCCCGCAAGCCTTGACCCGTCAATCCGTACGGGCATATTCTCAATCGTTTCTATTATCCCGGCGATTTCGCTGCTGCTTTGTATAATTCCTATGTTCTTCTACCACCTCACCGGCGAGTACAAGGAGCAGATGGAAAAAGACCTCGCAAAGCAAAGAGCGGAAAAAGGCATAGTAATCGAATAAATTTTACGGCTACCTGAATTTTAGGTAGCCGTTTTGTTTGCAAATAATTATTAATATGATATAATATCGGTATAATCTGTTAAGGAGGGTGCTATGGGTATTTTTAAGGCGGCTACGGGCGCTGTCGGCGGCGTTTTGACTGACCAGTGGCTCGAGATGTATATCTGCGAAAGTATGCCCGCAGATGTGCTCGCACAACAAGGTACAAAGCGCGTAAACGAAAACTCGTCTAACACTAAGGGCGAGGATAATATTATAAGCGACGGCTCGCTGATTGTTGTTAACAACGGACAGTGCGCCATAGTGCTCGAGCAGGGCAAGTGCATAGGCGTGTACGACAAGCCGGGTGAAAATGTATTCAGCAGTAAAAAAACGGGAAGCATTTTCTCGGGCGGCGGACTTAAGGGTATCGGCAGGCAAACTATTGAGCGTATCGGCTTTGGCGGCGATATCGCGGTACACCAGTATGTAATTTACATAGATACTAAGGAAAAGTTAGACAATCCGTTTTCGCTGTCCGTACCGCTTGAAATCGTTAACAATGCGACGGGGCTTAAATATTACAGCACGGTGAATATGAGCGGTGTGTTCTCGTACCGCATCACCGACCCCGCAGTTTTTTACAAGCGGATTTGCGGCAACGCAATCGGTACGGTAACGCGCGATAAAATTCAGCCGCAATTAACGGCGGAGCTGCGAAGCGCTGCGGTTACGGCGCTCGACAGCCTTTGCGGCGGCGGTGTTGAACCGACTGCCCTGCCCAAAAATGCAGAAAATATTTGTTCCGCGCTCACCGACGCAATGACGGAAAAATGGGTAAGCCTTCGCGGATTTTCGGTAGTGTCCGTTGCGCTCGACGGCATATCGCTCGCTCAGGCGGATAAAACGGTTATCCAGCAAGCAGAACGCGCAAAAATGCTCACTCAGCCCGATATGGCGGCAGCCACACTTGTTGCGGCGCAGTCTGACGCTATGAACGCGGCGGCGCAAAACACAAGCGGCGCGGGCGGTGCATTCTTTGCGGCAGGGGCGTTTAACACCTTCTCGCAAAACGAGCAGCAAGCGACAAATATTTTTATGCAACAAAATGACTCAAAACCGGCGCTGTGGCGCTGCGAGTGCGGCAATATGAACACCGGCAACTACTGCGAAAATTGCGGTAAGAAGAGGATATAAAATTAAAGGCTGTCTTACGATACGGTATGACAGCCTTTTGTTGTGGGGGGCTTTGATTATCGCGCTATGGCTTTGCCATTGCTTGCACTCTTGCGGTATCCGTCGTCCGTAGGTCCGAGCCCTACCCCCGACAAAACAAAAACCACCCTAATGGGCGTAATTCATAAAGAAGGCGGCTGAGTTCAAAAAAACTCAGCCGCTCTATTGTTTATTAAACTCAACAAATCAGAATTTAGCTAACACATTTTAATTCAATTACAACTATTTCCGGCCTGTTATTGAAACGAATAGGCATGATGCTGTTGCCGATTCCTCGGCTGACAATCATAGTTGTGTTATTTCGAGTAAATTTACCAGCGTCATATTTCGGAAAGACTCCCTGATTAGGAGCAACAATACCGCCTATAAACGGCAGTCTGAATTGCCCTCCGTGTGCATGTCCACTCAACACCAGATCAATATTTTCTTCAACATAAGCCTCAAACATCTCCGGGCGATGAGACAGCAGTATACAATATTCCTCGGATAAGTTCATTTGGTTTAGCTTTGTTTGAAGTATGCTTTGCTTAACGGCAGTATCCCTTTCTGTAAAATCCGGATCATCCAATCCGGCGAGCTGTATCGTTTGACCGTCTTTTTCTAGTCGGATTACCTCATCATGAAGAATCTGGACATTCTCGGCAAACAACATCTTCTCCAGTTCAGAGAATTGCGTGCCAATCCAAGCCTCATGGTTACCGGTAACATAGTAGCATGGGGTAATCTGCATCAGTTTGTGCACAAGAGCAATAGCTGTTTCCATGTTGGTCCTATTTGAGTCAACTAAGTCTCCAGTAATTGCTATAATGTCTGGGTGTTCTTCCTCTAATTTTCTTGTTATCTGACTATTGTCACTGCCAAAACGCGCATTATGCACATCTGATACTACAGCAATCTTAAAACTATCAAAAGAATCTGGTAGCTGATTACTCGTTATACTATAGTGAGTAACACCTACAGTCGCATTTCCCCATATTGTCCACAGAACAAGTACCAGAAGCAGTATCGCAAGGATGACGGCTAAATACTTTTTTACCATTCTTTTCACCCACAAACTTCGATTTGTCTGGTTTATTATAACATATGGCTTTTAGAATGGCAAATAATTCAGTCACAGACTATGGCGAGCATAGGATTTGTAATGCCAAATCCGAAAAAGAAAAACAGACCGTAAGAGATAATAATACTCTTTCGGTCTGTAAAACTTCTTTATGACGGGTGCCCCAATGGGTGGTTTTGTTTTGTGGTTGCGGGGGTACAAAAGGCAACGCGTCTGCGGTTACCCACGACAATTCTGACTTCTTACACAGTTGTTAGCAACCTGCTACTATCAATAAATATTCAAATCAAAAAGCAGGCTTTGCCGAATTTTGATTTGAGAGGAAAAACATATGAAGTGATTGTTAGCAATTCGCTTGCGTTTTGCTTTAATCACAAAATATGATTTGACGAGGAGCAGCTTGTCGTAGGTCCGAGCCCTACCCCCGACAAAACAAAAACCACCCTAATGGGTGGTTTTGTTTTGTGGTTGCGGGGGTTGTTATACTTAAATAATTACTATCCTCTGAAACCATTGCTATCAGAGGGCTTTGAGTCATTTGTGTCTTTCCTCATAAATGACTTTTTGCAATTATTTTGCAATTTTATTAATTTGTAATTGTTATGACAAATTATTACGTTTCTTGTAATTGTTTGTGGAGTATTAGATCTAATTTTCATAGGCATTTATGCGTTTATGTATGTTTAAAATATTTTAAAATGTAATAAATTATATTTTGAATCAATTGGGTATGTTTAATAATTATAGAGCGTTATAAGCATAATAAAAACTCCCTTATCGTAATGATAGGGGAGTTTAGTCTGATTGTTGGTCTATTTTTTAAATCTCTATTTTGAAATTTAATAGATTCAATTTTGACCGTTGGCATACTCTGTGGATATATGTTAGTAATAAAATGTTATAGTACTAATACATAATTCTTTTGATACAATTAATCGTCATTTTTTCTATGTGAGAAAGACTCATCTTCCAAATCCTCAAATATTACTGTTACGGGCGTAATGATATTGTTTTGATTTGCTGCACTGGCAGTAAAGTTTGCAGTTATGTTTTTAGATGATAATAATTTATAATTATTTATATTCGTTTTTTTATCATTAAACACAACATTAATTGTATTAGTATATTTAGATTTCTTTTCTATTGTGATTACGCCTTCCGAAAACAAGCTGAACGACAAATCTTTATCAGAAAATTGAAACGGTAAAAGGTCAATAGGAAAATCGTTATTGTTATCTATTATGATTTTTACAGGCATTACTGAATCTGTAGCTTTGTCGTCAGTTAACTCAACAATTGTAACGCTAACTTTTTCATTATCCACAATGCTTTTTGTTGTATTATCTCTAAACATCCACAATGAGCATAATAAAATGAGTAAAACTATTATAGTTAAACTAAGTGAAAATTTTCTCATAAAACCACCTATTGTAATTGAATCAAGTAAATAGCGCAATTGGGATAATCGCTAATAACAGTGTTCAGATTATACAATTTATGTTTATGTGATGTATATTTATCTTCTTCATAATAACGCTTTCGTCCAGCTCTATTACTTGTGTGAGAGTAGTAATATAATTCATAATTATTTGAATTCTTGACCAGTTCACCACTTAAAGCAGCATGCGATACGCCTAAACTATTTCTACAGTCCCAATCAAAGAATACTGCATATTTACAGTACTTGTATGAAGAATAATTTTTCTTTAAAAACTTATTAAGATTACTTTTTTTATATTTACCTGAAAATGAAACTATTTTTCTACAGTGGTTTGTTTTCAGCCAACGAAACAAATTGGAAGCTTTACCCCAAGCATCTGATATTTGAAATTTTCCGCCGACATGATAATGATGCCAACCTTTTGAACTGCCAATAATGCCAGTCATATGAGATAATTTACCCGCATATAAGCACTGAGAAACAAAATTAGCACAATCATTACAGTTTGTTTTATATTTTTTTGTATTCCTTCTCCACCACCATTTATCAGCATATTTTTTAGCCTTTTTCGGACTGTATTTATATCCTGTTGGGTCACTATTATTTATCGGGTCATTGTCACAATAAGCAAAAATATCAAGACCTACGTAGTTATCTTTGCTTTGTTGTGCTATTTCAGGCAAATCCGCATTAATAAATCTACAGATTTCAGGGTCGTAGTAACGTGACTGCAGGTAGTAATACCCTGTTTCAAAGTCGTAGTAATAACCCTTGTACAGTATCGGGTTTGCATATACCGCCTCTTCAATTGCTGACGGCATTTCCTCATCAACAAGCATTGTGTCGAGCAGCTTGCCCCACGCGTCATAGTAATAGCTTGCAATTGCGTCGCCTGCCGAGTCAAGCACACCAAGAATTATTCCGTCCGCGTCCTTGTAATAAATATACTGCGCGCCGTTGTAGGTGTAGCCGAGCGGCTGTCCGCTTGTGTCGTACTGGAACGTCATTGTATTTGTTCCGTCAGACTGCGCAAGTATTACGCCGTCTTTTGTGTTGTACTGCGTGGTAGTACCATTAACGGTCTTGCTTGTTCTTATTCCGTTTTCATCATACTTGTAGCTGTAGGTATTATTACCTTCGCTGACTTGTGCAAGACACCTGCCGTTTGACCAAGTGAAGCTGCGGCTGCCGAAGGTCAGCACATTACCCACCGCGTCGTAGGTTAGACTGTCGTTATTTACCGCCGTCAGTCTGTCCGTCCAACCACTGCTTGAGTAGGTAAAATTAGTGGTTTCTGTCGGCGTTGCGATTTCAAGATTCTGTGCAGAGTAATTAAAACGCTTTTTGGCTGTTATATTACCTCTGCTGTCGTAGGTATATGTATGCTTGCAATAATCGTTAAAGGTGTCGTCAACACGCACTACCTGACCTTTGTCGTCGTAATAATACTTTACGTCAAGGTTATCATGCAAAAACTGCACCTTACGGTAATTGGCATTATACGTATTTTCTATCTCTGTTTCGTAATCGTCGCCAAATACAGTAAAGTCCGATGTTTTATTTGATACATTACCGTTGCTGTTGTACTCGTACTCGCAATTTAGAATTGAGCTGTTGTTAAACTCAACCTCGTCGGCGGTAATTTGATAATCGTCGTTATCGGTATGGCTGTATTCAAGCGTATTATTGCCGGCAGTGTAGCTTATTGAATTGCCTGCAAGCGTAGATGTGGTTGTAGTGCCAAAGTTACTTTGCGTTACATCGGTATGTGCTTCTGTTTCAAGTTCCTCGTTTGCCTCTGTTATTTGCTCTGTATAGGAGTGTATAAGGGTATTGTTTGAGGTTTTATATACCGATACATTGTCGCCGCTATACACATACCTTAAGCCTGTATCGCTATTTGTTTTTTCCGTAAGTTCGCCATCATTGTTATACGTATATGTCAGATACGGCGTACTGTCGTTGTTATGATACTGATACTGCAGCAAGCCGGCATTATTATACGCAAAGCGTTCTTTTTGACCGTTGGCATACTCTGTGGATAACAGAGTTGTATCATCCTCATCATAATTATAATTTACGGTATTTACATTGTCAATATACACATTCGTTGTTAAACCTTTTGTATTATAACAGAATTTGTATATATCAAACTCTTCGGTAGCTTTTTCGCCGGTTGAGTGATAAGTATATACCGTCTGAACATCAAGGCGATTGGTTTCGCTTGTAAGATTACCTGTAGTACTGTCATAAACGTAACGATGCCCAACTGTTGAGTCAGAATATGAATTCTCTGTCGGCAAACCGTCCAAGGAGCTGTCATAGTCCTCGGGTGCAATTTCCTGCACAACTCTGCCAAGGCTGTCATAAAGCGTTCTTGTACATTCGCCACCTTCATTTGCAAGCAGCGTTCTGCCTGCAGCGTCATAAATATACGACTCGTTTTCGTTACCCGTCTGCGTAGTGAGCAGATTGCCCATACTGTCATATGTATAATTAGTTACGGTTGTAGTAGGAGTATTATTCTCCACAGTTGTAACGGTTTCTTGGGTAATATTGCCCGCTGTGTCATACACATAGGCATTTGCTTCGCCGGTACTATAGGTTTCTGTCAAAACGCGTCCGCTATTATCGTATGTATAAGTTATTGTATCAAAGCATGTTAAATTAGAATTATAAGCCGATGGTATCTCGCCCTCATAATCCTCTTTTAGCGTAGCCGAAACAAGTACATTTTTGTTGCTGTCATAAGTATAATAGGTGTAACTGTCGTCGCACTGCTCACGAACAACATTACCATTATTATCGTATGTATATGTAGTGCTTGTGTTGTCCTCGCCTCCTACAACAGTCATAGTGAGGATATGTCCTGAACTATCATAGGTATATGTGGTTACTTCATTATCAGTAGTTTCTGTGAGTACACGATACTTGCTGTCGTATGTATATGTAGTAGTTGTACCGTATTCGTCAGTATATGATACGGGCAAAAATGCGTCATTATACACGGTACAAGTAGTTTCACCCGTGGAACTGAGGGTGGTATATGTTTTGTCTATATCTGTATATGTATATTGGAGCCACGAACCATTGTCATAAGTTATTTTTTTAATTCTGCCGTTTGCATAATATTCAAGCGATTTATCGTTGCTTTTTGTAAGCGTATAATCATTTGCCGTACTTACATACTGATAATTTCCAAGCGTAACACCTGCTTGGTCTTTTACCTGAATATATCTGCTCCATTTAGTTGTATATTCTATGTCGTTTCCATTTGGGTCAGTGATAGTTTTTACGCTATAGTATTGCACATCGGGGTCATTTGTAGCTTCAACCGAATGATAATCCGAAAGGGCAAATGTTCTTGTGCTGTCACTTATTGAGGCTTGTTCAGAATTAATTGTTCTTGTAAGATTAAGTGTGTTGCCGTTATTATCTTCAATACCACTTAAGTAGGCAATGCTGTTTAGAGCATTAATTGCAAAATGATATTTGTATTCGCCATCATCAAATACATATTCACTGTTAATTTTATTCAGTGTATTACCGGTAATTTGGTCAACATATGTATTGTCGCCTGTTCTGATTAAAGGATACTCAGTGCCATCGGGAAGAAAAACTTTCAGATAACTGCCTACTGTTACAACCTTTGAATGAATTGACTCAAACCAGTCTTTATCGGCACTGTTATATATTCTTGTATAACCAAAATCAATACCATTATATGAAAAATCAAAGTCTGTTGCGCTTTCGGTGTAAACACCGATTGCTTTATTTGTTGTGTTAAAATCATCATAAGTAATTGCTCCATCTGTACCAAATCGAGCATATACTGTTACATCATCTGGTGAAAACGCAGGAATTGTAAACGGTACAGTATAGTTTGTCCAAGTACCGTTTTCGCCAATTTTGTACTGAATAGTTGTATTGTTGTTGTAGTTTAATCTGTAAAGCCCTACTAACTCGCCATATCTGTAAAACAACGGCACAGGAGAAATTGCAGCGTTTGCTACAATTAGGTTGTGAAAATCAATATAATCCGACAATAAAATATTGTCAAACAGAATTGAAAAGAATGACGAAAACGCCATTACTATTGCAAGTACAATACTGATGATAGATTTAGTTGTTATTCTTTTTTTTAACTTGTTCATAAAAAGTCCTCCACAATTACTACTTAATATTCTAATTATATATAGCGCATTTAATATAAAAACGACAAAAAATTTTTTAAAATTGTCAATGATCTTTTTTAATACTAAAAAATCATTGTTGTTTCTTTGTTATTTTTTTATTAGGTCATATCAAAAAAGACAGCCATAAAATGAACTGCACCAATTTGTGTAGTTCAAAAATGGCTGTGGCTATTTTTTTGATTTATATTCTTTTTTATATTTTTTTATTGACCAAATCACAAAAAAGATTAAAGAAACTAATAATAATATAACAATTAAAATATCAGGTGATTTGCAAAAAGTTGTTATACCTGAATTCCAATAATGTGTAATAATCCACCAGATATAATCAACAAAATAAAGAAATATAACAAATACATTAAAAGCAACAATGTAATTAGCTTTTCTTATTATTTTATTAACAAAAGAGCACGACATATATTCACTACAATTTGCACACGCAAATCTGTGAATATTACTTTCATATTTATCTTCATCCTCAGATTTAAATCTTAATGTATCAAGCTTGTAATAAGAACAAGTTGATAAAACGCTTCTGTTTGTTAATCTTGCAATCATGAAAAGGAGTAAGAACATAATATTTCCTAACAAATGCGTACAAAGAATATATTTTCCAATAAGCAGTTGAAGTGTTTTATTGAATAATTCAACAGACTTATTATCTATGAAAAATTCAATATACACTATTACCACAGATACTATTATGGAAACAAAAATTCCTAAAACAGTAAGAATGTCAGGCATAATATTTCTAACAGTATCATTTGAATCATTTAGGGCTTTTTTTGCATTGTTTAATTTAAGTGTAGTATTTTTAACGGTTTTGTTCGCTTCTTCCACGTTTTTTGCAGCTATGCTAATTGATTGATTTAATTTATTAAATTTTTCTTCTGTATATTCGGTTGATTTTTTTAATGATTCATCGAAGATAAAAGCATAAGTTTTTAATTTTGACGCAATTGATAAGATAGAACGTTTTACAAATTCATAATCATTAATGTTTTCAACGTTTTTTTGCAATTTATTAATATAATTGTTCCATGGCTCTTCTTCAGAATCGTCAATTAGGTCATTAAAAGCGCGTGTTTCTTTATTGTTAATATAATCTGTTAAATTTTCATCTAATATTTCATAATCAACAGAAATATTGTCTGATTTATCTAAGCCTTTTAAAAAATCAATTTCTGAATCAGAAATATTAAAGATACTGTTTTTTTCAACTGCGAAGAGCAAGTCGCAATATTCGCTATATTTACTCATTTTCTTTTCCTTGTACTTGTTTTATTAAAAGAATAAAAGATTTATTAACATCACTCGAATATTCTCTAATAAAACTTAAACAATCCAACAAAACAATGTTTATATCAATTTTTTGTTTTTCTTCATCAGATAATTTATTGAATTTGTCACGTTTAATGTAGTTAAGTAATGTTCCTATTTTACTTGGCGAAAATAAAACAAATTGCAATAAAACATCAATTATTATTTCTTTGAATCGAATAGGAATAGTTGAAAAAGCAATTCTGTCAAATGATGAATAATTATTCTCATTCATAAGAATATTTTTAATATCTTTGGATGTATATGGATTATTTATATATTTTGTCAAAGATTTACTTGTATCTCCATTTATATCTTTGTTATATTGTCTGAATATTCCAAATTTAAAAAAATCATAATCTATCAAAAATCCGCAAGGTCTGTCAATAACATAATTTAAATCTTTTATTGGATTTTTTGCTATATTTTTTAAAATATTCTCATTTATCTCATTTAATAATTGATTATCGTTGACATACTGACTGCTAAATACTATTTCGGACATATATTCCAAAAAAGCAATTAGTATTACTTTCTGTAATTTAGTATAATTAAAAGAAAAATTCAATAACTTTTCTTTATTTAAGGAATTGCCAAAATCATCTTTTAATTCATCAATCGAAAAGAATTCTTTTTTATTCATCAATTTACGTATTATTTCAACAATACATAAAATATAACTTGAAACACTAAATAAATCGGTTTCGTTAATGATATTAGACGTACTTGCGAAATGATTTTTTGAAAAATCTTGTGTGAAGTAAGTAGTTGTTTTTGTAGATTCAGTCATATTTTTATCTCTCTCAAATATATATTCATTTATTAGAATATCATAAATTTTTACCATTTTCAACATTTTTTATTATTTACTCCTTAAAATTTTTATTAATTTTAAAATAATAATGGTGCAAAAACAATAATAATATGTTGTTTTTGTTAATATTAATACACAGCATTCTTACAAAAAGCATTAATTATCATAACACTACGCTAAGTTAATAGCGTGGCGTTTGTTGTTATTCGGATTCGCTCGAATCCTTTTTCTTTTTGATTGTAAAGTAAGCTAATGCTCCGAGAACAATTATTCCTGCACCGCCTATTGCAGCAATATTTGTGCCGGTCTTAGGATTTACACTTGCCTTTATCTTTTTGATGATTAACTTTTTGTTAACTATCTGACTGTCGCCTTTGATGTTGCAATCCTTATCAACAGTGAAATGATATTTTTTGTGTTAAGTTTAACACCATTCGGTGCCTTTGCCTCGAAGAAAGTGTACTCCCGTTTTGGAAGTTTTGAAAGGATTACTTCGCCGTCTTTGTTGGATTTACCGTCATAGATTACCCTTACAAACGTTAGGTTTGCACAACGGATAGTAATCTACGGTTTATCGTCGTTATACTATTCTTAAAAAAGTAGTCGAATCCTTTTTAAACGATATGGAATAGCCTCCCATTTCGAACTCTGTATCATTATCTAAAGTGAATCATAATTTTTGTGCTCTTTTTTTCATTTCTAATAATATATAGTGTAAAAAGTAAAAAACAGACAAAAAAATATACAAAATAAATATAAAAGCTTTAAATTGCCAAAGATAACAACAACAAAGCAATTAAGAAATAAACAACAGGATGTGGTTGCGATAAAAACAGCTTAACGTATTGTTCCATATTCAATCCCTCACCTTCTATTCATTTTTGATAATTCGTTTCTAATAATATATAGTGTAAAAAGTAAAAAAGACAAAAAATAAAGCTGTAATCGAAAACTCGAATACAGCCTTAAATATAAAATTAGTGACGAAAAAGTAAAAACCGCTGACATAAAGCAGCAAATCTCTCCTAAATTTCTACTGCAAAATTTTGCAGTTTTTTTGCAATAAATTCGATTTTTTGCAGTTTTTTTGCAATTGTTTTTCGTTTTGCTTTTGCAATTGTTTTTGCAATAGCAACGACGTGTGAATGCTCAAAAACCGCATAATATCGCGGTTTTTTCATTGTTGCACACGCAAATTTTCATTACTGCGAGTACAAAAATGACTATACAAAAACCACTAAAAAATGGTTGCGGGGGTAGGACTCGAACCTACGACCTCCGGGTTATGAGCCCGACGAGCTACCAACTGCTCTACCCCGCGATATCTAAGTGCTATATCATTATAGCAGATATTTTAGGTTTGTCAAGATGTTTTTTGTAAATAGGAAAGAGCAGTGCTAAATAGCTACTGCCCTTACCCAAATGTTTTAATTACCGCGTGACTGTCAAGAAATCTCCATAGCGCTGCTCTCTACTTCAGCACCTTCTTGCGCCCACAGTAAATCATTACAGGTATATGCGCAACTAACCATATAATGACACCTATAATATACAACATAATGTTCAAATTGTCAAGGGGTTTTGTTTCAATATTTATGCAATAATTATTTATTAATCGGGATTAGCTCTTGAAATTATTTTTAAATATTTATATAATAGAGTGAATAAATTTGAAAGGAAATTTCATTATGAAAGTAAGACTTCCTAAACACAGAGAATTCTTAATTAAATTTGAGGACGGCTATCCGCTTGAAAAACAGGCGTGGGCTGAACTCAACCAGATTGTTAAGGACTACAGCGTTGACGGCAAAAGCGTTTACACCGAGACCTTTATCGAGGACAACGAGGACAAGGTTAAAGCTTTGCAGGAAAAGTACGAATTCACATACGAAATCATTGAAAAACAATAAGTTTTAAGAGAGATTAAATATGGCTGAAAACAGAATTTACACAGTTTCAACAGCACATCTTGACACCGTATGGAGATGGGAGCTTCCTAAAACAATCGAGGAATTCCTGCCCGACACAGTTATTAAAAACATAGAGCTTATGGAGCGTTATCCCGAATACCGCTTTAACTTTGAGGGCGCGTACAGGTACGAGCTTGTAGAGGAATATTATCCCGAGCTTTTTGAAAAGATTGTTGAGCTTACAAAGGCGCAGAGATGGTGTCCGTCAGGTTCTGAGTACGAAAACGGCGATGTTAACATCCCCTCACCCGAAGCGATTTTCAGAAACATCCTATACGGTAACCGTTATTTTAAAGAGAAGTTTAACTGGACTACTAAAGATATTTTTCTGCCCGACTGCTTCGGCTTCGGCTGGGCACTTCCGAGTATCGCAAGACACGCGGGGCTTCACGGCTTCACTACCCAAAAGCTCGGCTGGGGCGGCGCTGTACCGAGGCCGTTTGACCTCGGTGTATGGAAGGGCGTTGACGGCTCGGAGATTTATGCGTGCCTGCATCCCCTGTCCTACAGAAACAAGCTGACCGGCGACATCAGAGCTGACAGAAGGATTATAGGTAAGGTCGCGGAAGCGGGTATCGGCAACAAGCTGCCGTGGACGGAATGTCTTTTCGGTACGGGCGACTGGGGCGGCGCACCCGACGAGGAAAGCGCCAAGAACCTCAACGCCAGCGTATATGACAACAAGTTTAACGAGTACACCAAGGTTTACTCGGCTACGACGGACGATATTTTCAAGGACCTTGAAAGGCTGCCGAAGGCTGAGAAAAAGGCGCTTAAGGTCTACAACGGTGAGCTTCTTATGCGCTCGCACGGCGCGGGCGGATACACCTCGAGGTGTATGAGCAAGAGGCTTAACGCCAAGAACGAAGCGCTTGCCGACTACTGCGAAAAGGCTGCGCTCGCCGCTTCGCTACTTACTTCTTACAAGTACCCCAGGGATATTATTGACAAGTCCTGGAAGCGTGTTATCGCGCACCAGTTCCACGACGATATTCCCGGCACTTCGACGATGCTTGTATATAACGACAGCTGGAACGACTACTTCCTTTCGCTCTCGCAGTTTACGGGCGAATACGAAGCCGCTGTCGGCGCTATTGCAAACGAGCTCGACACCTCTTGGTGCGAGGAGTGCGCCGTTATAGTTAACAACCCCGTTGCCGCAAGGCGCAAGGAGGTTGTTGAAGCGCATGTCAAGCTCAGACACAATGCAAACAGCATTGCGGTATTCAACAGCAAGGGCAAAGAGGTTAAGAGCCAGATTATCAGAAAGCAGGGCAAGGAATTTGACATACTTTTCCTTGCAGATGTCGACAGCGTAGGCTACAAGGTTTACGATGTAAGGGCGAGCAAAAAGCCCTGTCCTAAATCGGCTACGCTTACCGTTACCGAGCACACGCTCGAAAACAGCAAATACCGCGTAAGGCTTAACAAAAACGGCGATATTGCGACCATTTACGACAAAAAGCTCGACTTTAACGTGCTTGCTGCACCGATTAAGCTTGCGGCGTTAAAGAACATCGGCGAGCTCAACTATCCGAGCTGGGAAATGAAGCGCGAGGAGGTTGACGCAGAGCCGTACGCATACGCAAACACGCCTGAATTCGAGATTATCGAGGACGGCGCGGTAAGGATTGCGATTAAGGTTTCGCGCCACATCGGACACTCAAAGATTGAGCAGGTTATATCGCTCGGCTTTGACAGCGAGGTTATCAGGGTCGACAACTACATCGACTGGCAGGAGAGGCGCTCGATGCTCAAGGCGCAGTTCCCTCTCGGCTTCCACAACTTCAAGGCGTCGTACGACCTCGGCTTAGGCTACATAACAAGGGCTACCAACACCGACTCGCTCTTTGAGGTGCCTGCTCAGAAATGGGCGGACCTTACAAACGAGGGCGAAACCTTTGGTGTAAGCATATTCTCGGACTGCAAATACGGCTGGGACAAGCCAAACGACAATATGCTGCGCCTTACCTGTATTCAGACACCTGCCGGTGCGTTTACTAAGGACGCGCGCCAGGATTTGCAGGATATAGGCAGAAACTTCTTCTCGTTTGGTATTTATGCTCACAAGAGCGGCATTAAATCGGGTACTAACCTTAAGGCTGAGGGATTTTGCAAGCCGCTGTGCGCGTTCCAGACCACCTCAAGGAGAGAGGGCTGTCTCGGCGACTCGTTCAGCGCGTTTAAAATCAGCAGCGCCGCAGTTCTTTTAAGAGCTATGAAGCAGGCGTATGACGACGACAGCATTATTATCCGCGTTAACGAGGGTAATGGCAAGGCGAGAAAAAAGGTATGCGTTACGCTCCCCTTTGAGATTAGCGAGGCTTACTGCGCTAACGCGCAGGAGGAAGTTATCGGCAACGCTAAATTTGACGGTAAATCCTTTACCTTTGATATAAAGCCGTTTGAGGTTAAGACCTTTAAGATTAAGGTTAATAACGAAAAGAACACAAACAGTGAAAAGTATAAAAAGCTCGACCTTGACTTTAACGCGCAGGGCATTACCCCGGACAACAACAAGGTTAATGTTATACTTCAGGGTAGCGGCTGCTCGCTGCCAAACGAGCTAATACCAAATAGCTTAACGGTAAAAGGTATCACCTTTAAGCTGCCGAACAGCGATATGCCGAAAAATGTACTTGTTGCACGCGGTCAGGTGATTGAAATACCGAAAGGTATGACAAAGCTTTACCTGCTCGCTTCAAGCACTATCGGCGACAGAGATATAACGCTCGCGGTAGATAATAAAGAGAGAACGCTTACCGTACACTCGATGACCGAAAAGGTTGGCGTTTGGGATATGGAAGGTCTTGACCAGAAGGCTAAGATTAAGGACGCCGATGTTGCGCTCGAGTTTACGCACACGCATCACCCCGAGGGCAATCTGGCTAACCAAAAGGCGTACTTCTTTATCTACGAAGTTGATGTACGAAATGCAAAAACGCTTACTCTGCCCGAGGACAGCAGGCTTGTAATACTTGCAATGACTGCGGTTAAGCGCTTTTCAAGCACTAAGCTCGCTACCGAAAATATTAAAGAAAAAGTATTTGATATTGACAGCATCGGTGCTGCACCGATTGAAAAAATTATCGACAAAGCGGACTTTATCTCCGTTCAGGCAGGCAGACTCAGAGAGCAAGTCAGAAGCGGTAAAGGTAAAGGCTTTAAGCGCGATAATCTTGTTACAAATGTAATCCGCTCTTTCACAAAATCCGAGTGGTAAGCTGAAAAATTATTAAAACACCTTATGCAAATTATGCATAGGGTGTTTCATTTTTTTGTAAAGTATATTCACTTTACACAGCGTCAATGTTTATAACGCTGTTGAAAATTCGGTTGAAAATGTTCAAAACTTTAAAAATCGCTGTTGAAAACTATGTTCAAAATGTTGAAAATGTAAAGCGATTAACTTGCTTTTAACAGAGTTTTGAACTTTACAGTGAAAATCGGTTAATATTTATACAAAAAACGGCTCCCTAACGAGAGCCGTAAATTATATGTAGTTCTTATTTCTTGAAGAAGCTTACGATATCCGAGAAAGCGTCGTCGTCGTTAGCTGAGAAGCCTGTAGGAGCAGCAACCTCTGCAGGAGGAGCAACATCCTTAGTAGCTGTTACGGACTTAATCTCTTTACCGGGTCCGTCCTCGCCGAAACGAGTAGCGATAACAGTAATAACCATTTCATCCTCGAGCTCTTCGTCGAAGTTTGCACCCCAGATGATTTCGCAGTCAGGATGTACAGCTTCCATAACTACGCTTGATGCAGCGTCAATCTCTTCAAGACCGATATCGGTAGAAGCAGTGATATTAAGGAGTACGCCGCGTGCGCCGTCGATAGAGGTCTGGAGAAGCGGTGAGGAAATTGCCTGAGCAGCAGCAACCTCTGCCTTATCCTTGCCCTTAGCTCTGCCAACGCCCATATGTGCGTAGCCTGCATCCTTCATAATCTCTGTAACATCGGCGAAGTCTGAGTTTACAAGACCTGTAGCGTTTACGAGGTCAGAGATAGACTGAACGCCCTGACGAAGTACATCGTTAGCAATCTCAAATGCATTGAGAAGAGTAATCTTTTCTTTAGAAACGAGCTTAAGATTCTCGTTAGGAATAACCATGATTGAGTCAACATACTGTGCAAGCTCCTCAATACCGTCCTGAGCCTGCTGCATACGGCGCTTACCCTCAAAAGCGAAAGGAGTAGTAACAACGCCTACAGTAAGGATACCCATATCCTTAGCAATCTTAGCAACTACCGGAGCAGCGCCGGTACCTGTGCCGCCGCCCATACCAGCGGTAATGAATACCATCTCAGCGCCTGTAAGGATATCAGTGATAGCCTCGCGTGATTCCTCGGCAGCCTTAAGACCAACCTCAGGTCTTGCGCCTGCGCCTCTGCCCTTTGTTGCCTTTTCGCCGATAAGTATTTTCTGAGTAGCTGCTGACTTGCTGAGTGCAGGCTTATCAGAGTTAATTGCCACAAACTCTACATCCTTGATGTTAGACCTAACCATTCTGTTAACAGCGTTTCCGCCGCCTCCGCCTACACCTACAACTTTAATCTGAACTACTTTGTTGTCATCCATGTCAATTTCGTATCTGCCCATTTTTGAATTCTCCTTAATTTATTATTCTTGTTGGTCGATTTGGACTTCGACCGTACATTTGCCATTGTAACAGTTTTGTAACCACTTTGCAATACTTTTTAAGAAATTTTCCAAATTATTTTTACAAAGATTTGAAAAATAACAGATTTTGCTTTGTGAAACATCACCAAACGGCAAATTTTGTAAAGTAAAATAACTTTACGCTGTAACCGTGTCTATTTCTCTGTAAAGTAGATTTGCTTGTCAGAAGTGGCTGTCATTTCGCCCTCTGCGCTCGGATTTGTCTGGGATAATTTATCGAGCGCTGATAGCACTGCATATAGCTTATCCTGCATCTTGTCAAGAGAGCCGAGCTTTATAACAATACGGTTATCATATACTATAAAGTTATTATTAATATCCTGAGAATAAATAGCGGTGACATTGTCAAATTCGATAGCCTTTAGCTCTTCGGTAAGCTTAATCAGCCTTTGAAGCTGCTTTTTATTGGTAAGCTCTACCGTTTCGCCTACTACAGCGCTCTTGACAGCCGCCTTTTTAATTCTTACGCGGTTTTTAGGAGCTTTAGGGCTTCTGTCCTCGAGGACCTTAAAGTTATCGTCAAGAATCGTATAGGTATTATCTTTATTCTTAATTGTATAAACCTTATCCGTTTCAGTAATAGTTACATTAATAGTTGACGGAAATTTGCGCTTTATATCGGCGTTATAGATGTATGGAAGGCTTTTTTCGAGCTTTTCCTTAGCCTTTTTTGTATCCGATACAAAAAGGTTTTTATCCTTTTCAAGCGGAAGCACAGCCATAATCTCCTGGGTCGTATAACGCTGATTACCCGTAACATTAATCGCTTCGACCTTAAATAGAACCGTAAGACTTAATACTAATATAACGCTTATAATACCTACAAATACCAGCAGAGCATACAGCGCGTTTCTGAACTTCTTTTTAAGCCTGCGCTTTTTGTTCTGGGTTTTGCGCTTAGCCTGAGGAGTCGATTTATCGAGGTTAGCGTTAGTTTTACGCTGTCTGCGCTCCTCCTGCCGCTGAGGTAAGGTTGTGTCGCGGTTATAAATCTTAGGCGGTTCAAGACCGAAGGAGCCAAGATGCGAGTCGATATTTTTTATGTCCTCGCTGCGATTTTGGCGGTTATTCGGTTTTTGGTTGGTTTTCTTTTTCATTTTCTATTCTCCGAATATCAGCGCCGAGTGCGGCTAACTGATTTTCAAGCTTTTCATATCCTCTGTCTATATGATTTATATTATATATACGCGATACGCCTTTTGCGCCGAGCCCTGCGATAACTACTGCCGCGCCGCCCCTGAGGTCGGTACAGTACGCGTCAGCGCCGTGCAGCTCGGGCTTACCGTAAACAAGTGCGGTTTTATTGTCCGAAACTATGTCGGCACCAAAGCGCAAAAGCTCTTTTGCGTGCATCATACGGTTTTCAAAAATATTTTCTACAATAACGCTTGTACCCTTTGCTATGCAAAGCGCAGCCATTACCGGCGCCTGCGAGTCAGTAGGAAATCCGGGGTACACATTTGTTTTAATAAGTTCAACGCCGCGCGGACGGGTTTTAAACTTAACTCTTAAGGTTTTATTACCCGAAACAAGTTCAGCGCCCATTCTTTTAAATACGCCGAGTACGGGTCTTACAGACGGCAAATCAATTTCCCTTAACAGCACGTCGCCGCCTGTAATTGCAACAGCCGACATCAGCGTAGAAGCAAGTATTCTGTCGCTGATTACCTTGTGCTCGGTGGAGTGAAGCGAATTAACGCCGTCAATCGTGATAACCGAGCTTCCCGCGCCGTGAATTATAGCGCCTGCGGATACTAAAAAGTCAGCTAAGTCTTTAATCTCGGGCTCTCTTGCGGCGTTACAGATAGTTGTTCTGCCTTTTAGAAGGACGCTTGCAAGGATTACATTTTCGGTTGCGCCGACGCTCGGAAAAGACAGCGTAACGGCGTTTGCGCGTGCGTTTTGCCTTAGGCACTTAACATAGCTTTCGCTAACCTTAATTTCGTAGCCGAGTGCTGAGAGCGCGCAAAGGTGCATATCAATAGGTCTTTCGCCTATTCTGCACCCGCCCGGCAGGCTGACCTGCGCCCTGCCCTGAGATGCGGCAAGCGCGCCGAGGAACACAATCGACGAGCGCATCTTAGCCGTAAGCTCTTTAGGTATATCGGTTCGTGTAACATTTTTTGTGTTTACGATAAGAGTACCGTCAATAAAGGTACAATCAGCGCCGAGGTGATTTAAAATCTCGATACACACCCCGACATCGCTTAGGTGCGGAGCGTTTTTAATAACACACTCGCCCTTAACTAAAAGCGTAGCCGCCAGAATAGGCAGCACGCTGTTTTTTGCGCCGTGAAGCTTTATACTGCCGTCAAGCGGCTTATTACCGTGTATTTCTATGTAACTCATTATTTCACCTTCTCAAGCCATATTATGCTAAAGAAGGTGAAACGGTTATTATTCTATTTTACGAGCGAGAGTATAATCCCGGCAATTCTTTCTCTTGAGTCTAAAATCGCCATATCCTTCGCGTTCTTTTCTATCTCGAACAACAGCTCGTCGTCAGAGAGTAGCTCGTCGATAAGTGCGCCGAGGGCGTCGGAATTCAAATCCTTTTCCTCTATAATTCTTGCTGCGTTGCGGTTAACGAGCGCCATAGCGTTATGGAACTGATGGTTTTCCGCAACATAGGGGGACGGAATAAGGATTGACGCCTTTCCCATAGCCTCGATTTCGGACAACGAGGACGCGCCCGCCCTTCCGATAACGAGATTAGCGGCGGACATACATCTGTCCATATCGTCGATGTAAAGCCTTACCTCGACAGTGCCCTTACGAAATACATTTTCGCGTATTTCCTCAAAGCCCTCGTTTTTAAACTTATCAAGGTAGTCCTTGCCGTTAGTGCCTACCGAGTGAATATGGTAAACGCTGCCGTCCTCTGCGTGCTTAAGCAGGATATCGTACATAGCGTCGTTAAGCGGTGCAGCGCCGAGCGAGCCACCGAAGGAGAGCACAAGCTTTTTATCGCTGTCAATACCAAGCTCACTTCTTGCAGCGGTCTTGTCCTTATTTAAGATTTCGCCGCGCACCGGAAGTCCGGTAACGGCGGGCTCGTTTTTGCAGTCAAGGTGCTTTTTTGCGTCCTCAACGGTTAGCATAACTCTGTCAACCTTTTTTGCGAGCTGTTTATTAGTAATACCCGGAAATGCGTTTTGCTCGTGAATACAGCAAGGTATGCCGAGCTTAACAGCCTCGTCGAGTACGGGGCCCGAAACATAACCGCCAAAGCCGATTACAACATCGGGGGCAAAGTCCTTAATAATTTTCTTACTCTCGTGCTCGGATTTAATGAGCTTAAAGACCGTATCGACATTATCAACTATTGCCTTTGGAGACAGCGAGCGCTTAAAGCCCCTGATTTCGATAGTGTCAAAATCAAAGCCTGCTTCAGGCACAAGCCTTGCTTCCATATGGTCGGCAGTGCCGATAAACAAAAACTCGCTATCGGGTTTAATCTCTCTTATGTATGAAGCGGTTGCAAGGGCAGGATTGATATGCCCTGCCGTACCACCTGTTGCAAATAAAAATTTCATAAATTTATCCTTAATTATTAACCTGACTTGATTTACGCGAAACGGACAGCACAACTCCCATTTCAAACAGCAGCATCATTATTGCCGTACCGCCGTACGAAAAGAACGGAAGCGAAATACCCGTATTAGGAATTGTGTCGGTTACAACCATAATGTTAAGTATCGTCTGCACAGCTACCTGCGACACAATACCGATAACAAGGAGCGAACCGAATTTGTCGTTAGTTCTCATAGCAATCTGAATACCTCTTATAAACAAGAGCGCAAACAGAAGTATAATAAGCGCGGCGCCCACAAAACCTAGCTCCTCGCATACTATCGAAAAGATAAAGTCGTTTTGCGGCTCGGATACATACAAAAACTTTTGTTTAGAATTACCGAGTCCGACTCCGAATAATCCGCCCGAGCCGATAGCGTAAAGTGAATTATTAGTCTGCCACCTTAAGCCCTTAGGGTCAAAGCCCTTGTCGAGCCACGCCGTAATTCTTTCGCCGGCATAGTTCATTAATACTTCGGGGTTTAGTATTACCACCGCGACTATTGCCGCCATAACTCCGACTCCGAGCGCGAACAGTCGCCAGTCGCTGCCGCCGCAGAACATAATCGAAGCGCCGATACAAAATACAAGGATTGTACACGACAGGTGATGCTCAAGGTAAATCAGACCGCAAAAGCTGCCGATAATTATAAGCGGAACAACTATTCCCCAAATGGGGCTTTTCATCTGGTTCGAATACTTTGCAACATATGCTGCAAGCACTACGATAATTGTAAACTTAGCAATATCAGAGGGCTGCAGTGTAATCGGACCTACCTGAATCCAGCGCTTGAAGTCGCCGTTATTTGTGTGGTAAACCAAAACTAGCGCCAACAGTCCGTAGGTTACAATCCAAAGCGGTTTTATAATAAGCTTTAAAAGCTTATAGTTTATTTTAGACACAAACAGCATAGCCGCAACGCCAAGCACTGCAAAGATAAGCTGTCTGTTAAAGAAATGGTACGAATCCCCTTCGTTTTGAAGCGCGTACGGGTAGGACGCCGAGAACAGCATCACAAGACCGATTGTAAGCAGCGCTATTGTAATTGCAAAAAACGGGATATCAATACCGCCAAGGGTGAATATGTCGTTTTTGCTTATTCCCTTTGACTTATGCTTTACAACCTTTTGCTCTGTTTCCTGCCTTTGCGGCTGAGAATAGCGCTTAGGAGGTTCAATGAATTCGGACATATTTTCACCCCTTTCGTAAGTAGTTTATATTATTTATTTTCTGCCGAAGAATAAAATTAACAGTGATATAATACAGAACAGTGCGTTAACAGAAGAAAATACTAAACAGATTTTCTTTTCTTTCCAGCCGCACATCTCAAAATGATGGTGAATAGGAGCCATCTTAAACACGCGCTTACCGTGTGTAATCTTAAAGTAGCCTATCTGGATAATATCGCTCATTGTTTCACAAACATAAATGATACCGATAGGAAGCAGCAGCAGCGGGCATTTAATTGCATAGCCGAGTCCTGCTACCATACCGCCGAGGAAGAGCGAGCCTGTGTCGCCCATAAAGGTCTTAGCGGGGTTCCAGTTCCAGCAAAGGAAGCCGAACATTCCGCCTAGAAGCGCTGCGGACAAAACGCCGAGTCCTGCAAAACGCAGAATACCCGAAGCAATCATAAATGTAACTGCAACCGTAGCGGTAACGCTCGAGCAAAGTCCGTCGATACCGTCGGTAAGGTTAACCGAGTTTACGCAACCGTATACGATAAACACCGTAAGAAGCCAGAATACTATAGAAGTAAACAGATTCTTTGCAAAGTTAACAGGACCGATAAACGGAAGGTACCATACCGTATTATTAGAAAGCCAGAGCGTAGCTGTATAACCGAGCGTTACAGCGAGCTGACCGAGAGTCTTTTGTTTAGCGGAGAGTCCTTCGTTTCTCTTAAGCTTAATCTTAATAAAGTCGTCGGCAAAGCCTACAACGCCGCAGCCGATTGCAAGACCGAGGGTTGCGAAAACAAGCACCTTGTCGCCCGTCGGGTAAAGCTCTGCGTCAGTACCGTGAAACTCAACGCCCGTAATTGCAAGGACGATACAACCGATAATGAACGCCGCTGTAATGCCGATAATAAACATAATGCCGCCCATATTAGGTGTGCCCTGCTTTGACTTATGCCAGGACGGACCGATGTCGAGAATGGTCTGGCCGAATTTAAGCTTGCGAAGCCACGGAATAATTACGAAGCCGAGTCCGCCCGTAATACCGAAGGCTGCAACAGCGCTGATAACTAATGCAATAGTTGTACTCATAGTTTATTCTCCTGTGTTTGGTAAGTTCTTTAGTTTAATATGTCTGCGATAACCTCACGCTCGTCAAAATGGATTGTGCCCGTGGGGAGTATCTGATATGTTTCGTGTCCTTTGCCTGCAAGCAGGATAATGTCGTTAGGCTGTGCGTTATCCATAGCCCATTTAATAGCGTCTCTGCGGTTAACAACAACCTTATAAGGAGTCTTGGTGCCCTCCATACCGACGAGGATATCTTCGATAATTTTATCGGGGTCCTCGCTTCTCGGGTTATCGGAGGTCACTACGCAAAAGTCGGAAAGCTCCGCAGCGATTTTACCCATCTTTGGACGCTTGGTCTTATCTCTGTCGCCGCCGCAGCCAAAGAGTGTTACCACTCTGCCGGTTGCAATCTCTTTAAGCGAAGTGATTATGTTCTCAAGTCCGTCGGGTGAGTGAGCATAGTCGATAATAATCGTGTAGTCCGTATCGGTCGGCACAACCTCAATTCTGCCCTTAACGCCGTTTGACTTAGCTATAGCGCCGATAACATCCTCAATCTCAATACCGAGTGTGAGCGCGCACGCAGCGGCGCAAAGCGAATTATACACGCTGAAACGTCCCGGAATAGGACATTTAACAGTACCGATTCTCTCGCACACAAGCTCGTACCTTACGCCCTTTGGCGAGAAGGTAACATTTCTTGCGGTAAAGTCGCTGTTAAGGTTCTTAACGCCGTAGGTTTTAACCTTGCAGGGTAAGCCCTCAACGATTTTTAGTCCGTTCTCGTCGTCAACATTAGTGAGCGCAATCTCGCTGTTTTCAAACAGCATACGCTTAGAATTAAAGTAGTTCTCCCAGGTTTTATGATAATCGAGATGGTCCTGAGTTAAGTTAGTAAAGATACCGAGGCTGAAGGTAATGCCTGCTACCCTGCCCTGAGCGAGCGCCTGAGAGGAAACCTCCATAACGCAGTATTCGCAATCAGCGTCGACCATCTTTCTAAAGAGCGACTGCAGCTCGTGCGGGTCGGGCGTGGTGTAGTGCGCGGGAAATACCTCGTCGCCTATCATATTCTGCACCGTACCGATAAGACCTACCTTGATGCCGACATTCTCTAAAATCTGTTTAATAAGGAATGTGGTAGTAGTCTTGCCGTTAGTGCCCGTAAGACCGATAAGCTTAAGGCTCTCGGCGGGATTATCGAAAAAGTTAGCACAGATAACTGAGTACGCCTGCCTTGTGTTATCGACAATTACCTGACCCTCAAGTCCTAAATCGTGGTCGCATACAACTGCTTTAGCGCCCTGCTGCAGCATTTCGTTTGCAACGCTGTGACCGTCAAAGCTTGCGCCCTTAATGCACACGAACAGATAGCCGTCTTTTACAAGTCTTGAGTCGGAGGTAACCTCGAGAATATCAACATCGTTATAGGTGTTTTTTACATTTACTGATTTTAAAATTTGCGATAGTTTCATTTTTACACCTTCTAATCTAATACTGAATTAGTGTTCTTAAACGACACTTTTATTACAGTTCCTGCGTCAACCTTAGTACCCTTTTCCGTCGACTGCGAATACGCTACAACGCTTGTTGAGGATAAATTGTTTCCGCTTATTTCAATATTTAAATTCCTGTCGGCTGCGCTTGCGTTAGCTTCGCTGATTGTAAGACCCGTAAAGTCGGGTACTTTAACCTTTTCGCGTTTGCCCTTTTCGGTATAGAGCACCACAAGTCCGCCCGACGGGATAGCCGCGCCGCCTGACGGCGACTGACTGAGTACTGTTTTACCGCTTCCGACAACCTTGCACTTAAGGTTTTTATCGTTAAGGCTGTTCTTTGCGGAGCCAACCGACGAGCCGATAACCGACGGAGTTTTTATAGAAAGGTTTTTAGTTTCGTCCTTGTCGTACTGCGGTTCAATGCCGAGCACCTGCATAGCCTGCTCGGTTACCTGAGCGGCAATAGGTGCGCAGAGTGCGCCGCCGCCCAAATCCTCGTTAGGCTCATCCATAATTATAAGCATAGCGATTTCGGGCTTATCCGACGGTGCGATAGCCGCGAACGAAACGATATATTTATTTCTTTCACCCTCGCCCGATTCACCGAGCTTGGTAGATGTACCTGTTTTACCGCCCACGCGGTAGCCTGCTACATAGCCGTTCTTACCGGTACCCTCGTCTACAACGGCTTTCATCATTTTTCGTACCTTTTCGCTTGTGTCCTCGCTGATTACGCGCCTTACTTCCGTTTTTTCGGTTTTCTTAACCGTATTGCCGTTTGCGTCCTTAATCTCGGACACGATGTAAGGCTTAACGAGCATTCCGCCGTTTGCGATAGCGCAAAGTCCGGTGCATACCTGGATAGGAGTAAGCGAGTTCGTCTGACCGAAGGATGCGGACGAAAGCTCAACTATACCGTACTGCTCCTCGCGGTAGTACTGCGACATCGCTTCACCCGGAAGGTCGATGCCCGTCTTTTGCGTAAAGCCGAAGCCGTCAAAATACTTAAAGTAGTTGTGAACGCCGAGTCTCTGACCGATTGTGATAAAGAACGGGTTACAGGAGTTTTCGAGTCCCTGAGTTAGATTCTGAGTGCCGTGACCGGGGTGGTAGTGGCAGTGCATTGTGTAATCCTGCACCTGAATTGAGCCCGTGCAGGTGTAATGGGTGTTAAGATTAACCACATTTTCCTCGAGCGCCGCGCAGGACATAAAGGTCTTAAATACAGAGCCCGGAACATAGGTGTCGCTTACGGTGAAGTTACGCCACTGGTTCTGTACAGCCTCGCTTTGCGTTTGGGTTTTCTCTTTTTTATTCGTGATTTTCTTAAGCTCTTTTTTGGTTTTTGAATAAGTAATCTTGTACGGGTCGTTACAGTCGTAGTCGGGCATCGAGCTCATAGCGAGCACAGCGCCGGTATTACAGTTCATAACAATTCCGTAAGCGCCCTTTGCCTTATACTCCTTCATAGTGGTACGAAGCCCTTTTTCGAGATAATACTGGATAGTCTGATTAAGGGTAAGCACAAGGGAGTTTCCGTCTACGGCGTCGATAGAGGTTTCGTAATCCGTCGGCAGTCTGTTAGACTTAGCGTCCTTAACGGTGATTATTCTGCCGTTTGTACCGGTTAGCTCCTCGTCGTAGTAAGCTTCGAGTCCCGAAAGTCCCTGATTGTCGCCGCCCGTAAAGCCGATTACCGAAGAAGCAAAGCTTTCGTAGGGATAATATCTTCTCGTTGTCTGCTCGGTGCCGATAACATTGCCGAGCTTGTTCTTAGCGGAAAAGGCGGAAATCTTTTCTTTAATATCATTTTCGACCTTTTTTGCAACAACGACATATTTTGTATCTTTTTTGGAGTTTTTGTAAAGCTCCTTTTTTTCTTTGTTACTGAGCTTTAGGAATTTTGCAAGGTTTTCTACAACAAGCTCTCGCTTTTCCTCGGTATTAATATTTGACGGGTCGATAAAAATATTCCATACCGTAGCGCTCTGAGCAAGAACATTTCCCTCGCTGTCGTAAATAGTACCGCGCATTGCCGATACCTCGGTGTCGGACAGCTGCTGCGACTCAGCTTTTGCGGAAAGCTCGTTACCCTGAGCAAACTGCAGATACAGCACCCTTGCGCCGTCTATGCCAAATAAAAAGGCGATTACTACAGCAAATATCAAAGTCCTTTTTAACATACCCTTTTTGAAATCCTTTGCCATATAATCACCTCCGTTTAATACTTATATTTTTAATATTATAAAAAAGCAATTTAAGAGAGTTCACGGAACTCTCATAAATTATATGCTTAATTCTGTTTTTTATTACTGCTCTGCTGCTTTTTGGCGCTGTCCTTCTTCTTTTGTTCCTTTTCTTTTTGCGCTTTTAAAGCCTTAAGGCGCTGAGCCTTAAACGAGTCGACATCCATATACTGAATCTGGTTAGACCTCATTTTAGTCATACCGAGTTCCTCTACGGCGTACTTGTCGATTTTGCTCATTGACACCATATTATTAAGCGCGCTCTGGAGCGAAATAAATTCACTTTCCGCGTTTGCTATAGCAGTCTGCTTTGCGGTAATCTCGCGCGTAAGCTCGTTTTTAAGCGCAAAGGAGTGCAGCAAAAGACCTATCATCGCAAGGCAAATAACAGCAACTGCGGCAAGCTTTACCATCTTTGCAAATGCTGTTTTTTGCTCTTTTTTAAGCTGTGATTTACTTTTGAGCTTCTTGTTTTCGCGCAGTTTGAGTCCGTCGTCGGGCTTTTCCTGCGGTCTGAGCTTCGGAGCCTGCGAGCCCCTTGCAAAGTCAAATGAATTAATAAGATACGCTGTGTCGCTCTGATACGAATAGCGTCTGAAATCATTTGTATTAGTCACTGTATTCACCTCCTCTTATAATTTCTATCTTTGTTGCCTCCCTTGCTAAAGGGAGGGGGACCGCTTGCGGTGGAGGGATGGTCGCTCGATTTAACGAATAATGAAATCAAGCAATCACTTTTTCAACACCTTATTAAAGGCATTGACCACCCCTCAGTCGCCTACGGCGACAGCTCCCCTTGGCAGGGGCGCCAAATCAGTTTCTCGCTTTGCTCGGTCAATACTTTATAAATGTACGCAGTCGTGACGAGCGGGCGCGGGGATTTTCCTCAAGCTCCGCCTTGCTCGGTGCTTTTGACTTAAACGGCATTTCGCCGAGAGGCTTTTTGCCGCATACGCACACCGGAAACTCCTTAGGACAGGTGCAGGGGTTAGCCCATTTCGCAAAGCGCTCCTTAACCATTCTGTCCTCGAGCGAGTGGAAGGTTATCACGCTAATCCTGCCGCCCGGTGCAAGCACGTCAAGCGCGCTGTCAAGTGTCTGCGAGAGCTTGTCCAGCTCCGCGTTAACCTCTATCCTTATTGCCTGAAACGTTTTTCTCGCGGGGTGCGAGTCGCGCATAGCCTTTTGCGGATACGCGCTCTTTATAATATCTACGAGTTCAAAAGTCGTTTCAATCTCGCCGTTTTGTCTTGCTTCGACGATGTTTTTAGCTATACGGCGCGAAAACTTTTCTTCGCCGTATCTGTACAGTATATCCGCGAGCTGTTCCTCGCTGTAGGTGTTTACAACATCCTTAGCCGAGAGTCCCGACTTGCTCATTCTCATATCGAGCGGAGCGTCCTTGTGGTACGAAAAGCCGCGTTGGGCGGTATCGAGCTGAAAAGAGCTGACGCCCAAATCGAGCAGCATACCGTCGATACTGTCAAGCCCGAGCGAGCTTACAATGCTTTTAATATTCACAAAGTTGTCGTTAACAATAGTTACATTGTCAAGGCTGCCGAGTCTTTCGCCGAGCACCTTAATAGCGTCGGGGTCCTGGTCAATAGCGATAAGCCTTTTTGCGCGCTTCGCAATCTCGCGCGAATGGCCTCCGCCGCCTGCGGTAAGGTCGGCAATCACCTTTGTATCGTCAATGTTCAGCGAGTCGATAGCCTCGTCAAACAGTACGCTTTTGTGTACAAATTCCATATTTATAAATCGAACTCGTCAAGAATGTCCTCAACCTCGTCAACGGTAATCTGGCTGAGCTCAGCCTTAAACTGCTCGCAGTTCCAGATTTCTATTCTTCTGCCGTTACCGAAAACCTCTGCCTGAGCTTCTCCGAGCAGGTCAACCTGGCGTCTCAGCTCCTCGTTTAAAAGGAGTCTTCCCTGTCCGTCGAGGCTCATCTTTTCGGCGTTTGCAAGGAAGAACAGCTCAAGCTGCTTCCTCTTTTTATGGTTGACATTCTCGTGAATGTTTTTCATAAACTCGTCCCACTCGTCTATCGGAAAGAGAGCAAGGCATTTGCCGAAGCCGCGCGACGCAACAAATTCTGCACCGAGGTCGCCACGCATATTAGCAGGGATAGATATTCTGCCCTTAGCGTCAATTTTATTGGTTTTATGACCCATAAAGCTATATTGCATACTCTCATCTCCTTTCTGAGTGAATAAAAGATTAATCCGCAAACTTAGGATAAATTTGGGATTAATATGAATTCTTTTGGGATTTCTCCCCACTTACATATATTATAATGGGCAACACGCCCATTGTCAAGGACAAATTTAGCTATGTGGTAATTGTAATATTTTGTAACATTTTTGTAATTCTTCTACAATTTTCAATATCTGCTATATATGATATAATATAAAAAACCTAATAAGGAGCGACCTATGGAATACAAAACTACATGGCGAGAAAAGCTTTGTTACGGTATAGGCGCAATCGGGCTTGACTTAAGCTACGGCTTGTTCTACTCGTTTTTGAGCGACTATCTTGTATCAACGCTACACCTTGCGGAGGGCTTTTTATTGTTGCTGACGCCTATAGCAAGGATTTGGGACGGAATCAACGACCCTATGATGGGTACAATCGTTGATAACACTAAAACTAAGTTCGGCAAATACCGACCCTGGATTGTAATAGGCGCGGCGAGCAACGCGATTGTGCTGTTTTTGCTGTTTTCCAAGTTCGGAATGAGCGGGCTGCCGTTATACATCTATATAGCGGTTATGTACATTTTCTGGGGTATGACGAACACGCTTGCCGATATCCCCTACTGGTCGATGATACCGTCGTTTACGAGCGACCCCAAGGACCGTAATATGGTATCCACCGTTGCGAGAACCTTCAGCGGTCTCGGTCAGGGCATAATCACTATCGCAACGCCGATTATCGTGCCGATTCTTTCAAAGGGTACGGCGGAGATTGACAAGCACGGCTACTCCCCCACGGGCTTTTCGCGCTGGGCGGGAATATGCGGAATACTGCTGCTCGCATTCGCTGTGATTTGCGTGCTGTCTACCAAAGAAAAGAATGTCGTATACGGCGAAAAGAAAAAGTTTTCGTTTAAGCAGATTTTCAGAGTTATATCGCACAACGACCAGCTTGTGGTATTTATGGTATTTGCGATGCTGTCTAACGCGGGATGGTACCTGACGAGCGGAACGGCGAGAACCTACTTTACTCAGGTTGTCGGCGACGGCGTAGCGCAGTCGAAGTTCCAGACCATCGGCGCCGTCGGTTCGGTACTCGGTCTCGGCGTAATACCGGTACTGTCAAAATGGTTTAATAAAAAACAGATTTACCAGATTTCACTTTGCACAACGATAATAGGTTACATCGTTATGTACATCTGCGGACCCGTTATGCAGAACACTACGGCGCTGAGCTTTGCTTACATACTGTCGTCTACGGGTATCGCGTCGATGTTCGTGTCGCAGACAATTTTCCTCGCAGACATCGTGGATTACGGCGAATATAAAAACGGCGAGCGAAACGAGAGCATTACCTTCTCGATGAAGGGCTTTCTTCAAAAGCTTGCGTACACTATTCAGACGGTTATTTACTTCGGCGGACTCGGACTGTTCCACTACTCAAAGCAGGTTGCCGAAACCGGCAGCGTAAACGACGCCACAAAGGGCGCAATCGGCTTTATAGGCTTCGGCGCACCGGCAATACTCGTAACACTGTCGCTGATAGTATTCAGCAAAAAATTCAAGCTGCACGGCGAGCTTGCGGACAAAGTACATGATTATATCGTAGAAAGAACGGCTAAGGAATAATCCTTAGCCGCTCTTTTAGTTTTCGGTGTTCGGTTTTCAGTTAAGCGTCGCTGAGTATAAAAAACAACCGCAGGTTTCCCTGCGGTTGCGTTTTTGTATAGCCTGTTAGATAGAAAATGTGCCAAGTGCTTCCATTTCCCAGCCGTTGAAGGCATTCTGAAGCGGGTTACCCTGCGGCTCAGATGTTGTGATAACATCCTCTGTTGCAGTGTTAACTACCTTAAATTCAGGCTCTTTGTATTCAAAATTCTTTTTCATATTCCAAGCCCTCCTTTATTCAAAATATGCTTCTGCAGCAACATTGTAGTTGTAAAGGCTTCTGCCGAGGTCGGTTGCGCCGTTGTCGTACGCAGCCTTTGCGTAGTTAAGTACGCTTACCTGTGCACTTGCATTACCAAGTGTTGCAGTCTTCTGCTCGTCGAAGTCCTCAGGACGAATTGCACCAAGGTCGATGAATACCTTGTCGTTTGTGCCAATGTATGCGTTAGGAGCTGTTTCAGTGTTGTAGCCAAGAATAGCTGCATCATCTGCTGTAAGGTTAGTATATACACGAAGTGAAGGTGTAGATGTAGCTACAAATGCAAAATTAACGAATGAGAATGCTTCAGTTGATTCTGCTGTAGCTGCAGTTACCTGTGAGAAATCAGGAGCTGCTGTATTGAAGAATGCATGCTCGAAGTTTTCTGCTGTGTATGTACCGCCGATAAATCCACCTGCTTCGTAGATTGCCTTACCATAGTCGTACATAGCCTCTACAAAGTTCTTCTCGTCGCCTGCCGGAAGCTCTTCTGAAGCCTGGAGACAGTAATCTACGATTGATGTTGTGATAGTCTTAACCTTTGTTGCGCCGTCATAAATCTCGATTGTGATGTCGTCATTCATCTGTGCAGGAGCCTGCTCAACGTTGATAACCCAGTTGCCGTCGTATGTGCCGCCGGACTGCTTTGTAGCCGTAGCGTTTGTAACTGTGAATGAAGCGCTGTCCTTATCGATTGCGCCGCTCGTCGAAGAGCCGTCTTCGTTGTTGTTGTATGTTACTACAACGCTTGCGTTATCTTCGTCTGCATAAGCAGCAACGTCAATGTAAGCGTTCATTGAAGTTGTTGAATCAGAAATTACGCTGTAGCCGTTGTTACCCTCAGGATATACCTGCTCACCGTCTTTAACAAGTTTAACTGTATCGCAAACGAGTTCGATGATAGCTTCTTGCTCGAAGTATCCGTCGCCGTCCCAGTCAAATGTGTACTCCCATGTTTTGTTCTCACCTGCCGCGATAGCAGCTTCAAGGCTCTCTACTGTTACATGAGGCCACGAGTACATGAAGTTAGCGCCATCCTTTGCAGTGTAAAGGTTCTTAACTTTAAGCTGACCTGTTGTAGAATCAATAGAACCGTTTGTGTAACGTGCATTCTCGGAGATTACAGTTCCTTCGGGAGCAATAAACTTAATGCCGCCCATGTAATAGCCAGCGTAATATCTGCCTACTGAATAATCCGGGTCTGCATAGCTTAATGAAGAATTAGAAATAGTAATCTTTTCGTGAGCAGTACCGTTACCGGTAATTTCAGCATCGCCTGCCTGATACAAACCGATTGTACCGTATGCAATAGGAGCGATTACATAACCGCCTGCTGTTTCGTCATAAACAGTCTTATAATCCTCAGCAGCAAGTGCAGTTACATTGCTCGAGAATACAGCTGTTGAATTACCGGGGATAACGTTGTCAACTCTCGGGAAATCAGCAGTCGGATAAAGCGGGTCGTCCTGCTTAGCATAGCTTGCTACAGCTGCGCCGTTTGCAGAAGTAATTGTACCAGCCTTAACTGTAACGGTAGGAACGTTACCCGGATAACCGCAAGAATCGATGATGATTGCGTCGCCTGTGCCGTTAGCGCCGTTAGTATTGAACTTATAGTCAGTCTTTTCGCCGGTTGCAGTAATAGCAGCGTTACCATAAATGTTCATTGTACCGGACTTAATGTAAACGCCTGAACCACCGGTAAGGTTAGCATTTGAGTAGATGTTCCACTTAGCATAACCAGCTGCATAAACAACAGCATTTTCGTTGCTTGCAGTAACTGTACCAGTGATGTTGATAGCAGCTGCATTAGTCTTTACAGCAGGCTCAGCAACGTTACCGTTGATGTAAACGCCGTACTTAGAATTGATAGTACCGCCGAGCTGAAGCTTTGCACCGTATGCAGCACCGCTTGTAGCACCAATCATAGCACCGTAACCGTTAGGAGCATTAATTGTTGCAGGTGAGGTAAGTGTAAATGTGCTGTAGTTTGAACCGCTATCGGTAGCTGCACCGTAAACGGCTACTGCAGCATTAGCGCCTGTAAAGTTTGCGTTAAGATTACCGGTACCTTTAAGTGTAAGCTGACCGTGACGGATGTTGAATGCACGAGCAGTAGTAGTAATGTCGTTACCGTTCAAATCAATAGTAATCTTCTGATTGTCGGCAATTTCATATGTTGACGCAAGTGTGCAATCATCAAGAAGAGTGATTGTTGCAGTAGCACCTGCAGCTACAGAATCAAGAGCATCTTTAAGTGATGTGAATTCTGCAGAATTAGTTCTTGCTACTGTGCTTGCGTCAACGTTCTTGATTTCACCAGTTGTGTTGTCAATAATCTGGTCTGCCGGAAGGTATGCAGATACTGCCGTGTTCGGCTCGCCTGCATTTGTCAAGTAAGTACCGCCGTTAAGCTCAGTAGTAGCCTTGGATGTATCAAGTGACATTGTGCCGTTGAATTCACCGTCGTTAATAACTAATGTTGTATCTGTTGTGTTACCTTCAGAAATAACATAGTCAGACGACTTACCTGTTGTGAATGTACCGTCGTTGATTACAACTTCACCGCGCGAGTTATTAATGATATAGTCGCGATATGTTCTTGTTGCACCTGTGTTAGTAACCGTCTCGAACTCACCGTCGTTGATAGTAGTGCTTGCATCTGCAGAATTCTGATAAATGATAACACCACTACGGTTTGCCTTATCCATTACATACTTACCGCTGTCGATTACAAGCTCAGATGTATCAAGTACATTGAAGATGTAAGCAGAAGAGTTTGCGCCGTAGGTAGCATAGATTGCACCGCCGCCAACGCTGTCCTTAACAGTAAGCTTTGCACCGTTTTTAAGCACGAACAGGTCGGTAGGATACGTAACAGTAGTTTCACCGCTTACACGGAAATACTGTGTGTGACCTTTAAGGTCGATTGTGATATCCTTGCCGTCTACAGGAATAACAAGTGCGCCTGATGTTGTTGCAGGATAAGTTGTGTTGTCTGCAGTAAACTCGATTACATCGCCGTCTGCAGCAGCAGCAACAGCTGCTTTAAGCTCAGCGCCGTTTGCAACGGTTGTAGTTGCAGCGAATACGGTGAAAGGCATCATTGATACAGCCATAAGAACCGAAAGAGCAATCGCAACGATTTTCTTAGAAATTCTCATTTTAATCATTTCCTTTCATAATTTGATTTAAATTTTTGTGTTTTTTATAAAACAGGAATTCCGAATAACTCGGATATGAGATACTCTCAGCTGACCGCATACATAGTAACTATGTATCTGAAAGTTTTTCTCCCTAATTTAGCATAGACAGGTCGAACCCGATAAAGTCAACCCGTCCAAGTCGGCCTGATAAGGTTCGACTTGTCTACGCTTAAACTCCTGGATTATACAGTTGTTGCAACGGGGTTAGCGACATGCCCGCTGCACTTAAGCAGCAGGCGGTCACTAAGACTGAGAGTATCTCTCATTCCCGTTTACAAAAAAAAGCGATGTATTAACAAAAGGGCGCAAAGTGCCCTAATATATTAATACATTCGCATTATATCAAATTTAAAATAAAGTGTCAATACATATTAGGAAATTTATGAACAAATTGTAAATTTTTTAAAATTTCGACAAAAATAGACATTTGTAGCGGTTTATGAGTTGAAAATTGAGAGTTTCGGGTGCTGCGCACGTCCAAACACATTTCGTGATTAAGGCAAAACTAAAGTTTTGCTGACAATCACTTCATATGTTTCTCCTTGTCAAATCAAAATTCGGCTTCGCCTGCTTTTTGATTTGTAGGGGCGATTCACGAATCGCCCGTTAAATCAGGTGTGGACGGAGTCCA
>JAFSTE010000009.1 GCA_017450645.1 Eubacterium sp.
TTATCAAGCGACGAGTGGTGGTTTTACTTAACCGCTTAGGGGTTGACAAATGATTGATTTTGTGGTATGGGAACGCTATTTCTCTTTCGGTAAGTGATTATCTTGGGTAGCGTTTCGGGATAGCATTTGCTTTCGTTCTTCGCTGTAAGGTGCGGTTAAACGGAAGCAAAACCTACCCTTGTTAATCTCAAATTCAAGCATACCGTTACCCGAATCGTCCACCAATTTGCACTCGTCAGGGTACTCATTTGAGAACCTTATCAACCTGTTTTTAAGGTCGGTGTTGTATGTTCTAATGTTTATAACGCGGTTATCCTCATCAAAAAATATCTCCGTAATCTTTTCCTTTTTATTCATTCCGGTTATCATAAATTACTCCTTTTCCATCCATTTCCCGACATATTATTATCGCACTTGCCCGAAAAAAACATTGTCGAAACGGATTGCATTTCCATTTTTATTTTAGAAATGCCCTTCACTTATTTGCTCACTTAAAGGCAAAAAGTATAGTCTGTTTTTTAATTTTAGGGGTCAAAAAAAGAGCCGTTCTGCAGGGAAGCAACACATCCTTTTTTGTGTTTACTTCACCATTCAAACGACTCTTTACTCTCTAAAATATCTATACGCTTTTACCATTCACTCATAAACACATATTTAATTGCAAAGTTATTATATCAAACAAATGTTCGTTTGTCAATAATGTTTTAGAATATTTGTTCGTATATGTTTGAACGAGGCTGAATAGGTTTGAAACGACAATAGCTTCGTTATTTTTAACAACTCCCTTTAAGACAAACGATGTCGACAAAAAACTTATTAAAAGAATTTATGATTTAGTACGGCGAATTATAAAACAAGTGCGAGAAATGATGGTTTCTCTGTGTAAAATACTTATCGCGCAAACTTTAATGGTTAGATGCCGTTTTTTGTGTTTTTTTACTGCTCAAGAGCAGAGAAATATGCCATTTGTTTTATCTGAATGTATCTTTTGTATCCTTCATTGTTTTGCTTGTTGTTATTTGGTAATTTTTAATTATTACTGTTCAAGACGGGAATAGATTGTGCATAATAATAGATGATGCTTTGGTCTCTCAGCTCACGATATTTCCTTAAAACTTATTCAAAATATATATTCATAAAAACATTGCATAAAGGCGCTGTCGATGTTATAATAACCGTAATTGCATATAAGAAAGGAAGGCTTTTTTATGAGCATTTTGAGCAGGATTAAGGATGATGTCAGCAGGGTTGCGGGAACAATCAATATGGCAACTCATTCATTCGGCAAAGACGAACAGAACGTTGACGAAAAAGAAATCACTAAAGAAATGACCGCGCTTTCAAGACAGGCGGCTGTCGAGGGCGCAGTACTGCTTAAGAATAATGGCATTCTTCCTCTGAAAAAAGGAACAAATGTATCCGTTTTTTCAAGAATTCAGAAGGACTGGATGTTCGTTGGCTACGGCTCGGGAGGAGCGGTTAAATGCAATCAGAAGGTAAGCTTTCTTGATGCTGCAAGAAATCAAAACGATTTCAATATTAATGAAGACCTTGCAGAGCTTTATGAAGCTTTTTGCGAAAAGTATCCGATTCAGACAGAGCTTGTTTGGGGAAACTGGATATATTCGCACGATGATATTGAACTCAATAGTGCAATCGTTGAAAAAGCGAAAGAGACAAGTGACACTGCTATATTTATCATCGGTAGAGGCGCAGGCGAAGATAAGGACTGTTCGCTTGAGAAGGGAAGCTACTATCTCACTGATCAGGAGTTTGATAACCTTAAGGAGATAACGAGTGTTTTTGATGATGTTATTGTTCTGCTTAACATCGGAAACATTATGGACTTCAGCTGGATTGACAGATTTTCGGACAAAATAGGCGCAGTGCTCTGCGTCTGGCAGGGTGGTATGGAAAGCGGAAATGCCGTTTGTGATTTGCTCAGCGGCAAGGTTTCGCCCAGTGGCAGACTCACAGCCACTATTGCAAAAAACTATTTTGACTATCCTTCAACCGAGAATTACGGCGGCAAAGTATTCAACAATTATGAAGAGGATATTTTTGTAGGCTACAGATATTTTGAAAGCTTCGATAAAAACAACGTTTTATATCCCTTTGGCTTTGGACTAAGCTATTCCGATTTCAAAACAGAGTGCATTAAGACGCAGAACGACGAAAACGGATTCTGTTTCACCGTTAAGGTAACAAATACGGGCGATGCGCCTTCAAAAGAGGTTGTTCAGCTTTATATTGAAAAGCCCGTAGGAAAGCTCGGCAACCCGGCAAGAGAGCTTGTTGCCTTTGCAAAAACAAAGGAGCTCGCTCCTAATGAAAGTCAGGAGCTTGACCTCTTCGTTGATATCTATCAGCTTTGCTCATATGATGATTGCGGTTCAACCAACCATGCGGGTTGCTATGTCATTGAAAACGGCGATTATAAATTCTATCTTGGCAAAAACGCAAGGGATAACTTCGAGATTTTCAACTACTATCAGGAAGAAACCTTCGTTTATTCCCAGCATAAGCAGGCATCAGCACCCCAGGTGTATTTCAGCGTGCTCCATGCAGAGGTTATAGATGGCAAAACAGTCCTGAGAAGAAAGCTTGTTGCAAAGCAGAAGTTTGATATGGCAACAAGAATCCTCAATAATATGCCCGAGGATATTGAAATCACGGGCGACAAGTGCTACAAGCTTGTTGATGTAAAAAACGGCAAGGTTACAATGGAGGCGTTTGTTGCTCAGTTAAATCCTGATGAGCTTGAAGCAATCACAAGGGGCGATTATACTATAGACAGTCCCCTCGGTGCAGCAGGAAACACAGGTGTTTGTGCAGGCGTTCTTGAATCGCTCAGGGACAAGGGAATTCCTCCCGTTGTTACCTCTGACGGACCTACGGGACTGAGCCTTAAAGCAAACTGCTCGCTTGTTCCGATAGCGTTCCTTCTTGGCTGTACATTCAACTGCGAGCTTGTTGAAGAGCTTTGCACAGAGCTTGCAAAAGAGATTAAGGACAGAAAGGCAGATATTCTTCTTGCACCGGGTCTTAATATTCACAGGAACCCGCTTTGCGGAAGAAACTTTGAATATTTCAGCGAAGACCCGTATATCAGCGGAAAAATGGCTGCTGCATACGTCAGAGGCATTCAGAACAACGGAATTTCTGCCTGCCCTAAGCATTTTGCCTGCAACAATCAGGAATTCAAAAGGACAAAATGTGACTCACGAGTATCCGAAAGAGCTCTCAGAGAGATATATCTTAAAGGCTTTGAAATCTGTGTTAAAGAATCAAAGCCCAAGAATATTATGACCTCATATAATAAGATAAACGGCGTTTGGGGACATTATAATTATGATTTATGTACAACCGTTCTCAGAAAAGAATGGGGTTATGAGGGTAATGTTATGACCGACTGGTGGATGCAGAAATCAAAGAGTCCCGAATTTCCGAATATAAGAGATCAGGCATACCGCGTTCGCGCGCAGGTTGACCTTCTTATGCCCGGCTCAGAAAGCTATATCGACCCGAAGACCAGAACTCCGAAAACGGTTTACAAGCCCGACGGAACACTCCTCGCATCATACGGTAAGCCTTACGGAATCACCCTCGGTGAAATGCAGAGAAGCGCAATGAATATCCTAAAAATGGCAATGGATATTAAACTATAATAAAAGTCAATAGGCAACAAAAAGCAACCGCAAACAGCGGTTGCTTTTTTGATTAGGTTATGAAATAAAAGCTTTTAGTTTGTCTTTACAATTTGTTTCACATTGTAGCAATTCAATATAAGAAACGGTTTTTTCTTTTGAGATTTCTGCAGCAATATTAACAGCATTTTTGGAATATTCCTCGTTGCCTCCGTGAAGCAGACTGAGGGCTAAACGAACGTTAAAAGCGCATCTTAAATCGTTTTCTTCCCAGCCGTCCGTAGTGCCGTATTTCTTTGCAAGTTTAAGTGCTGCTTCAAATCCCGATGAGTCAACTTCAAAGAGTTTTTCATAGAAATTCTTGTTAAGGCTTCGTGAACGGCTTGCAACTCCCGAGCGGATTCTGTAACCGCCCTTGATTTCGTTTAAGAAAACGAATTTTCCGGGATGGGCACCGTATCTGAACCAGGTGTGGCAATCCTCCGAAACCGATAACGAGGGGAAGGGCTCCTCCACTGCAAGTGAAGTTCTTACAGAAGTGCAGGAGGTTAAGTTAGTATATTTCTTTTTTGTTGCAATATTAACGAACGCATTTTCGCCCTCAACAATATCAATCTTATGACCATCAATAATTTCTTTGATTGCAGGATTGATTTTGCTGTCGGGAACAATATTTCCGTTTTCGTCAATAACGTCAAAGCTTGAATAAACAACGTTAACCGTTTCATCCTCAAAGGCTTTTCTTGTAAGTTCCAACCTTCTTGGGTCTGAGACGTCATCTGCGTCGTTAAAGAGGATAAAGGGAGCGCCCATCTCGTTTGCATAGGCGATACCCTTATTCCTTGCCGCGCCCGTGCCGTAATTCTTGTCCGAATAAATAACGTGTACCTTGTCTTTAAGGTCGGTTTTGATTTCATCAATTGCGTCATAAACTGCCTGATTATCCGAGTAATCATCCACCATAATCAGAATCCAGTCGCTGTCCGTCTGGCACTTAATTGATTCAATTGTGATGCCCAGATGACGCAGTTCCATTTTGTTTCCGCTGAGCTTAACAGGCATAATAAATGCAGCCGTATAATTCATCATAATCATCCTAATTTATTCAGCAAAACTAATCGTTTTCAGACATATCGTTTGCAATCTTAAATTTCTCGTGGCATCGCTTACATTCAAATACCATAGCAGTTTTGCCGTCGCTCTGAGTGACCTCTTTACCTTTATCAAACGAGTGGCCGAGCGCGTCAAGTGTTTCGGTTGTGGTATCCGAATAAGTCTTGCCGTCATATTCCGCAGTTGCGGTATATGTTTTGAGTCCTTCTTTGGTACACGTTGCGTCCTTTGTTGTAACGCTGACCTTTGCGGGAATCTCGTGAACGAGTTTGCCATTACTGTCATAGAGTTCCAGAGTAACTGTCTTCTTGTCGCTGCTCCATACCCACTTAGGAGTATAGTTTACCGCCGCCGTTGAAGCAGCCGTTGTTGTTTTCCCCGTCTGAACGGTGGTTTCTTCTGCAGGAACGGTGGTTTCTTCTGCAGGAACGGTGTTTTCCTCATCGGGAACAATATCGTCGATATCCGTATCGTCAGTGCGATCGTCTGTATCCGCAATAGCAGGTAAAGGAGCTGGTTCCGGCTGCGGCTGATTCATCATCGCCTGATACGCTGACACGATAATCGTAGAGCCGGCTACGATACAAATCAGCTGCTGTGCAATTCTCCTGCGCTTAAGCACCGCGTTTGCTGTACGGAAAGATGCGCCGTACTGCAGAGCTGCGCCGGTGACGCTGATTTGCTGGTCGCAGTTGTCATCATCACCAGTCATATCCTTGTATTCAGGATAACGATTGTATTCCTTTACATTGCGGCACGCATACTCCTGCGCGCTGGTGTACCTGACTTTTTTATATTCCCTGTTGAACTCATCATAGGATGGCATTTGCCCGCCACTTTGAACATTGCGCGTAGGATACGCGCCGTATTCTTTTGCTTTCATGGCATTGCCTCCAGTCTGTTATTCTTCTTCGAGTCCGGGTGCACCGAGTTCAATATTATGTTCGTCAAACGTTGTCTTGATTGCATGATAAAGAGCACGCTCAACGTCGTATTTATCAGCCTCGTTACAGCCTGCGATGAACAGAAGCATCTGAACGCCCTTCTTAGTGATTTCGCAAAGACCGAGATAAATCGGGTCAGCCTGCATCTTGTCGCAGCTTTCTCTGATTTCTGAGGGATTGAAATAGTTGTTGATAACATCTTCAACATGCTCAAGAGATTCTGTCGGAGCAATCGGTATAGTAAGAGCTGCGCAAGACATACGGTCGGTCAGGTTAACAACCGAGCCGATAGAGGAGTTACGCATAGTGAGAATATCGCCTCCGATATCAGCAAACTTTGTTGAACGGATACCGATTGAAACAACTGTTCCACGGAAGCCGTCGATAACAACGATATCGTTAACATCAAAGATTTGCTCGGCAATGATGAAAATACCTGCAACAATATCTTCAATCAGTGAGGTAACGCCGAGACCGAGAATCAAGCTTAAGATTCCGAGACCTGCAAGAAGCTCTGTGGTGTTAACGCCAAGAGCACCGAGAATAAGGAATATGAGCACTAAAATTGCAACATATTTAACTGTGTTGCCAAGAAGCTCGATAACGGCAACGCCAATCTTTTTGGTGATTTTTTTGTTGTTGACCATTCTTTTGATAAAGAATCTTAAAACAAAACTGATGGTCAGTGTCAGAATACAAAGACTGACAACGCGGATGATATTGTTCGGATTCTTTGCGCCTGAAAACGGGTCAAGGCTGCTTAAGAACACGCTTTTCGGGTCCATAAAGTATTTGCCGAATAAAAGGATTACAAAATATACAATCGCTACAATACCGGCAATAACGCGTGTAATAATCGTGCCGGGTGAAAGCTTTTCCTTTTCTTCTGCAATACTGTTTTTTGTTTTTTCGAGGCGTTCAATATCCTCTTTTGTGATTTTTGCCTGTTGATGTTCAGCCATTTTTATCTCTCCTTTTTATGATACCGTAAACGGCATTGTTATTGTATTATTTGCACCGTCCGCCCAAGTGATTTCCATTTCATAATCACCCTTTGGCACGTTGTCAAAGCTTACCTTATCCCTGTTAACGTCTTTAAGCCTGTAAGTTCCTTCGCCGTTTTTGCCTTTAATGGTTACGCTTACCTTTCCTTTGAAAGAGCCGAGCGACAGGGAACTGTTAACTCTGTAATACGGGGTATAACCTATTGCAAAGGTTGCAATGTTTTTTGTATAGATGAAAATATAGCCGTTGTTTTTGTCTATACGGAATGTTCCCGCTTCTTTGTTCGAGTTCTTTTCATATTCTTTCAGGCTTTTGCCGTTGGAATAATATACGCAGATTCCGCGGCGCGCCGTCTTTGTATAAGGCACTGCAATTTCCAAAACATCGTTTGCGGAATTCATAACAGTTGTTTTTGAGTCGACTGTCTTTTCAAGCGTTGCGTCAAAGAACATAAACGATTTTCCGCCAGTCAGTTTGGAAAACTGTTTTGCGTTCTTTGCATTTTTTTCGGTTTTGGATTCCACTGTCATTGAAACGGTTACGTTCTTATCGTCGGGAACACTTTCGTTATTTCTGACAGCAAGCGATTCTTTGTTAAGACCGCCGACTGCTACACCGAAGTTGTCGTCGCCGTTTACCGTAAGAAGCGAATCAGTAGTGTTGCCCAGCATCACAATATCCTGATCTTTATCTTTTGTAACGTTAACCAGTATGGTTTCGGTGTGGTTTTTGTATTCAACAACAAGGTTGTAAATGCCGGACGGAACAGTAAATTTATATTTGCCGTTGTCGGGCGTTATAACGTAATCAACCTTTTGCTTTCCTTTTTTAATAGTAACGGTTGCGTCCTCTGCCGGGGTTTTGCCGTTGCTGAGATACAGCGTGCCTTTGAGATTAACCCAGGTCTTTTCCGATATTACAACCTTAACGCAAAGCGGCTGAAGGTCGTTGTGGTTTTTATCCGCAATTACCTTGTACCATACATAGTAGCTGCCGGTGTTTTTGCCCTCTGGAACAGTCGTTTTGTAGCTTCTGTCGCTCGGCAGTTTCTTTGCGTCGCTGCCAAGTGCGTACCAGATTGTGCCGCCCTCAGCCTTGCCGGCTGTTACAAGCGCCTGCTTTGAGCCGTTGTAGGTCGGGCTCTTGCTCTTTGGAGCGGTAGTTACTACTGCCGGCGTCTTGTTGACTGTAATATAACCGTCGGTTACGTCAAATGTTACCGTGTCAAAATTTGCATTGGTGTTGGTGAACTGACTTGCCTCCAGTCCCATATTCGATGTGCCTGCGTCAGTCTGCGACGCGGCAGCAGTGCCGCTGAAGGTGAAGTCGTTATCGACATCATAAAGCGCGTTGTCCGCTGTTGCGGTGTAGCCTGTTACGGTGTGCTCCTTGCCGTCGTAAATCACGGTGTCGCTGTTTCCGACAACCGTTACGGTGGTGTTAATCTTGCCGATTGTAACCGTCTGGGAGCCTGCCACTGTGACATAGTTCTTTTTGCTTACCTGATAGTATACGGTGTATTCGCCCGCCTCTGTGTATGTCGGGTTTTCATCAAGCGGGTAAGAGCCGCTCTCTGTGCCGTACTTAATCGTAGCGCCGCTCGGTTTTGTAACTGTGATGCTGTGCGCCTTGCCGTCGTAATCGCCGGTGTAGCCTTCGTCGCTGACTTCGTCCGCCATTGACGCTTCATCAATGGTGAATTCTGCTGAAGCGGTTGCCGTGCCGCAGGTGATGCTTGCGGTGTATGTGCCCGCGTCGGTGTTGCCCGAATACTGAATTGTCGGAACGGAAAGTCCGTTATCCGTAGTCCAGTCGTCGCTCTTTGTCAGCGTAGCCGTTACGGCGCTGCCGTCATAGGTCTTACCCTCGGCGCTGATTTTAATCGTCTGTTTATCAAGAATGCAAAGTCCGCTTTCATACTCCGAGCAGGTTGCGGTGATTGTGTCGCCGTCAGCCACATAGCCCCAGTTGTGCGTATGCGGAGGACCAACGTAAGCCTCGCCGTTTCTGATTCTGCGAACCTGATAATTGCTTACTTCAGCGGTGAAGTAGTCTGCAGGATCGGTTTCGCCCATCTTGTCTTTCCAGCCGGAGGTGAATACGCCTGAACCGCTTGATCTGCTCACAAGGATAGGCGTTTCGCTTGTTAACTCATCCGTCACGTTTAATACTGCGGTGTTGCACAAATACACGTCTGAGGCCTTTCCGCCCGCGGTGTTACCCGAAAAGACAGGTGCGCCGGAAATGTTGAATGTGGCAGTGCTGGTATCTTCGTTGACTCTCTGGTTCGTCAACGCTCCGCCTTTTCCGCTCGCCGTATTGTTGGTTATGGTTCCGCCAAAGATTGAGACGGTGGCTCCGCCGGACGCTTCAATTGCGCCGCCGTGCGTAGCAGTATTTCCGTTTATTGTGCCGCCTTCCATAATGAAGGTGGATTTGTCGCTATATGCAAGAATAGCGCCGCCGATGTTGTTGCTCGCAACATTGTTGTTTATCTCGCCGTCATGCATTACCATTGTGCCGCATCTGACATAGACACCGCCGCCGTAATTGGAGGTGTTGCCTATAATAGAGCCGCCGTACATATTGAATCCGCCGGTTCTGTCCCAATCCTGTACACAAACACCGCCGCCGCCTGTAGAGGTTGCCGCAAGTTTGTTACCGATGATGGTTCCGCCGTACATATTGAGAGTAGCGCCGTCACCTTCAATGTTGATACCTGCGCCGTAATTATATCCGCCGTTATTGTAGCCGCCGGTAATGTAGCCGCCGGTAAAGGTCTTATAGCCGCTTGTCAGTGTGTCGTCTACAGTCGCAACACCCGCGCCGTTTGCTGCGGGATTGGCGGTCTTGTATTTATGTTCTGTCGAAGTATTGCTGTCTTTCAGATTCAGCGTCGAGTGTGCACCCACTCTGATTACGCAGCCGGTTCCGGTTCTGCGTATACCGTGACCGCCCAGGTCAAGCGTATGCTCGCCTGTAGGAACGGTTATTGTGCTGCTTGTTGAAACGTCCTTAAGCAGCTTAAGCGTGCTGCCGTCCGTCCAGTTATTTACGGCATCACTAATTGAGCTATAAACTTCTACGCTGCCGTTCTTTTTTATACTTGCAGCATAATTGCCTATTGTTGCCTCGCCGCCTACAAGTGCAACAGCGTAGTTTCTATCGTTGCTTGTGAAATAATCAGCAGGGTCTTCGCCGCTCATATAGGTACTCCAGCCCACTGTAAACGCAGCGTTACTTTTCATCAAAATGCCTATATCCGCACCTTTGGTAAGCGAATCGCTTATCATAAACGTGGCGTCTGCATTCAGATAAAGGTCGTCATTAACATTATCCTTGATAATGGGATTGCCTGAGAGCTTAAATTTGTCGCCCTGACCACCGTAGAATACACCGCTGCCGCCTGTGCCGGCTGTGTTGCGGGTAACAGAGCCTCCCGTCAACTCAAACGGACCTGCTAATTGTATACCGCCGCCATAGCTGCCGCAATAGTTATCGGAAATCACGCCGCCGTTCATCGTCATCTTGCCCTGACCGCCGCCGGGTACATAGGTGGTTACGCCGCCGCCGTTTGCGGATGCTTTGTTAAAGAAGATTGTTCCGTCATTCATCGTAAAGAATCCGCTGTTGCGAATACCACCGCCTGAATTGTTCTGCATTATGTTGCCGACAATGCTTCCTCCGTTCATAACGAAGGTTCCCCAGTTGAACACGCCGGCTCCGCATTTATCGTGGCTGCCTGAATTATTGAGGAAACCGCCTGTTAGATAACCGCCCGTTACCTTAATCACACCGTTGCCGTTGCTGACAGATGTTTCTCCACTGTTGCTAACGGCTGTTCCGCGATAGTCTGAAAGCGTAATATAATGAATCCTTTCAGGATTGCTGTCGTTGAGTTCAAGCGATACATTTTTGTTGATTGTAAGAACTCTGCCGTTACCCGTCATTAATATTCCGTAACCGTTCAGGTCAAGCGTGTGCTCGCCTGTAGGAACGGTTATTGTGCTGCTTGTTGAAACGTCCTTAAGCAGCTTTAGCGTGCTGCCTGCCGACCAGTTGTTTATCGCATCCGATAAAGTTGAATACTTGCTCTCGCTGGAGCCGTTTATAATGCTCGCAGCAGGGGGATCACCAATCGCCGCCTCGTTGCTGTTGAGGATTACTCCGTACAAACTGTTGTCACTTGTGAAATAGTTTGCAGGGTCCTTGCCGCTCATATGGGTGTTCCAGCCGCTTGTGAACACGCCCGTGCCGTTGTTCATCTTTATGCCGATTTTTGCGTCATTGTTAAGTGTGCCTACAGCGATTGTATAGCCGTTTCCAAGCTCAATGTTGCTTGCGCCCTTGCTTGTCAGGTTGTTTTCAATAACGGTGCTGCCCGAAACCTCTGTTCCCGTGGTTGTCATCCAGATTCCCGCTCCGGGACCGTTTTCAGCGTAGTTGCCGCTGATTTCACAATCTTTCAAAATTACCGGGATTGTTCCTCCAACATGAATACCTCCGCCGTCTGCGCTAACGACATTATTTATGATTTTACCACCAAGGATTTCGCAGACGGCGCCTTGCAGACGAGTTGCACCACCGCATTGTCCGGCATTATTCTGAATTGAACCGCCGTACATTTTGAATGTACCTGATTCTATTGTAGAGAATCCTCCGCCGTGCGTAGTGCCATACTGACCGTTTCCGATAACAGTGCCGCCGTACATTTCTACAGCGCCGCTGATATAAAACGCACCGCCCCTACTCCAGTTGTTTACGCGTGTTCCTTTACCACCTGTGATATAGCCGCCTGTAAAGGTTTCGTATCCGCTTGTCAGAGAATCGTTAACCGTTGCAAATCCTGCGCCGTTGGATTTTTTGTTTGAAACAGAAAATCTGTGTTCGGTTTCAGTGTCGCAATCATAAATTTTAAGCGTTGCCCCCGCGCTTACGGTCATAACGCTGCTGTTGCCAGTCATCTTGATTCCGTGACCGTTCAGGCAGAGATTCGTTGTGCCGCTCGGAACATTCCAGGTGCCTGAAATCGTAACGTCATTTTCAAGACAATAATTACCTGCGTTTGAGGGCAGACTGTTAGTTGAAGTCCACGCAGTCATATTGTCGTGGCTGTGGGTGTCGTCAGCAGTAACTGTGTACATCGGTATATTGCCGACAAGAAGAGTCATTGCTATAAGCAAAGCTAATAATGCTTTAGACCTAACCTTTCTCTTTTCTTTTCTCATATAATCACCTCTGTTTTCGCGTTTTGCCATTACAATATTCGCGCGAAATACTGAAACAAGTCTATATACTATAAATTTAGATTGTTATTAAATTAACATATTAACTTATTTTCATTATATCATCATGCAAACAAAATGTAAACAAATTTTTAACTTTTTTATCACACTTAAAAAATGTATAGACAAGGCGAGGATGAAAATCCTCGCCTCGTCTTATGTATATGCTTCTATTGTTAATCTTGCACCCAATTTGAAGCCTGTTTTGAAACAATTAACCTCTATAATTGTTGATAACTCCTCCGCATTAATAATGTAGTTATCAAACAGCTTTTTCTGCTCATCATTAAGCGAAGCAAATACTTTGTCCTGTGACTGAGTAGTTAATGCAATAAGATTTTTGTATTCGGGGTTATTGCACAAACTCTCTGATTCACTTGGATTTATATTGCCGTGATACAATTCTTCAAGCGTTATCATTGTATCACCGCCTAATCGTATTTGAAGTTGCCTGTCCACCTTCCGCAGGAACAGGACCATGCCTCATATCCGCACGGGCATTTCTTGTAATATTCCTCGCGGCTTATCTCTCCGCGCTCTTCCTTGTCAGCCCAATACTTCATAACCTTATCAACATGCTTTTTTAGAGCTTTTCTGGACTTAAACCATTTGCCTATATTGCCTTTGGGCACATTGTGCTTGTGTTTATGCTTTTTCTTTTTGCGGGCTTTTGCTTTTACACTTGCAGTTATCGTGGCAGGCGTTTTTGCTGATGCAGTTATCACTCTTGTATCCACACTTGCCGAAAACAAAACGATTATAGCCATGATGATTAATACAAACTTTTTTATATCAAACACCACCCTTCGAGCAGATAACACCGCTATATATAATCTCTCTTGCTTGAGTAGCGATGCTATTCATCGCCTGAACCCACGCCGACATATTCTCGGCTTTGAGTTGTTCGGTAATACCTTGCTGCTCCTTGAGCTGATTAACAAGGCGGTCATACATCTCGGTTGCTCTAACGTCAACATCGTGCAAATATGAGTTCAGTTTACAACTTGTTTTTAAGTTGAGATAAAAAGCTTTGCGATGGTGCTTGATATAATCAAGGTGCCTCTGTCCCCACATTCCAATCTCATAATTCGTTTCGGTTGAAATGAGGTTCGGCAGATACACTCCGTTTACAAGTGTGTAATCAAGTCCATTCTTTTCATCAGTAATATACTTTTTCATAGTATAATCCTCCGTATGCTTAATTGATATGTGTTTTCCATACCTACAATCAAACATCGGCTGATTACAATGATTTAAGACTCCCTATTTACGTAGGGTACGCCACACTCCCGCTCAAAAAAGGCAGCAAGGTATCGCTGTTTTCAAGAAGTCAGATAGACTGGTTTTTTGTGGGCTACGGCTCGGGCGGCGACGTAATATGCCCGGATATGGTTAATCTTGTTGACGGTATCAGAAACTGCGAGGATTTGGAGCTTAACGAGGACCTTGCAAAAGTTTATGCCGACTGGGTTGAGAAAAATCCGCCCACTCACGGCGTATGGGGTATGTGGCCGTTCAGCCAGAAGGAGATGCCGCTTGACATAATCACGCTGCAGTCAAACAAGAGCGACAGCGATGTTGCAGTTGTTTCAATAGCAAGAGCTGCGGGTGAGGACAGGGATTCAAGCTATGAGCCGGGCAGCTTCCTTATCTCCGACGACGAGCGCGCGCTGCTTGATTTAGTGTGCGATAACTTTGACAAGGTTGTTGTGCTTCTCAACACAGGTGGCATTATGGATATGTCATGGTGCAGCGCTTACGGCGACAAAATCGGTGCAATAATGTATGTATATCAGGGCGGTATGCAAAGCGGCAACGCCGTTGCAGACCTCCTTTGCGGCAAGGTTAACCCGAGCGGCAGGCTATGCGACACTATTGCAAACAGCTATTTTGACTACCCTTCAAGCGACAATTTTGCGGGCCGCAATTTCAATAACTACACCGAGGATATTTTTGTAGGCTACCGCTATTTTGAAAGCTTTGACAACAATAATGTGCTTTATCCGTTCGGTTTCGGACTCAGCTACACCGATTTTGATATTAAATACATAGACACCGAGGCGTTTGACGACGGATTTGAAATCACCGCCAAGGTTACAAATATCGGCGAGAGAAGCGGCAGACAGGTCGTTCAGCTCTATGCCGAAAAGCCTGTCGGCAAGCTCGGCAATCCCGCAAGAGAGCTCGTAGCTTTTGCTAAAACGGGTGAGCTTGAAACTCAGCAGAGCGAGGAGGTTAAGCTTTGGGTTGACGCATATCAGCTGACATCTTACGACGACTGCGGCTCAACAAACCACGCGGGCGCATATGTTGCGGAGGTGGGCGAATACTCCTTCTACCTCGGCAAGAATGTACGCGACACCGTTAAGGTATTCTCCTATTTTCAGGAGGAGTGCGAGGTGTTTGCGCAGCACAAGCAGGTTGCCGCTCCGCTTGAGCATTTTGACATCCTTCACGCCGAGGTTATCGACGGCAAAACCGTACTCAGACGCAAGGATGTTGCAAGGCAAAAGTTTGATTTGGCAACAAGAATACAAAACAATCTGCCAAAGGATATAGAGCTTACGGGCGACAAGGGCTACAAGCTCATTGACGTTAAAAACGGCAAGATCACTATGGAGGAGTTCGTAGCTCAGCTTGACCTTGACGAGCTTGAGGCTATCACGAGGGGCGACTACAAGATGGACAGCCCGCTCGGCGCAAAGGGCAACGCGGGCGCATTTGCCGGCGTGCTCGAATCGCTCAGGGATAAGGGTGTCCCGCCAGTTATCACAACCGACGGACCGTCGGGTATCAGAATTGCGGCTACCTCATCGCTTATTCCGATTGGCACGCTCCTTGCCTGCACATTTGATACAGAGCTTGTTGAGGCGCTGTATGCTGAAATCTCAAAGGAGATGAAGGAAAGGGGCAGCGATGTGCTTCTCGCACCCGGTATCAATATTCACCGCAACCCGCTTTGCGGACGTAATTTTGAGTATTACAGCGAGGACCCGTACATCAGCGGAAAGATGGCTGCTGCGGCTGTTAAGGGCATTCAGTCAACAGGCGTTTCGGCTTGTCCCAAGCATTTTGCCTGCAACAATCAGGAAATGCGCAGAACCAAAAACGACTCCCGTCTGTCGGAGAGAGCGCTTCGCGAGATTTACCTCAAGCCGTTTGAAATCTGCATAAAAGAGGCTAAGCCAAAGAACATAATGACCTCATATAACAGAATCAACGGCGTTTACGCGCATTATAACTACGACCTTTGCACCACTGTTTTAAGAGAGGAGTGGGGCTATGAGGGCAATGTTATGACCGACTGGTGGATGACCAGCGAAAAGAGCCCCGAAAATCCGGCTGTTAAGGACCAGGCATACAGAGTAAGGGCGCAGGTTGACCTGCTTATGCCGGGCGGCGCAAGGGTTACAAACCGCAAGCCCGACGGCACACTGCTGTCCTCTTACGGCAAGCCGTTTGGCATAACCCTCGGCGAAATACAGAGATGCGCTATGAACGTGCTTAAAGCAGCTATGGACATAAAGCTTTAAATAATTACAAAACAGGATGCTTGGGGCATCCTGTTTTTATTTGAAATAAAACACAAGCTCATTGTTGCTGGACAAGTTCAATAATACACTATTCACTTTTCGGTAATATGAAATCGGGCTTGCATTTTTAACAATGCTTAGCTACCGAAAAATACAATTATATAGTTTTGTCTGGCAATATATGCTTTATCAAATAATTACAGGTTTTAAAAAAATAAAGCCTTCCTGTAAGAAATCCGGACATTATAACAAATGTCAGTGTTAAAACAGGAAGACTTTATTATTAGTTTTTAATCAATTTGAGTATAAAATGCTTTGAGTACCGCTTCGGTTACCGAATCCTCGTCGGGATAAAATTCGGCGTATACCGCTTCGGGTATCAGCGGCGCTTTAGACGACTTCATTTCGCCCTTAAGCGTTATAGTATCAAAGTTGCTTATATTCTTAGACAAAAGCAGCGACGAGATATAGGTTGCATTACTCAGCGACAGATTTGTCTGTGAATAATTCTGCGCCGTTCTGTACAGCTTCGATACGGTCGAAAAGTCCCTTACGACCGCCGGCAGTGCCTGCTGAGCGAACGCCTTAACATACTGAATCTGTCTGTCGGTACGGTTAAGTGACGCTTCAAGATAATCGTCGTCACGCCTTCTTACATACGCTTCCGCCATATCGCCCTCGAGCTTTACGGGGTCGCCGATATCAACGCCGTAATCGTCGAATTTATAAAGCGAGCTGCTGATTTCAACCCCGCCGATGGCGTCGTTAAGCGGTGCGATACCGTCAAGGTCGAGCGCGAAATACTTCTGAATAGGAACATTATTAAGTATTCTGCTCATAGCTTCTACGGCATTGTTACAGCTCTTTTCCTCGCCGTCGCCGTACGCATACGCAAGACACAGCTGAGCCTGATGCGTTTTAAGCAGGACGCCGCTTTCGGAATAAACATCGACATCTACCATAGTATCACGCGGGATTGCTATAACATTAGTCTTACCCGTGTTGGTATCAACCGCGATTACGATATCCGCGTCGGTACAGCCTACAAAGTCCGTTTCGTCAGCGCTTTTAATCTCCCTCTGGTCAACGCCTAAGAACGCAAGCGCCACGACATCCTCGTTAAACTTGTACTTGTGGCCGTTGTATTCGATTATCTCCTCGTACTTAGCCTGCTCGGTAACCTCAGGCATAATGTCCTTTTTACCGCGGTTTTTAAGCACTAAAAATGTGCCGAAAACGCCCGTTACCATAAGCGCAAGAATAAGCAGAATAATTATAGCTATTTTAAGAGCAAGGGGCAGCTTCTTTTTACTCTTCTTGCTTTTTGAGGAAGAGTGGTGGTGGTGATGGTGGTGACTGTGGCTGCCCGAGGATTTAGACGTGCTGCTGTGATGACTGCCCGAAGACTTGGACGAACTGCGGTGATGATGGTGGTGATGGCGGTGGTGACGGTGCGCCTTAGCCTTCTCCTCCTCTTCCTTCTCCTTCTGGGCAAGAAGCATCGCTTCGCTATAGCTCTTTACATCCGCTTTAAGCTCAGCATTTTGTTCCGTTTTTTCAACTTTAGGTAGCTCGGGCTCTTTTTTTAAGACTTCTTTGACATTGTCGTCAGCGCCGACGCTGCTGATAATATCATCCTCGCCGAAGCCCGAAAGATTGGGGTCAATTTGTCTTTTCATCCTTAATTAACACTCCGCATACAAGATATCTGTTGCTTCTCTGATTTGTAAAACAAGTCGAAAGTATAACTATATTATCATTTATTGTCAGTTCTTTGTCAAGCGATTTCCTTACATTTTTATTATTTGTTTCGGGGTTTTGAAGCATAGTCAAAAAATCCGTAAACACATCAACATCGCGAAAATCGAAGCTGTTAAGAATATGCCTGTCGTCATACTTAAACGCCGAAATAATCCTGTAAGTCAGCTTACGGTGCGGCATATAGACATAAAACTTAGAATGCTTGTTGAAGAACTCGCTGTCCTCAAAGCGGTGCAGCGTCGTAAACATTGTGTCGCCGTAGCCGTTGTGACCGTAAATCATAGTAACGGCGTCGTTAAAGGTCTTAGTGTTGCCGAGCTCTATATAAACAGCGCCCGAGGATTTCCACGACTTGTCGTACGCGCTGTGGCGCAGGTAAAAATAGTCGTCGCTCGAATGCTGCACAACGGGATAGTCAACCTTAGTGCCCGGCACCTTAAGCCACGCGTAAATATCCGTATTCTGCTTTCTCAGCTTTTTAAAATCAATCGGATTTTTGGCGAGCTTAACTTCGCTGCTCACCTCCTGAGTGGTGGCAACGGTGGTATTATCGTTTTCGTTAAGGCGGGCTGAGTACTGCTCAAAAAGGTAGTAACCCAGACAAACAGAGCCCGCAATAATTAAAATAACAGCAAAAATAATTAATACTATTTTTCCTCTTTTTCTGTCGTCGTCTTCGTTATTATTTGTGTTTTTAATCTCTTCACTCATAATGCCATAATACCTCGGAAACAAAAAAGCCCGTTTAAACGGGCTTTTTAATTAACTTAAACTATTACTGCTCTTTTCTCTTAAGAGCTGCGAGAACAGCTGCGCCTGCGCCGAGCATTACAATACCTGTTGCGGCAGCAGCACCTGTTTTAGGTGATTTCTCGTCGCCGTTCTTTTTAGTAGTTTCAGCCTTGGTCGAGCCTTCCTCTTCTACAATAGCGTTAGCAACAACTGAGCCGTCATAGTCGTTTAGCAGCCTGATAGTGATTGAGTTGCCGTCCTCTGAAATAATCTCGTAGTCCTCGCCTTCAACCATACCCGGGAATTCCCAGCCCTTGAGCTCGCCGTCACCGGTGTATGTGAATGTGATAATAGTATGCTCCTCATTCTCATACTTATAAGTAACATCGTCAGAAGTCTGACCGTTAACCTCGGTTACAGGTGGCTTAGTTGGCTTAGTTGGCTTAACCGGACTTGCAACAGCTGCAAAAACTGTAGTTGCGCTGATAAGTGCGATGCTAATAACAAGCAAAGCCGAAATAGCTATTGAAAATACTTTTTTCATTTTAAACACCTCTGTAAAATATATATAATCATTTCATTATATTAATAGTTATAGAAATTATAACACGAAGAAAGTCATTTGTAAAGTACTTTTATAATAATTATTAAGAAAGTTGTGCTTTTCCCGTACAAAGCTCGTAATATCTGCCCTTTTGGTCAAGGAGCGAGAAGTGGTCGCCCCTCTCGATTATCTCGCCGTGCTCGAGCACCATAATCGCATTAGAGTTACGGACGGTTGACAGCCTGTGAGCTATAACGAACACCGTCCTGCCGACCATAAGACGGTCCATACCGTGTTCGATATGCGCTTCGGTACGGGTGTCGACCGAGGAGGTAGCCTCGTCGAGAATCATTACCGGCGGGTCGGCAACCGCAGCCCTCGCAATCGCGAGCAGCTGGCGCTGTCCCTGTGAAAGATTAGAGCCGTCGCCCGAAATTTCGGTATCGTACTTATCGGGCAGGTGCTTTATAAACGAGTGCGCCGAAGCGAGCTTTGAAGCCGCTATGCATTCCTCGTCAGTCGCGTCAAGGCGACCGTAGCGGATATTATCCATAATCGTACCCGTAAACAGATGCGTGTCCTGAAGCACCATCGCAAGCGAGCGCCTGAGGTCGCTCTTTTTAATACGCTTTATGTCAATTCCGTCGTAGGTAATCGCGCCCTGCTGCACATCATAAAAGCGGTTTATAAGGTTAGTTATAGTCGTTTTACCCGCGCCCGTAGAGCCTACGAACGCAATCTTTTGCGCGGGCTTCGCGTAAAGGTTGATGTCCTTAAGTACCTCTTTGCCCTCAACATATGAGAAGCTTACATCGTCAAACACAACCTTACCCTCAACGGGGATTTTCTCGTCGCCGTCGACCCAGAACCAGCGTTTGCCCTCGTCGGTTTTAACCTCCTCGAGAGTAACGGTTCCCTCGTCGGTCTCGGGTGCGGTGTTCATTATCTCGAACACTCTCTCGGCACCCGCGAGTGCGGAGAAAATATTATTCATCTGGTTCATAATCTGGTTAATCGGCTGAGTAAACTGCTTAGAGTAGCTGAGGAAGGTAAAGAATGTACCTATATCAAGCGAGCCCGTAAGCACAAGTATTCCGCCCGTCAGCGTAATAGTCGCATACGAAGCGTTATTAATACCCGTTGAGCAGGGGCCCATAATACCCGAGTAGAAGTTCGCCTTAGTCGCAACGGTACGGTATTTTTCGTTAAGTGCATCAAAGTCGTCAATAGCCGTCTTTTCGTGGTTAAAGACCTTAACGACCTTCATACCCTCCATCGTTTCCTCGATATTCGAGTTCATATTACCGAGCGACTCCTGCTGCGCCTTATAGTATTTTCTCGTTTTCTTGGCGATATAAATCGAATTTATAACCATAATCGCAAGAAATACGCACGCAACAAGAAACATCTGCCATTTAAGCACAATCATCATAACGATAATGCTAACGAACGAGAATACCGACGACACAAGCTGAACAATAGTCTGTTCGAGCATCATCTGGATATTATCCACATCGTTTGTAAATCTGCTCATAATCTCGCCGTGAGTCTGAGCGTCAAAGAATTTAAGCGGCAGGGTTTGAAGATGGTCGAACAAATCCTTACGGATTGTGTTAGTCGTTCTGTAGGCTATGCTTACCATAATCTTAGCCTGAATGTAGTTAAAAATCGCAACGCCGATATAAAAGAGCGACACGATAATTAAGTTTTTGCTAAGCTGTTTTATGCCCTCGGTTGCAAAGGTATTTGCCTTAATGGAGTCGGCAACATCGTTAAGAATAGGCTTAAGCCAGTACGACGCGCCCGTCTGACAAAGGGTGCTTAAAACAAGCATCAGCAAAACAATTAAAAGCAAAAACTTGCTTCTGCCGATATATTCAACTATACCAAGGAGTGTCTTTTTGGCATTTTTAGGTTTTACAACGCCGGGATTTCTTCCGCCCATAGGTGGCATTATTCAAGCACCCCCTTTTGCTGAGTTTCAAATATTTCTTTATAAATCACGCTGCTTTGCATAAGCTCGTCGTGCGTTCCGTACGATTCTATTTTACCGTCGTCAAGCACAAGGATTTTATCCGCGTCCTTAACCGAGCTGATACGCTGAGCGATAATAATTACCGTCGTGTCGTCGAGCGTGGTATAAAAGCTCTCGCGTATTTTAGCCTCGGTCGCGGTATCAACAGCGGAGGTCGAGTCGTCGAGAATAAGAATTTTAGGCGCTTTAAGCATAGCACGCGCTATACATAACCTCTGCTTCTGACCGCCCGACAGATTAAGTCCGCCCTGCGAAAGGTCGGTGTCGTAGCCGTCAGGCTGCGCCATAATAAAGTCGTGCACCTGTGCAGCCTTGCACGCCGCCTCAATCTCCTCGTCGGTTGCGTCCTCCTTACCCCAGCGCACATTTTCGCGTATCGTACCCGAAAACAGTACATTTTTCTGCAGCACAACGCCGATAATATCTCTTAGCGCTTCAAGGTCGTAATCCCTTACATCAACGCCGTCAACGAGCACCTTGCCTGCGGTGACATCATAAAGTCGGGGAATAAGATTTACAAGGCTCGTTTTACCGCAGCCCGTCGAGCCGATAATGCCTATAATGCTTCCCGCGTCAGCCTTAAAGCTGATATCCTCGAGCACATTGTCGCCCTCGTGATAGCCAAACGAAACGCCGTCAAACTCGACCTCGCCCTTAGGCGCGTCGGGGATAAACGGATTTTCGGGGTTTACTATATCAACCTCGGTGTCAAGCACCTCGCAAACACGGTCGCCGCAAGCCTTAGCCCTTGTAATCTGCAGCATAAGCATCGACACCATCATAATGTTCATTAAAACCTGAACTATGTACGCCGCGAGTACCGAAATCTGACCTACATCAATCTCGCCCGCAGCAGCGCTTTTAGCGCCCTTATAGTAGATTGTAACTATGATAACATTTAACAGCAGCATCATAAGCGGCAGCACTGTAACAACGAGTCCCGCAGCTCTTGAGCCCATTTTTGCAAGCTCGTCGGACGCGTTGTGGAACTTATCCTTTTCCCTGTCCTCGCGCACGAACGCCTTAACAACGCGGATACCGATTAGATTTTCCTGAACTACGCGGTTAACATTATCAATCTTTTTCTGCATTTTCTGGAACATCGGAAAACCGATCTTAAGAATAATTGCGACTATAACCACAATTATCGGAAAAACGAACACTAAAATCATAGAGATTTTCGCGTTAATCGAAAACGCAAAAAACGCCGACACAATAAGCAGTGCGGGAGCGCGTACGAGAATACGCAGCACCATCATCAGCGTGTTTTGAAGCATAGTGATATCGTTAGTCATCCTCGTAGTAAGCGACGAGGTTGAAAACTTATCGATATTTTTAAATGAAAACGAGCTGATTTTGTCGTACATATCTGCCCTTAAGCGATACGAAAACTTTTGCGCCACATAGGACGACGCCTTCATTGTAATAAGTCCGCCCGCAAGGCCGATAAGCGCAAGCAGGAACATAAAAAGACCTATCTTGATAACATAAGACTTAATGTCCTCGCCCGTTTTTGCCGCTTCGGACACATGGTTATAAATCATATTAGCAATCGACGGCAAAGCAAGCTCGCAGATAGCCTCTATAATCATACCCATAGCGCTTACAAAGCACAAAAACCAAAGCCCGTTTAAGTATTTTGAAAGCTTTTTTAACATATTTTTTGCCTCTCAAATCAGGATAGAACAATTATAGCACAATAAATTTTTATTATCAATATATTAATTTTTTATTGATATAAGCACTTGATTATGTTAAAATGTTATATCATCATTGTGAAAAACACGGGAATTTTAGTATGAACTACGATTTAAGCGACTACCAAAGCGTAAATAATCTGCTAAAAAAATACGGTTTCACCTTCTCCAAGGCGCTCGGTCAGAACTTTTTAATTGACGATACGGTTTGTCCCCGTATGGCGCAGGAGCTTTTCGCCGACGAGGATTGCGGCGTGCTCGAAATCGGACCCGGTATCGGCGTGCTCACAAAGGAGCTTTGCCGCTGCGCGGGCAAGGTGGTTGCAATCGAGCTTGACAGACGACTTTTCCCCGTATTGAGCGAAACGCTCGGCGATTTCGACAACTTTAAACTCGTCGAGGGCGACGCTATGGAGCTCGACCTCGCTGAACTTATTAAAGACGATTTTTCCGGTTTTAAATCGGTTAAGGTATGTGCAAATCTGCCGTACTACATCACCTCGCCTATTATTATGCGCCTGCTCGAAAGCGAGCTTGATATTGACGAAATAGTCGTTATGGTGCAAAAAGAGGCTGCCGAAAGGCTTTGCGCGACACCGGGTACGCGCAAATCGGGCGCCGTTACTTACGCCGTTAATTTTTACGGCAGCGCCGAGGTGCTGTTCGAGGTAGGACGCGAGAGCTTTATGCCCTCGCCTAACGTCGACAGCGCGGTAATTAAAATCACCCTTGATTCGTCAAACAGCTATGATATAGAGGATAAAGACGCGTTTTTTGCGCTTATAAAAGCAGCCTTTTCTCAGAGGCGAAAAACGCTCGTAAATTCAGTCAGCGCCACGCTCAACATACCAAAGGCTGAGATTATTTCCGCCCTTGAAAGCGCAGAACTCGACAAAAATGTAAGGGCTGAAAAACTAACTATGGAGGAATTTGCAAAGCTTACTAAGCTGCTGCAGATTAACTAATATGGCAAAAAAAGACAACACCCTTGTTTTTAGTGAATATTCCGTACCCAAGGCGGTTGCAGCGCTCGCTCTGCCGAGTATGCTCGGTATGCTTATAAACATCGTTTATAACCTTGCCGACACATTTTTTGTAGGTCAGACCGGCGACGCAAATCAGGTATCGGCAGTATCTCTGTCAATGCCGCTGTTCTTCTTGTTTATCGCGCTTGGTAACCTTTTCGGCGTAGGCGGGTGCTCGTTTATCAGCCGCTGTATCGGCGAGGGCAACAGGGATATCATTAAAACCATCTCCTCGTTTTGTATATACAGCGGAGTCGCTTCGGGAGTAATTCTCGGCGGACTTTATATCGCATTTAAAAAGCCGCTGCTTTATCTTATCGGAGCGTCGGACGCGAGTATCGGCTTTGCCAGCGAATATCTTTTATGGATTTCGCTGGGCGCACCGTTTATAGTAACGAGCATAACTATCGGTAACCTTATTCGCGGCGAGGGCGCAGCAAGGCAGTCTATGATAGGTCTTGCTATCGGTCAGATTGTAAATATCGTGCTTGACCCGATATTTATTCTCGCCCCCGGCGACAAATTATTCTTTTTTACGCTTCCGTTTGGATTTAATATGGGCGTTAAGGGCGCCGCTATTGCAACGGTGCTCGGTAATGTTGTAAATATCGTATATTTTATCAGCTACTTTCTAAAGGGCAATTCTATTTTATCTATCACGCCAAAGCGCTTTTCGGCAAAAAACGGCATAGCTAAAGGCGTTGTAAGCGTAGGTATGCCCGCAGCTCTTAACAACCTGCTTATGAGTGTGTCGAACATTGTAATTAATATGTTCCTCTCCTCTTACGGCGACACCGCCGTAGCGGCGATGGGCGTTGCTATGAAGGCTAATATGCTCGTAGTTATGCTGCAGATAGGTCTGGCGCAGGGTATTCAGCCGCTTATCGGCTACTGCTGGGGCGCTAAGAATTATATTAGAATGAAAAAGAGTTTGCGCTTTAGTATGCTATGTAATATAATAATAGGCGCAACAATGACCGCGTTTTTGATATTCTTCCGCTACAAGGTTGTCAGCGCGTTTATCGACAACGACGAGGTTGTAGCCTACGGCGTTAAAATGCTTACGGCGCTTATGACGCCCGGCACGCTTATAGGCATAATGTTTATTATTAACTTTGCATTTCAGGGTATGGGTAAAGGTTTTCAGTCGCTTATCCTTGCGCTTGCAAGACAGGGACTTGTATATCTGCCGCTGCTCTTTATAATGGATAGATTAATCGGACTTGAAGGCATTATCTGGGCTCAGCCGACAGCCGATTTTGTATGCGTTGCATTAAGTCTTATTATGCTTCGCTCTGTTACAAAAAAGCTTGATAAACAGGAATTAAGTACAAATGAGAGTTAAAGATTTAAAAACCAAAGATATTGATAAGCTAAGCAATATCCTCGCCCCTAAGCTGACTCAGGCAAGACTGTTTAAGTTCTTATGCCCTAACGAAGGCGAGCGCGAGGAGTTTATCAAGGCTTATCTTAGATACAATATGCCCCACTGGTTTGAAAGGCACGACTGCGTTTTAGTTGACGAAAACCTGGATGTTCTTGTAGTAGTTGCGTCCCCGCGCCGCAGCTCGCACAAATTCAAGGGCAAAGGCGCAAAAAAACTAAGGCGCTTTGAAAGTGCGCCCGCAATCTTTTATTACAGGGGTAATCTTGCGTACCTCACGCATCTTGTAGCGCCGCGCAACAAGCGACTTAAGGTTATGACTATCCTTACCGACGGCAACCACGACGAAGCGGTTATGGAGCTCGTGGACGAGGCTATTGCGCTGTCGTACAAAAACGATTTTAACCTTATGTACGACTCGCTCACAAGGCGATATAACGCCGAGCTTGAGGAAAAGGGCTTCGTAATTTCGTATCAAAAGAAGTTCGCCCTTACCGGCTATGTCGAAACTCTTATGACGCTAAACAAATAATAGCGCATATAAAAAACAACCTCAAAAGGGGCGCCCCAAGAGGTTGTTTTTTTGTTATACCATAAGTTCCGCTATGCTGTCCGCAAGCTCGGTCGGGTTGTCGATACTGAGTCCCGCAATCAGTCGAGCCTGGTTGTAGAGAATCTTTGTGTATTTGTTGAGCGTTTCGTCGTCACAACTTGCAAGCTTATTTGCAATCGGGTGCGAGGAGCTGATTTCGAGCACAAGCTGCGCCTTCATCTCATTACCGGCGCCCGGCATCTGCGAAAGCACCTTAGCCATTTCAAGGCTTACGTAGCCCTCTGCCACAAGCGATACCGCGTGCGAGCCGAGCTTATTAGTCAGCTTAACCGCTGTTACCTCGTCGCCGAGGAGGTCCTTCATCTTGCCGAGCCACTCCTTAGAGTCCTCGTTCTTCTTTTCGATAGCTTCCTTTTCGGCATCGGTAGAAAGGTCGAAATCGTCCTTTAAAATGTTCGCAAAGTGCTTGCCGTCGTACTCCATAAGCATCTGGATAGCAAACTCGTCAACATCGTCGGTAAAGTAGAGCAGCTCGTAGCCCTTTTCCTTAACCGCCTCGCACTGAGGAAGCAGCGCAATCTTTTCGGCGCTCTCGCCGCAGGCGTAGTAGATATTATCCTGAGAGTCAGCCATACGCTCGGTGTACTCCTTAAGCGTTGTGTAGCCGCCGTTTGAGGACTTAAAGATAATTAAATCCTTGAGCCCGTCCTTGTTCATACCGTAGTCGGCATAAACGCCCCATTTGAGCTGAACGCCGAACGCTTCCCAGAACGCTTCGTACTTTTCTCTGTCCTTGGTAAGCAGCTTTTTAAGCTCGCTTTTAAGCTTTTTATCAATCGCCTTTGCAATAATCTTAAGCTGGTGGTCGTGCTGCAAAATCTCGCGCGAGATGTTAAGCGACAGGTCAGCCGAGTCCACAAGACCCTTTACAAAGCTGAAATAATCGGGCAGAAGGTCGGCGCATTTATCCATAATAAGCACGCCGTTCGAGTAGAGCTGCAAGCCCTTTTCGTACTCCTTTGAATAAAAGTCGAACGGTGCGCTCTTAGGAATAAACATAAGCGCGTCAAAGGTTGCCTGGCCCTCTGTTTTAGAGTGAATTACAAGCGCGGGGTCGTTATAGTCGTAGAATTTTTGTTTATAAAACTCGTTATACTCGTCGTCCTTGATTTCGCTCTTGCTCTTACGCCACAGCGGAACCTGAGAGTTTAAAACCTCGTCGTTAATCTCGGTTAGATACTCACCCTCGTTATCGGGGTCGGGAACCTGAGAGGTCATTTCCATAACGATGGGGTAGCGGATGTAGTCGCTGTATTTTTTAACAAGCTCCTGAATTTTGTACTGCTCGAGGAATTGGTCGTAATCGTCGTTTTCGGTGTTCTCTTTAATATGAAGAGTGATAACCGTACCTACGCCGTCCTTTTCGCATTCCTCAACGGTGTAGCCGTCCGCGCCCTCGCTCGTCCATCTCGAAGCCGTATCAGCGCCGAGCGCCTTAGACACAACCTCTACCCTGTCGGCAACCATAAACGAGGAGTAAAATCCTACGCCGAACTGACCGATAACCTCGATATTTTCCATATTCTCGTTATCCTCGTTCTCCTTTTTAAAGTTCAGAGAGTCGGACTTAGCGATAGTACCGAGATTATTTTCAAGCTCGTCGGCGGTCATACCGATACCGTTATCGGATATAGTAATTGTGCGGTTTTCTTTATCCAAATCAATACGGATTTTAAGGTCTGACGTGTCGATGCTTGTATCCGTAAGCGACTTAAAGTAGAGCTTATCCGTAGCGTCGCTCGCGTTTGAAATAAGCTCCCTTAAAAAGATTTCCTTGTGGGTGTAAATCGAATTTATCATCATATCAAGGAGTTTTTTTGATTCTGCTTTAAACTGTTTTTTTCTCAAAATAATCACCTCAAAACAAATAATTTGCAAAATTAGCACTCTCGCCTTTTGAGTGCTAAATATATTATAACCCTTATTTTCGATTTGTCAATACTAATATTTATTGAAATTATCGTGGTAATATGGTATATTCTATATTCGGAGGGAAAAATATGGATTTATCTCTTATTATCCCCTGCTATAACGAGCAGGATAATGTTAAGCTCTTTTTTAGCGAGAGCGAAAAAGTGTTCGGGAATAAGGGCATTAAGTACGAGTATGTCTTTGTAAACGACGGCAGCTCGGATAATACAAAAGCTAACCTCGATACCCTTTACGCTGACAACATAAATACTAATATTACGGTAATCGATTTCTCGCGCAATTTCGGAAAAGAGTCCGCTATTTACGCAGGGCTTCAGAACTGCTCGGGCAGGTACATCTGTATTATCGACGCAGACCTGCAGCAGCGCCCCGAAACCGCATACGAAATGTATAAATTCATTACTGACAACCGTGACTTTGACTGTGTTTGCGCTTATCAGAACGAGCGAAACGAGAGCAAATTCAGAACAGCTTTAAAATCGGCTTTTTACAAGACGATGAATGTAATCACCGAAACCGAGCTTAAAAACGGCGCAAGCGATTTCAGACTCTTTAACACAAGAGTCCGCGACGCAATCCTGTCGCTCGGCGAATACCATCGTTTTTCAAAGGGTATTTTTTCGTGGGTGGGCTTTAATGTTCACTATATGGAATACAAGGCTGAGGAGAGAAATGCGGGCGACTCGAAGTGGAGCTTATGGGCGCTTATCAAGTACGCAATTACGGGTATAATTGCGTTTTCGACCGCTCCGCTTAAACTCGCGATTTACATCGGCTCAGGCGCGACGCTGTTTTCTATAATATACCTTATTATAACTGTAATACGAAAGCTCACCTCGCACATAAATGTGGACGGCTTTACTCAGCTTGTAATTCTGATAACCTTCTTTGCGGGCATAACGCTTGTAATACTCGGAATAATCGGCGAGTATATCTCAAAGATTTACCAGCAGGTAAAAAACCGCCCGATATATATCGCAAAGGACATAAAAAAACGAAACGACAGATAAAAAAGCACTCCGCCGGAGTGCTTTTAATTATGAGTTATTAATTATTAATTAAGAATTTCGGGTCGCTTCGCTCCGATTATTGTCCGAGCGCAGCGAGTAACCGTAAGCCTGAAGCCAACAAAAAAGCACCCTTAGGGTGGGCAACTAAGGGATTTTACAGCCTCAAAAACCATCTTTTCGCGTAATACTGCGTTAAAAATGCTCGGAATAAACAAATTATTCCTGCGCTTTTTGCCTTGTGTTACACAAAAATCTAAATTTTTGAGGTGCAA
>JAFSTE010000010.1 GCA_017450645.1 Eubacterium sp.
CACTTTTACAACAACATTCGTATTCAAACTAAAACAAAACTGACACCCTTGGAACAAAGATGTCAGTTCGTTGCTTAAAACTCAATATTCTACATCAAGTTGGCTTTTTTGTGCTGTCTACACAAATTGGTGCAGTTCAAAGCGAGCGGCTTTTACTATTTAGTTATTGCCAAAGATATCGAACTCGTCGTCGTTGTTTGCGTCATTTCCGCTGTTGCCCTCAGACTCCGAGGTGGAAATAACCTGGCTTGGCAAAATTTCATATTTTCTAATCTGGATTTCAGGTTCTGAATACTTTCTCATTTTACCAGCCCTCCTTTACGCTACGATAGTCGGCGTCTTGTGCTCAGACATAACATTGCACAAATTGCCGTTTGCATCTTTGTAGATTAAGTATGCAACATACTTTGCCTTGATGGTCTTATTCTTGATGTTATCCTTAATCTGAATAGGCGAAATTACAAACTGATTACCGTCTGTATGATGGCTTGACTTAAGACGGAATACACCGTTTGAACCAACATTCTTAAATGTAAGGTCAGCTGTCGGCTCCGTGCCATCGTGAGTAGCCTGGATAAGGATACCTGCTTCAACGAACTCGCAACCATCGGGAAGTACGAAGTTACTTACAAGTGAAAGCTTAGTGCCTGCATGGATAAAGTTATCGCTTGCAAACGCTGATGCACCGTTCTCGTCAACATTAGCGGTGTTAATGTAAGCTGTCGGGTCCTCAGCATGCGGGTCAAGACCCTCAGCTGCAATGAACTCTTCCTCGCTATAAGGAATAATAATCATATTCTCTGTAGCGTAGAAGCTGTAATCCTGACCGTAGGTAAGGATTTGCTCTTTACCTTCAAGCTCAGGAGTCGGGTAGCCCTCATCCCTGTTTGCAAGAAGCTCGTCAAGTGCTTCTGTATCTTCCATATCCTCAACAAGGTCGCCTGTGATTACGGTGTAACCGTAGATGTCAGTACCTTTGTACTTAATGTTCTTATAATTCGTACGACCTGCGGACTTATCATAGAACTTATAGGTTTCCTCGTCGATAGCGATTGAAGTTGAGTTAGAAGAAACAGTGGTAAGACCATCGAAGGTGATATCAATTCTCTGATTGTAGTTTACATATACCGGGATATAGTAAGCAATCGAGCCGTCCATATTTGCGATAGCGATTGTGATATCCTCTTCCTCGCCGTCATACTCGTAGTTAGCAATAATGTTAACATTTGCATTTACGGTAATCTTATCGCCGGGAGCCATAGACTCGCCGTTAATCTCGTAATCAACGAAGTTGTAACGAGCGATTGAGTTAGCTTCGGGAAGTGTAATCTCAGTACCTGCAGCGATGTACTCAGTCATATACGGAGCGTTCTTCATACTATAGGTATAAGCAACTCTGTACTTAGTAGTCTGAGCAGCACCAGCCGGGTCAACCATTCTGAAGGTTGTGTTGCCCTTAATTACATACTCGATATCCTTATCGGTCTTTACATACTTTTCTTTATTCTTAGTACCTGTTGCAGATGCACACTCGTAGTACCATTCAACCTTCTTTTCGTCAGCAGCGTAAACGGATACAAGCGTACCGTAAGGAACTGTAATTGAAGTCTGGTTTTCAACGGTTACTGTGGTGTTGCCGTCAAGATATGTAAAGATTGCGCCTTCGCTTGCGTCGCCTGCAACGCTTACGGTGTACTGCTTGAAGTTACCTGAAAGAATTTCGGTAGCCTCAGCCTCAACTGCAGCAAGTGAAGAGTAGTAATAACCGGTTGTTGAAAGGTTGCCGTAGTATGAGTTATTCGCAAATACTGCAACGCCGGTTTCCATAACATCAAAGTCTTCAAGAGCCTGTCTTGTAGCTACGAAGTCGTAACGGTCGGGGTCAGAATCAAGGTCGGCAAGCATTACATCAATTGCGTTCTCCCAATCCTGAGCAGCGCTTACAAGGTCTGAGTCAACCGCAACGAGAAGGTCAGATGCCTCATTAACTGCAGCAGTAGCCGCTGCGATAGCCTCGTCAGCCTCTTCAGAAGCAAAGGTTGCAAGACGCTCTTCCTCTGTAAGCCAGAAGTATGCCGGGTCGTCTGTGATGCCCGTGCCGTCAACAAGTGCAGCGTTTGCAGCCTGGATAGAAGCCTTAGTAAACTGACCGTTTGTAATCTTGGTTCTCAGATTTGTAACAGCGAGGTCAAGCGATGAGAAGTCGGCGTTTGACCTAAGTACTGTGTAAGCCTGAGCTACGGTAGCGGCATAAGCCTCAATCTCGGCATTGTAATCGTCGTATGCCTTGTTAGCAAGTGCTGTGTTTGAATAAAGTGCGTCCGGATTGGTGTCGCTTACGCTTGCCTGATACTGTGAATAAAGATTTGTAAACTCTGTCCAGCTTGCGTCAGACCAAGGTCCGCCGACAGTCGGGTTACCCTGCTTACCTGCGTTGTAGTAAACAGCGATATCTTCAAGCGCGTCGTAAATTGCAGCATTTGAAGCTCTTCTCTTAAGAGCCTTATACTTCTGCCACAGGGAGGTGTATCTGCTCTGCATTGCAGTTTTAACTGTCTGAGCGTCCTGTCCCGCGTAATCGTAATCAGCCTTAGCGTTATTCTCAAGATTATCCTGCAGTGCGTTATATGTGCTTGTTGTATAATCTGTAGGATTGATATTTGACTTGTTACCTACAAAGTCGATAAGGTCCTTAAGGTAGGAGATATCAACAACGTCAACGTTTTTGCTGTAGGTTGTATAATCGTGTGAATAACCGTGGTAAGTATAAAGTGTATATGTGTTCTTCCACCAATAAACAGCGCCGAAGTTTTTGTCTGAGAAGCTATAGTTGTCAACAAATACCTGGCTGTTCTGTCTTGAAAGTGTTTCAAGACTTGTAGGTGTGTAGCCGTTTACATGCAGCGAATACGAAGCCATAACTCTTGTAGAGTCGCCCTTTGCGGATACAACGCCCGCAATCTCTGTACCGCCGTTATCTCTGCCCTCTGTGGTTGCAAGAAGGTCTGTAAAGTCGGTAGCAAAGCCTGTTGAGTTAGCGGGGATACCCGTGCCGCTCATATCCTTACCGATATTACCCGAATCGCTTGAATAGAAAGTACTGTCAACAAACATACCTGTGCCGTCAATATTATCGTTGCGACCGAGTGTAAATACACCTGCGGTAGCGGTTGACTGTGTGGTAAGCTGTCCGGGATATGCAGCCGTGTCAAACGTAAAGTTGTCGTTGTTACCAACGCCGCCGCTGATTTCGCCGCGTGCCTTACCGTTTACATTGTCGTCCATATTAAGCGAGTCAAGATGTGACGCACGGTCAGCGTTCTTAACATACCAATACAGATAATGGTTAGGCAGCTTGAAGTCCGCAGCACTGTGTGTCTTACGGAAAAGTACGATGTTTGTTTTACCGTCAAGAGTTACGGACCAGTCGCCTGAGTGTGAGTATGAGTCAATTACATAATGGTCGTCGTCACCCTCGGAAATAATCTGACCGTTGTCCATAGCGATAAAGGTCTTTTCAAGGCTGTCCCTTACATCAGCAAGGGTTACAACTATAGTTGAGTAAGCAGAAATCTTGTCGTTAACAGCGCCCTGATAGCTTTGTCCGCTTGGTGTTGTAACAGCGATAGACTTCATAGCTTCAGAATTTTCTGCATTGGCGATAGCGGTTGTCATAACCGTAAAGTCTTTATAGTCAGACGCGTTTTGTGAATCCGCCCATGCGTCGATAGTCGAAAGCGACTCGTTACCTGCGCCGGAAACAGCAGCGGTAGCCTTGATTGTAAGCGCACCGATTGCACCCCTTACAAGGTCTTCCTGCTGGGTCACGGTTGCCTGCTGGTCTGCGTGAAGCTTATCCTGCAGCGCAAGATAGTTGCCGCCCCAAACGACGTCGATAGCGTCCTGCCTTGCAGAAGTAACGCCCGCAACAGTGTTAAAGAAGTGCGACTTAGCGATAGCGATATCAGCCTCGTTAATAAGCATCTCAAGCTCGGTCGTATCAGCGTACTGAATGTTAGTTTCAAGCTGAGCTACAGCGTTATCAAGTGCAGTTGCAAGTGACTCGGCAGTAGAAGCGCTGCCGTAATTTGCAAGATTCTTCATATGATTTTCTGCATTTGTGAAAGCTGTGTTAAATACAGACCAGCTTGCAGGAGTGTACTGCTCGGAGCCGTCGTCATAGAACGGAACCTGACCTGCTGTGATTGCAGTTCTGAGATGTGCATAACCTGCAGCGTCTACAGAGCCGGGAGTAGCTGTTGAATTCACCGCCGACTTGATGTCGTTAGCGCAGGACTGTACTGCAGTTTCAACACCGCTTGAGTAGCTGTATGTATTTGGATTAATTGAAGTAAGAGCGTCAACAGCAGCAAGGAATGTGCCAAGACTGCCGTTTTTGTAATTCTCTACAGGGATGTCGCCTGTTGCAGAATCACGAAGCGCGTAAAGCTTAGCAGCAAACGAATTTGTTACGCTTCTGTCAAGCGCTTTAATAACAGGCTCGTAGTTAATTACATACTGGGTGTTATCAGAATAAATGGTGCCATATTTGTCGCCGGAATTAAATGTATTATTCTGCCAGCCTTTCATATAGAAATTCTGTCTATATGTTTTTGTATAATAATTAGTAGTGTCACCAGTGCCCTTAAAGTACAACTTGTTCCAGAAAAATCTTGACGAAGTGTTATTGGCGTTGTTGGTTTGATGCTCTGTAGCCTCGCTGTAGCCGAAATACTCGTCGTTGTTTGTTGCGCTCTTTTCGTCACCGGGCCACATCTGATAATTATGGTCGTTAGCGTTATAATAACCGTACCAATAATCGCGGAATTCCCAGTTACTGTCCGTAGGATAAACGTACTTAGTATTGGTATTATGGTTACCGTCACGATAATGCTCATAAAGAACAGGACCGTAAATATCGTTTGTGCCGTCATACGCAAAAACAATATTGGTAGGCATAGCAATCTTGTTGAATCTTGACGCAATACTGATAGCGGTGTTGTTGTAGTCCGAAGTACCACTCCAGTTAGTAGTTGTTGTACAGTAAACAACATTTGAGTATGCGTTATTTGCCACGTTGCCCTCGTGGTATGCCTTGGCGGTAAAATTAACCCTGCTCCACTGCGTCATATTGTTAAGCGCGGTGTTAAGGTTTGTATACGCAGTGCCTGAAGTGCTTACATCAACATTCTTGTTACCGTAAACATAAGAGTCATAAGCAATACAAGCCGCGATATAAGCATCGTACGCAGCCTTCATATTATTATAAACCTTACCGTCCATAGCATCTTCGTATGCGGTGATTTTTGCCTTGAGTTCTGCAGCAGCTGCCGGAGTGTTGTGCGAGGTAGCGGCAAATACCGTAAACGGAACAGCTGTAACTACCATAACAACAGCGATAAATACTGCAATTAGTTTAGTGCTAAAACTTCTCATAAAAATTACCTCCTTAAGGTTTGCGGCTTTGTTTGCAGGATGCCTTTTACTGACCATAAGACAAGTTGCTACTAAAAACGCGCAATAAGAAATATTATTTCTATATTAATACAAAATTATCATATCATAAGTCTTATAAAAAATCAATAGGTAAATTAGAAAAAAGTTATTAATTTATTTACAATTTGTTAACAAATCGAGGTTTACACATTTTAATTTTTGTAAAGTTTGAGTGTTTTTGTGTTATAGGCTCCCTGATTCTTATTGTGTCAGTTTGCAAGTTTCCTGTATTTTTATGCAATAATTATGCATATTTATCCGTCAATATGCACATACCGATAGTAATAATAATGTATCTGTGCTCAATTTTGCACAAACATATGTAAAAGGGCTTGCATTTTTATTCACAAATGATATAATAGCGTCAACATTAATCCAAAAGGAGCTAAAATTATGAATAAAAAGGATATAAAAAAGGTCGTACTTGCATACTCGGGAGGACTTGATACATCTATCATAATCCCGTGGCTTAAAGAGAACTACAACAACTGCGAAGTTATCGCCGTAAGCGGCGATGTTGGTCAGGGTACCGAGCTTGACGGACTTGAGGAAAAGGCAATTAAAACAGGTGCTTCTAAACTCTATGTGCTTGACCTTAAAGAAGAATATGTTAAAAACTATATATTCCCCTGTCTTAAAGCAGGCGCTGACTACGAAACTTATCTTCTCGGCACCTCGCACGCACGTCCCTGTATCGCAAAAGGTCTTGCAGAGATTGCTATCAAGGAAGGCGCTGACGCAATCTGCCACGGCTGCACCGGCAAGGGCAACGACCAGGTACGTTTTGAGCTGACGCTCAAGGCATTTGCTCCGCAGATGCAGATTATCGCTCCCTGGCGTGAGTGGGATATCAAATCGCGTGAGGAAGAAATCGAGTACGCCGAAGCACACAACATTCCGCTTAAGATTAACCGCGAAACAAACTATTCAAAGGATAAGAACGTATGGCACCTTTCGCACGAGGGACTCGACCTTGAGGACCCGGCAAACGAGCCGACATATCTTAAGGACGGCTTCCTTGAGATGGGCGTAGCTCCCGAGCAGGCACCCGACGAGCCGACATATGTCACAATCCATTTTGAAAAGGGCGAGCCTACAGCTATTGACGGCGCTGAGATGAGCCCGCTTGCAATAGTTGAAAAACTTAACGAGCTCGGCGGCGCAAACGGTATCGGACTGCTTGACATCGTTGAAAACCGTCTTGTAGGTATGAAGAGCCGCGGTGTTTACGAAACCCCCGGCGGCGCTATCCTTTACAAAGCTCACGAGCTGCTCGAAATGCTCACCCTCGACCGCGAGACCTCGCACTACAAGGCTCTCGTTGCTCAGAAATTCGGCGAGCTTGTGTATAACGGACTCTGGTTCACACCGCTTCGCGAGGCGCTTTCGGCATTTGTTGACAAAACGCAGGAAACCTGCACAGGCGATGTAAAGCTTAAGCTCTACAAGGGCAACATCATCCCCGCAGGCACAACCTCACCGTACTCGCTTTACGACGAAAATATTGCCTCGTTCGGCGAGGACGGAGGCGCTTATAATCAGGCTGACTCAGCAGGCTTTATCAATCTGTTTGGACTGTCAATAAAGGTTAAGGCGCTCCTCGACGCACAGAGGAATGATTGAGCCGCGAGGCGAGAAACCTATTTGGCTCCCCTGCTAAGGGGTGATTCCCCACAGTGTGGGGAAATGTCGCCACAGGCGACAAAAGGGACGGCTCCTGTAGGAGCTGTCACGCAGTGACTGAGGGGTGGTCACTGCGGTTTTAGATTATGTTTATATAACTGTATTTTTCATGACCATCCCTCCACCGCAAGCGGTCCCCCTCCCTTTGACAAGGGAGGCTAAATGTTAGGAGATTTATATGGCTCAACTTTGGAAGGGCAGGTTTAAAAAAGAGCTTGCCAAAGAAACTAACGATTTTAACTCCTCAATATCCTTTGACTGCCGTATGTGGAAAGAGGATATCGAAGGCTCGATAGCTCACGCTACTATGCTCGGCGCTGCCGGCATTATCGACAAGAGCGAGAGCGACAAAATAATCGACGGCTTAAACGGCATTATGGCTGATATCGAGAGCGGCAAGCTTAAAATCGATATGAGCGCCGAGGATATTCACACCTTTATAGAGGGCGAGCTCACCGCGCGCCTCGGTCAGACGGGCAAGCGCCTGCACACCGCAAGGTCGCGTAACGACCAGGTTGCGCTCGATATCCGTATGGTACTCAAAAAAGAGATTGACGAAATCAGCGCTAAGCTAAAAGAGCTTATCCTCGTTCTTTGCAACAAGGCTGAGGAGAACAAAAACACAATTATGCCCGGCTACACGCACCTTCAGCGTGCGCAGCCGATAACCTTTGCACACCACCTTATGGCGTACGCCGCTATGCTGCTTCGCGACCTCGACAGGCTTGCGGATGTAAAAAAGCGCATGAATGTACTGCCGCTCGGCAGCGGAGCGCTTGCAGGCACGACCTATCCGCTAAAAAGGGATATGGTAGCCGAGCTGCTCGGCTTTGACGACATCAGCGCAAACTCGCTCGACGGCGTAAGCGACAGGGATTTTTGTATCGAGCTTGCGAGCGCGCTCTCGCTTGTAATGGTGCATCTTTCGCGCTTTAGCGAGGAGATAATTATGTGGTGCTCGTGGGAGTTCAAGTTCGTTGAGCTCGACGACGCGTTTTCGACCGGTTCGTCGATTATGCCGCAAAAGAAAAACCCCGACATAGCGGAGCTTGTAAGGGGCAAGAGCGGACGCGTATTCGGCGATTTGACAACGCTGCTTACGGTTATGAAGGGTATCGCGCTTGCATATAACAAGGATATGCAGGAGGATAAGGAGGCAATCTTTGATGCGGTTGACACCGTTAAAATGTGCCTTAACGCCTTTACCCCGATGATTGACACAATGACAGTGCTTAAGGACAATATGCGTCTTGCCGCTGCAAAGGGCTTTATCAACGCCACCGACTGCGCGGACTATCTTGTTGGCAAGGGTCTCCCCTTCCGCGACGCTTATAAGGCGACGGGCGAGCTCGTTGCGCTTTGCATAGACAAGGGACTGACGCTCGAAACACTGCCGCTTGAGGAATACAAGGCGGTTTGCGACTTGTTCGACGACAAGGTTTATGAGGCAATCAACCTTGAAAAATGTGTAGCCGACCGACTTGTAGAGGGCGGACCAAGCATACAAAGTGTAGAAAAACAAATAGAGAATACAAAAAAGGTGCTCAACTGAGCACCTTTTTTAATCTTATTAAATGAGTGTATGAGTAACTCGCTTAAGCTTGTTTACTTTGTAAACGAAACAATAATACCGCCGTTTGACGCGTAGGTCGAATTCAGACCGCTTGCCTTAACGATTTCAACCGAGCCGAAGGGCGCTTTTTCGATTATCTTTTCAGCGACGAGCTGTGCCCTTTCTTTACAGCAAACATGGGTTACTATAAGTCTTTTGCGCGCAAGGTCGATACCCTGAACGCTCTCGGCAACAATATTTGCAAGCTTTATAATCGCTCTGTTCATCGCGATATCCTGTCCGACAAGGGAAATGTTACCCTCCTGCGTTCTTACGAATACCATCTTTAATCTCAGCTTTTTAAGAATAGTTGCGGCGAGGGCAAAAAGCCTTCCGTTTTTCTTAAGCACATCCAGCGATTCAAGACAGAAATACAGCGCCGTGTGGTTAAGTATAAAATCGTCAACTGTTTTAACAACGGTGTCAAAATCCTCGCCCGCTGTGCCCATTTGCATAATTTTTTCGGCAACAAGGCTTTCGAGTCCTGCGGTTGCAAGCGAGTTAAACACATAGATTTTTTTGTTATTATCAGGGTGCTCGTCTTTATAGAGCTCCACGCCCTGCAAGGCACTGTTATAGGTTCCCGACAGCTTGTCCGTGATGGTAAGCAGATAAACCTCGTCCTCGTCGCAGTCGATAGCCCTCGCCCACGCGTCGGGCGACGGGCACGCCGTTTTTGGCGCGTCGCCGTACTCCAAAACGCGGCGGATGTAATCGTCCTGGTCAAAGTTTTCGTCGTCCATTATTCTGTAGCTGTCGCCGATTTCAAGAGTAAGCGGAACAAAGGTGATGTTATTCCAGTTTGCCATCTGCTCTGTTTTATCGCAGCAGCTGTCAGCAATAATTCTAAAACTCATATCATTTTTCCTTAAAATGTATTTTTATAATTATAACCAATAATTGTATTATAGTCAACAAAAACTATTTGTCAAAATTCGAGCTTATTCCTCGTTTTGCGGGTATTCCAAATCGTCCTTAGTCCAGTCCTCGATTACTTCAAGGAATGCCTTAGCCTCCTCCTTAGCCTGAGGAAGATTATGTTCAAGGCAGTTAGCGCATTCGGTGTGGTCGGCGTTCGGGATTTTGCCCCAGAATTCGGTAATATACTTAAACGCGTCCTTAATAAGCTGAATAGAATAATTATCCGACAGACTCCTCGTAATCAGGCAGAAGCCCGTACGGCTGCCCATAGGACCGAAGTAGATAATATTATCGCCGAACTCGGTACCGTGCGCGTAGTATTTAAAGATATGCTCAATGGTATGAAGCGCCGAATTAGTGAGATAGTCTCCCCTGTTCGGCTCTTTAAGTCTGATATCATAGGTAGTGATATCGTCGTCGATTCGGCTGATATAAACGCCCTTTTTAAGGATGTCGTGATTAATATCGGCGCTCGGAATTATTTTCATATTATTTTACCTCCATACCGGTTAAAAATGATATATTCTGGGTTACCTGTTTAGCCGTAGCTTCGCCCCTGCAAACCGCTTCAAAGCCGCCTATAAGCTCCAGCGCGTCCGACTTTGAGGACTCAAAGAGCTCCTCAAACGACGAATTTCTTGTTACATTATCGTAAGGCGAGGTCCAGCTTTCTTTTCTTATATTAGCATATTTATTCGCTGTTTCCAAGTCCTTTGGCTTAATTGATGCGGAGAATTTGAAATATTTTATTACGGGTGCAAGCGGAATTTCGAGCGAGTGTGCAAGTCGGCTCGCGCCCCCGTTTTTGTCGGCGAGCGTATCCTGCAGCGAAGCGGTATCGGTTATCGCGCGGCGCACTTCTTTAAACTCCAAATCCTTATCGCAAACGCGCCTTACAACAAATTGCAACAGCCTTGCAATCTCGTCGATAGCAAAGTCGTCGGCGGTAAAGGTTTCGCTCGGCGTAAAGATTGACGGCGGGTATATACCCATGCGGTTATAAAGCAGATATGTATCGACTGCGTGCTCAACCTGATTATGCGCCGCAAGCGGATTAGCGTGCTTCGAGCTGTCTACAATCTCGTCCTGGCGCGCGTAAACATACGGGTGGCAGTTGCGGTCGAGCGAATAATGCAGTATAAACGCGTAGATATACGACTTTGCGATATCCCGATTTTGGGTGAGCTTTAAATAGTCGCAAAACGCGTTAAAGATTTTTTCAGGCTTTGAGCGGTGCAGCTTTGAAGATATGCCGAACAGCGATTTGTACACCTTAAAAGGCGGATAAAGCCTGTGAAACAAAAATACGTCAGGCCCCTGGCAGCCTACGCCGCCGACCTTTGGGTCAAAATCAAAGTCAGCCATTGACCTTAGCTCATCCTCAAGCTCTTTTAAAAATATATAATGCGTTGCAAATGCAGGCATAATTAATCCTCCAATCCTTGTTGCCTCCCTTGCCAAAGGGAGGGGGACCGCTTGCGGTGGAGGGATGGTCATTTGTTTTAAGATAATCTAAAAGCAAGATGACCACCCCTCAGTCACTTCGTGACAGCTCCCCTTAGCAGGGGCGCCAAATCAGTTACTCGCTTCGCTCAAACAGTTTTTTATATCCTGTGCAAACTCGCACGATATGTGCATATCTTCGCCCGTTACGGGGTGCGTAAAATATATGTCCTTACAGTGAAGCGTCTGGCGGTTAATCAAGGCGGTTTCCTCGCCGTAAAGGCTGTCGCCTGCGAGCGGGTGTCCGATATGCGCCATATGCACCCTTATTTGGTGCGTTCTGCCCGTTTCGAGTTTGAATTTCAGCAGCGTATTGCCGCCGTAGTGCCCGATAAGCTCATAATGCGTAACGGCTTTCTCGCCGTTATCGTCAACGCGGCGTTTAATTATACTGTCGCCGCATCGCGCAATCGGCGCGTCAACGGTGCCGCTTTCTTCTACCGTTCCCGTAACAAGCGCATAGTAGTCCTTGTCGATTTTCCCCGCGAGCTTAGAAGCCGCAAGCTCGTTTTTTGCAACAAGCACAAGTCCGCTTGTGTCGCGGTCAAGGCGGAACACCGCGCGAAAGGCGCCGCCGTCTTTTAAATGATAAGAAACGAAGTTAGAGAGCGTATCGCCGAGGTGATTTCTGCTTTCGTGAACGGGCATAAAAGGTGGCTTGTTGAGTACAATTACATCCTCGTCCTCGTACACAACCTCGACGTCGAGCGCTGCAGGTTCAGGCATTTTGCCGCTGTTTTCTATAGCTATTCTAAGCACATCGCCCTCGCTTAAAATGTCGATAGTCCTTGCAAATTCGCCGTTTTTGGTAATTCCGTTTTCTGTATTTTTCAGTTTCGTTAAAAGCGACGACGACACGCCGAAAGCACGCAGATAATCCCTTATCCTTACGCCGTCGTCCGCTTTGGAAGCGGTAAATTCAATTACTCTCATAGACATAATTGTAGTAAAAATTCTACTAATTGTCAATATTATATATACATTGATATTATTTGTATAATATGCTATAATGGGTACAACTAATTTTTGGAGGGTAAATTTATGCAAAGAAGATGGCTAAAAGGCGACACTCATCTGCATACCACTAATTCCGACGGACATTATCATCAGTATGAGCTTATCGAGAAGTGCAAAAAGCTCGGGCTCGACTGGATAATCATTACCGACCACAACTACAACACCGTTGAGGAGAATTATTCAAGCGACGGTCTGCAGGTTATTCAGGGCGAGGAAGTGACCGGCGAAAACGGTCATGTAAATGTATGGGGCACCGTTATCAAGGACGATAAGCCCTACGACCTCAGCGACCTTGACGCTTATAAAAAGATTACTAAAAAGGCTAAAAAGAACGGCGGTATAATCAGCGTAAACCACCCGTTTTGCTCTAACTGCCCGTTCAGGCTCGATATCGACGACTTTGATATGGACTGCGTTGAGGTGTGGAACACTATTCAGCACACCGACAATGTTAAGAACCTGAAGTGGTGGGTTAAAAAGCTCGACGAGGGCAAAAGGATTGCTGCAGTAGGCGGTTCGGACTTCCACAGGAACTACGCGGGCGTTGACCTGCTTGCCGCTCCGACCACTATCGTTCACGCAAAGAGCAACAAGGCTGACGATGTTTTAGAAGCGCTTAAAGAAGGAAGAAGCGTTGTTACAAGCAGACCGAACACCTCTATGATTTACCTTTCCGTTGAGGACGCGCAGGTCGGCGACACTGTTAAGCTTGACGGCGCTGCAACGGGTATCGTTAAAGCTACTAAGCTTATGCCCGGATTTATTTTAAGAGTTTATAATAACGATAAGCTCGTGCACGAGCACAAGGCAAGCGGATTTGAAAGAGAGTATGAGGCTCATTTCGGCGTGCGCGAAAAGGGCTATGTAAGGGCTGAAATAGATTACAAGCTTAAGCCCGTATTTAAAAAGGTATTCAGTATCGCCGAGTCACAGGTACTCTCTGCGAGAAACGCTACCGCACCCGAAACTGCAAGCGAGCTGTTCTGGGCGTTCACAAACCCGATTTGGATTGAATAATGAAAGAGATTACAGATAGGCTGTACGAACTGCAGGACAGCGAGTACCGTGATTTTCAGTCGAAGTTAATCCCTACAGTCAGCAAGGATTACTTTATCGGCGTGCGTACGCCGCAGCTAAGGGCTTACGCGAAGGAGCTCGCAAAATCCGATATTAAAAACGAATTTTTAGACGAGCTGCCGCACGAATATTTTGACGAAAACCAGCTGCACGCGTTTATAATCTCGCTCGAAAAGGACTTCGACACCTGCATAAAGCGCGTAGTGGAGTTTTTGCCCTATGTTAACAACTGGGCAACCTGCGACCAGATGAGCCCGAAGGTGTTCAAAAAGCACAAAACCGAGCTTTTGCCCTACATTGACAAGTGGCTAAAAAGCGACGAAGAATACACCGTACGCTTCGGTGTCGGTATGCTTATGGAGCATTACCTCGACGACGATTTTGACGAGGAATATATGAAAAAAGTCGCGGCAATACGCAGCGACAAATACTATATAAATATGATGGCGGCTTGGTATTTCGCGACCGCGCTTGCAAAGCAGTACGACACCGCGATAAAGTATATCGAAAACCGAAAGCTCGACGAATGGACGCACAAAAAGGCTATCCAAAAAGCGCGCGAAAGCTACCGCATTACTCCCGAGCAAAAGGAGTATTTAAAAACATTAATATTACCTAAGAACTGAATTCGGAGTTCGGAATTCGGAAATCGGATTTTCGGTTACTCGCTTCGCTCGAACAATTAACCGTCCACTGTACACTATCTACTGTCCACTAAAAAAACCGCAGATTATTCTGCGGTTTTTTATATCTCGTGTCTGTTTTTAATTTTAAGTCTTTCCATCGCGCGGGCAAGGTCGTTAACCGAGCGGTGGTATTCGTAAATCGACTGCTTCTGACGAAGCTCCTCCTCCGCTCTTTCCTTAGCTTCCTGAGCACGCTCCCTGTCAATCTCCTCGGGGCGCTGGCAGGAAATGCACACAACGGTTGCGGTATTGTCGAAAAACTCTATAAACCCGCTGCCGATAAAGGCGAAAATCTCGTCGCCCTCGGCGGGCGTAATTTTCATCTCGCCAAACTCAATCGGCGCGACCACATTTTCATGGTGGGCAAGAAAGCCCTTTAAGCCGTCGTCCGCTATCGGCAAAACAAGCTGCACGCAGTCGCCCTCAAAAAACACCCTGCGCGAGGATACTATTTTAAGTTTAAAAGTGTTCATATAATCACCTTAAAATTACAGCGTCTTAGCCTTTTCAACAGCGTCGTCAATAGTGCCGACGTTAAAGAACGCTGCCTCGGGCAAATCGTCAACCTCGCCGTCAACGATAGCTTTAAATCCGCGGATTGACTCCTTAAGCGGTACATACTTACCGTCAAGACCGGTAAACTGTTCTGCAACATGGAACGGCTGCGAAAGGAAACGCTCAATTCTTCTCGCTCTGTGAACAGCGAGCTTATCCTCGTCGGAGAGTTCCTCCATACCGAGAATTGCGATAATATCCTGCAGCTCCTTATACTTTTGGAGATACTCCTGAACCTGACGCGCAACGGTATAATGCTCGTGACCTACGGTGTCCTCCTCGAGAATACGGCTGTTAGACTCGAGCGGGTCAACAGCGGGGTAAATACCCTTTTCAACAATCTTTCTCGAAAGTACGGTAGTAGCGTCGAGGTGCGCGAAAGTAGTAGCAGGCGCCGGGTCGGTAAGGTCGTCGGCTGGTACATAAACCGCCTGAACCGAAGTGATAGAGCCGTTTTTGGTAGATGTAATTCTCTCCTGCAGCTCGCCAAGGTCGGTAGCAAGGGTAGGCTGATAACCTACGGCTGACGGCATTCTTCCGAGAAGTGACGAAACCTCACTGCCCGCCTGAATAAATCTGAAAATATTATCAATGAAAAGCAGCACATCCTGATGCTCTTTATCACGGAAATACTCCGCCATTGTAAGACCGGTTTCCGCAACACGCATTCTCGCTCCGGGCGGCTCGTTCATCTGACCGAACACAAGCGCGGTCTTATTGATAACGCCCGACTCCTTCATCTCGTTCCAAAGGTCGTTACCCTCACGCGAACGCTCACCTACGCCGGTAAAGATAGAATATCCGCCGTGCTGAGTTGCGACATTAGTGATAAGCTCCTGAATAAGTACGGTTTTACCTACGCCCGCACCGCCGAAAAGGCCGATTTTACCGCCCTTTTGGTACGGGGTGAGCAGGTCAATAACCTTAATACCCGTTTCAAGAATTTCTACCTCTGAGGACTGCTCCTCAAATGCAGGGGGACGGCGGTGAATAGACCAATGCTCCTCGTTATCAAGGTTTTCGAGGTCGTCGATAGTTTCGCCGACAACATTAAAGAGTCTGCCGAGCGTCTTTTCGCCGATAGGCACCTTAATAGCGTCACCCGTTGCCTCGACCTGCATATCCTTATAAAGACCGTCGGATGCGGCAAGCATAATACACCTTACCATACCCGAGCCGATATGCTGGGCAACCTCCATAACAGCCTTTTTATCGCCGTTTTGCACCTCAAGTGCGTCTTTAATTTTAGGGAGAGTGCCGTCGAATTTTACATCGACAACAGGTCCCATTACCTGAACAATTTTTCCAAAGCTCATATTATTACACCTTTCAGAAGGTATTACTTTTTCTTTGACCTCGCGCCCGCAACAACCTCGGTAATCTCCTGAGTAATTGCCGCCTGACGCGCGCGGTTATACTGGATGGACAGCTCTCTAATCATAGTCTGTGCGCTGTCGGTAGCGGTCTGCATAGCCATCATACGGGCATTGTGCTCGCTGCAGTATGACTCAACTAGCGCACCGTAAATAAAGCCGGTGATATAGTCGGGCACAATCTTGTTAAACACCGTTTTTGCGTCGGGTAAAAACGCGCAGTTTTCGTAATGCTCAACAAGCTCGTTATCCTGCATCTCAATCCTTTCCTCCGTAAGCGGAAGAAGGCGCTGGCTGACCGCCTCAACAGTCATAGAGTTGACCATTTTTGTATATATTACATAAAGCTCATCTATCTCGCCCGTTTCAAACAGCTCGGTGAGCTTGCCCGCAATATTTCTCGCCCTGTTCATAGTGGGATTTTGAGCGGTGTATTTAAAATTGATGTCGATATCAATATCCTTTTGCTCAAAATAGTGGCGTCCGAGCTGACCTACAACGAACAGCTTATCGTTTTCTTCGTCGAGAACGCATTTTTCGGCAAGCTTAATAACATTATGGTTATAAGCGCCGGCAAGTCCTTTATCCGCGGTAATTACAAGATAACCGACCGTTCTTTCCTTGCCCTTTTTGTTTTCGCGCTTATCAAAAAAGCTGCTGCCTGCGTCGGGACGCCTGTCAAGAATTTTTGCAAGCGAGTCCTGAATGAGATAGAAATACGGCTCTGTATTTTTTAAATCCCTGCGAGCCTTCTGAAGCTTAGACGAGGACACCATATACATAGCGTTGGTGATTTTCATAGTGTCCTTAATCGACTTCATACGGCCCTGAATTTCTCTTGCATTAGCCATAATTTCTCCGAATAATTATGAATTAATAATTATGAATTATGAATTTCGGGTGAGCTCCGCTCACACCCATTTTATAATCAGGTGTGGACAGCGTCCACCATTAATTCATAATTAATCATTTATAATTCATCATTTTTTAAAGCTATCTACTGCCTTAAGAATCTTCTCCTTAAGCTCATCGTCGAGTTTTTGCTCGGTCTGAATTTCGTCTACAATCTCGCTGTAGTTTTCGTCGAAATAGCTGAGCAGCTCGCCCTGATAAGCCTTAAGCTCGTTAATCGGCACATCTGCAAAGCGCTTTGCGATAGCCGCAACAAGCGTAATTACCTGGTGAGCCATAGACATCGGGTTACCGAGGGGCTGCTTTAACAGCTCCATAAGTCCCTTGCCGTACTGCAGCTGCGCCTTGGTTTCGTCGTCAAGGTCTGAGGAGAACTGTGTAAATACCTCCATTTCCCTGAACTGTGCAAGGTCAACACGCAGCGAGCCCGCAGCCTTTTTCATAGCCTTTGTCTGTGCTGCACCACCAACACGCGATACCGAAAGACCTACATTTACAGCAGGACGCTGTCCGCTGAAGAACAGGTCGGACTCAAGATAAATCTGGCCGTCGGTAATCGAAATAACATTAGTGGGAATATATGCCGAAACGTCGCCCGCCTGAGTTTCAATAACAGGCAGCGCGGTGATTGAGCCGCCGCCGAGCTCGGGAGTAAGACGGCTGGAGCGCTCAAGAAGTCTTGAGTGCAGATAGAATACATCGCCGGGGTAAGCCTCTCGTCCGGGAGGTCTTTCGAGCAGGAGCGAAATCGCACGGTAAGCTACAGCGTGCTTGCTGAGGTCGTCGTATACGATAAGGCAGTCCTTGCCCTTATACATAAAGTACTCGGCTATAGCTGTTGCCGAATACGGCGAAATATACTGAAGTGACGCAGGGTCAGCCGCAGTAGCGCATACAACGATTGTGTAATCGAGCGCGCCGTGCTTTTCGAGGTCGCCCACAAGCTTAGCAACGGTGGACGCCTTCTGACCGATTGCGTTATAGATACAGATACAGTCTTTGCCCTTCTGGTTAAGGATAGTATCAAGCGCGATAGAGGTTTTACCCGTCTGTCTGTCGCCGATAATAAGCTCACGCTGTCCCCTGCCTATCGGGAACATCGAGTCGATAGCGAGAATACCCGTTTCAAGCGGCTTAGAAACCGACTTTCTGTCTACGATAGATGGCGCGGGCTGCTCAACGAGGCGGTAATCGTCCGCCGTAATGTCGCCCTTGCCGTCAATCGGCTCGCCGAGCGCGTTAACAATTCTGCCGATAAAGCCTTCGCCTACGGGAACGCCGGCCTTTCTGTGCGAGCGCTTAACCCTTGAGCCCTGCGAAATATCGTCGTCCGAGCCGAAAAGGATACAGCCCACAGTGTTCTTTTTGATATCCTGAACCATGCCCTTAACGCCGGACTCGAAGATAACAATCTCGCCGTACATAACGCTGTCGAGCCCGTGGATTGTGGCAATACCGTCACCTACGCTGATAACGGTACCGATTTCCTCGCCCTTTGTTTCAAACTCGAAGTCTTTAATATCCTCTTTAAGAATAGAGATAATACCGCTTGCGTCAATATTATTCTTAACTGCGTTAGCTTCGACGCTCTCTTTAATGCTCCTGAGCTTTGCCCTGAGCGAGCGGTCGTACTGTTTGCCGCCGACATCAATAATAAATCCGCCGAGGAGCGAAGCGTCCTTAACAATATCAATCTTAGCTTCCGCAGCGCCCGTCTCTTTACAGACAAACGCCTTTAAGCCCTCAAGCTGCTCCGCCGAAGGCTCGTTAACGCAGGTTACTACCGCGTTCATAATATTGTTCTTTTTATCAAGCTCAACGAGGTATGCCTTTGCAATTTCGTCAAAGGACGAAACCTGCATATCCTCACTGATTTGGAGCATAGTTTTTCTTATTGCGTTTGGAAAAAGCTCGTTAATAGCCGTCTCCTTTTCCTCTGCGGGAACGGAGGGGCTGTCGAGAATTTCCTCAACCTCTGAGGCTGTGGCAATAATCTGCTGTGTTTTTTCGATATCGCTGTCGCTGACATTTGCCGATAGCAGCGAAGCGATGTATTCATCCATTTTCTGAACCATTAATCTTCACTGCTTTCTTTTAAAAACTCGTCAAAAATGTCGCTGTCAGTTTCAGCGCTAACATTTGCGCCGACAACCTTTTCGGCAGCCTGCATAGCAAGAGCGGCAATCTGCTCGCGTGCTTCGCGGCGTGCGCTCTCGGTCTCCTGTGCAATCTGCTTTTGAGCGTCGGCTTTAAGAGCCTTGGCATCCTGCTCGGCTCTCTGAATAATTTTATCGTATTCAGCCTTTGCGTTGTCCTTAGCCTCGGCGATAATCTCCTCGCCCTCAGCCTCGACATTTGCAATCTTTTCCTCGTAATCCGCAAGCTTTTCGTCAGCCTTATCAGCTGTTTCCTGCGCGTCGTCAAACTGCTTTTGAATAAGCGCCTTGCGCTCGTCCATTACCTTTTTGATTCTGCCAAAAAGGAACTTTTTCATAAGCAGGTAAAAGATTATAAGATTGACAAAGGTGAATAATATGTTCCAGTCAAACTTTAACATTTACTGCGTGTCCTTTCAATAAGTTTAGGTTTTCTTATTTAAGCATAAATATGATAAGAATACTTACGATAAGACCGTAAATAGCAGTAGCCTCTGCGAGCGCGCCGCCGAGGATAAGCGCTGTCTGGATTTTACCCGAAGCCTCCGGCTGACGAGCGATACCTTCAACAGCTTTGCTGGTTGCCATACCGATACCGATACCTGCACCGATACCTACTAATACTGCAATACCTGCACCAATTGCGATAAGTCCCATAATGTTTATCTCCTTTTACAATTATTACTTAATTATTATGAGTGTGAGCGAAGCTCACCATTAATATATAATTTATTATTCTTAATTTGCTTTAGCTTTACGCTTCAAACGGCCTTTTTTATCTTTCTTAGGTTTCGGCTCTTCCTCTTCTTCCTCGGTAGCCTCGGCAAGATAGAGCGAGGTCAGGAACACAAAGATATACGCCTGCAAGCCGCCGTCAAACAAGTCGAAATACATACTGAATACCATCGGCAAAATCGTATTTCTTGTAACAATCTTGATAAGCTCCATAATCGTGAACGCAGCAAGCACATTACCGAAAAGTCGCATACAAAGCGAAAGCGGCTTTGTTATAAGCTCAAGAATGTTAATCGGCGTGATAATCCATATCGGCTTAGTATAAGCCTTAATACGACCGAACAGGCCTTTGTCGCGGATATTTGCATACTCGACAATAACGATACTCGTTATCGCCATAGCCGCCGTAACCTGCATACTCTTAGTAGGCGGTTTAAGCGAGCCGAGCGCCGTAAATATCTCCTGAGCCGTTTCGTTTTCAAACTTAAATATTCCGAAGAACGACGGAGCTAAGATGCCTATCATATTCGATATACCGATAAACAGCGTCATACTCATAAGCCAGGGGATAAAATCATATGTCTTAGGAGTCATAAGATTTTTAAAGAAATCCTCGCCCTTTTCGTACACAAGCTCCAGGATAGCCTGTCGCCTTGAAATCTCACCCTCGACCTTAAGGTTACGCGTAAGTATCAGCGCTAAAACCGTCATAACCAGGATAATAGCCCACGACACCACCGTGCCCTCGTCAACAGATATGGTATGCCCTGCAACCGTAAAGCTGAAAGCCTCTTCGATACTAAGCTCCTTTGCAAGCTCAGCACCTAAATCCAGCTTCGCCGCTATAGGAGAAATCGTCATACTCATACCCCCTTTTTCATAATTCTAAATCTATATTATATCACTAAAACAAAATTTTTCAATACTTTATCTATATATTTATGGTTAGAATAAATCTGTTTTTTCGACCTGCTTTTCAAAAAAGCGGATAGGCTTTTTAACCATAAATTTAACACCAAGACCTATTACAAGCGCAACGCCGATATATGCCGACAGCTTAAGCAGGTCAATCCAGTAGTCGTTAGAATATGTACCGCATACGCACTCCCTCATAGCGTTTACCAAAAATGTAAACGGCAGATACGGGTGCAGCGCCCTGAAGAAGCTCGGACAAACATCTATCGGGAAGGTACCTCCCGAGCCGCCTATCTGGACAACGAGCATAATAATTCCTATCGACTTGCCTATGTCGCCGAAGGTGTAAGTTAGCGAGTATATGAATATCGAGAACACAAAGGCGGCAAACACTCCCGCAAGCAGGAATTTGGCGGGGTGGTAACACTGTATCTTAAGGAAGTACAAATCGCCCGCGCAGATAATCAGTCCCTGCGTAATTGCAAACAGCACAAAGGTAATCATTCTGCCGAAATACGCCTCATGCATTTTTACATTAGGTCCGATTTCCTTCTTTTTCTTAACATTTGTTTTGAGTACGGCAATAAGTATCATTGAGCCAACCCAAATTGCAAGCGTGGTGTAAAACGGCGCCATAGCCGAGCCGTAGTTTTCTATACCGTAGACCTTGTCGGTATCCACAAGCACCGGACAGGCAAGGAATTCGCCCATCTTTTCGGAGTTTGTGCTGGCAAGATTTTTAAGCGTGTTAAACATCTCGCTGTCGCCGAGTCCCTCAATTTTATCCGCAAGCTCGTTAAGCTCGCCTTTAATGCCGTTAAGCAGCTTATTGATAGCTCTTACAAGGTCGTCGCCGCTCTTTGCAGTGCTTTCGAGTGATTTTTCGGCAGCCTGCAAATCAGGAGCGTTGCCGCTTAAATCGGCAATGAGCGAGCCCGTAACATCAAGCGTGTTAATAAGCGAGGTCAGCGTGTTGTTAACAACGGGCTGAACATCGTTTTTGTAATCCGTTTGCATTGTATCGATTTCCGAGTTAACGGCGTTGATTTTTGCGGCAATCGCCTTTAAATCAGAGCTGACGGGTTTACTCTCTGCCTTTTCGATAAGCGAGATAATATTGTTAAGCTTTTCGATTTTTTGATTATTCTTATTTATCAGCCTGTCAAGCGCTCTGAGCGGTTTTGGCAGAAATTGCTGTATAGTATCGAGCGTATTCCTGAGCGTTTCGAGAAGCGTAAGGTACTTCGTAAGCTTTACCCTTACCCGTGCAAGCTTTTCCTTAACATCATCAATCTTTTCGCTTTTTGCTGCGGTATCAATAACCTGTGCCGCGTCAGCAAGACCGTCGCCGACGGTGTCAAGCGTTTTATCTACCGTCGAGGTCAGCGAGTCAACGCTGTCCTTAATAACAACGGTTAAATCCTTGCCGTCCTTAGTTAACTCCTCCGTAGCCTGGGCAAGCTCCTTGAGCTTTTCGCTGTCGATAATACCCGAAAGGCTGTCCGCTGCTTCCACAAGACTTCCGAAGCTGTCCACTGTTTTTTGGACGCTCGATATTGAATCGCTTGCGCTGCGAAGCTTTGACTCAAGGCCGCTGAAGCTGTCAACAGCCCCGTTTTCGGTTGCTTCGGCAACAACATCCATAAGTGAGCTTACAACATTTATAACCGTAGTTACAAAGGATTCGTTAACCTCCTGCTGTATGGTCTGAACGACCTTGTCGGTGATTTTTGTTGCAATCGCGTTTTTCTTTTCGTTAGCGTAATATTTAATTTGGGGTTGCTTAAAATCAGATGTAACGATGCTTGTCAGCGACTCCGAAAAGCCCTTGGGTATCTCGACTGCGGCATAATATTTGCCGGCTTTAATACCGTTAAGCGCCTCTTTTTTACCAACGAACTGCCAGTCAATCAAATCGTTTGCTTTAAGGTTAGACTCAATCTCCGCGCCGACATTGATTTCGATATCCTTAAAGATATAGCCCTCGTCCTCGATTATTACAGCCATCTGCATATTGCCCGTCGAGCCGTACGGGTCCCAGTTTGCAAAAATGTTAAACCATGCATACAGCGAGGGTATGACTGCAATACCGACAGCGAGAATAATCGCCATTGAGTTAGTAAATATTTTCTTAAAATCGCGTCTAAAAATAGCAAGAATATTTTTCATAAATCAGTCCTCCTCGTCGTCCGACTCGCCGTCAATATCTTCAAGAAAAATGTCATATTCGCCAAATTCAATCTGTTCGTCGTCCTTAAGATAAGGTATAACCTTTGACTCTATCAAGTATTTGGTGTAATCTGCAATAACAAAAACCGTAACATTAAAGAATATTGCCAGCACCCACACCTGCAGCCACAGCTCCCCGCGCGATGTGCGGTGGCTTATTGCTATGCCTGCAACAGTAAACGCCAGAAACAAAACGGCTGCCACTATTTTAGATATTAACAGATAGCGGCTGCCCCTTTCAAAGTGGAACAGAATTTTATCCCTTAAAAACCTGTATTTAACGGCAATACGCTCCTCTTCGGTGTATTGCTCGGCAGGTTTTTTTATGTCGGTGTTATAATTATTATCCATACAATCACTTCCAAACAATAATACAGTTTTAAATTATATTACAAAAACTGTTTTAATTCAACAAAAATTACATATTATACATAATTTTTATTCAATATAGTATTTAGTTGTTTACATCACCGCTAAAATAGTATATAATATTACACTGAAAATAAGCTATATGCTACTTAATAAGGAGATTTTTATGGCTAAACAGCAAAAGATGGTTGACTCCATCACATCAATGGACGAGGATTTTGCCAAGTGGTACACAGATGTATGCAAAAAGGCTGAATTAATCGAATACACAAGCGTTAAGGGATGTATGGTTATACGCCCTTACGGCTATGCTATATGGGAGAATATCCAAAGAATTCTTGACTCGATGTTCAAGGCTACGGGTCACGAAAATGTTTGTATGCCTATGTTCATCCCCGAGTCGCTTCTCCAGAAGGAGAAGGACCATGTTGAGGGCTTCGCGCCCGAGTGTGCGTGGGTAACCTACGGCGGCAGCGAGAAATTAGAGGAAAGGCTTTGCGTTCGCCCGACGAGCGAAACGCTGTTTTGTGAGCATTTTAAAAATGTTGTTCACTCGCACAGGGATTTGCCTAAGCTCTACAACCAGTGGGTTTCGGTTGTAAGATGGGAAAAGACGACAAGACCGTTTTTGCGTTCAAGAGAGTTCTTATGGCAGGAGGGCCACACCCTTCACGCAACTGCTGAGGAAGCTATCGAAGAAACCGAGAGAATGCTCGGCGTATATACCGAATTTTGCCAGAAGTATCTTGCAATTCCCGTAGTTCAGGGTCAAAAGACCGAGAGCGACAAGTTTGCAGGCGCTGAGCGCACCTATTGTATAGAGGCGCTTATGCACGACGGCAAGGCGCTGCAGGCAGGCACAAGCCACTATTTCGGCGACGGCTTTGCAAGAGCGTTCGATATTCAGTATTCTAATAAAGAGAACCAGCTCACTTACCCGCACCAGACCTCCTGGGGTATGACTACAAGACTTATCGGCGCTATCATTATGACTCACGGCGACGACAACGGTCTTGTACTTCCGCCCGATGTTGCACCTATTCAGGCGATTGTTGTGCCGATTGCACAGCACAAGGAGGGCGTGCTCGAAAGGGCAAACGAGCTTAAGGACAGACTCGCTAAGGTCTGCCGCGCTAAGATTGACGACTCTGACAACTCGCCGGGCTGGAAGTTCGCCGAGTACGAGATGAAGGGCGTTCCGGTTCGTGTAGAGCTCGGTCCTAAGGATATAGAGAACAATCAGTGCGTAGTCGTAACCCGTCACAACAGAGAAAAGACTGTTGTATCGCTCGACGAGGTTGAGAGCGTAATCCTTCAGAAGCTCGAAGAGGTACGCAGCGGAATTTACGAAAAGGCGCTTCAAAACAGAGAAAACAGAACATATACCGCAAAATCGCTTGACGACATTACAAAGGCGCTCGAAGAAAACGGCGACGGCTTTGTAAAGGCTATGTGGTGCGGCAGCGAGGAATGCGAGGATAAGGTTAAAGAGATTACGGGCGTCGGCTCACGCTGTATCCCGTTTGAGCAGGAAAACCTCAGCGACACCTGCGTGTGCTGCGGCAAGCCCGCAAAGCATATGCTGTACTGGGGCAAAGCTTATTAAGCCGCAAGCGGCTTAATAGCCAATAGCTTATAGCTCATAGCTGTTAGCTTTTGGTTACTCGCTGCGCTCAAACAATAATTGGGAGGGCACAGAGACCCTCCCCTACAAACAATATACCTACAACTAATTGTAGGGGCAGGTCTCTGCGCCTGCCCGTATATTCAGGTGTGGACGAAGTCCACCATTAAGCTGTTAGCTACAAGCTGTAAGCTAATAGCTAATTTTGACGAAGGAGAAATTATTATGTCAGTATTAGTAACAGGCGGACTTGGTTATATCGGCTCGCACACCTGTGTTGAGCTTATTAACAGCGGTGTTGACATCGTTGTTGTTGATAATCTTTACAACTGCAAAAAATCGTCTTACGACAGAATTAAAGCGCTCGTCGGCAAGGATTTTCCGTTTTACGAATGTGATATCAGGGACGCCGAGGGTCTGCAAAAGGTGTTTGATAACGAGGATATTGACTCGTGCATACATTTTGCAGGGCTTAAGGCGGTTGGCGAAAGCTGCGAAAAGCCGCTTGAATACTTTGATAACAACGTTACGGGCACACTTGTGCTGCTTAACGTTATGCGCAAGAACGGCTGCAAAAAGATTGTATTCTCCTCCTCTGCAACCGTTTACGGTATGAATAATATTTCGCCCCTTACCGAGGATATGCAGGTAGGCGGCGTTACCAACCCGTACGGCAGAACGAAGTACATAATCGAGTGTATGCTCAAGGACCTTTACGCGTCTGACAGCGAATGGTCGGTATGCCTGTTAAGGTACTTCAACCCCATCGGCGCTCACAAGAGCGGCACAATGGGCGAGGACCCCAACGGTACCCCGAACAACCTTATGCCGTACATCACGCAGGTGGCTATCGGCAAGCGCGAGGAGCTCGGCGTGTTCGGTGACGATTACGACACACCCGACGGAACGGGCGTGCGCGACTACATTCACGTTGTTGACCTGGCGCTCGGTCACGTTAAGGCGGTAGAAAAGGTACGCGGCGAAAGCGGACTGTTCATCTACAACCTCGGCACGGGCATCGGATACAGCGTGCTCGACGTAGTAAAGGCGTTTGAAAAGGCAAGCGGAGTCAAGATTCCGTACACAATCAAGCCACGCCGTCCCGGCGACATCGCAACCTGCTATTCCGACCCGGCGAAAGCATTAAAAGAGCTTGGATGGAAGGCAGAGCGCGGACTCGAGGAAATGTGCGAGGACTCCTGGCGCTGGCAGTCAACAAATCCAAACGGATATCCCGATTAAAAAAAGAGCCTGACGGCTCTTTTTTTAGTGGATAGTGGATAGTGAACAGTGGACAGTTTATTGTCCGAGCGTAGCGAGTAACATTAATTCCGAATTCCGAATTTTCAGGCAGCGTATTGCGTTTAAGACGGCGAGTACCATTACGCCGACATCTGCAAAGATTGCAAGCCACATATTCGCAATACCGAGCGCACCGAGCAGCAGGCAAAGCACCTTTACGCCGATTGCAAAACCGATATTTTCGTACACGATTTTAATGCATTTCTTAGAGATTGTAATAGCCTTTGAAATGCTGCGCGGGTCGTCGTCCATAAGCACGATATCAGCCGCTTCAATCGCAGCGTCCGAGCCGAGCGCACCCATAGCGATACCCAAGTCCGCACGCGTAAGAACGGGCGCGTCGTTAATGCCGTCGCCGACAAAGGCAAGCATTTCGTTTTTGCTCTTTTGCTGCAGAAGCTGTTCAACCGTTTCCACCTTGTCCTGAGGCAGAAGTCCGCCGTAAGCGCTGTTTATGCCGATTTCGGCGGCTATTTCTTTTGCCACCTCGGCTTTGTCGCCGCTGAGCATTACGGTATTAGTTACGCCCTGCTTTTTAAGCTGCTCTATGGCTTCCTTCGCGCCGTCCTTGAGCGTGTCGGATATAGTGATACAACCCGCATACACGCCGTCAACCGCAAGGTAAACAACGGTTTTAACGCTGTCAATTTGGTCAGCCATCGCGCCGACATCCTGCATCAGCGCAAAGTTACCGACAGCAATATTCTTTCCGTCAACGATGGCTGTAACGCCCTTGCCGCTGACCTCTTTAACGGACGACACCGCGCCCTCGTCAATATCCTCGCCGTAAGCGTTCTTGATACTCGTGCTGATTGGGTGCGAGGAGTACGCCTCTGCATATGCCGCGTAGCGCAAAACTTCACCCTTATCAAAACCGTTTACGGGGATGATTTCGTTCACTTCAAATTCGCCCTTGGTGAGCGTTCCCGTCTTGTCAAAAACCACTGTGCCCGTCTTTGACAGGTTTTCAAGATATACCGAGCCTTTTACAAGCACGCCCTTTCTGCTCGCCGCTCCGATACCGCCGAAAAAGCTAAGCGGAATACTTATTACGAGCGCGCACGGACAGCTGATTACAAGGAAGGTAAGCGCTCTGTAAATCCACTCGCTCCACTGCGCGTCCTTGCTTGTGAGCATAAGAATAACGGGCGGAAGCACCGCAATCATAAGCGCGAGCACGCACACAACGGGCGTGTAAACCCTTGCAAAACGGGTGATAAACTGCTCGCTCTTTGCCTTTTTCTGCGCAGCATTTTCAACCAAGTCAAGAATTTTTGATGCTGTCGAAGCACCGAACGGCTTAGTAGTTTTAACTGTAATTGTGGAGCTAAGGTTTACGCTGCCGCTGAAAACCTCGTCCCCGACGCTGACATCGCGCGGTATGCTCTCGCCCGTCAGCGCGCTGGTGTTGAGCGAGGTGCTACCCTCTACTACAACGCCGTCGAGCGCAATTTTTTCGCCTGCGGAAACGACGGTAAGGCTGCCGACCTCAACAGTATCGGGCGACACAGTTTTAATACCGTCGTCCGTCTTAAGATTTGCGGAGTCGGGGCGGATATCCATAAGCGCGGTAATGCTGCTCCTGCTCTTATCAACGGCGATGTCCTCAAACAGCTCGCCAACCTTATAAAACAGCATTACGAACACCGCTTCGGTGTAGCTACCGGAGCGCGTAAACGCAATAACAATCGCGCCGATAGTTGCAACCGTCATTAAGAAGTTTTCGTCGAGCAGCTCGCCCTTAAATATACCCTCTACCGCTTCAAAAAGCACATCGTAGCCGATAATAAGGTACGGTACTAAAAAGCACACAAGGCGCAGGATTTCATTATTAATAGGTGTAATTAATAACGCTATTAATAACACTGCGCTAACAATAATTCTTATAAGTACATTTCTCTGTTCTTTTTCCATAATTTCTCCTAACATATGAATAGTTGTTCATTTGTTAATGTAAGTATAACACATAAAATACCCCTTGTCAAGAGAGTTTCAGGCAAAATTTTACAGCAGCGTATAACTAAAAAACGAGCGGAATATCCGCCCGTTTTTATTTTACTTTTATTGATTTAGCCTTACTCCACGTAGAGTAATACTTCTTACCGTTAACGGTTTTGTATGTCCTGATGCTGACATAATACTTCTTATTAGATTTGAGCTTTTTAATAGTTCTAACCGTAGTCTTGTTTGACTTAACCGTTACGGTATCGGCGTTCTTAAAGCCGGACGAGGTAGAGTATCTGAGATTGTAGCCTGTGGTCTGGGTAGTCTGTTTTTTCCAGGTGACCTTAAGCTGCTTTTTCTTAGGGCTTGTAACCTTAGTTACTGTAGTGCCCTTTGGATTAATCTTAAAGGTCAGCTTTTTAGTGCCGGTATATTTACCCTTACCCGTTACTGTTACTGTGGCAGTACCTACCTTTTTATTGGCGCTGTACTTAAGCGTAAAATGCTTGTCTTTTGTTAATTTAGTACCCTTGTACTTAACGGTGGGTACGGGCTTAATAGCCTTGCCCGTATAGGTTTTGGCAGCAATGGTGCTAAATGTGCATTTTGTTATAGAAATACGCGCCACGGTGGTAGAAACGCTAAGCGACTCGGTAGGTGTTTCCCAATCGGACGAGCTGTCCGAGGAACTGCTCGAACCCGTGCTTGACGTGCCGCCGCCCCCCGGTATAGGGATAATAGGCGTGTCGCCGCCGTATGCCACCATACTAAAGCAAAGCGACGCTACAACAGCAAAAACAAGCGCAATTATAAAAGATTTGTTTTTCATATTAACCTCCTTGGCAATTATTGCCGTTTAACCGCATTTGGGTCATCGTGATCAACGGGCGGTTTGTAAAACAGTATTTTGCAAAGCCACTTAAATACAATGGCTACAAACAGCGTTACAAAAATAAGCTTAACAAACGTTAACGGCAGGTTGTATAAAAGCACGCCCTTAGACAGCGTAGTAATTTCGGTAATCAAGCCGTTAAGCGGCGACGGCAGGTGCGTGTTAAGCGCCCTCAGCGCGTCATTATAAAGCATAATATAATAATCCGCGGTGTAGCCCTGGTCAGAGTACAAACGGAATACCAGCGGGTAAACAATTTTAAGCGTGGTAAGGTACGACAGCGGCGTAGTAATCAGCGCGCCTATAAAGCCGCTTTTAACAATCATAACAAAGCGTTCGCTTAACCTGCTTTCGCGCTCGTCCATCATACGCCTTTCCACCGCCATAGGCGAAAACAGTCCGCGTACAAATATAAGGCTTGTAATACCCACAAACAACGTGTCAAGTATTATGTTTGAAATTGCCGTTGCCAAAACGGCGTTGCCGTAAATCAGTATATAAAACAGATTTTTAATTATAACAACCGCCGCACCCGCAATCGGACCAAACGAAATAGCGGCAAGCAGCTCGGGTATTGCGGACAAATCCATGCGTATCATATTTGGCACAAGCGGCAGGTTAAAGCTTACAAACTGCAGCGCAAACGCGATAACGCATAAAATCGAGCAGGTAATAATGTTGCGTATAATAACCTTTTTATAAACCTTTTCGTCCTCGTCCTCGTTAGCAAGAGGCTTAGCCTCAATATCGCTTGAAAACGCAACCGCGCCGCCCTCTACTCCCTTTGCAAGTTTAAGAGTTGCGGCGGGCTTTGCCGCTGCCTTTTTTGCCTGAGCCGCACGCTTAGCCTGCGCCTCTTTTTTGGCAGCCTCGCGCTTTGCCATTCTTTCTTCGGCAGTGCTGCCTTCAAGCAGCTCCTGTATATCCTTCATTTCCTGCTCGCGCTCAAGCATTTCAAGGTAGCGCGCTCTGCCGCTTAAGCCCTCTGCGCCCGAGCTTTCGCCCTGCGAGGAGTGACGCTGCTCGCGAAAATTATCGTCCTTATTTTTAATATAAATGGATTCGGATTTAGCACCCTTGTCTTTAATGTATTTTGACCTTCCGTTTTGCATACTGTCACCTGTTAGTTGTAGTCTTTTGCGGCGTCTGCCTTACATTATATTATAACAGATTATATATAATTTTGCAAGCGCTCAGCACTTATATATTATTGTAATTAATACAAAAAAATAAGCCCGCCGAAGCGAGCTTATTTATTTTTTTACAGACCGATTACCGGACCGCCTAATCTATTGATACCTGTTTCAAATGCGCCGAAGCTGTAAGTATCGGGATTAGAGGTTGTGATAACATCCTGTGTGGAGGTTACAACAACTTTAAATTCGGGTTCTTTGTATTCAAATTTTTTCATTGTGCTTACCTCCTTAATCAAAATAGTTATCCGCAGCCTGACCGTAAAGGTACATAGCCTTTGCAAGCATTGCAAGATTTGCGTTATCGCTTGCAGCAAATACCTTCATAATAGTATTAGCTGTAAACTCAATCTCGCCTGCGTCGGTATGGATAG